>NZ_JUET01000059.1 GCF_001006485.1 Tannerella forsythia
CGGTGATCAATTGGCGGAGCTTGCCGGTCTGCTGAGTGACGGCACAGTTCGCGTCGTGCTCGACAGCACATACCCGCTTGCCGATGCCCGCAAGGCTCATGAACGTGCGGCCAAAGGGCACATTCAGGGCAAGATCGTGCTTGTGGTGGAATGACATGATCATCCTGATGGGGCACATTCATGTTGATCCACATGAAATTGATCAGTTCATCGCCGACGTTCAGGTGATCGCGCGCAATGCAAAACCCGAAAAAGGCTGTCTTTTTTATGCGGTTAATCCTGATGCGGCATGCCCGGGGCGTCTCGTGATTGCCGAACGTTGGCGCGATCAATCGTCATTGAAAGCCCATCTTGAAACACCAGAGGTTTTAGACTTCGTGCATAACTGGCAAGGCAGGATGA
>NZ_JUET01000060.1 GCF_001006485.1 Tannerella forsythia
ATTAACCATTAATTTGTCATTCAGAGCGAAGCGATGAATCTCTTTTCCGTTACTTTTGGCTTGATCCAAAAGTAACGAAAAGATCAAGGCTTCGTGCGCTTCGCACGTCGTCGCGACGCTCGCAGGTCGGAAAATCAGGTAACTCGCTTCGCTTCGGACAGCCTGATTTTCTTTCACCCTGCTCGCTGCTCCGTCGGCTCACCGCCCGAGGCCCATGGACGAACGCCGAGGGCGTTCGAGGCGAGATTCCTCACTACGTTCGGAATGACAAACGCGGTTATTTGCGTTGATTCGCGCCCATTTGCGAAATTCGCGTTCGGATAACCCTGCATAACAATTGACAATTAACAATTAACAATTGAATTACATCAGGCTTTCAGCCCTCTACGGGAGGGCGTTCTTTTTCCCCAACGCTCCGCATTGGGCTGAATTATCTCGCCCTTTCAGGGCTGTTACAGCGGTCAGCAGTCAGCCCTGCAAATTCCTCCTTTGAAGGGATAACATCCCCCCTTTTCGCTGCGCTCTTCCCCCCTTTGAAGGGGGGGAGGGGGGATGTCCCTCTGCATTCGGATACCGTGTACCCGGCATAACAATTAACCATTAATTTGTCATTCAGAGCGAAGCGATGAATCTCTTTTCCGTTACTTTTGGCTTGATCCAAAAGTAACGAAAAGATCAAGGCTTCGTGCGCTTCGCACGTCGTCGCGACGCTCGCAGGTCGGAAAATCAGGTAACTCGCTTCGCTTCGGACAGCCTGATTTTCTTTCACCCTGCTCGCTGCTCCGTCGGCTCACCGCCCGAGGCCCATGGACGAACGCCGAGGGCGTTCGAGGCGAGATTCCTCACTACGTTCGGAATGACAAACGCGGTTATTTGCGTTGATTCGCGCCCATTTG
>NZ_JUET01000061.1 GCF_001006485.1 Tannerella forsythia
AAAAGAGCTTCTCCCAAATATCGGCGATTAAACTTGTAACAGAATTCATCTAAGTAATTTTGTAAGAATTCGGGCTTGATGTCATGGAACGTATTTATCAACTGTCTCTTGGCATTGCTGATGGCGATATGGACCCAGGGTAAGACCTCGCCCACTTTCTCTTTGGGGATAACCTGAGAGTGGTGTCTCTAGGTACAAAATCTTTCAATTCTACATAAGAGGTAGAATGATCCGTGTCAACTTCCCGCACATCTGCGGCTAATTCCTTAACCGCCTTATTGATCGTTTCTTTCTTCAAATCATCGATTACTTTCATTTTCAAATAGCCGACTCTTCGTGGTTTTTGACCGGTTTTCGGAAATTCAACCATTTCACTTTCTGCCATTACTAAAACTTTGCTTTTCTTTTGACTGCCACGTCCACGCTTCAAGGGTTTATCTTTTTCCTCTTGACTCATCTCTGTGGAAAAATAACCCTCATCCAATTCTATACAACCTGCAAGGACATATTCATCATCTCTTTTACCCATGGCCTCGCGAAGTTTGTGAACCATATGCCAAATAGGATGATAACGATTATGTCCCAATTGACGCTGGATTTCTTTGGTCGAAAATGTCTTTTTCGTTGACGTGAGCAGATGCATGGCTATAAACCAATAACGAAAAGGAAGTTTCGATTTATGCATTACCGTTCCACTTTTTAGCGTGGTGCGCGTTTTGCAGTGTTTGCATTCATATTGCTCCTTGTCTTTTTTCCAATAATGATCCGTGCCTCCGCATTTGGAACAAACAACTCCTACTTGGTCGCGATATGCCTTAAACTTTTGCTTGCA
>NZ_JUET01000062.1 GCF_001006485.1 Tannerella forsythia
GGAACAAACAACTCCTACTTGGTCGCGATATGCCTTAAACTTTTGCTTGCAGCTTTCTTCGTCTGGAAAGTGAGATAAAAAATCGATCAGTGTCATTGCCTTATTTTTTTTGCAAAGATAATTATTTCTGGGTAAATATACGGATATTCATTAAACATTTTTTATCTTATACATTCTATCAATACTTTGGCAAAAGAATCAATTAAATTATTAAAATTCAGAATTTTGTAGAATATAATTCCATACAAAAAGAATAAGATTAAACTGCTGATTATTTTAGATAAGTTCTAAAAAAGAATTTTTGTAAGTGGAAGCCGTTCCTTCTGAGTCAGTTCAGTTGGATTCAGCTCCTCAAAGGGCATCTCAGACTCACGATAGTGTTCGTTTATCCTCTCATTTGATTTGATTTATTGACGTTAAGACACAGTTACCCCTTAGAGGCAATAAGCTACAGCTGGTATTTATTGATCTGTACATATTTGAATTTGTTGTATATGAGACAGATGAGAGCCGTTACAGTCTTGGCACGGACGATTACGATGCTGCAGACAAACGAACCGTTCATGAAACCCTCGATGAAACCGAAGATGTGCTCCACACGACATCTTGTCTTGGACTTTGGGTGGTTGTTCAACTTCTGATCGTCGGTAAGAAGATGATTTCGATAGTCTTTCTCACAGATAACAGGAATCATACCACATTCCTTGACTACATCGTCCTTTGACCCATAGCCTGCATCAGGGTATAGAGGCTGTTTCTTGCCTTTTTTCTCAGGTGAGGGGCTTGATGACATTGGACTCATCGATGCCGGCATTCGTGGTGGTGTACTTCTCGATGAGCTGAGGCTGCTTATCGCCCAAAATGTAATAACATTGTAAGAATATGACAAGGAAAGTACACGTTTTCTTATGCTCAGGATATGGCTGAGATTCGTAAAGAGCGCAGTCAGCAGACCCGGAAACTAAAGCCCGGACTAAAAAAGCAAATTCTTCTCCTGCTATAGCAACAGTGGTCACCTCAGCAGATTGAAGGAAGGCTCAAGCTCCGCGGAGAACCTTACGTTTCGCACGAAACCATTTATAAAATCATCCGAGCCGATAAAACCGCAGGCGAAAAGCTCTGCCTGCATATCCGGCACAAGATGAAACATAGAAAAAGGAAGTAGCCCAAGTCTGTATCCATTAAGATAAGAATCGTGTCGGAATAGAGCAAAGGCCTCCTGTTGTCGATCTCAAACAACGCTTTGGAAATTGGGAGATGGACACTATTGTCGGAAAAAACGGCAAAGGGGATATCCTGACCTTAGTGGAAAGAACTATGTTTTTTTGCATGATGCAAAAACTGCCCAAAGGGAAAAATGCAAAAGAGCATTCAAAAATCGTTTACGATATACTGCTGCCATACAAAAAGAGCATATACACTCCATCACCGTAAATAATGGTAGCGAGTTTGCAGATCATTAATCATTAGCCAAGAAGTTACATACACAGATATATTTCACTCATCCCTATTCTTCATGGGAAAAAGGATTGATTGAGAATACAAACAAACTGATCAGGCAGTACATCCCTAAAAAATCAAATTGCAATGAATTTAGTAACAATATAACCAAACAGATGCAATACAGAATCAACGAAAGACCAAAATACAAACTCAATTTCTATTCTCCAGAAGAAATCTTTTTCTTAAATTTGAAACATAAAGTTGCATTCAGTAGTTGAAACGACAATTTCAATTCTATGATAGTCAGATTAAAAGTAACACTTGTTATCAACGAAGACGATTTCTACAACGGTTTCAATTCTATGATAGTCCGATTAAAAGCGTACACGGACGTGCTATACTTGTACGTTTCGCGAGTTTCAATTCTATGATAGTCCGATTAAAAGTGTCCTTACCCTTCCTGCGACTGTAGCCGCAATCGCGTTTCAATTCTATGATAGTCCGATTAAAAGTGTCCTTACCCTTCCTGCGACTGTAGCCGCAATCGCGTTTCAATTCTATGATAGTCCGATTAAAAGTCGGAATAACAAGGGGGACGGCGCAGCGGCAAATACAGTTTCAATTCTATGATAGTCCGATTAAAAGGTGCCAATCGGTCGCAAACATTCTCGTAGATTGGGTGGTTTCAATTCTATGATAGTCCGATTAAAAGCTGCAGTGCGACGGAGATAGCCGTGATCACTGCGCCCACGTTTCAATTCTATGATAGTCCGATTAAAAGAACCGCTCGGAAACTGGGATATCATCAACATCCGCAGTTTCAATTCTATGATAGTCCGATTAAAAGCCATACAGAAAAAACGACCGGGCCGGAGGGGTGGGAGTTTCAATTCTATGATAGTCCGATTAAAAGTGTCCTTACCCTTCCTGCGACTGTAGCCGCAATCGCGTTTCAATTCTATGATAGTCCGATTAAAAGTCGGAATAACAAGGGGGACGGCGCAGCGGCAAATACAGTTTCAATTCTATGATAGTCCGATTAAAAGGTGCCAATCGGTCGCAAACATTCTCGTAGATTGGGTGGTTTCAATTCTATGATAGTCCGATTAAAAGCTGCAGTGCGACGGAGATAGCCGTGATCACTGCGCCCACGTTTCAATTCTATGATAGTCCGATTAAAAGAACCGCTCGGAAACTGGGATATCATCAACATCCGCAGTTTCAATTCTATGATAGTCCGATTAAAAGCCATACAGAAAAAACGACCGGGCCGGAGGGGTGGGAGTTTCAATTCTATGATAGTCCGATTAAAAGTGTCCTTACCCTTCCTGCGACTGTAGCCGCAATCGCGTTTCAATTCTATGATAGTCCGATTAAAAGTCGGAATAACAAGGGGGACGGCGCAGCGGCAAATACAGTTTCAATTCTATGATAGTCCGATTAAAAGGTGCCAATCGGTCGCAAACATTCTCGTAGATTGGGTGGTTTCAATTCTATGATAGTCCGATTAAAAGAAAGCAGAACAAAGGCAACCTCGCGGCCGTTTATGGTTTCAATTCTATGATAGTCCGATTAAAAGGTTTTTGGTGTGCTCAGGCGTAAAGGATGTAGAAAATGTTTCAATTCTATGATAGTCCGATTAAAAGTTGCGTTAATAATAGAATGGTGGTCTATACCCGTAAGTTTCAATTCTATGATAGTCCGATTAAAAGTGTTTGTCGGAGCATAACATCTTTTCTATAAAGATGTTTCAATTCTATGATAGTCCGATTAAAAGGTTGAATTTGTTTGTTGATAAATACCAATTCGAGAACAGTTTCAATTCTATGATAGTCCGATTAAAAGAATCATCAGAAGCTCGGCCTTATTCTGTCGCACATGAGTTTCAATTCTATGATAGTCCGATTAAAAGTGCTCTAACTGGCGAGGTTCTGGGAAAAGGTTCGGGTGTTTCAATTCTATGATAGTCCGATTAAAAGGGTCGGGTTCGTTGTCATCGTCCTCCTCGTCCGGAGTTTCAATTCTATGATAGTCCGATTAAAAGGTATGATTCCGTAGTGTGTTACAATTACACGAGAGAGTTTCAATTCTATGATAGTCCGATTAAAAGTGCGCACAACAAAGCCCCAACGCGGGGCAGGTGGGTTTCAATTCTATGATAGTCCGATTAAAAGCCCGTATGGGGAAATACCCGTATTCCGCACCACGTTCGTTTCAATTCTATGATAGTCCGATTAAAAGCGGTTGGCGTACGTTAACACTTGCACCGCCAACGCGTTTCAATTCTATGATAGTCCGATTAAAAGCGTAAAAAACTGCGTAACCATGCAACAACTTTCACGAAGTTTCAATTCTATGATAGTCCGATTAAAAGGCAATGACTCCCACCCTCGAACACTACATAAAGATGGTTTCAATTCTATGATAGTCCGATTAAAAGGTCCGATTCAAAAGCAGCAGCGCGCTTTTTTAGCGTTTCAATTCTATGATAGTCCGATTAAAAGCCTCCCCCGTCGCTGGCCGAACCGTCGAACTGAGAGGTTTCAATTCTATGATAGTCCGATTAAAAGTTCAGGGGGTTCGCGAAAGCGTTCCCCCTTTTTTTGGTTTCAATTCTATGATAGTCCGATTAAAAGCCGGATATGGAAAAGTATAAAACCGCTTTCGTGGGTTTCAATTCTATGATAGTCCGATTAAAAGAATGCAGCCCCCCCATACCGAAAAACCGATCAAGCGTTTCAATTCTATGATAGTCCGATTAAAAGAGCGCGGGTGTAGCCCGCGTGTCTGAAACGTCCGAATGTTTCAATTCTATGATAGTCCGATTAAAAGGTCCACCGCGGTGGACAGCCACGATGGTACGGTTTAGAGTTTCAATTCTATGATAGTCCGATTAAAAGGCTTTTTTAGTTTGTTTCATTTTCCCTCCCCTGTGCAGTTTCAATTCTATGATAGTCCGATTAAAAGTTCAAAAAGGAAAGCTCAAAATGAATCAATTCAATTTCGTTTCAATTCTATGATAGTCCGATTAAAAGGCTTCTTTTCATTAATTCCTTGTTGCATTCTAATGTGTTTCAATTCTATGATAGTCCGATTAAAAGTATAGTCCTCCGTCTCGTATCTCCCTCCCCTGTCGTGTTTCAATTCTATGATAGTCCGATTAAAAGTAGTTTTTCCCGTGCATGTTTTTTTTAAAAAAATATGTTTCAATTCTATGATAGTCCGATTAAAAGATCCGTGTCATATGGCATTCAAGCGGAAATATATTGTTTCAATTCTATGATAGTCCGATTAAAAGTGCGACATCACAAACCGTAAAGAGTACGCGGATGCCGAGGGTTTCAATTCTATGATAGTCCGATTAAAAGCAGCGAGACAATTAATTAGATATACCCATGGTGAGTTTCAATTCTATGATAGTCCGATTAAAAGACGCGTATGTGCGAGACAACAGCGCAAAAAAAACTGGTTTCAATTCTATGATAGTCCGATTAAAAGCTTCCGTTGCGCTCACCTCCATGCCCCTTGAAGGAGTTTCAATTCTATGATAGTCCGATTAAAAGCGTACTAACACTCCAGGGACGTATAAATCCTTACGTCCGTTTCAATTCTATGATAGTCCGATTAAAAGCATCCGAACCCTTCACGGGGGTGAAGCCTGCCCCTTAGTTTCAATTCTATGATAGTCCGATTAAAAGTATAAATACAGTAAACAGCATGCTTCGCGAAAAATGGTTTCAATTCTATGATAGTCCGATTAAAAGATAATATTCCAGGGACGTATAAATCCCTACGCCCGTTTCAATTCTATGATAGTCCGATTAAAAGTGCGCACACCAAACCGCCCACGCAAGGGCGGTGGTGGCGTTTCAATTCTATGATAGTCCGATTAAAAGCAATCAGACTATGCTTTACTATGCGTAGACGAATTGGTTTCAATTCTATGATAGTCCGATTAAAAGCGCGCCTTCGGGGAAGTGCGCAAGGCTCATTTTTTAAGTTTCAATTCTATGATAGTCCGATTAAAAGACCCTCCTCTTCGAGAAAGGTTTCAATAAACTCATGTTTCAATTCTATGATAGTCCGATTAAAAGGTTTGAAGGAGGCTCGTTTAAGAATGGTGCGATAAAAGGTTTCAATTCTATGATAGTCCGATTAAAAGAAATTATTGGTTTTCTCGGAAATACAGGACGTACAACGTTTCAATTCTATGATAGTCCGATTAAAAGTACACGTTACTTTTATCCTTTCTGTGTTTTAACAGGTTTCAATTCTATGATAGTCCGATTAAAAGGTTGGAAGGTCGTCTTAGGGCTGCTATTTACGAATAGTTTCAATTCTATGATAGTCCGATTAAAAGTCTGATTATAGAATTTTCTCGTTTTATATGACAGAAGTGTTTCAATTCTATGATAGTCCGATTAAAAGAAAATCATACGTAGAAGAACGTATGCAGGAATGGGGTTTCAATTCTATGATAGTCCGATTAAAAGTTTATTTTATTCTTTCTTGTGTAGAGTTTATTATCAGTTTCAATTCTATGATAGTCCGATTAAAAGAAAATCATACGTAGAAGAACGTATGCAGGAATGGGGTTTCAATTCTATGATAGTCCGATTAAAAGTGCAAATTTTAATTATAAGTTTTTAGATACTTTAAAAGAGTTTCAATTCTATGATAGTCCGATTAAAAGCCGTTCGAAACGACAAAAAACATTACTGATTCTCAATAATCTATCCTTCAATTATATCAACAAATTAACAAACAAAGTTGTCGAAGCACAAAGGTAAGAAAAACCCCGCACTTCGACAACTAATTTTATCTTTTGATTTTCAATGTGTCAAAGAACGCATAATAGCGATGCCTCGATTTCTATTATGGAAATTCATACTCACCGACAACTTATTACAAGAAGTTATCGATACTACTCCGCTCTTTACCAAAGATTTGCTTATCCAACCATTTTTCTTGTCGACTTGAAAAAACAATCAGAGAGTCTTCATCGCTGTTCATTATTTTCTCAGCCTTCAAAGTTAACTCTTTTAATTTAACTTCTGTAATTTCGCCTTCAAAAACCGAATTTTGTATCCAATTCAGATATTTCCGACAGAGCTTGAGCATTTTCCCAACCCGTTTCTCGCCGCAGTCATAGACCAGAATCACATACATTACCAGTACATTTTAAACGGTTTATAGTCTTCCATCCCAAGCAGATGTTTTGCCAACTTATAGCATTCGAGCTTGATAAGGTGTTTGTAACTTACGTTGCGGTTAAGCGACCGATGCTTAATCGTCTCATTGAAACGTTCCTCCATCGCTTTTACAAAAATCTTCTTCCCCGAAGGATTCAACAGACAACTGTTCAATCGCTTGTTGAAATGACGTTCCTGTATCTCTTTCTTATTAAGAAGTTTGAAAATAACCCTGTCGACAAGAATCGGTTTAAAAATTTCGGAGATATCCAATGCCAGAGAATAGCGCCGCTCGCCGGGTGTATGCAGATAGCTGACCGTAGGATTGAGTTGCGTTTGATGAATGGCACGTAGGCACTGTGAATAGCACATCATATTTCCGAATGAGATCAAGGCATTCACTTCGTTCCGGGGTGGTTGTTTAGTACGACCTCCCATCTCAAAATCGTTGAGTATAAGATCAAATGCATCGTAATAAACCTGACGGATGTTTCCCTCGATGCCCATCAGTTCGTCGGGGGCGGATGCTTGCTCAATACCATCGGCATAGATTTTTATCTGTTCCAATAATGGTTCCATATCTTTTCCCCGCCGGTTGTAATACTGCAGGTTTTTTTGCATGTTATAGGCCGCTCCGTGAATAAACTGCCGGGCGATTGCCATGCGCCGTTTTTTATCCTGAAAGGCTTTGGTCTGTGCCAAAATCATCCGCCCCGAAAGTAACGTATCCCGCGGCATAAACGACCCGGTATAATTCTCGTAATAATCGAAGAAGTGCAGGGCAATATCATTTTTTCCGAGAAAATTATACAAAGCGCTATTGGCATCGAGCGAGCCGAAAACATAGAATTGGTCAACCGTTTCGACCGGAATATACCTCGGTTGTCCTTCGCGTTCGATACCGTTTCCGTCATCCTCCATCGGCAGGAATTTCAAGGTGTTATCCTTGCGGGACAGACGACCGGGATTGAAAAGATAGTAGGTTTTTTTCATGATTTTATTTACCTTATAAGGGAATTAGCCGTATTTTCTAAATTTCACAAAATCAAACCCAACTACTTTTTCTCCAGACGCTAAGATGTTCACATTACGATTTGCTGTAGAAGCATAGCAATCGATCTTCGACTCCTGAAGTTTTTTAAGTAGCGCAAAACTAAAAGTCATTTCTCCCATCAGATGAATAGCAACATCTGGAATTGAGGCGATTCGCACTGCCAACTTTTGAAAGTAATCCTCAGCCAACTTTTCAATTTCGGATGCTGTGCTTTCCGGATCAATAGGAGGAAAATGCCAATCCTCAACCTCTCCAAAAAGCCTCCACGCTTCCTTCTTCTGCCTTTCGCTCCATTCCGGAAAAGGGTGATTAGATAAATTAATGAGCATAATTATAATAATCCTTTCAATTTTTGATAATTTTCTTCCAAAGCTTGTTTGAATTTCTTAGACTCCACACTTTTGCATAAATATCCTCCATGATTTATGTCGTTTCTTTTCTCGCTCAGTGCTTGGAATGCTTTTGCTATGTCTTCTATGTTATCTATACCTTTTAATTCTGAAATGACACATTTTGCATCCTTCGAAGTTAAAGGCTCCTTCCATTTTTCTCCCGGTTGATTGATACCGAAACCTAAATAAGATGATATAATGTTTCTTTTTTCTTTATTAGAATATTCATGATTTAATTTCTCGCATAAAATGGTTATTGTAGCTTCCTGCAACTGTGTAATCCCTTGTTGAATTAACTCCTTATCAATACACCATTGGACAGCCCGCAAGAGATTTGTCTTATCATTAACCCGATAATTGTCGAGTTCTCTTTTTAGTTTCTCTAAAATTGGTTTAAACGCTGGCAGCAAACGGACCTCCAAATGTGTTATTTTGTCTATAACTTTAAGGATAGAACTTGCTTTCAGAAAGTTTTTTCCTCTGTTTGTACTGAAATCTTCGCTGATTTTTTCCAACAAACTGTTGATTTCCCTTATTTCTACTGCTTCTTTGTCTTTTCCGCAACTTGCTATAAGAATTGGCTTGATAGATTCTCCGGTAACTTGTAGCAATTTTGTTGCATTACCGGTAGTTATAAACTGACTGCCGGAATTAGCCCAATCTTGCAAAACAGAAAAACTGGTCAAATTCAAAAGGGGTACTTTGCGACTTTCGGGATTTGGATATTTTTCTTCAATTTCACCGGGTCTTCCGAGTTTTTCAAATGCGCCGTAATAGATCCCCATTACTTGAATATCTTTGATAAACTTTGCATATTGTAAAAGCGTAATTCCTAACATAGGAATAGAACGAAAGCTATGGGTGACATCAAAAACAACCTCATCATTTTCTTCTAAAACGTCAAAAACAAGTTGAAAAATTTTCCATATCTCTTCTTCGCTTACTCCTTCCGGAATATCAATTTTACTGAATTTTCCACCAACTTCTCTATTTAAGTTTTCAAAATGTGTTGAGGATGCTAATTCTGTGCAGAAAACAAAATACTTATCAAAATCGGGTGCAAAAAGTTTTATTGTAGCAGTTTGCACGTAAGTTACCACTTCACTTTCTTTATTTGAATATGTATATATGCACTCCTTGTACTTTCCCGTCCCTAAAAATGTAATAAAAACTTTTCTGCCCATTTTATTCTTTATTTAAGCATTCTAATTGTATCCAATCCAAAGGTTTTGTTTCGGTTATTTCTACAAAACGGGTAATGGGAAATTCGTTGGGATTTAAGTCATACTCTTCTACTCGTCGCTCTTTAGTATTATATACCTTCCCGTAACCGCATGTTTTTAAGAATTTAAGAAATTGACCTTTATTCTCGGTTCTTTCACAATCGTACAAAGCCAATGCTATAGAATTAAAATAAAAACCTTTGCCGGTACCCAAACGCAAATAAGCGGTTGTAGAACTTTCGGTTTTTTTCTCAACATTCTCATAAAAATCTTCCAGCGAGAAATAGATGTCATCATCTATCTTTTTGCCAATGCCGGATAACATTGTCCACTCGACATCAGATGAATGACGGCTAAATGTATTGATAATTTTACACAATTCTTCCCACGAATAGTTTTTATACACATTCGTTCCGTCGGCTTTTTCTCCAATAAGTTTCCTCACGTTTCTTATTTCACACTCACAAGTGATGTTTTCTTTTATCGCCTCTCGTGTTTGCGGAATATCCAGACTGCCATTTTTAATATGCAACCGTTTGATGTCAATCGCCTGCAACGTATCAAACTCCAATAAAGAGCTATCGCTCACTCCCAATTCAAATTTATCAAATTCAGCCATTAATTGTGCTTCTAATCGTCCTCTTTCTTCTTTGTTATTCAGATTTTCAAGATAATTTTCGCACCAATCATTCTCAGCGTCAATTAACCAATCATATAGCAATGTGGTTTTTATGGCGCCTTTGAGTGTGCTGCCCGGGATATAAGGTGATTGTCCCGCATTTTTCACAACCGTATAAAATTCTTTTTTCCCACTTACATTCTTGGCTTCTATACTGTACAAAGCGGCTTGTTGCAATGTTAATTTGAGCCTGTTGAAAATAAAATTTTTCAGGTCAAACGTGTTGGTCATATTGGATTTGCCCCGAATCATTCCCTCTACATAAAAATCAATAAGTTCGGGACTTTTGCCCATTTTATCTCTTATTGCCTGCTGGTTGATGTAGTGGATTTTTCCTTTTTCCAGCACATAGTCGGCAAATGCCGACAGCGTATTTCCATCGCCAATAGAAACAGGTGTAAGAGTTGTTATTTTGTATGCGGATTCGTTCATAAAGCAAAAGTATTAAGGATTAAACGATAGTGGTAGCGGCAGAAAAAAATCTCCGCTGTATTTCCAGTACTTTTTTTCGTTTTGCGAAAAACCCAGTACATCCGGCTTTACTTTTTCGCTCATCACGGCTCCTTCAAGCAACGCAGTCGCTACTGGCAGCCTTTTGTCCGCTCTAAAATACATTCCTCCCCGAAATTTGGTTTGGTAGTATTTGCATACGTTCATGTCTTTTTCTTTGGGAAAAACCAAGGATAAGGCCACTTGATCATCTGACGGCTGATTTGTTTGAAATTCAAAATCGTGAAATTCTACGCTTTCTATATTTCCGCAACCGGTTGAGCGTTCGCCGCCGATACCGTTTGCCGCCAACAATCCGATAGTCCGGTAAAACAGTCTTTCGTCTTCATCATTCAAGTTGGTTTCCGCCAAAAAATACCAATGCACGGCATAATTTTCATTGCCTTGTAAAATCAAATCGGTTTGTACGTAGAGATTGTCTTTATCTTCAGCACCTCGAGCCTTCACCTTTTGCATATCTACCTTTTGAGAGAGAGGGAATAAAGCATCGGAACCAATTTCCTCTTTCAAAAAGATAGTCTTTTCATTAGGGCTTATACAAGGACTGTCATCCGAAAACCATTTATCCGGTGCCACTCCTTTTTCCCACACTCCTTTGGACATAAACTGTATCTTTTTGAATTTCTTTGGATTATCGGTCGGAGAAATATTTAATACGGTGGGTTTAGGCAGTAAGAATATCGTTTGCTTATTGTATTCTATGGCGTAAAAACCGGAAGAAAGACGGATATTTCCTTGTTGAAAATATTCTCTGAAAACATCCGTTTTTTCCGGACATATCTGTGCCAATGAACTGATAAAAGCCGCAAAAATGACATCGGAATGTATGTAATCGGCAGTATGAAACAGCGCAGTAGACTGTTCCCTTGCAAATTCGCCAAAATGAAAACGGCTCCCCTGCCTGCATTTTAAGATAATAGCTTTGCGCATTACTCGTATGTTTTTGAGATGGGATTTTTAATATTGCACGTTATTACTACTTTACCGTATCCTCGTGTGCCACTGCCGCCGAGATAATCGTCCTGTAAAAGATTAAGTCCTTTTTCCAATTCTTTAAGCATTTCGTTTTTATTGTCTTTATCAAAAACGTTTATCACGATTTCAAAAGAGAATACCGCTCCGGCAGGTACACGCTCAATGTTGCGTAAACCTCCACCTGTAGTTTTTCCGGATTTTCTATCAATAGTATTTTCATACTTTTCTTCTGAAAAATCTGTTTCGAGCGATGCGTTTTTATTGGTAAAAACCTCCATAAATTTTTCTACATCCAACACTGCGTCTCGAAAAATAAGTCGCGTGGGTTCCGTCCAATCTTTTTCAGCTGAACCAAACATTTTTTTGATAATCTCTTTATCCTCTTCCAATTTAAAAGCTCCGTACGATAAGCCGAGCAGGGTGCGGATTTTCCCTTTCAGCGAGCTTCCGGGAATGTAAGGTACTCCCAGTGGGGTTTTTATTACAGGGCTGTCTAATCCGCCAATATCCAAACTGCTTTTAGACCCACCAATGTGAAGCCCGGTTTTCAACAATATGGTTCCGGTAATTATGTTTTTTTCTATGAGTTTCATTTGTTCTGATTATTTTTTTGTGTGATAAAATTTGTGGTAAGCAATGATAATTTCCATTAGTTTTTTGAAGGAGTCCAAACTCTTGTCGTTCATTTTCTGAATAAGAAGGTCTATGAAAGCAATCATTTCTTTTGCGTCTTTTTTTCCTTGTCTTGCCGCTACATAGGCCAAATTAGGCCGCAAAAGTTTCAATTCCAACGAAGAATTCACCCCTTTTATCTTGGAATAAATATTCCGTAACTGCGTGGGCGTAATTACATTGGCATAGTCTTTCACAAATTTTTCTACTGCGTTGATGATTGTATCAACGGGAAGTTCTTTTTGCAGCCCGACATCAGAAGCGTTCAACTTCAAAAGTTGCTCAAAAAGAGCGCCTTCAAAATATTGTTGTTTCACTTTTTGAGCAAAATCTTGAAGGGAGCTTTCCTCTCGTTTGTTTTGACTGTAAGATTGGGGTTGTTGTCTAAATTTTTCTGCCATATATATTTAGTTTTTATAATTTTTAGTCAATAATTCCGCCCATCGCGCGGCAACAGGATATTTTAATGCGTTGTTTGTGGCGTTCGGGCTCATGAAGTCTTGTAAAAGACTGTTTTTGTAATCATCAAAAATTTCCTCTATTAATGGTAAATTTTCCTCCTTTTTTATATTTCGTAAATAATATTTCAAACGATGCACTTTCGGCAATTCAATTTTACTTCTTTTCACGGCATTGTTCTGCAGGCTTTTATAACCCAAGTCGGAAGACTTCACTCTTTGAATAAGTGCCCGGCTCTCGCCCTTCCGCACAAGTTCGGCCAATTGATACGCAATACTTTTTGCCGAAAAGAATTCGCTCCAAGTAAGCGGTTCGCCAAAAACAGTAATCCGGTTTTTTCCACTTGCCTTGGCTAAATACAGTGCATTCTCAGCCTCTTCTGCCAAACGTATCATCGGGAACTTGGTATTTACAACCACTATACCTGCTGAAATTGTAATATCGTTTTCCTCTGTTTGGGAAAGGGCGCTTCTTATTTCCACTTGAAATTTAGTAAATAGTTGCTGTATTTCTCCGGCAACATCAAAGATTACGTCCCATGCGCCGATTAAAAAGCAATCGTCGCCACCGGCAAAAACGGGATAGATATCTCCACTATCGATATATTGCTTTAAGATTTTCTCATAAAGTGTCTTACTGAAGAAAATGTCAAATCCACCGGAAAGTTTTTTATAGTCCGTTTTCTCTTTATTCATAAAAACAGTTCCTAAATTATCAACATCCAACTTTATGGCAGCCAATTTATTGTCGGCATTTCTAATCAATGCCCTATCCGCAATAGAATCGAAGTCGATGAGAGTATCATTGTCTTTCTTAGGTAATTTGTTGAGTATATTGTTTTTAAAACTTTTTTGACTGTTTGAAAACGATACGGAAAAACCGGCCAAAGAGATGTCTTGGGATTTTTCATCAGGAATAATACCGAAACCATTTGCATTTATCAATTGTTTGACAATATTTTCACACACCATCTCCACATCAGTCACCTGAAATGAAGCAGGATATATACTTTTTGACATTTTGTTTTTTGCCAAAAGTTGATTTACGGCCTTATTTTTTTCCTTGAAATTTTCATCTTCATACAGCACCCAGGCAAAATGAGTATAAATATCTCTTGTGAGAAAGTTGTGTTGCAATTCTCTCGTTTTAATAGAAATGGCACTTTCTTCAGCCTTCAGACACAACAGTAAATTTCCTCCTCCATTATAAATCACCTCCTCTACTTCAAACTCTCGTTTTAAATACGCTTCAATGATATGAGTGAGTACATAAACATAAAACGAACGGGCTTTTAAATTCTGAGCAGCTTTTTTTGACGTTGTGTCAAAGATGTAATTTTGTATCCCTGAAATATCAGCTTTTAATAAATATTTCCTTTGTTCTTTTTCCATTGAGATTTCCGATTATTTTTATAATAAGTTACACAAATATACGACTTTATTCTTCTCTTGAGTAACAAAAATCAAAATAGCTGCAATTCTTGCAAATTTTCGCATTGATCGTTGGCGGACAAGATTCGCTTTCAATGAGTGATTGAATTTTAGAAACCGATTTCTGCAATCCCTGCCGATCTTCGTCCGAGAATAGGACTTCGTCCGTTTTACGCAGTTTGGGATATTCCAAAATCCCCGTCGCTCCATCGACCCCATTAAGCTCCAAAAGCCAGAGGTAGAATTTTACTTGCCGAACATGTGCCTCTTCCACCTTATCGCTACGCTTGATTTCGTGAATAACCTTATTCCGCGCATCGAAATAATCGATTTGTCCGATTAACGTAATGCCTTCATATTCGGCAGAAATAAGCATCTCTTCGTAGCGTTCGGCACGCTGCGGATAAGAGGTTTCGTGTAACAATTTCCCGTCGTACACCGTGTCGGAAGTGTGTTCCATATTGATGCCGTTGGCAAAGAGCCAAAGCTTGCGCTTGCATACCTGATAGTAGTTGAAGTATATTCCGTTGATATTCATATTATTATGAATTTGATTTAAGTATACTGATAATTATACCAAGGTTGTAGTAATCCACTTGATAGGTCTTGTTGCCAAAAGTAGTTGTTGCAAATTTTGCAATAACTGAATTATTCCCTTGTAACAATTCCGCCATTTGGTCAAGAGTTAACCACACGGTATCATCACAAAACGTTACTTCAACCTTGGTGATACCATCAGCGGTTTGGTATAGCATAATACGGCCTGCCTTGTTTGTCATACTGCTATTCAAATTTAAACTTGTTTTGATAAATTATTGTTTTAAAACAAGCCAATAACCGTTTTTATTGGCACCTTCACGTTTTATCAAACCTTGAGCCTTCATTTCCGAAATCAAGCGTTCGCATTGTCGTGAACTGATTTCAAGCACCAATGCCATTTTTCTGACCGAAACTCGTGGATTTTGTCGAATCAGCGACAAAATCTTATCAAATTGTTCGGATTTTATTCCGACATTTATTCCGACATTTATTCCGACATTGTTTGCAGTAATCATCTCTTCTTGATGACTTTTTAGAGCATTGCCAATCTCCTGTAACATAAAATCTATAAAAGGAGCGCTATTCCCCGCCTTGGTACTTTGAGAAATCACCTCATAATACTCCTCCTGATTGGCAAAGACCATATTCTCCACCGGCAAATACTCAAAAATAGGGTTTAGTTTTCCGAGTATTAGCGATTGCCACAATCGTCCCATTCTACCATTCCCATCGGAAAACGGATGAATAAACTCAAATTCATAGTGAAACACGCAACTTTTCACCAACAAATGGTCTTTGGCATCTTGCAACCATTCAAAAAGTTCATCTATTAATATTGGGACACGTTTAGCAGGCGGCGCCACATGAACAACGGCCTTGTCGGAAAAAACGCCCACTCCTGAACGGCGGAATTTACCGGTATCGTCAGTCAACGCCTCCATCATCACCGCATGGGCTTTTAGCAAGTCCTTAACGTCAAACGGATTTAATGACGAATACAAATCATACGTTCGAATCGCATTCTTCACCTCCTGTATTTCGCGCAAGGGTGCCACGACAGTTTTCCCGTTGATAATATCACGCACTTCGTCTTCGGACAGATTATTGCCTTCAATAGCTAAAGAACTATGAATGGTCTTTATTCTATTCGCCCTGCGCAACAGCAAGCCGTCCTTTTGTTCCAACCGGATGGCATACCGCTCTATCATAGCCGAAATATCGGCTATCAGATTAATGGCTTGGGGCGATATGGTGAATGGAGGGGTTGGCATACTCACTTTAAGAAATTATCTATCAGGATTGTTCTCCGTATTTATTTACGAACTCCGCATACTCCCCGTAGTATTCGTAAAACACCGCTGCAATATCATCCGCAAAACCGTATCCGCAAGGCGAAGCGTACATGACACAGTCGTTGCATCGTTTCTTGAATTTATCGAGCAACCCGTGCTTATCAATAAACGACACAGCCCGTTTGAAATTATTATATGCAGCATTATAAAAAGGCTCGTCCATATCGCCAAATTCGTAGGTAAACAGGCAAGCTGCCTCAGGCAAGGTCAGCATCACATCTGCCAACGCTTCGGGAGAGGGTTTGAGTGATGCAAATTCCGAAATGGCTTTTTTGGCAACAGAATACTTCAATCCGGATTTCATCGGATTTCTTATATCAAATTCTTTTTCAATAATGGCTTTGTACTTCTTTATCTTTTCTTTCTCATTCGGTTGAAGATAAAAATCAAAATACTCTTGGACGGCTTTACTGTTATTGTAAGCATCTAACACCACCTCGACGATTTGTTCTTTCGTGAGAGATTGAAGGTGTTTTTTGAGACTGAATTTGGACATATGTAATATTTTAAAGATTTATATATATATAACTACAGGAAGACACCATCTTCTACGAATGTTGCTCCCGTTTCATAATTATAGAAGCCTTCCCTGATTACAAAAATACTTGTTTCTTCATCTTTAACTTTAATATTAATGTCATCTATCTTATGTTGTTTTTTTGCATTATTAATGATGTAAATAGGCAATTCAACGGAATTATAGATTTTCCAATTCTGAAATTCCAAATAATTTGAAAAGAATCTCGAATCCGGTTTTTGGACAAAAACAGTATCTTGAGGCATAATGTCCCGGCTTCTCCAAAAATTCACAGAATCATCGTCTTCTGCACTTTTTTGTTGCGGATTAATAAGCCAATTCATCATAAAATAACTTTTTAGATTATTCGCATTTTCTATGGATTTTGGGGAATAATTTATTCTTTGCTCATATACTGCGTTAAGTAAATCCACTAATTCTCCCGCACAATAGCTCTTTTTTTTCAATAATTGAATTGTCTTTGATAAAGATACGCATGACGACCAAGATTTCGCATGCAAATCAAAGGAGCCATAAGGTGCCGGATATAGACAATCATCTTTTTGGGGTACCACTACATATAGTTTTCCTATTTTTGATTTGTCAAAACGACACATTCTGCCGGCACGTTGTGTTAACCTATCAATCGGACAAATGTCTGAAATCATCATATCCGCACTGATATTAATGCTCATCTCTCCGATTTGTGTCATAATTGCAATGCCGTGAGCTTTATTTTTTTCCCAGGCTTTACGTCCGAGCATGTCGATAATTTCCTTTTCTTTTCTCTCTTTATCCGGCTCTGTAAATCGGCTATGATAGAGGCATATCTCGATCTTTTCTATGACATTGTTATTATATTCTTGATACCATTTATAATATGAAATGGCTTTATCTACAGTATTGGCATAAATGACTCCATTCCTTTTTTCCGCCATCAAGATCAATAAGTCGGAAATATCATCAGGCTCTTCGTATTTACGAATATCTTTGATTATAAAACGAGGTCGGGCATTATCAGAATCATCCTCCATGATCTCATTTACGGAATATCCGATGCTTTTATATTCTATCAAGACCGCTTCCGGTAAAGAAGCGCTCATCAACAATACCGGAACATTCCAGGCTTTAAGGATTTTAAGCAAAACTAAAATATTCGCCTGCGTAAATTCATCATAAAAATCAGCCTCATCAATAACCAAGCAGGAATGAGCCATATTAAATGTTATCAGATGGTGCTCTTCTCTTGTCAATGTTAGGGCCATCAATAAATGGTCAATTGTACAAACAGTTACCGGCGTTTCGAGCAAGCGTGCAAACTCATGTATTCTTTCAGCTTTTTGCCGCGTAACTTCCCCTTTTTCAATTTTATTTTGAAATCTATTGAACCATGCGCTTGAATGATATAATCCCGTATCTGAAAGATTTTCCGCAACGCTAATAGATAAAGCATTGGATGTAAATCTTGTGGGCATGGCAATAATAAGCCTATCTGCACGTTTGTTAGTGATTTGCAATGATGCCCACAATAACGAAGCATCTGTTTTCCCTGCCCCTGTTGGTGCTCGTACTAAAAGAAGTTCTTCTTTCCAATGCTTTTCCACCAATTCTTGAACTCCTCTTTTTGAAGGGAACGGGAATTGATAATTAAAAGTTGTATGGTCTAGCACAAAATCATTGTCTTCCTTTGCACTTGCTCTATGATCCGCCAATTGTAACAAGCCTCTTATTCCCGAGAACTCATACTGAACGTTAGCAAGTTGCATTAGATCTAACGTTTCACTTTTACTATTCGATTCTTTTTGAAAAGCTTTCCAAAAATCGCCCATCCCTTCCTTTATCCATCGCTGTTCAAAGTTAAAACCTAATTTGCCATGATGGGCGGCAATGGCAGCTTGAAGGACTATCGGCATTTTTTTATTTACATTCAATAGCAAAGATTGCCATTCATGTCGCACACCGGCCAGTCTAATATTTTTACCAGCCTTATCAATATCCTGTTTAGAATAATCCCTAAATGTTCCCTTGTGTCTTTTTTGCCATTCCAAAAATGCCTCATAATCCTTTCGGCAAGCATTTTGCCATTTCTCATTCATTTTACCGTCATCATGGTATTGGCAAACAAGTTTTAGCCTTCGCGACAAACTCCTTCCGACCCGTTGCTCATATTTTTCGGCGACAAACGGTCTATGCTCCAACAATAGCATACCTTCAGACACTACATTAAGCTTATGCTGCTCCAATGTAACACCTGAAGGCTTTGCTAATATTGGAATCTTGAAGTTAGGCATTGGCAAATACTTCTTGGAATGTTTTTACTTCGGCATTATTTGAAGGATCAAAAAGCGTATTTCTTTCTAAAAAGGCCAATGCCTCTTGATATGCGTCGGCAATGCTCTTTCCGGATTTGTCATTACCAATGAAATACACTGCCCCTCTTGCATCAAGTTCTGCCAGAATATTCTTTTGTTCTTGTTCGTTCGCCGTAAAGAATCTACTCGCCTTGCGACTTAATACGGTATCAAACACAATAAGGACTTGTTGAGGTTCTCCGCTTACCGCATTACGAGCCTGGTTGGCGTAATCATTCATCGATTTAGTAGCTTCCAAGTACAAACGAGCACGACGTGTACGTTCTTCTTCGTTTGCATGTTTAAAATATTGCGTACCTAAATTGAAGCCTCCTTTATAGGTAAATGCTTTCGAAATACTTAGCGCACTTACATCCAAGAAAAAATTCATATGCATTAGATCGTATTCACTAAATTCTTTTGTAGCCAAAGCCTGATCTTGAGAGGATTCCGTCGTATCCATTTTCAAGCGGACCAATAAGTCTCGCCCAATTTCACTTTCTTTCATAGCAACGGCAGGTGTTACAGAAAGAGGAGCTGTTCTTCGCCCGGAATAATCTCCTTTTGACGGATGCATAAATCCGCCCATATCAGCCCGTAAATCACGCTCAATTTGATTACTTACCCCATCGCCATTTGAGACAAACGTATCTCCATGATTGGGATCTGCAAGATTGAGACGATCTATCGCAGAAAACAGAACATGACGTTGCATTTGTCCGGAAACATAAACCCGACCATCCGGTCTCTTTTTAATAGATGATGCATTTCCTAATAATTTTTCACCGCCATTTGCTATGTGATTTTCAAACGGCGCAAGTGCTGTTACTAAAATTCCTTTGATTTCCATATTGATATATTTTATGTTGTTATTCTTCACTTAAATCTTCAAAATCGTCTTCTCCCATCTCGGCAGCAATATTTTGAGGTTGTTCTTCTGCCTGTTTCTTATTTCTCAGTCTTGAAAATGCAATCAGTAAATTCTTTGCACAATCAAGAGGCAAATCGCCGCTCATCGTTTTTTCCATAAACAACGAAGCAGACTCCGGGGCATCCATGCCTGATAAACGCCCTGCACGGGTTATTACCTGGGCAACCAAAGCATCCCCTGACTTGGCTGCAAAAGTAGAACTTTCCAATTCTACAAGAACTTTTGACTTTACTTTTCGAATTTCTTCCCAATAGTTGTTTGCACCCTCTCTCACTTCGGATTTGGCTGCAAAATAGGCAACTAGGTTCAGCCATTTGCCCAATTGTCTGGCTGACGTTACAATTTCAGCATCTATTCTTTCCATTTTTACAAAATATATGTTTAATAATAATTGTACTTGTTCAGGATATTCTGCACGAAAAGACAGAAAATCTTTAAATGCAGGCTGTGTAAATAACTGTAAAAAACGACTTGTAAATAAATCGAATTTTTGATATTCCGTATTAATACTCGATCGTCTATCTTGATTAAACAGTTTTGAGTAATAAAGGCTATCGATAACTGTTCTCAGTTTGGCTTTTTTAGCCATATCTACAATATAGTGGTTGTATGTAAAAGTGGTAGCATTACCATACTTAACCATATACATGGTCGCCTTTTTAAGGCTTTCCAATACTCCCAATGCTCTATCAGACACTTCTGCCTGTTTTGCAAATTCACCAATAGCTCCCAGTAATGAAACACTTCCCAATGCACTGCTTTTCGGAGGGTTTGGAAAATTTCCATTATAAATCAGAGGCCTTTTAGGTGAGATATCTTTAATTTTTCCTTGTTTATCTGTTTGAGTAACAACATCACCTGTCAATAGATCTCCGTTCAGCTTTTGTATTCGCATTTGCTTAAAAACACGAATAAAATTTACCATTTCAACAATTGGCAAGTCAGGAATAATACAGACGTTGAACATTTCCGGCTGACCTTTTTTCCCGATTTTATATTGAAAACAAGGCTTTAAAGGCGTTAATGTCGAGATGATTCCAAAACCTTGTTCTTTAATAGATGACCTAGGTTTTCCTCTTCCTATATTGCCCTTATCGGAAAAAGAAAGGTATTCCCCTGAAATCGGAACTTCCGACATCCCTATTTCTGTATTTTTTGATAAATCACCACATTTGTCATTATCCATTCTCTGTAAAAATTTTGCAGCTCCCCCCCAAAGATTCCTTGCTTGCTTATCACTTGAAATCGTATTGGGAGAAAGAAAAACTCCTTTTTTTGTATCTCCTTTTTCTATTCTGTCAAAAACATATTGTACTTTTGACTTACCTGCAATAGACCCCGACGGACGTACACGGAAAGAATTTAATCCCTTTTCTATTTCATTCTTAATATGTTCCAATGTTATTTCATTGATGGAGGATAAGTTGTTTTCCACCATCAATAATGCCTGTGCATATCTAATATAAGGATGTTCATTCATTTTTCGATAGTTTTAAATTCACCCAACCCTCATTATTGCCCAAATACCCGATATTATTCGTATCAAGGATGTCATACAACATTACAAACAATCTTTCGTCCATAAGCATCGGGATAATGTATCTACCATGCAAATGAATATACTCTCGGACAGTTGGCGTTGCATAGTACATCGGAAAAAAATCAATGTTTTCTTTAAAGAAAACCTCTAATGCATGATTATCTATCTTATCTCGATTTTTTTCATCTCGTTTTAATTTCCATTTATTTGAAATATATCTATAGTCCATGTTCTCGGTTCCGTTTGGGTGAACAACTGCATCAGCGCGACGATAGCATCTTTTCCACAGATCATTGAAAAAGCATACTTCTGAAAAATCTATGGTCGGCTGATCAATAACATCAAAGTATTCCATCAAAAGTGGAATATATGTTGAACCTTTTGTGTTACTTGAATGGGTTACCTTTTGTTTTTTCCTCAACTTCTCTATGTCTTTTTGTATTGCCCTTCTATCTTTCCAATCAATATGCCACCCTAGAACATTTTCTATTAGTCCACAGATCATTTTTTTGCTTGGAACATTAAGCGTTTTATAAAATGAGCCGGGCATCTCAGACACCATAGATAATGGAGCTAAAGGTTCTACAACAAGCTTATTTTTAACTATTTTATGCGGTATCTTTTGTAAAACTGCTAAATCAATTTTTGACGTATACATAGTCTATTTTTTATTTCTACAAATTAATATCCTATTTTCGACAACTTCTATCTACCCAAAAATTATTTCACTTTTCTCTCTCTTTCAACTTCCATATTTCCCTTAACACCTCATTTGTTTCTTCGAGATCGAAGAAGTTTAGGTCCCATTTTTCACCCCGCTTCATACCGAGCCATTCGCGGTATTCGTTATGTTCCGGATGTTTGGGATTGTTTACGGCTTCAACCATATTATAAAAGCCGCCAATGCCCCCACAATCCTCTTCCAGGTGGGATCCTTTCCCTGCAAGACAAACCGGAAGAAGAACCGCATCGTCGGCAATATCCACCAATTCAACGATATGTCTCCAATCGTCACCAAAATCGTAGATATAGACGATCTTTTGCTTGACTTTCTTAAAATAATCGTTTAGTCGGATTTCGTCGGCACGGTAAAGTTCGCCATAAGGAAATGTCTCCGGTTCGGAAAAACTTTCATCCGGCTCATATTCTTCGTCGAAGCTGAAGGTTATTCTCGGACAACTCCCCCACCCTTTAGGAGTAAATTCAAACAGATGCGAATCGGTCCATCCGAAAAGGATTTGAATAACTAAATGAAAGTCGCCGAATGTCATCGATTCGTTTACTTTCACTTTTCTCCATATCGGAGGTTTTGCACTGCCGTCGATTTTGATTTTAAATACGAATGCCATTGGAACTAATCTATTAAAATTCTATTTTATCGTTCTATTACTCTTTTTATATCTGTCTCTTTCACACAGCCGAAGCCTTGACTGCACTCTTCTCCGATGCCACTTTCGTACATGATTTTCATTAATTCAAGCGGGGCTTTCATCCTGAACCGGCACATATAACCGCGCACTTTCGTTTGCTCCGGAGTATCGGATTTGATTTTTACCAACACAGACTTAGGTTCGTTAAGCACGCTGAAATCAAAGGCCTCCTCTCCGGAATAAGGTTTTCCGTAGAATACTTCATAGCGCCTTGACAAACCGGTTAATATCGCACTGCTTGCATGAGGAGAAACAGGCGAAAGATAGTCTGATCCTCCGTTCTCACATTTCATTCTCAGACAGATCGGCGACATAGTTATAAAATCCATCTCATGGGTATAGGCCGGGGGAGGGATTACTTCTATGTTTTTCACCATAAAACGGACGGTCGATTGGCGGTCTCCGATTTCAAACGCCTGATTTGAGAAGAGTCCCTGAATAAATTTTTCCGTACTTTTCTCGGGCAGAAAAGAGATTTGCCACTCGACCGAGTCGGACAAGATACGTATTCGTTCATTCTGCGGCAACACTTGTCGTTTTTCTATTTTCAAACGCGAGAAAGTAAAGAGTTTAAACCGCCGTCCCGATTCAAGCTGAAAACCATTGTGATGCAGCCAATCCGCATATTCTTCACTGGCTTTCGAAAGAATACGATAGATCACAGCTGACTGTTCATATTGATAGTTAATGGGAAGTAAGTCGCCGAATGAACGGCGGTCTACTGTAAGTATTAACCGAAATCTCATGGCAATTTTTACTTATTCTTTATTTTCTGCAAAGATGAAAATATTTTTTCACTTATCAAAAAAATATCTGTTTTTGTCGCAAAAGGAATAAGCAATTGAAATAAATTATTTTGCGGGCATCATCTTATTCACTCACCAAAATATGATGATGTAATATTTTCTGATCGATTCGGCAATTTTCGATAAGGCTATTCTGATCTGTCCCCTCACCGTACTTGATGTAATACCGTTAAGGCGGGCTATTTCGTCATACGTATGATTTTGGTAAATATATTGCTTGAAGATGATTCTACACTTTTCAGGAAGTGTTTCTACAGCATCTGCTATATGTTTTTCGAGTTCAAGGTTCTCTATATAAGCTAATGGATGTTCTTCGGCAGTAATTGCTTGTTCACAAATGGCCATCAGTTGTTCCTGCACGTCGGAAAGCGGAAGTTCCTTCATTCGTTTCCGCTGAAGATGATTCAGACTCCTATTTTGTACGGCACGAATGAGGTAGGCTGTTACGGGAGTAGAAAGAGTGAGTCGGTGATGCCAAATATTCAGAAACACATCATTGACGATTTCCTGCGCGGCCTCCGGATCAAAAACGTACTTTGTTGCCACTGTACACAGATAGACATAATAGGCTTTATACAATTCACCAAAGGCGTTCGTATCTCCTCGATTGATACGTCGAATCACCTCTTCATCTACGATCGTGTGCGTCTGTTTCATGGATACATTCGGAGGGGCGTATTTGTCATTCGTCAATATAGCGGCATGTGAGCAGAGCAAAATCTTCGATCCGGCGGTCGCGCAAGAACGGCCACCAGCGGCGTACCTGCTCACTGCGTTTCAAGTCGACCTCAACCACACAAGTCGCTTCACTGCTGTTGGGAAGTTCATGAATCAGTTCGCCTTGCGGCCCGCAGACGAAGCTGTTTCCCCAGAAACGAATGCCATTGGTTTGTCCTGACGGATCCGCCTCGTGCCCCGTACGATTGACGGTGACAACAGGCAATCCGTTTGCAACGGCATGGCCTCGCTGCACGATGCGCCATGCATCAAGCTGTCGTTGCTGTTCATCGACCGTATCGTTACTTTCCCAACCGATAGCCGTCGGGTAAATCAGCAGTTCGGCGCCTTGAAGTGCCATCAGACGTGCCGCCTCCGGATACCACTGATCCCAGCAAACAAGCACACCGAGCCGCCCGATAGAGGTATGAACAGGAACAAACCCCATATCTCCGGGAGTAAAATAAAATTTTTCGTAATAAGCCGGATCATCGGGGATATGCATCTTTCGATACTTTCCGGCAATCGTTCCGTCTTTTTCGATAACGACAGCCGTATTATGATACAAGCCGGCCGCCCGTTTCTCGAAGAGCGAGAGTACAATTACAACGTGCTGTTCACGAGCTAACGCTCCAAAGTGTTCGGTCGAAGGGCCGGGAATCGTTTCGGCCAGATCGAAGAAGTCTGTATTTTCTGTCTGACAGAAGTAGAGGCTGTTATGCAACTCCTGCAACACGATCAGTTCCGCATCCTGCTGAGCACATTCGCGTATTTTTCGTGACAGGTTCGCGATATTTGTCTCTGTACAAACGGTATTTTGCTGTTGTATGATACCTATTTTCATTGCTTTTATATGGGGTTGTGAATTACCGACAGGGGGTACTGCATCGTCACGCAATGCAGCGATCCGTGTTGTTTGATGAGCGGCCGACAGTCAATACCTATGATTTCACGGTCGGGAAAAGCGATTTGCAACGTTTTCCGTGCAATTTCATCTTTTTCGCTTCGATAAAAAGGGACGAGCACGGCGCCGTTGATAATCAAAAAATTCGCATACGTAGCCGGTAGTCGTTTTCCTTCCTCAACGATGCGGTCAGCCATAGGAAGTGGAAGAAGACGGTAAGGTTTTCCGTCGACGGTACGGAACCCTTTCAGTTCTTCTTCCATCATTTGCAATTCTGTGAAATGTTCGTCCGTCTCATCGGTGCATTGCACATAAGCGATTGTCTCCGGATCACAGAAACGCGCCAACGTATCAATATGACTGTCCGTATCGTCGCCCGAAAGATAGCCGTTTTCGAGCCAAAGGACACGGTCGAGGCCAAAGATATCTTTCAAATGGATTTCAAGTTGTTCGCGGTTCAGATATTCATTCCGATTGAGTGATTCCAGGCATTCGGATGTTGTCAACAGCGTCCCTTTGCCATCGGACTCAAGGCTTCCTCCTTCGAGTACGAAAGGTTGCATGTTCACCACGCGAACCCCGTCGGCAAACGTTTCGGCAGCAGCAAGTGTGCGTGTAATCAGGTTATCATGATACGCCGCATATTTCATGCCCCAGCCGTTAAAGACGAAGTCGTAGACAACTGGTTGCCCTTCGGTAAAGACAGTGATTCCTCCGTGATCGCGTGCCCATGTATCGTTCGTTTCCATCTCACGGAACATGATACGCCGTTCGTCGATCTCACCAAGTTGGCAGCATACTTCGGTAGCGTTCCGGCATACGATCAGCAGGTTTTCACGTTTCACGATCTCGCGGGCGATGGCAACGAAGCAAGGCGTTACCTCATGAAGGATCGGCGCCCAGTCGGTTCGCTCATGCGGCCAAGTCAATTGTACGGCACTTTGTGGCTCCCATTCGGCAGGAAAAACAGTTCGATTCATTGGTTACAATAAGATAGATTGTTTGCCCTACGACTTTCCTGATTCTTTCGCGCCGAGGAAAGGCTAAATTCACAGCCACAATACGTTTGGTTATAAAAATCATAGAACTTAATCAGGGCGTTTCGTCGTTCGCTTAGTCCGCCTTTGCGCCAATTCTGCGCCCAGAATATCAGATTCGGATATGCTGCGGCACTCGTTTGACCGGCTTCGGTAATTTGCCCAATATCCTTCCAGCGCGACGAGGCAAGTGTCGTCGTAAAGACTCCAAACCCATGTTCGTGTGCATATTTTGCCGTTGCTTGAAGGCGTACGACGAAACATTGACGACATCGTGCGCCGCGCTCCGGCTCGCGCTCCAGCCCCCGTATACGCAAAAGCCATGCCGCATGGTCATCATCAGCATCGACAAAGGGTACCCCCATCCGATCGGCATGGCGCATCAGTTCCTCTTTACGCTTCATATACTCTTCGTGTGGAAAAATATTCGGATTACAGAAAAACAAGGTCGGATGAAGCTTCTGTTCCGCCATCCATTCGATAATGGCACCCGAACACGGTGCGCAACATGCATGCAACAGCACCTTATCCGTTCCTTCGGGAATGAAAATGGCAGGATTCGATTGTTTCATTTTCGTCGGCAAAATGTCAAATGTTTTAATTAAGTTGGCAAAAATAGGGAAAAATAGGGGTATTTCCAAGCAAGGCAAGCATAAAAATCACGAAGTCGCGTCTATAGCTATAAAAGACAAGGTCCCATCTGTTTCCAGACGTTATGCCAACATAAAAAAGGAAAGGATAAATAAAGAGAGAAAGTAAACAAAAAGAGTGACCGCGACAGGATTCAAACCTGTAACCGGCTGATCCGTAGTCAGCTACTCTATTCAGTTGAGCTACGCGGCCAATTACTCTTTCAATATTATTTCGACGGCAAAGGTAAGGCTTTTTTTTAAACCGCCAAACAAAAAAATGATTTTATTCCAAAAATCTCGGATTAAAAATGAGAAATCCGATATTCAATCCCACATTAAAATCATTTTTCGGATAGCTGTATCCATTGGCAAACAGACTGACAGAGACAAAAGGCAGATTCAGAACCAGAGCCGCTTCGCCCATATACCGGAAGGTTTGGATCATCTTTCCGTAGCGAGGAATATCGGTATAAGGTTCCGGTATAAACTGCTCTTTTTCGATCGGATAAAGAGGCAGAAACCCGTATCCTTCGATACGCAGATGCAGCATTTCGTTGAAGGTAAAGACAGGTATGATACCGGCAGCAACGTACTGATTGGAACGAAAACCTTCGTTGAAGGTAATTTTACTGTGCGGCGTAGGAGCAAATGCCGGCGCCTGCAATATGGAAGCCGTATAGTTACTCATCAGATTCTTACTTGAAAGAAGCGCTTCTGCCATAACTCCGAACCGGAAACGACGACTTATCATGGAATAGTTTTCGAGTCGTCCTTTCACTTGAAGCCAGCTTTGCACGGGCTGTTTAGTGCGCTCTCCGCCCGAGGGGCGATAAGTCTCTTTCCCGGTCACGTATTGTGCTGTGAGAAAGTACTGCTTCCCTCCGGTGGGATATTGTTTTGCATTGAGCGAGTTACTCTCAATCCGTACGGAAGTGCGAAAAAGATCATACCAGCTTTTGTCGAACTTCGACTCGGCGAACGAAATGTCACTTCGCTGATAATAATCATCGCTCAATCGTCCGTATCCCAATCCGAATTCCGCTTTAGCTTTCGTCATAAAAGGAAGTCCAAGTTTAAGTTTGACAAATTTCTCGCGTTTTTTAATAAAGGCGGGAAGAAGGTCTTCATAGAACAACGACTGATTTTGCATGTATTTGCGGTACGAGAAAACGGCTTGAAGATGCAGATACATCGGAATGGAAGTTTGTAGATAAGCACGTCCGTTCAGGGAGACTCCACTGAATGAGTTTCCCATCTGCACATTTGCATTGAGGTCGACGGCCTGTTCGCCGAGACTCTGATAATCTAAGCCGAGAAACAGCTGGTTTGCCTGATGAGAAGAGATATTTCCACCAATACTGACGTTTAGTTCTTCTCCGATTTTAATATCGAGGTACAGATCGAAGTTCTGATTTTTACGGTTATATACGGCATGAGGAATGATTTCTTTGATTTTCGAATCCGAAAGCATCTTGAAATAAGCTTGTTTGAATTCCTCCATTGAGAATTCGCCGTTGATATCGCGATGCAGTTGTTCACGCACATAGCGACGCTGGGCTTCGGTCACACCCGTGATGTAAATATTTCCGAATTTGAGGGGGGGGAGACTTTCTTTATATGCCTTACGACGTGTGTTAAGTTCGCTTTGCGGCACTTCTCTAAGTACACGCTGTCTGATGGAGTCGATCATTTCGAGTGTACGTCGATAGCCGATGTCCATCAGCTCTTTCGCACGTTGAAAATCGAGCAGTGAGACATTCGGAAAGTTGAACTGTAACATCATGCCGTCTTCTTCGTCCACATGATAATCGGTGGCTTGCATGACCATCGTTTCGATCTGTTTCATCGGATCGGTCGATGGTTTGGCAGCTCCGGCCACAGATGATCCGAAAATAAAATCAGGGTCGAAATCCGACTTCATGACATCGACCGGGAAATTATCATAAATCCCTCCGTCGAAAAGGGGGACACCATCTTTCCAGACAGGTTTGAAGAAGAACGGAAACGTCATGGACGAACGCACGGCTTCGCACAAATCGCCATTCCGCCAGATGATGGCCTTTTTATTATACACATCGGAGCTGATGCAGCGAAACGGAACGAAGAGATGGTCGAAATTCCATCCCGACTTGGCCGTAGACTGTGCGTATAGAGCCATGAAAGCCTGATTCATTTGGATGGGATTGATGATACTTTGCGGAAGGAGATTGGTACGGATCTGCATGGAATCGGAGAAATCGATGGAGAAGTGCATGAAATCCGGTGTATCGTCAGGTTTCTTAAAGTAGTAGACATACTCGTCTTCGACAGTTCCTTTCTGCCAGTAGCCGAACTCGTCCGAGAGCATCAATTCCAGCATCTCGTCGGCTGTATAGCCCATAGCATAGAGGCTACCCACAATCGCCCCGATGGAGGTTCCCGCCACATAATCGATCGGGATGTTATTTTCTTCGAGCGCTTTGATCACCCCCAGATGGGCAGCACCTTTCGCTCCGCCACCACTCAAAACAAGTCCTACGGTCTGCGCCTTGAGTTCGGGCAGGCAAAATGTCATCCACAAAAGGCAAAGTATTTTCAGACGTTTCATCATTCTATTATACTCTACAGATTTTCGACTTCTTCGAGCCAGAGCGCTGCTGAGGCATCACTGGGCATGCGCCAGTCGCCACGAGGCGAAAGGCTGACGGTACCCACTTTCGGGCCGTCGGGCATGCAGTTTCGTTTAAACTGCTGTGTGAAGAAACGGCGCACGAAGATTTGCAGCCACCGCTTGATTTCTTCGGGCGCATAGTTTTTCCCGAAAGCCTGGCGGGCTAAAAAAAATATCTTGGCCGGCGATGCGCCGAAGCGTATCAAGTGATAGATGAAGAAGTCGTGTAATTCATAGGGTCCGATAAGGTCTTCCGTCTTCTGGTGATTCGTATCGTCGGTACCCGCCAATAAGAGTTCGGGGCTAACGGGCGTATCGGCAATGTCAAGAAGCGTTTCGCGGGTAACCTCCCCTGCACGATGAGTGGCGATCCACTTGACCAGAGAGTGTACGAGCGTTTTAGGGATGCCGGCGTTAAGGGCATACATCGACATGTGATCGCCGTTATACGTTGTCCAGCCGAGTGCAAGTTCGGACAAATCGCCGGTACCGATAACAAGTCCGTTCTTGAGGTTGGCCAGATCCATCAGGATTTGTGTGCGCTCACGCGCCTGCACGTTTTCGTAGGTCACATTCTGTGTCACGCCGTCATGACCGATGTCTTTGAAGTGCTGTTGACAAGCGGCCTTGATTGATATCTCGTGCAGCGTGATGCCCAATGCTTCCATCAGGGCGACGGCGTTGCGGTAGGTCCGCCCGGTCGTACCGAAGCCCGGCATGGTGACGCCGTGAATCTGTTTGCGCGGCAGATTGAGGGCGTCGAAGGTCATCACCGTGGCCATCAGCGCCAGCGTGGAGTCCAACCCGCCGGATACGCCGATGACGGCATGCTTGATCTGCGTGTGCACTAGCCTCTTGGCCAACGCATTCGTTTGGATGCGGAATATTTCGTTGCAACGTTCGTCATATTCGGCACCGGTCGAGGGAACGAACGGATGCGGATCGATGAAACGTGTCAGGGCAGTTTCTTTTCTTTCGGGCAAGCGTAAGGGAACGCACAGCGGTTCACCACAGCGTAATACGGAAGCGCCTTTTGAAAAGTTCGTCTTCACGAGCCGATCGTGACACAGCGCTGCGACATCAATCTCGCTGATGAGCAGTTTCTCGTTCAACGAGAAACGATCCGACTCGCCCAGCATCGTCCCGTTCTCGGCGATAAAAGCCTTTCCGGCATAGACAAGGTCGGTCGTCGACTCGCCGAACCCCGCCGAGGCATACACATAGCCCGCCGCGCAGCGTGCCGACTGTTGCCGGATCAGCATCTTCAAATCATCGTTCTTTCCCGTCTGTTCACTGCCGGCCGAGAGATTAAGGATAATGTTCGCTCCCTGCAAGGCCATCACCGAGCTGGGCGGGACAGGCATCCGGATATCTTCGCCGATCTCGATCCCTACGGCTACGGAGCCGGAGGTAAAGAGCAAACGCGGCGCCATCGGGCAGGTCGTCGCGCCGATGCGAGCGGTTCGCGTCGTTACGTCTTCGCCCGAGGTGAACCACCGCGTCTCCTGAAACTCCCCGCAGTCGGGCAAGTATGTTTTCGGTACGGCTCCGAGGATTTCGCCGCGATGAAAAACGACAGCCGCATTGAGCAAGCGATTCTCAACCGCCAGCGGCATCCCCACAACACATACGACATCAACGGCTTTCGTACGTTGCACGAGTTCCAGCAGCGCCTGTTCGGCTTCGCGCAGCAGGCATTCCTGCATAAACAAATCCATGCACGTATATCCGGTCACAGACAGTTCGGGGAACACGATCCACTGTACGCCCTGCTCTTCCGCCCGGCGAATCATCTGTTCGATCTGCGCCGTATTGTAATGGCAGTCGGCCACCCGTACCGGCGGCACACCGGCCGCTACTTTCACATATCCGTATTTCATCATCGTATCGTTTTTTTTCGGCAAAATTAGTAAAAGTCCGAACACTTCGAGGGTGTATAAAACACAATGTTTGAGACCACCCTTTTCAGGTGTGTCAGAATGGGTGAAATGCAAGGCGCTAAGGATGCGAGCTCGGTCACATACGTTAGTATGCTCCCTCGCTCGCATTCCGCAAGCAACGAAGCAGTTCGCCCGTTATGACACACCGCCGTCGGGCTTACCGGATAAAGAGCAACTCGCGGTATTTCGGCAACGACCACATCTCGTCGTCTACAATCAGTTCCAGCTTGTCGGCATGGTAACGGATCACGTCGAAATACGGCCACACCTTATCATGGTATGCGACCGCTTTCGCATATTCGCCGGTGATTTTGTTTGCTACCTTACGCGCCTCGATCATCGCATCCACATTACGCTTAATGGCGCTTACATGTCCGGCAATTTCTTCGATCAGCGCAGCATCCATCGACGCAAGCTCTTTCGCCCGCTTGGGAGGATAAACGGCCTTGATTTTGTACACATTGTCGAGCAGCAGCGACTGGTAACGCGTAGCAATCGGGATGACATGGTTGACAGCCAGATCGCCCAGCACACGCGCCTCGATCTGAATCTTTTTCGTGTATATCTCCCATTTCACCTCGTTGCGTGCCTCAAGTTCTTTACGGCTCATCACCCCCGTCAGGGCAAACATCTCCACACTCTCGCGACTTGTGTACATGCGGAAAATTTCGGGCACACTCGTTTCGCAGTTCAGTCCTCGCTTCTTGGCTTCTTGCCGCCACTCCTCGCTGTATCCGTTGCCCTCGAAGCGAATCGGTTTCGAGATGCGGATATACTCTTTGAGCACTTCAAAGATAGCTCGTTCCTTCGTTTCGCCCTGTGCGATCTTCGCATCGACCGACGCCTTGAACTCCATCAGTTGCGCCGCCACCGCGGCATTGAGCGCCGTCATGGCCGAGGAGCAGTTGGCCGACGATCCGACAGCGCGAAACTCAAAGCGGTTACCCGTAAAAGCAAAGGGCGATGTACGGTTACGGTCGGTATTGTCAAGCAGCACTTCCGGGATATGGGCTATGCCGAGCCGCAGCTTTTTCTTTTTATCGAGGATGATCACCTTTTCCGTCGTACTTTGCTCCATTTTATTGAGGATATCGTTCATGTGGGTGCCGAGGAAGGCGGAGATGATGGCCGGCGGCGCTTCGTGTGCTCCCAGACGGTGCACGTTCGTAGCCGAGCTGATGGATGCCTTGAGCAAGCCGTTGTGTTTATAAACAGCCATCAGCGTATTGACGAGAAAAGTGATAAAGCGCAGATTCTCTTCCGGCGTCTTGCCCGGGGTAAGCAGTCCCACGCCTGTGTCCGTACCGATCGACCAGTTGCAGTGCTTGCCGGAGCCGTTCACGCCGGCAAACGGTTTTTCATGCAGCAACACGCGAAAGCCGTGACGACGGGCTACCTTTTTCATCAGCAACATGATCAACTGGTTCTGATCGATGGAAAGGTTCGTTTCGTTGTAGATCGGTGCCAGTTCAAACTGGTTCGGCGCCACTTCGTTGTGGCGTGTTTTGAGCGGAATACCGTATTTGCAGGCTTCAAATTCGAGGTCTTTCATATACGCCGTGACACGCGTCGGGATCGAACCGAAATAGTGATCTTCGAGTTGCTGGTTCTTGGCCGACTCATGCCCGAGCAGTGTCCGCCCGGTCATCAACAAGTCGGGGCGTGTAGCGTAAAACCCTTCGTCCACAAGAAAATATTCCTGCTCCCATCCCAGATAAGACGACACTTTTTTCACGTTCGGGTCGAAATAATGACACACGTCTGTCGCAGCCCTGTTGATGGCATTGACGGCTTTCAACAGCGGAGCTTTCAGGTCGAGCGCTTCACCGGTATAAGAGATGAAAATGGTGGGGATGCACAATGTGTCATCCATGACAAATGCCGGCGACGAAGGGTCCCAAGCCGTATATCCGCGCGCCTCGAACGTGCTGCGGATGCCTCCGCTCGGAAAGCTCGACGCGTCCGGCTCCTGCTGCGCCAGCAATTTGCCGGAAAATTCTTCGGTAATGCTTTCGCCCGGCCCATCTACGTAATCGATGAACGAGTCGTGCTTCTGCGCCGTCCCATCGGTCAACGGCTGAAACCAGTGCGTGTAGTGCGTGGCGCCCAGCTCCATCGCCCACATCTTCATGCCTGCGGCTACATGGTCGGCAATGCCGCGGTCTAACGTCTGTCCTTTTTCCACAGCATCCTTGATGACGCTGATCGTGTCTTTCGACAGATATTTTTTCATGACGGAATACGTAAAAACATATTTTCCGTAAAACCCGGACATCGGCCCTTCCGGCGCCTGCACATCCAGCGCTTTCTTCTTGAAAGCCTCTTCTACTGCTTTAAATCGTAACGTACTCATAACGACTACCGGGATTCGTTTTTATTTCAAAATAATATGATTTGCTCTACATTGTTCAATCATCTCGTCTGACCATAACGACGCCTGCACCTCGCCGATATGCGCGCAGCGGAGGAAATACATGCACAAGCGCGACTGCCCGATGCCTCCCCCTATCGAAAGCGGAATCTCACCGTTCAGCAACGCCCTGTGAAACGCCAGCGACCGGCGTTCCATGCAATTTTCAAGTTCGAGCTGACGAAGCATCGCTTCCCTGTCGACACGAATCCCCATCGACGATATTTCGAGCGGTGCGTCGAGGACCGGGTTCCACAGGATAATGTCGCCGTTCAGTCCCCGATGCCCGTCAACCGTCGGGGTCGACCAGTCGTCGTAATCCGGAGCGCGGCCGTCATGTTTCTCGCCGTTCGAGAGGGTTGCTCCGATTCCGATGATGAAAATCGCACCGTATTTCTTCGCCGCCTCATACTCCCGGTCTTTAGGCGACATGTCCGGACAGGCAGCCAGCAACTCTTCGGCATGCAGATACGTGATCTTCTCCGGCAGAAACGGGGTAATATGCGGAAAAGAACGGTACGTCTTTTCTTCCACCGTCTTGAGAACGCCATAAATTTGATCGACGATCATACGCAGAAAATCGAGATGACGGTCTTCGGCACGGATCGTACGCTCCCAGTCCCACTGATCAACGTAGATCGAATGAATATTGTCCAATTCCTCATCGGCGCGGATCGCGTTCATATCAGTATAAAGCCCTTCGCCGGGCGGGATATTGTAAAAGCCGAGCTTCATCCGTTTCCATTTAGCCAGCGAGTGCACCACTTCGGCGCGACGGTCGTTCATATCTTTAATGGGAAACGATACGGCACGCTCCACCCCGTTCAGGTCGTCATTCATCCCGGTGCCTGAAAAAACGAAGAGCGGAGCGGTTACCCGCCGCAGTTTCAATGTGGCCGCCAGTTCTTCCTGAAAAACCCGTTTCAACATTTTGATAGCCTCTTCCATATCCTCCGAAGCCAAAGTCGGCCGATAATCGGCCGGAATGTACAGTTTCATCTTACTATTGCTTTGTTTTGTAATTTCTTATCCGGGAGACTTTATGTCGTTCTCATCCCCGTGTAACAACGATCAAAAAACGCTAACGCCCGACAAAAGTAGTATTCCTTCCGGAAATACGGCAAGCCAAAAGTACGTTTTTTTGAAAAGATACTCCCCTACTCCGACATCAATGTTAAAATAACAAAAGGCAAGAAGGATCAAATGGGAGTGCATACCGTTTTATATTACTTTTGTGCGAAAATACAAAACGAGGTGAAGACAAGCAAACGATGGAAATATCTCGGCATGCTGACAGGACTGTATTTGTGCACGTGCATGCCGGAAAGTCTCTCGGCCGCAGACGGCAAAAGCTACTGCTTTCGGGTGTATTTGAAAGATAAGGGAGTAAAAGCTCCGGGCCGGACGGATGCGAGGCTTTACCTTTCGGCCGAGTCGGTCGAAAGGCGAACAAAGCGTGGGGTTGAGCTGTCGGTTTCCGACATCCCGATTTCACCCGGGTATATTCGCACGGTCGGCGCTACGGGCGGACAAATAATTACGCAAAGTAAATGGATGAACACCGTCGTGATCGAACATACCGACAGCCTGATTGCCGACCGGCTGAAAGCCTTGCCGATCGTCGATTCCGTCCGGTGCGTATGGCACGGCTGGAACCGGTTGCAGCAAGTCGATTGTCCGGACGATACAGGCGTATTCGAATCGTACGACACGGTATCACAGGCATATTACGGACATGCCACGACACAGATCGAGATACTGAACGGAGTGCGGCTGCACGAGGCCGGTCGACAAGGGAAGGGGATGCGCATTGCCGTTATCGATGCCGGCTTCCTGCACGTAGACAAGATTGCAGCGTTTACTTCGACCGATATTATCGGAACACGCAACATGTCTTTTCCCGGGAACAGCGTCTTTTGCGAAGATGATCACGGAACGAAAGTCTTATCGTGTATGGCAGCCAACCTGCCCGGCGTGATGGTCGGCACAGCGCCCGACGCGTCTTATCTGCTCATCAAAAGCGAAGATACAAGAGGCGAGTATCCGATCGAAGAAGATTTCTATGCAGCGGCGCTGGAATATGCCGACAGTGTCGGGGTTGATCTCGTCACCTGCTCGCTGGGCTATTTCCAGTTCGATACGGAACCGGTTTATACTCATGCTGATTTGGACGGAAAGACAGCGTTTATCACACGCGTAGCCGAAGAAGCGGCAGGAAAAGGCATGCTGATTATTTGCAGCGCAGGGAACGAGGGGAAAAACGAATGGCAGAAGATCACCTTCCCGGCCGATGCGCCCAACATACTCACCGTAGGCGCCGTAACCACCGAAAAAACGAAGAGCGCTTTCAGCTCTACCGGATTGACGGCCGACTATCGGGTGAAACCCGATGTGGTTGCACTGGGTACGAACGTCTGCGTGATCAACGCGGCCGGCCGGCTTCAATGGGTCGACGGCACGTCTTTTTCCACCCCCACACTGGCAGGGCTTTGCGCATGCCTCTGGCAGTCGCTCTCGTGGCTGAAAAATAAAGAACTGATTGACTTGATCCGGCAAACGGCTTCCCGATCGAAACATCCGGACGCGGAACTGGGATATGGCGTGCCGGACATGTATAAAGCATACAGAAAGGAGATGAATGAACTCCTTTAACGACATCCGAAGCGAACGGCCGGACGCCCTGTCGCTGACGCAGCTGAACCGGTTGGTGAAAACTGCTCTCGACGAGGCACTACCCGGTACGTATTGGGTACGTGCCGAAACGAGTGAGGTGCGTGTCAATGCAACCTCCGGACACTGCTATCTCGAATTTGTGGAAAAAGACGAGACAACAGGACAACTCGTCGCCAAGTCGCGCGGCACGATCTGGGCGCGTAATTTCGCGGTATTGAGAACGTATTTCGAGCAGGAAACGAAGCAAACCTTCATCTCCGGCCTGAAAGTACTGGTTAATGTATCCGTCGGATATCACGAACTGTACGGGCTCTCGCTGACCGTTCACGATATCGATCCGTCCTATACGCTTGGCGACATGGCCCGGAAGCGTATGGAGGTGATCCGCCGTTTACAGGAAGAAGGCGTATTCGACCTGAATAAGGAACTTACATTAGCCATACTGCCCCAACGCATCGCAGTTATCTCCTCACCGACGGCAGCCGGCTACGAAGACTTCGTCAATCAGCTAATCCATAACGACTACGGCTTTCCATTCTACGTCAAACTTTTCCCGGCACTGATGCAGGGTGAGAAAACGGAGGAAAGCGTAATCGCCGCATTAGACCGGATTTACGCTCATCGCGAACTGTTCGATGTTGTCGTACTGATTCGCGGCGGAGGCTCGGCAGCCGATTTAAGCAGCTTCGACTCATATACGCTGGCCGCCAACTGTGCGCAATTCCCCTTGCCGATCATTACCGGTATCGGGCACGAACGCGACGATTCGGTCGTCGATAACGTAGCGCATACGCGTATGAAAACGCCGACGGCCGTGGCCACGTTTCTCATCGGTCGCATGGCAGAGCAGCTTGCCCTGCTCGACGAGCTGCGGAGAACCGTCTGCGAAGCGACACGCAACCAGCTGACAGTAAAGAAAACGACATGGCAGATATTGGCCACACGTTTTCCGGTGTTCGTCACCGGACATCTTGAGCGTCATCGGGCAGACTTACACACGCTGACAGCCCGTCTGTCGTCCGTGCCACAACTCCTTGAGAAGCATACGGAACAGCTCGAACTCGTCCCCGTGCATATCCGAAAGGCAGCCGATGCCATGCTGACCCGCCACACCTATGAGCTTGCACTCAGCGAACAGCATATCAAGCTGGCATCGCCGGATCATATCCTGAAGCGAGGCTATACGTTGACGCTTAAGAATGGAAAAATTGTCAAACATGCGGCCGACTTATCAGCAGGCGACGAAATATCCGTCCGGTTTACCGACGGCGAACGAAAAGGAAAAATTTTAACATAAACAGATAGAACAACCATGGCAGAAAAAAAGGAGTCATACAATAAGGCGATTGAGAAACTTCGGGGCATCATTCACGATATCGAAAGCGGTGAACTGGATGTAGACGTGCTTTCGGAAAAGGTGAAAGAAGCCAGCCGGCTGATTAAGCTGTGCAGAGAAAAACTCTTCAAAGCCGACGAAGAGGTGAAGAAGATTCTCGATACGTTGGATCAGGTATAATATATAATACATGAGACGCACGGTCATTCTTGTGGCAGGCGGCAAAGGCTTGCGTATGGGCGGCGAACTGCCGAAACAGTTCATTCCACTGCACGGTCGCCCGGTTCTGATGCACACCATGGAAGTTTTTTTTCGTTGGGATGCAAAGGCCGAACAGATCCTCGTCCTGCCCGAAGAACATCAAGCTTATTGGCAGATGCTCTGCCGTGAATTAAATTGCACGATACCGCACCGTGTAGTGCATGGAGGAGAGACACGTTTCCACTCGGTGCGTAACGGGTTGCAAAGTACCGATGGTGACAGGCTGATTGCCGTGCACGACGGCGTACGTCCTTTCGTTTCACAAGCCGTGATCAATGCGTGCTTCACCGTAGCCGAACAGTTTGGAGCTGCTGTCCCCGTCCTTCCCATGATCGACTCCGTGCGCGAAGTCGACGGGACGAAAAACCGTCCGTTCGACCGGGAACGATTGCGCATCGTGCAGACACCACAAGTCTTTCGAGCCGACTGGTTGCGCCATGCCTACGAACAACCTTACCAACCGCAATTTACCGACGACGCGTCACTCGTCGAGACTGCAGGATATCCCATTTATTTAGTCGATGGTAACCGCAGAAACATCAAAATCACTACGCCCGTCGATTTGCAATGGGCCCAAATATTTGCAAAAGGATAACAGAGATGCTCAGATTAATGTTATCTGTCCGCTTCTTCTGCTTGTTATAGCAGTATTCCATTGGGTACTTGTAAAAGTGACCGCCAACTCTCTTGATGTCTGTTCTTGGCTCTTTAAACTTCTGAACCCATTCCGGTAAAGACAAAAGCAACTTAATCCGGCGGATTAAAAGTAGACAAAAAATTGAACATATTAAATCGTCGACTTTTCTTGTAACATACGGGGATTTGCAGTCCCAAAAAACTTTTTTCAAAACTATCTCATCACTCGGATTGTTTCATAGAAAACACGGAATCCGTTGGGCACGTGCAGCGGAGGATGTGAAAAACAAAATGAGTTATTAACACTAAAAACCGAAAGAACATGAAGAAAACATGGTTTGTGATGCTGCTGATGATGACAGCGGGAATGGGAATGGCGCAGGAAGCCAAGTATGAAATCAAGTCGGGCATCGTTAAAAAAGTGTCGACTGTGATGGGGCAGAAAGTCGAAAGTACATTGTATTTCGATGACTATGGGAAGATGGAAGCGGTGGAAACGACCGTTAACGCCGCCGGTACGGAGAAGCATATGCGTACGCTTGATGAGGGTAATTCGATTGCCAGTATCGATTTGGACGCAAAGACCGTTCAACGGATAGAGAAGCCTGACAAACTGAATAACTTTTTGACTCTGACGGACGAGCAAAAAGAAAAATATAAATATCAGGAGTTGGGTGAAGAAGACTTCTTGGATCGTCCATGCAAAAAAATTTCATTGGAACTGACAGAGATGGGGCAGACATTTCTGAGTACGTTGTGGCTCTGGAAAGGCATTCCGTTAAAGACGGAGGCGCAGGTCGGCGGAATGACCGTAATCGAGGAAGCGATTGACATTCAGGAAAATACAGAGATTCCGGCCGAGAAATTTACGATCCCCGAAGGGTTTACTCTTTCTGAGTGAGAAAATCTGCATTTTCATGAAAAGAGGGTGTATCAAAAATCATTCTTTATGGTACATCCTCTTCTTCTTTTTATATCTCTTTACCTTTGCTTCATGCGGCTATTTTATATGGTTCTCTTCATTGCTGTCCCGTTAAAACGGGTCAAACGTTCTTTGAAATGATTGGAAATTAGTTTTTTTACGAGTGATTTTAAAGTGAAACGGATTTGATTTCGCAAATTTACCATCTGTAAGATTTGGATGACGCATGTACGTTTCAAAGTATGTTTTCTCTCAACTCACTTCTTTTCTGAACAGAAGCCTGTTCAACGACTTTGTTCGCAAGTACAAGGGGGGCCATTATGTCAAGCACTTCACCTGCTGGAACCAGCTGCTTGTCATGATATTTGGCCAACTCAGTAACCGTGAAAGCCTGCGCGACCTGATTGTCGCACTGGAAGCCCATCAACCGAAGTGCTACCACATGAGCACGGGCTACAAGCCTGTCACCAAGACGACACTGGCAAGGGTCAATCAAGACAGGGACTATCGGATTTTCGAAGACTTCGCCTTCTACATGATGGCCCAGGCCCGGAGCAAATGTGTGGTGGATATCTTCAATCTGAACGGGAACGTCTATGCGTTCGACTTTACAACGATACCGCTGTGCCTGGCGGTCTTCTGGTGGGCTAAGTTCCGAAAAAGGAAAGGCGGGCGTGAAGGTTCATTTCCTTTACGATTTGGAAACTTTCGTGCCGGCGTTCTTCCACATCACGAAGGCCTCGGTTCACGATTCCAAGGTGATGTGCGAGATTCCCTACGAGTCAGGTTCGTATTATGTGTTCGACCGTGGCTACAACGCCTTCAAGGAACTCTTCAAGATTCACAAGAGGGATTCCTTCTTCATCGTGAGGGCCAAGAAAAACCTCCGGTACAAGTGCGTCAGATGGCGGCGACTTCCGGAAAACGTGCTCACTGATTCAGAGATTATCCTGACGGAGGAGACTTCCTTTGAGAAGTACCCCGAAGAACTCAGGCTTGTCAGATACCATGATGACGAGTAGGACCGCGACTTCGCCTTCCTTACCAACGTCTTCCACCTGACAGCTCTTGAGGTCGCCTTGGCTTGTACAAAAACAAATGGCAGATCGAACTCTTCCACAAGTGGATGAAGCAGCATCTCAAAATCAGGAAGTTCTGGGGTACGACAGAGAATGCGGCTCGCATCCAGATAAACGTGGCCATCATAACTTACTGTTTGGTGGCGATTGTACAGCATGACATGAAGTTAGAACGCTCAACCTACGAGGTGTTGCAGATCCTCAGCATCTCATTGACGGACAAGCCCCCTCTCCAAGGCCTCTTCAGCAAGACTGATTCCAATGATGTCAAAGAACAGATTGACCCCCTTATTCCGGGGCTATTTGATTAATAGTTAACCGTCCCAATTTTTACGGGACACTAATGATCTGATACAATGAATCAATGAACCGTTTACCCCTCCGCCGGAAACCGAAAATCAGCTCTTTCAACAGGAGGGGGGGATACCCCTAAAATCAAAAAAAGCTCGTATAGGAGCCGATCTGCTTCCAGACTACGGACTCGTCTACCCTGAGGAAAAACTTTTAGGACACTATTGCATATATCCGCCTCTTTTGTTTTGAAAAATTTCAACCTTCATTACCACCAAATCTGTTTACCATGTTCATAAGTAAAGGGGCGTTCTTCTTTGCCTCGCGTATGGTTATGAAGGAGAAAGAGTGCATTTGATGGTGCATTATCGTATACTAATTCAAAACCGTTCGCGATACATTTACCTAGGGAACACCATTCATTGCCCCAATAAAACAGTTCATATTCGTCTCCGGGAATAACGTCATTATTATCCGTACGGGGAGAATATAGAATACGAGTAATTCGTTCGGGATGCCCAAAATCCAATCCGACGAAAGCTCCATTCTCATTATTCGTATGAAAATACGTGTCTATGTTTCCATCGAAAGCACGATTCACATCTTGCCCACCACCATGTGTCGATGAAGAGAAAGGAATGCCATGTAATTTTCTTGTATCCGAATAAAAAGCTATATCTCCAACATTTGCCCACGAATGTTCCGGAGCAACATAACGAACATAGCGATAAGACCTTGGCATGTTAATACATGTATCCTTAACTGGTTGATCGGGTATATATTTAATATCGCATAATAGTATTTTCGAGTAAAAATCGGAACGGTTCGATGCCTCAAATCGTCCTCCTAACATCATACGCTCATATTGAATAATATGTCCATATTTAGGATACTTTCGATTGATATGAATCGTTTGTTTTTTTTTCAGTTCTGCTTTCAAAATTGTCTGCAATCCGTTCTCCCGCAAGATCAATGGAGGTGCTAACGGTGTTATCCGATTGTTTTGTATACCCACCGGAAGATATACAATGCCATCTCCCGAATTTCTGTATGAACGCATCTGTTCTTTTCTGAAATCACCTCTACCGACAGTGTTAAAAATCAAAACATCTCCTGATAAATAACTTTTTGCTACGGGTATCCACATAGAATTGTCGAATGTGCAGAGGTATCCTTCGCTTTCTTTCTTGTTTGTTTTTATACGTATATCTGAAATTGCCATGTCTTTATACTCCGAAGTGACGTCTTTCCAATCCGGATGATAAAAAAACGAAAACGCTGTATTGTTTTTTCCTACATTTATATATTGTTGATCGGCAAAAGATAAGCGATAGATTTTGGAAATTTTATATGCAAATTCGTTAGAGGCATCATGGCCGAAACCCATATCGACCGTATGACCTTTACGATCTATGACGATATTCCATTTATGTCCTCCACTACGATTAGCCCAAACAGGTGTGAAGTCGATTGCCGACGGTATCCCAATGGCACGCAATACAGCAGTCAGGCAATATGCCATCTGATCACAATCTCCCCAGTGAAGATTTAAAAGAGAATCGAGTGTTAGCGGATAAGGAAATTTGGACATTCCTGCATTATACCATATCATATTACTTTTTACCACTCTTTTGGCTATATCATAACCCCCTGTTACGGAATCCAATAAATGTCCAAAACGTTCATAAGCTGTTTTACGCCAATGATTCAATGGTTCGTGCTCAAGACGATAAGGGAGCACATATTCACAAAACGCCTCAAAAGCATAAGCATCCGATCCATTAAATTTTTCCCAGGCAGTAAATGCCAAGTCGATATTTTCAATCAGAAAATCCGCAGTTATGACGTTGATATCCCGAATGATTGTCATTTGAGGCTTTTTTATCGACCTTATCGAATCTAAATACGCGCCGATTTTAGATATAGATGGCTCCCAAGCTTGTTCTTCATGTATCATTTTAAGTTCGGGAAAAGAACGAATATAGATATCCGAAGTATCAGTGGGAACAATGGCATATTCATCGGCCATATTTGCTATCAGAAAACATGCGGCTCTGAATTTCAACGAGTCGCCTCTGTAATATTCCAATACACGTTCCAACTCAGAACGGTTATTGCCTGCCATACGTAAAACTTTTGCCGTATCGTCTGGAATATCATCAGAAATATGGTAGCAAGAAGATAAAAAAATTATGGGAATGAAAATGACAAGATATTTCATGTATCTTTCTATATCAGTTTGAAAAGTTCTGTTACTCCCCATATTGTACATATCGGAACGGCTACGGATAGCATCGCATATGGATATTTCAGTCTGTATAAATGATGGATTATCCAAGAAACAATTAAGTAATACGGAATAAATGAATAGTTTACCATATTGACGATAAATTGAAACCTGTTATTTTGTTTAAGTATTTGGACAATATCATCCGTATCTGGAACTTCCACATTTTCCAACATCAAGATAGCGATAAATACAACTATTGCCGGAATAACATAAGGATAAGATGCCGCGATAAGGAATCTTCCGAAAATCGCTTTTCCATTAAAAAGCAAAGCTGTCAAATGAAATAACAAGCATAAGACAATCCAAACAACAATACCGGAAAGAATTGTCATAACAAAATTCAATTGCATAAATGTTTTTAATATGCTTGTAATCTCTATACCACGTGTCATAAACAACTTATTGATCGAAGATATATATTCCGACACAAGAATACTATATACCAGAACTACAATAGTTCCGTATAATTTAGGAATTTGGATAAGTCTTTCAAAAAAATGGTCCATCAGAGCATCGTTACGGAAATATAAGCTTCTACAAAAGCAGCAATCAGAATAATTATGAATACAACAGTTAACCACAAAACCAACCATTTACAAAATTTCACACTAAAAATATCTTGATTTCTCATAAACAAAATCAACTCCCAAGCAATACTTAAACCAATAGCACCGGATAGCCAAAAGCCTATTAGCTCAAAACTGTGGGGCAGTGTTGTTTTTAAAATATTATGCAGTCCGAAACCTGAATCGTATACATTTTTAAATATATCTGCAGAAGCAAATCCGTTTATAAATAAATTTATGATTGTTCCAAGACCTAAAAAAACACCACCGGCAATGTTTATAGCACACCCCAAAATATTGTTTTTAAAAATCAAAAGAAATGCTTCAAAATGATTGTCCTTATCCAATGACTCCGTTATTTCAGATATGACCGAATCATATTGAGCGGTATCCGAAGATTCTATTATCGGCATTTCTATAAAGAAAATCCTGCCTATGAAAGGAAGCAGCCATATTAGAAAAGATATCATTATAGCTATAAAAAAAGATTTGCCTTTCATATCTCCAATAAAAGATGTTTAATTGGTCTTCTTCTTTTGGTATCTATACCAACAATATATAACCGTGAAACAAACAAGTGCTATTATTCCGACACCAGCAGCAGAAATGAGACCACCTTTATGTGTTCCGTATGGAATAAAATCGAAGAGCTTCCCTAAATAGAAAAACAATGATGTAATAAGCGATACGGTTATTGCTATGACAACACTGATAATAAAATGTTTATTTTCCTTCATAAATATTTTATGCATTTTAAAAGGATGTATCATTCAACAGTTAGTACGTTTTCTAACACTAACTACATGGAAACATACAGCTTATCTCCTAAATATTTTATAAAAGCTATAGAAGCCAATCATAGCACATAGTAATAATCCCACAACACCTACTATGATAATAATATAGTTGTGTGGAAATACTCTTACTGTCATTAAGGCAAGGAGAGAGAGAATAAATCCTATACCACTAAAACAGAGACTCATTTTATGATTTTTTTTCGAACTGTCAAATGGGAGTAATATATTATCCTTTTGTTCAAGTATGCCCTTTTCTTTCAGTTTCCAAATAAGTCTGTTTTTGTCAGTTTCGCAAGAAGGGAAATCACAAATTTTAACTCTATAACGTTTCCCATCAGAATACTCTATTATTAAAGTACGCTTCTTATTATTAAGATAAGATCTTGTTATGCTGTCTTTGGCAATAAAAACATTACGATGACGCTCATAATATATACCTGACATAAAAAGACATAATATAGATACGATGCTTAAAATCATACCTAAAGTAACAGGCACTTTTATCAAAAATAAAAGTAAAGTATATAAAGGTACAAATAAGAATGCCCAACTCATAGATGAAAAAAAACAATCATACAATATCTTTAGAATGGGCTTTCTTCTCATACCTTTAAATTCATACCGATCTTCGAATATATATATTATATCATAGATTAAGACTATTTTGTCCATAGTGTAATTTTAATCTTTGAAAAACACATAAAGTTGCATTTTTATATGCAACTTTATGCAATTGTATAGTTTACAAAACCAATGCGGCTCCCCCAATAGCCCAGCCGACAGGATTTGAACCTATTGCCCAAGCAGCTCCAGTAGCCAAACCACCAGCATTAACTAATGCTCCACCTCCGGCACTACAAATGGCTCCTCCAATATCACTCCATGTTCCAGATTCACTAGTGACTCCATGATATATGGCAGCGGCTCCTATTTGATTTACTGAGACATCTTGAATCTGTTTATTTTTCAGTGCACTTCCTCCAGCTATTGCAAGAATTATACTGAATAACAATATTATCTTCTTCATATTATTCATATCTATAATTTTATAATTGCAGTTAAGATGCAACAACACCTCCCCAAGCTAAACCAGCAACTAAACCAACACCACCAGTAGCAATACCAGCCATTACAATACCTGCTGCAGCGCCACTAAAGCACCCTCCCAAAGCTTTTCCGACCACTTGACCGGCAGTACCTTCTGAATTATTTCCGCAATAGTAGCTAATAGCAGCCCATTGCTGCGTAGAAACATCATTGGTTTTGCTATTAATACCACCCATCATTCCCAGTGACATAACCATAGCCACCAGCATTCCAAAAATCGCTTTTTTATTTGTTTTCATCACGTCTTAAATTTAAATTGTTTTTTTTAATCAATTACTTACTAAATACATTCGTCGAAAATTCGACAAACACTAAGATTTACTCAAAATAAGCTTTCTGAGTTTTGACAAATTCGACTGTGTAAAAACACTTTATAAAATTTGTCAGGCGCATCATCTTTGCTCCGGTTATACACCGAATAAAATCTCTTTTTTGTCATACCGTCCCCATAGGCACATTCTTTTTTTTAAGTTCTACATAATCATCACTTCAAATCCATATCAGGAAGATCCATGTTTTATATTGATTGCAAAAATAAGAAGTAAAAATTGAATTGATTTACTTATCATATGCAGAAATTCGCACATTTATGTACTCCTGTTTGCACTTTGCTTTTACATCTCTCACGAATTACTGTCATTCAATTATTTATCAACAGATTCATATTGCAACAATTTTCTCATTTCTTCTTTTATTTCTTTAGCTGCTGTAGTAGGCACTTTCTCTTTGGTTGCAAGAATTTCGTTCGCCCATCGGCGAGCTTCCGATTCACGCCCTTGTTCCAACAGCAATTGTACCAATCGATATTTGGAATACAGTTTAGACGGAATTTGATAAATTACATTTTTATATGCACTTTCCGCTTCGTTGTATTTTCCTTGCTTCCGGTAATTGTTGCCAAGCAAAATATACCCATTCGGATTTGATGTTTTACGAATAGATTGCTCCAATAGTTCAGAACTTTCATCATATTGTTCTTTTAAGGCAAGCGCTGATCCATAGTAGAACAAAAATATTCCGTTGTCTTTCAAGATAGGGTAAGCCTCTTTATATTTTTCAATACCGGCATCTATCCGTCCCTCGAATACGGATTTTAGCCCTTCTCGCTGCAACTTATATCCATGCAGATTGATAAACCCTAAGGCAAGGGTAATCGTTCCTGCAACCGTACATATCCATTGAAGTTTAGGAAATACGGCAAAATCCGAAGTATGCTTTTTATGGAAGATTATTGCCAAGCAGATGATAAAATGTAAATATATCAATGCTGTCTGAAACGGATAAGAAACGAATGACAACACTGCTATGGCACAAAGCGAGGCTTTTGCACCGAGAATAAACGGCGAATATGGAGATTTTTTTCTGCGAAATGCCGCGACAAAAATGCCTGCCCACAAAAACACTCCTAATAAACCCTGCTCAATAAAAATTTGCAACGGTTCATTATAAGCACAAGTTACATAATCCGCCACTTTTTTTTCAGCATCAGAACTGCTCCCCCTTGCAAAATAATCAGATTGCCAATGCCCATAATTCGCCTCGAAAGCGCCGATTCCATCTCCCACAATCAAATTTTGATAAGGCTTTTGCAATGCTACTTTCCACACCAATAGCCTTCCGAATGCAGAATCTGCCTTATACTGGTATAAAGCGTATGCGGCAATGGCTATTAGCAAAACAGAACAAACAACGGCTACGAATTTTCTTGCCGCTGTATTCAAAAAAATAACGATTTTATTATAGAACAGAAACTTATTGTTTAAAACCACAAGACTCCCAACCGAACATGCAATCCAAGCACCTCGCGATTGAGAAATAATGATGAGATAAAACATCAAAATCAGACAAGAAGCCAAAACATAAGAAATATTTTCAGCCTTTTTATGGCGTTTATCATATATGAGCCAAACAGAAAGTATCAGAGGAAAAACAGCACTTAAATAACCGGCATAAGCACCCGGATTATTTAATGAACCACCCAATATAAAATGACTCTCTCCGTTGCCAATAAAACCGAACAGTTGACCAAATCCGTACAGAATTTCCAAGCCGGCACCTGCCACAACAAACCAAAAAGTATATTTTACAAAAAGCCTGTTTTGGTGAAACAAGTTTTTGAAAGCAAAAAACAACAGCCATAAAATTGCCACGGAGAAAATCCAATATGAACCGTATTCATGGCCTCTGACTACCATTTGAATCAGTATGTATGTACACAAAATTGAAATAAGACATTCTCCTTTGCCGATACAAAATCCTTTACGCATCAAAATTGCCGACAACAACAGTACGCCTAATGACGCAATATAAAACAAACCTTGCGATTCAACAAACCATCCACCTATATTCAAATGCAACGAAATAAGCAACAAAAACAGAAATATGTAAAGCAACGATTTCATTTCTTTTTTAGCAATCCCGGCACATATGCCAACATAAGATATACAACGAAACCTATACCTATAGCCATTAGAATCTGCTTCACCGAAAAACGAGCCCCCCCTTGTGGCTCTTGATATTGATAATCACTCTCTACATTTATTCCATTAAGTACTGATTTCGAAACGTCTTTTATCTGATATGTACCATTCGGCTTTTTGTAACCCGTCACGGATATATATCCGAATTTGGTAAGATACAAACTCTGAAAACATGCTATTGAAATACTGTCTTTTAATGCAGAAAATTCCGTTTGAATACAATATTTACCGTTTACGATTTCAGATTTACTATTCAATATTTTTAATGAGTCATTAGCAGGCATATTTTTCCTGTTCATTGCAAGCACTTCTTCAACTATCGCGTCGAATTTAAAACCATTTAATGTTTTCATCGTTGGCAAAAAGCTTATAAAAATATAATTTCCGTCAAAATAGTCCTTTTGGCAGACAGGATATAATCCGATATCCAAAGGAAATTTTCCCAATTTTTGCAGAAAGACATTTTGGGGAATCGTATCCCAACCGTCAGGGATATCGATCGAATATTTGCACGATTGTCGAGCTATAGGGATGGAAATTTTCCCATACAACTGATACATACATAAGGCACCGATTGTCAACAATAAAAGTCTATTTATTCCTCTCATTTTTTATTTGTTTTCAGTTACTTTTATCCTATCCAAACTGTCCAGTCCCGAAACGATTTCCGTATATGTACCGTCGGATATGCCGGTTTTCAAGAAACGCTTTTCATAATCGCCGTTTTCTTTTTGTATTTCCACATAGACCGAATCATAACTGAACTGAAAATATTTTTCTTCTAATGCCAATACATGTTTCTTTCTGTCGATAACGATTTCGGCATTGACCGTACATCCGGCTTTGATGTATGAGCGACATGAATCGGGAATCTCTATATTAGCAGTTACTTCAAAACGTGAAACGCCTTCCTGAATGGTCCCTTTCGGTGCAATCATGTTCAATGTCCCATAGAGATTAATGCCTTTTGCCGCCATCAGGGTAAAGGTCGCCGGCATTCCGACATGCAGGTTCACCATATCGGATTCGAGAACACTTCCTCTGAAAATCAACAACTTCAGATCTGCTATCTTTGCAATGGTCGTCCCCTCGCTCAATGTACCTCTAGCCATCACAGAGCCCCCTTCTTTAATCGGTAATTCTAAGATTGTTCCACTGTTTGTTGCTGTGATAATATTGGAGATACTCCCTTCCCCATATATACCTTTTAGCATGCCTATTTCCGTCAAAACCGACTGATAGTTCGAATGAAGAATGCTTAAATTGCTTTTTTCATTTTCATACTCTTCCAGTGTAATAACACCTTTTCGATACAAATCTTCTGTACGCCTGAAAATAGCCTCCGCATGATCAAGCTTTTCTTTCGCTACTTCTAATTGACTTTGTAGCTGCTTATGTTCCATCGGGTCTTTTACATATTGTACTCGTGCGATAGGCTGTCCCAAATCTACCTCATCACCTATATGTATCAACAATTTTTCCAAGACCCCTGATATGGTAGATTTTATTTCGATTTCTTTATGCGGTAGAATAATACCGGAGATTCTCAATCTAGATTCAATATTGCGGTATCCGGCTGAGACAATGTCAGAATTCTGTGTTTGACTATTGTTGCCCAATGCACGGTAAAGAACAAAACCGAGACATCCCAAGAGCATGATGATAATTACTGCTTTAACTATTTTCATGATTCAAATTTCTTCTTTAAGAGCTTCGACGGGATTTAATTCTGCGGCATATATCGCAGGTTTCAATCCGGCCAGAATTCCGGAAATCATCAAAATAAATACGGCTGCAATTGTTGTCGGCAGGTCCACACCGGGCTTTTCCATCATTACGGTATCTTCCGAAATAAACAATCCGATAATCTTCAATCCTCCCCATCCGGCTGCAATCCCGATATAACCAGCAATAGAGGTTAATGCTACAGCTTCCCATAAAAACATGGCCTTTATCATACCAGCACTTGCGCCGACTGACTTTCGTATTCCGACTTCACGAGTACGTTCTTTGGCTGCTGCATACATGATGTTTCCGACCCCAATCACCCCGCTTACTAATGTGCTTATTCCCATGAACCACAAAAATTTTTTCAGCATAGAGAATAAACTTGTGAATGCTTTAACTTGCTCTTCCATACTATTGAAATAAAACACATTGTCATCTCTCGGATCAAATCGGTATTTACGTGCCATCAAGTTTCGCACGCGATGCTTAGTTTGTGCCACATCAGCCTTGTCTTTCAAGGCATATACCATCGTCGGAGAGTTTCTGGCATCAGCATAAGACTGTATATATGTAGAATAGGGCATATAAATCGTTCGAGCTTCATAAGCACTCAATATCGTGTTTTTAATTGTGCCTGAAATCCGGTATATTTCGTGATTGATACGTATATATCGCCCTGTTGCGTGTTTATCTTTGAACAGCACCTCCGCGACATTTGCCCCGATTAAAACAACCTTACGGCCCTCCTGCATATCCAATATATTCAATATGCGTCCGCTATCTGTTTCTAGTCGTTTTATCTCGAAGTAATCCGGATAGACACCTTTAATTTCAAACCTTCCGTTTTTTTCATCAGCATAAACCGTACTCCATCGACTGGATTCAGGAGAGATATGAGTTATTTCCGGTATTCCTGCTTTCAACATCCGTAAGTCTTCTTCCGTAAATGCGACCCGTCTACCTGCTTGGCTTTCTTTATATCCCAAGGACGTTTCGGATGCATAAACATAAGTCATACTTTTTGAGAAACCACTGAATATCTTGAATACACCTCTTTCAAACGCCGAACCAATTCCCACTAATAAAATTAGAATAAAAATGCCCCAAGCAATGCCGATACCCGTCAGAATCGCTCTTGTGGGCTTTCTTTTTAAGGATTCATATATTTCATACCAAAAATTGGTGAACATGCCTTCATTGATTTTTTTTGCAAAAATATTTCAACTAAGCAGGAATTACTTTTTTAGATTGTATAAAAAAATGCACGATAATGTTTTTTATTTGCACGTTAGTTTGTGCGTTTTATTTTTGTGTCTACATTTGTCTCTTTAAAAAAATAAAATAACGAAGATCATGAAAACATTCTATTGGTGTATTCTGCTATGGACTTCCGGTTGCCTGTTGGTTTCGGGGCAGACTGTTCGAGTTTTCGATAATGAACGAATTTGTTTTGACCCGAATTTATATCAAAAAAATTACATCTATACCGATTCCAATAAGATCATTCACCTCACAAATGGACGTATCATATTAAAAAAGATCGCCTTACCTTTCCATGAACAGAATTTGCAGATGAAGCTGACAGCTCACATCACTCTTTCTTCTGATGGAGACCCATGGGATAAGACCGGCTCGTGTTTTATTATTCCACATAATTCTGAAATTCATATGATTAACATTGCCAAAGGAGAGAAGCAATATCCACTTGTCGACAGTATGAAATACGAGAATCTGAAAGGTATCGTCGCAAGTGAAAAATATCAACCGGTGATTGAATTGATGCGTTTCATGACGCCGTTTGGAGTCGGTTATTACAGTAAGAATGACTCTTCGGAGAGTAAACGAAAGCCCGTTTATATCGACCGTTGGGCGGAAAACGTGGAATGGAGTGAGGATATCACTCATCTTTACTCAATATTTAAAGACAGTGTATACGTAGGGATTTATATTGACACTTGGACGAAAGAAGGGTTTCTGGTCAATCTCGATATTGATATAGAAGTCTTTGGTAAAAAAACAAAAGAAATATCGGTAAATCCCATTATCAACACGGTTTACTATATGGGACAATCATATCCGGATATCTTTTGTCGCAAGGACCTTGAAGCGAGTTTCCATATCCCTCCGAAGGCCAAAAACGTACGGATCAAATATATCGCAACGGGGCATGGAGGACATTCGGGGGGAGATGAATTTAAACCGACGGAACATAGTATTTATGTCGACAATTCAGAGGTTTTTCGGTTTATCCCATGGCGAAACGATTGCGCTTCGTTTCGTCGCTATAATCCATCTGCCGGTGTATGGTTGGTTAAGCGTATGGCCTCATATATTGGGGAAAAAGGATATGAAGAAAAAGAAATAGAAGAGTCATTAGCTTCATCTGATTTGTCGCGCTCGAACTGGTGTCCGGGCAGCCTGGTTTCACCGATAGAGATTCCTCTAAACATGGACAGCGGAACCCATATTATACGATTCAGTATTCCACAGGCACAAGCATCACATGGCGAAAAACTTAATCACTGGCTGATTTCAGCATATGTTGTATGGGAAGAATAGTTTTTGATAGCCAATCGTTATCTTGAATATAGTATTACCGTTTATTCCTTACTTTTTATCCTGAATTCTTCATATTGAAGAAATTTTTTCCGTATTTCTTCCGGAATATACCGGGGATCAATGGGGATACCGTATCCATAGATAAATATATGCTCGGGCAAAAGTGTTTTCTTTTTTACATAGATTTCTTCCAAAAAGTTGTAATCAAGGACTTCGGAAATTATACAGAGCAAATCGATATCAATACTTTTTTGTTCAAAAATATTATATAGTCGCTCCTTAATATTTGCTTAATATTTTGTGATTCAACAAAATAATATTGAAAACAGTTGCATATATTTGCAGGAATTTGTATCTTTACAGAATAAAACCCTGCGAATTATGTTAGGAAAATTA
>NZ_JUET01000063.1 GCF_001006485.1 Tannerella forsythia
GGATGGCGGTTAAGCCCAGCACCGGATGGATCGGCACGGGCGCGGCGAGCATGCCGCACAGCCCCGTGAAGACGACGAGGGTCATCACCCGCGGCTTGGTGAGGGCGAGGAAGTCGCGCCAGTCGGCGGGCAGGGTGACGGTGGCGGAAGCGGTGCTCATGGTCGTGCGTCGGCTATAGGCCCAGGCGTGCGCGGGGGGAAGTGGAGGCTTTGCCATAGAAGCGCCGCGGCACCGCGATCGCATCGCCCGGCTCCAGTCGCACGGCCTGATCGCCTGATCCGGCCGCGGCGCTTGTCCGGTGGGGCCTGAGACAGAAGCGCCCCGGGGATTCTCATGGGGTGCTGCTGTCTCGACTTTCCGATCCGGCCCGATAGTGGCCGTAGTCCTAGGC
>NZ_JUET01000064.1 GCF_001006485.1 Tannerella forsythia
TCCTTGTCCAAATGAATATGAGCCTGGGAATCATCATCTGGACGAAGCGGGGTTCGCGTCATGTCCGCTGTCAGCCACGGCATGTAGCCGGTAAAAAGTCCGTGCGTATGAGGGTTTCGCACATAAACGGGTCTGTTCCCGAGGCGAACCTGAAGTTCTATTGCCTCCGGCAAAGCGATCGATTGAATCGCCTTTGCCACATCATAGATCACCACAATGGCTGCAGGCGTCCGGCCATTCATCGCTTTTGTCGCAAACAAAACATGCTCGGCTAAGTGCGGCATCGCATAGGCAATCGTTTCCCCTTCAGGCTGGAGCGCCACGGCACGCATGATTGCAGGCATATCTGCTTCTCCCGGCTTGCCGGTCGCGGAAGGAACACTGATCCATTCAGTCAGTTCGGAC
>NZ_JUET01000065.1 GCF_001006485.1 Tannerella forsythia
TTTCTCTGCGGAATTAAAATTATAAGACTTGTTCAAAGAGTGGACTCATAGGTAATATTGTCTGTCTTGAGCTCATCTATCGCCCTGAGTATAGTATCGGAAGAGCAAGTTCGCAAGGAAGGATGAAGTGAGAGATGGCTGAGAAGATGATTGGATATATCCTCTATACAATTGCCACCACAGAAATAAACCGCCATCAAGGAACGGACAATTTCGCTATATCGATAGCCATACGAAGCACATCTCTGAGTCCAAGGATTCTATCTATAACCGGACTCATAACATGCTCAAACTTCTCCATTACAGAAAATATACCTCCGAAGGGAGTGAGCTTCTCGGATTTTATTTGTATCTTTGGCATGTCGGTCGATAAATGATTTATTTTGCTTTGCAACACTAAGATAAGTGATTTTTTCGACATGACAAAATCCTGAGCAACAAAAAAGTTGCTCAGGTGTTTATAATTATACTAAAATCATGATGTTGCGGATTTAAGGATGAATATGAATGTTTATTTGTCGATGACTGCACGCTGAATACCGGATGCGAATAAATAACTGATTTCAAAAAACACAAAACTATGAAAACGAATATTTTTACCTTATGGATGATGGGGCTTTTATTAGTGCCCCTCAGTGCACAAGCACAGACAAGCGGTACCACCGGGCCGCTTCAGTGGAACTACCATGCTGACACCAAAACCCTTGCCGTCACCGGAACGGGAGTCATGCCGGACTATACCTCTAAAGATGATCAGCCCTGGAAGGCTTTCCGTGCCGAAATCGAAAAGATAACTGTTGCGGACGGTGTTAAAACGGTTGGAAAAAGGGCCTTCTACGAATGCTCGAAACTGACAAGTATCACCCTGCCAGCCTCTGTTACCGAGTTGGGTTATCAAGCCTTCTCCAAGTGTACGGCACTGAAGAACATTGCACTTCCCTCCGGGATAAAAACGATCAGGAGCCAAGCATTTGTCAACTGCACGGCCTTGACAACCTTCGATGTAGATGCCGGCAATATGCATTTTGCTTCCGCAGACGGTGTGCTCTATGACAAAGCCAAGACCAAGCTAATCTACTATCCTGCAGGGAAGATGGAGACAACCTTTAACGTCCCTGCCGGTGTTCACGATATCGGGAGCTACAGTTTTTCCAATTGTACAACGTTGCAAAGCGTCACGCTCCCAACCGGCGCAAAGACAATCGGAAGCCGGGCCTTTGAGGGTTGCACAGCCCTGCAAAGTATCCATCTGCCGAACAGCATTAGCACCATCGGAGGCTACGCTTTCTCTTCTTGTAAAGCGCTGTCAAGCATCACGTTTTCGGCAAGTATTACGAAAATAGGCAGCCACGCCTTTGCCGATTGTACAGAACTGAAAGAAGTAACGGCACAATGGACTGTTCCGCTTGCCGTCGAGGAGAATATTTTTAAGAAGGTCGCCCTCTCGAGCCTTACGCTGAAGGTTCCTGCCGGCAAGGTGCAGGCTTACAAGTCGACTCCCGTATGGAAAGAGTTTGCGTACATTGCAGAGGTGGCCAATCAGGGAAGGATCGATGGCCTGCGTATCTATGTCGCCCACGGTATCCTGTATCTTACCCTGCCTGCACCACAGACCGTGCAAATCTACAATGTAAACGGTATGGCAGTGAAAATACTGACGCTCGGGCCTGGCGAACATATCGAACCGTTAGCCAAAGGAATCTACCTTGTACGCATAGGTGATACGGTAGAGAAAATCTTGGTTAAATAAAAAGTGATCCCTCCCTCATTCTTCGTTTATCACTCTGTCTTCTCGGATATTTACGAGCAGAAACGATACGTTCATGTATTATAATGGATATTCGGACCCTGAATTTCCGAATATATCGGAATACGATTCGTAACGTATAATAACGTAAAAAATGGGGCTGTCTCATAACGATTCGGCCTCTTTTTTTGTTTATGCAGCCAGTCCGTACATTTCTTCGGCAAAAATTTTGGTTTTGCAAATATTGTATTCCTTCACGGATAAAACACTAAAAACAGTTATTGCTGCCCGATAAGAATATTTGTTATGTAAAGAAAAATCAGGGCTGACTCTTTTTTTGGGGAAATCAGCCCTTTTGTTTAACTTTATTTTTTTGACCAAACATCGTCAAACTATGCCCCAAAGTAGTCATTTTATCGGACAGCAATAATAAAGAATCAACTTGTTGTATAATCTCTCCGAAAATCGGCGATGTTTTTTATTCGGGCTTTGCCCCGAAATCAGAAACGGCTGAATGAAAAGCAGACAAGGTTGTGCCGAAATCACCCGAGCGAGTGCTTCAAGAAACTCAAACACGTGTCGAAAACAGACATAATCATCTATAAGTCATGCGATTATACACCCTAATCAGAGAAGCATATCTGAAAAAAGTACAAGTTTGCAGTAAAAAACGACAAAACGTCAGGGAAACCTTTCGGACGTTTGGTTGTTCATTCGTTCGATTGTTTGAATGTTTGTTGATGCAGGGGGGGATCACGTCGGGCGAAAGTTCGGAAAGGTTCGGCAGTGCCAACAAAGCAAAAAAGTTAAAAATATTTAATTTTTAACTTTACATTAAAGGATTCCCTTTGTGCTTTTGTACTCTTATTAGCCATAAGCGTTTGTGTGATTTGTGAAAGACTGTTTTTTCAACCTGTAGCTTAAAGAATGAAAAAGGAAATTCCAATCACATAAGTTTAGGGAGAAAATGAAAAACAATTGTTAAACTGATTTGTATGGAGAAAAAGCTCTTTTTAAACAGATGTTCATTAACAAAGCCTGTCATCTTTTTGCTGCTCTTGTTTATGACGAGCACTGCTTTTGCGCAAATTACCGTGAATATGCAAAACAAGCCCTTACGAGAAGCACTGAAAGAGATTGAGAAAGTAAGCGATTACAAATTCTTTTACAACGAATCGCTACCCGGTTTAGAGAAAACCGTTTCTCTGCAACTTTCCAATTCCGGTATCGACGAAACCATGAAACAACTGCTTTCCGAAACGAATATCGAATACCGGAAAAGCGAGAAGAACATTATCGCACTGATCGAAAAGAATGTGGAAGAGCAACAGCATCCGGTTTCCGCACAAAGACGCAAGACTTCGATCGGAGGACGTATTGTCGATGCCTCGGGTGAGCCTGTGATCGGAGCAACCATCGTCGAGAAAGGAAATACCTCGAATGGTACGATTACCGATGTAGACGGCCAGTTTACGATCGAGACGCCATCGGATGCCGTATTACAGATTTCGTACATCGGTTATCGCGATCAGGAAATTTCAATCCGTGGAAAAACATCATTCGATATCGTGATGCACGAAGACACGAAGCAACTCGAAGAAGTGGTAGTTGTTGGTTACGGTGTGCAGAAGAAAGTGAACCTCACCGGTTCGGTAGCCACGGTCGAAGGGGAGGATTTGGCAAAGCGCCCGGTCGTCAACGTCACGCAAAGTCTGCAAGGTATTGTTCCCGGACTTACGGCATCCATACCCGGATCGGGAGGTACACCGGGACAAAGTTATTCGCTTAACATTCGCGGACAGGGTAACTTGAGCAAAAGCGATGCCCCTTATGTACTCGTCGACGGGGTAGAGATGAATCTGGCCGATATAAATCCGAATGACGTAGCCAGCATCTCGGTGCTGAAAGATGCGGCAGCCGCTTCGATCTACGGTGCACGTGCAGCCTACGGAGTCATTCTGGTTACAACCCGGAAAGGGCAAGATGGAAAGATGTGCGTCTCATATCAGGGAACAACCGGCTGGTCACAAGCGCTGAATTTGCCGGAGATGGCTAACGGATACGAATTTGCCACGTTTTTTAATGATGGAAACAAGAATGCAGGAGTAACTCCTCAATATTCCGAGGCGCAACTGGAAATGCTGAAACGTTATGTGGAGAATCCTGCCGACATTAACAGCTGGCCGGGAGTAAAAGCGAACAACAGCATGAGTACCATGTTTGAGAACAATTCGCGAGGCGTAGGCAGCACCGACTGGTTTAAGTTCCATTACCGGAATTACGCCTTCAAGCAAAATCACAACATCAGTTTTACCGGAGGAAGCAAGGTTGCTCAATATTACGTATCCGGAGGGTATTACGGCGAAGAAGGCCTGTTGCGGTATGCCGACATCAATTACAAACGTTACAACCTCAACGCCAGCCTGTCATCGCAACTTACCGACCGGCTCAAATTCAAAATCAATACGAAGTATGCCCAAGGAAATAAAAAGTCTCCTTTCGGAGATGGCGCCATCAACGAGAAAATGTTTTACCATGGTTTGGCACGTTTCCGGGCTACGGTATCACCTTACGATCTGAACGGCAACTTCTCCGAACTCTCACAAGTCCCTTATCTGCAATCGGGCACATATACAAATACCATTCATAACAATTGGATAATAACAGCCGGTTTTGAGTTAGAGCCCATCAAAAACTGGCGTATTTTTATGGATTACACTTACAAAAAAGGAACAACCGATTACGATGCTCTTGCCACACCGGCCACTTTTATCGGAATCGACGAGACGTCGTACAAGCAAAATACCCGCTCCGAGTTAGGTATCCCCGATGCCGGCTCATACTTGCGCTCCATGAGCGCATCGCAATATCAAGCCATCAGTATTTACAGCAATTATTCGTTTACGCTGAACAAGAATAACAATTTTAACGTGATGGCAGGTTATCAGGAAGAAGATAACGCATTCAAGATGCTACATACGAAGGTTGTCGGGCTGATCAGCTCTACCAATCCGGGAATCAATCTGGCCACCGGCGATAAAACACCGACCGAAAATCGTAACGGCTGGGCTACGCGGGGATTCTTCGGACGTATCAATTATGATTATGACGGAAAATACTTGCTCGAATTAAATGGCCGTTACGACGGTTCGTCCCGGTTTGCGTCTTCTAACCGTTGGGGATGGTTCCCTTCCGTCTCCGTAGGATGGAATGTTACACACGAGCATTTCATGGAGTCTGTTACCGACGTGCTAAACACAATTAAACTGAGAGCCTCGTATGGAAACCTGGGCAATCAGAGTGGCGCCGGCCTTTATACATTCACCGAAACGATGGGGATTGTAAATCAGGGGAACTGGTATTTTGCCGACGGACGTGATATGTACATTCAAGGACCTAAACCAACCATTGCCCACGTAACATGGGAAAAAGTTGAGAGTAAAAATGCCGGTATCGATTTCGGTCTGTTTAACAACCGCCTTACAGGTACTTTCGATATCTTTGAACGCATTACCAGAGATATGTTAGGTCCCAGCGAAGACGTGCCCGATATGTTTGGAGCCGCACCTCCGAATGCCAACAATGCCGTGATGCGCAGCCGTGGATGGGAACTGAGTCTTCATTATCGCGGAAAAATCGGCAAAGAAATTGATTACTCGGTGGGCGTCATGATCTCCGATGCACAATCTACAGTATTAACATATCGGAATCCAACGTTTTCCGATCCGGCAAGAAGATGGTACGAAGGACGCAATGTGGGCGAATATTGGGGCTACAAAGTTTCCGGGATTATTCAAACTCAAGCCGAAGCGGATGAGTATAATAAGACGATTAATGCCTCATATCTTACGGCACGGAAATTTGAACCCGGCGATTTGAAGTTTACCGACCTGAATCAAGACGGAAAAATCAACCGGGGAACAAACGTGCTGAACGATATGGGCGATATGAGTATCATCGGAAATTCGACACCGCGCTATCAATTCTCACTGAACGGCCAAATAAGCTATAAAAATCTAACGGTTAGCATGCTCTTTCAGGGAGTCGGCAAACGTGATTACTCCCCCGCCGGTTCAAACTACTTCTCAGGTGCGGGACCATTCGCTCAAGTCACCGTATTTAAAGAACATCTCGATTATTGGCGTGAAGATAATCCCAATGCTTATTTTACGAAACCCTACATTTCGGGAGCAGGAAATAACGGTACCTTTAATGCCAAAACCATCAATTCCGTATCCGATTACTACATGCAGGACGCTTCGTATATCCGGTTGAAGAATCTGACCGTAAGCTACGACTTGCCACAACATTGGATACGGAAAGCACGTCTGAGCAAAGCACAACTCTTTGTTTCGGGCGAAAATCTGTTTACGCTCACCCGTATGATTGGGTTCTTCGATCCCGAACTGGTCTTTGTTTCGGGTGCCGGCGGTAAAAACTATCCGCTCAACAGAGTTTATTCGGTCGGTTTAATTCTTAATTTACAATAGAGATGAAAAAGATTCACTATATATCCGTACTTATTTCTTTCGGAATCGCAATCACGCTTTCCGGATGTTTCGATTTGGATAAATCTCCGGAAGGAATGCTCTCATCAGCCAACGCGTTGAGTTCGTCTTCCGAGATGCAGAAATACCTCAATCAGTTTTACGAAAGCGGCGTGAAAATCCATCCCGGAGGACTGGGTGCTGGCGGAATCGCTTTCGGCGATATGTGCAGTGACAATATGGTGGGTGCATCGCCTCAGGTACGGCTGTCGGGGTTGATGACTTTAAGTAACGCCTCAAACTTGTCGAATTACAATCATATTCGCAACCTCAACTTTATGCTTGCCAATGCGGGGAATAATAAAGAAGAGAGTGCAGAAAAGAGACAATGCCTTGGCGAAGCGTATTACTTCCGTGCATGGTATTACTTTCAGCTAGTCAGAGACTACGGCGATGTCGCATGGGTAGAAGACATGCTGGAGATGAGTGAGGCTAACGTGCCGCGCAATTCGAGGTTAGTGGTTGTCGATCACATTCTGGCCGATCTGAATCAAGCCATTGCCCATCTGAGCGAGCAAAATTCCAATGCTACGATGCGGGTACATCGCGACGTAGCCCGTGCACTTAAATCCGAAATCGCATTATTCGAAGCAACTTGGCAAAAATACCACAAAGCCAAAAACGATGCCTTCTACAGCAAAGAGGTGACGGATGACAAAATAAAGAATTATTTTGAACAGGCACGCGATGCCGCAAAAGCCATCATCGACCGGGGTGTGTGGGCGATTTATTCAACAGGCGATAAACCTTACCAGAATCTTTTTGTCATCCTTGATCTGTCAGCAAACAGGGAAGTGCTCTGGTGGAAGAAATACAACGCAGCCGAGAACATCGGACACAGTGTGACGCGCTACATTAACGAAGGAGGCGGACAAACCGGTATCTCCCGTTCACTGATCGACGACTATCTGACCGCAGAAGGGAAAATCTTTACGGCCTCGGAGCGTGCCGTTGCACAAAAAACCTACGGGAACGAGCTGTCGCCTTCCGTGCGCGATCCGCGTCTGTCACAAACTGTCTGTACACCCGGAACACAGATGAAACCTGACGGATTAGTCTATCAATTCCCGCCATTGCATGTAACGACATATCATCAGAACACAACGGGATATTCATTGCTTAAATTCAACGAGTACAACACGTCCTATGCGGCCTCTGTGACGGGAGAACACAAAGCGCAGGCACCTGCCATTCAGCGCCGGTATGCCGAAATCTTGTTAATGTATGCCGAAGCATTGGCAGAACTGGACGGTGCCGCGAATGAACATCTGATCAAAGCAGCACTTAAACCTCTGCGTGACCGTGTGAAGATGCCCGAAATCGACTTCGATCGAGAATACAATACCGATCCGGCTTATCCGTTCCATCACCTGAATAAGTACATCCAAGTCGTTCGACGCGAACGGCGCATAGAACTGGCTTGTGAAGGCCTCCGTTTCGACGATATCCTTCGTTGGGCAGCAGCCGATGAACTGATTGTCGGGAAGCGTCCGTCAGGCGCTCTTTTCACGGGCAGTACCTTACAGGAGCAAAACACTTCCAACGGGTATTATAAAGGAGTTTTAGTTCCCGGAAAAAATATTCAGATCAACGATCAGGGATATATTGACCCGTACAAGGTCATATTGCCTGCCGGATTCGGATTTAAGACAAACCGAGATTATCTGTTGCCAATTCAGGAACGCATGATAAGCCTTACCGAAGGATTGTGGAAACAAAACCCGGGATGGTAAACAAAAAAAATAATCAAACAGTCAAAAACAGAAAAAAATGAAAAGAGTCATTTATATCATAGCTATCATTTGGGTAGGAATAGCGGTAGTTACCTCATGCGATAAAAATGAAGGAGCATATTATCCGGTTCCTTCTGCATTCTCGGTAACCCCTCAAACAGTACAGTCCGTATCGAAGGATGGCGGAAACATTGAGTTGGTCATTGCGGCCGGTAATTTAGGCTGGTGGGTTGAATCCTCAGCGACGTGGTGCAAGGTATCGAAGAAATATGGATCGGGAGACGGGAAAGTAACGCTGACTATCGACAAGAACAATTCCGGGACATCGCGAAAAGCCGAAATCACCGTTTACCCGACATTTAAACAACCCTCCGTTCTGATTACCATCAATCAGCAGTAAGCTCATACTTGTGGAGTTGTTAACATTGCTGTCTGATAAAACTTTTTATTTCTTGTAAAAAGTTTTATCGGATAACAATGATTGTTATGTGTTAGTCAGCAAACAATCGAACCAATCAACAACCAAACGTCCGAAAGGTTTCCCTGACATTTTGTCGTTTTTTACGGCAAAGTTACGCTTTTTTCAGAGACGCAACTCTGCTTTCCGATCAATACATGTCTGTTTTCGGGACAACATCGGCTGATTTCAGGACAATGAAGTCTGATTTCAGTGCACGATCGAACTTCGATAAGCTCAGAAATGACCAATTTCAAGACAATCTTGTCTGCTTTTCATTCAGCCGTTTCTGATTTCGGTGCAAAGCCCGAATAAAAAACATCGCCGATGCCGTTCGTTTATCCTCCGGTATCGATCAGTGGGGTATCAGTGAGGTTTTCGTTCGTGTGAAAGAGTTGCCTACACCTTTTGTCAATGTATATCTGGATGACAATCTCCTCTTATGGGTTGCAGCAATCCGTCGACTGCAAAAAACACAGTTGTATCTGAAACCGTAAAACTCGCGGCGCTCACTTGAACAGTCCGGATTGCTTCTGCTTCTTTCAGTTGTCTTTTTTTCAAAGGGACTTCTTCAATCGGAATGGCTTCTTTCCCGATCTTCTTAAACGCCTCAATCAGTTTTTCGGGATTCGTCTTCCGGGGATTATAAATCACCGTTACCTTCTGATTTTCGGAGTCGATTTTCAGGTTTTTCACGCCTTTCTCGTAAGCGATATTCTTTTTAATGTTTTTGATGCAATTATCGCACATGATTTTTACGACAAACGTCGTCTGCGCTTCCTTTTTCTTCGCCTCTTTCTGTGCTACCGCATCACTCCCGATCAGCAGCAGCAAACAGCACATCATCCATTGAATTGTTTTTGTTTTCATTTTCATTTTTCTTCTTTTTATATGGTTAATACATGATTATAAATTCCACCGCAGACCACCGTAGATTTTCCGCCCATGCACAGGTCCCCAGACCATGGTTGCATCGAAATCGTCTCTCCACGGATCGGATGAGGCAACGATCGGGTGCGGTTGCGTGAAGTCAAACAGGTTTTCCACCCCCACATACAACGGACAGCTTCTTAAACCGCTTCGTGATCTGCGCGCCGACGAGCGTATAAGCATCGTAGGTTTTCTCCCACAATGGGTTTTTTGCATCGGGAATCGGTAACGTGCCGGGCCCGTTGAACTGCGCCGTCGCATCGAACTGCCACCGGTAAACGGGCGTCCGATATCCGAGCGTAATCAGTCGCTACCGTACGCGACTGCAACAGATGCAACGTCGCACCCGCCGCTTTGTCAGCACCCTCAAAAAGCACCGTACCTTTCACGGTAAATTGGGCCATATATCCCACTACTCGTGATCAGCGCACAGAAAGTACATATATGCCTGAAAAACATATCAAATTATTATTTCAATGATGTTTGTTTCGTTTGTCTCTTTGCAAAGAAAGAAATTTTCTACGGGAAAATCGGGTATTAAATATTTTTTTGTACTTTTGTCCGACTTATAACTCATTAAAAAAGAGAACAGACATGATTACACAGCAATTGATAAACCCGCAATCTATCGCCGTTGTTGGCGGTTCGAATAACATCAACAAGCCGGGAGGGCAAATGGTAAAGAATATCCTGACCGGAGGATTTGCAGGGAAGCTCTACATCGTTAACCCCAAAGAGACAAAGATTCAAGGCATCAAAGTGACACCTTCCGTTCACGATCTTCCACAGGTGGATATGGGTGTATTGGCCGTTGCTTCATCATTTTGTAAAGAAACGGTCGATGTATTGGTACATCAGAAAGGAGCCAAAGCCATCATCATCATCTCATCAGGTTTCAGTGAAGAGACACCCGAGGGCGGGGTGATTGAAAAAGAAATCCAGCGCATCTGTTCGCAGGCGGGTGTCTCACTCATCGGCCCCAACTGCATAGGGCTGGCCAACCGTTATCATCACAGCGTATTCACGGCTCCTGTTCCGGAATTCCACCCAAATGGTGCCGATCTGATCTCGGCCTCCGGCGGCGTTGCTCTGTTTATCATGGAATGTGCTATCCCGAAGGGTCTTCGGTTCAATTCGATCTGGTCGGTAGGGAATGCCTCGCAAATCGGCATCGAAGCGGTTCTGGAGTATATGGACGAACATTACAACCCGGAAGAAGACTCTAAGATCAAGTTATTATATATCGAAAACATCAAAGACCCTGATAAATTGCTTTATCATGCATCGTCCCTGATACGCAAGGGATGCAAGATTGCAGCCATTAAGAGCGGCTGCTCGGAAAGCGGCATGAGAGCTGCCTCATCCCACACGGGCGCTTTGGCATCGAGCGATTCGGCGGTGGAGGCATTATTCCGAAAAGCCGGTATTGTGCGTTGTTACAGCCGCGAAGAGCTGGCTACTGTAGCCTGTGTCTTCACCTTGAAAGATATCCATGGCAAGAATTTCGCTGTCGTTACCCATGCCGGTGGCCCGGCGGTGATTCTTACTGATGCCCTCTCGCGCGGTGGTTTGGGTGTTCCGGCCTATCAGGGCAAGAGGGCCGAAGAACTGAAATCACGCTTGTTGCCCGGCTCGTCCGTATCCAATCCGATCGATATCCTGGGAACAGGCTCTGCGGCCGATCTGGGGCTGGCCATCGACTATGCGGATCAGCATTTTCCCGAAACGGATGCCATCGCTACCATCTTCGGGAGCACAGGATTGGGAAAAATCTCGGATGCGTTGGAAATGATCCGCCAAAAGTCGGAAACATGCACCAAACCGGTGTTTCCTATTCTTCCGTCGATTGTCAATTCATCCAAAGAAGTCGAAGATTTTATTCGTGCAGGTGGGGTTAACTTCTCCGACGAAGTAGCCTTGGCAAGCGCCGTATCGCGTGTAGTGAATACGCCTAAACCGACGGCAGGACAAATCGAATTGCAGGGAGTCGATATCCCTCTGATCCGCCGCACGATCGACCGGATCGACGAGAACGGGTACCTGCAACCTTCCGACATGCAAATCCTGCTGAAGGCGGCGGGGTTGGCCATGGTCGAAGAATGTGTGTCGACAAGCGAGGAAGAAGTGTTGGCTTTCGCACGTCAGACAGGTTTTCCGGTTGTTGCCAAAGTAGTCGGCCCCGTACACAAAACCGATATCGGCGGAGTGGCGCTAAACATCAAAACGGAGGAACATCTTTCGTTGGAGTTCAGGCGTATGATGAAGTTGCCGGGTGTCAGAGCTGTGATGATTCAGCCCATGCTGAAAGGAACGGAGCTGTTTATCGGCGCCAAGTACGAAGACCGGTTCGGACATATCGTATTGTGCGGTCTGGGAGGTATCTTTGTGGAAGTACTGGGCGATGTGGCTTCGGGGCTCGCACCCCTCGAATACGAAGAAGCTTATTCGATGATCCGCTCGTTGAGAGCTTATAAGATATTCAAAGGCACCCGCGGACAGAAAGGCGTAAACGAACATCAATTTGCTGAATTTATCGTGCGCCTCTCTACTTTGCTTCGTTTCGCAACCGAGATCAAGGAGCTTGATCTTAATCCGCTGCTGGCTACGGAGAAAGGCATCATCGCAGTCGATGCACGTATCCGAGTAGAGAAATGAGCGGGAAACGGCAGATTCGGATCATTCACACTGCAGACTGGCACCTCGGACAACATTTCTTTGAATACGACCGCCGGACTGAACACGCACGTTTCCTGGCATGGCTCAAAAACGTGCTGAAAGACCGACAAGTTGACGTGCTGCTGATTGCGGGCGATGTGTTCGACAGTCCGAATCCGTCGGCCGACTCGCAAAAGATGTACTATACATTTCTGCGCGAAGTAACGCACGAAAATCCCGAACTGCAGATGATCATCATTGCCGGAAACCACGACTCGGCGGCACGTCTTGAGGCTCCCAGCCCATTGTTCGAGGAGATGCATATCGATGTGCGCGGCACGGTGCGACGGACGCCGGAAGGCGACATCGATTATGCCCGTCTGATCGTACCACTCAAAAAAGGAGGATCTTGCCTTGCCGTGCCCTACCTGCGGCAAGGCGACTATCCCGATGCGGAAAATTATTCGCAGGCTGTGCGGACGATGTACGAAAAGCTGTATGATCTCGTCCCTGATAAACATCTTCCGGTGATTGCCATGGGACATTTACAGGCGACCGGTTCGGAGATTTCGGAAAATGACCGTTCGGAACGCACCGTCATCGGAGGGTTGGAATGTGTCTCTCCCGATGCTTTCGGCCCCGGAATAACATATACCGCATTGGGTCACTTGCATCGCGCCCAGCGTGTTTCCGGACGCGAAAATGTGCGTTATGCGGGCGCTCCGATTCCCATGTCGTTCGCTGAAAAGAACAACAGACAAGGGGTCGTTTTTATCGAGATAGACGATACAGTCAAGATCGAACACATCGAGTTCGAAGATACGGTCAGGCTGATCACCCTTCCTCGCGAAGCCCGCGCTTTGCCCGAAGTACTGGAAGAGATCGGGCGGTTACCGGCAGGAGAAGCGGACGAACATTCTCCCTATCTGGAAATCAAGATACGGATCACGGAACCGGAGCCTTCCCTTCGGCACCAGATCGAAGAGGCACTGAAAGACAAGTCCGTCCGACTGACACGCATCGAAGCCGTAACGGCCGCGCGAAAAGATAGCGACCTTCTTTCCGGCCCGGAAGATTTGCAGACTATCGATCCGATGGATCTGGCCATGAACGTCTTTAAACGTCAATATGGCGATGAACCGATGCCTGAAGCCATGCAGAAACTTTTGCGACAGACCCTCCGAGAAGTCGAAGGATCGCTCTAACTGTATACCTCTCTCGGCTTTTTTACGTATGTTTGTAGATCCGAACGAAAAAAGAAAAAACAATGAAAATTCTGGCTATCCGAGGGAAAAATCTGGCCTCACTCGAAAAAGCTTTCGAAATCGATTTCACCGCAGAACCGCTCAAATCGGCCGGTATTTTTGCCATTACGGGAAGTACCGGATCGGGTAAGTCTACCCTGCTCGACGCCTTATGTCTGGCGTTGTTCGACCAGACGCCACGCACGAGCCATGCCTCAGAAAATATCCTGATCCGCGACGTGGGCGACAAGACTCTCAGTCAACGCGATTGTCGTAATATCCTGCGCCGTGGTACGAGCGAAGGCTATGCCGAAGTCGATTTCGTATCGCTCAGCCGAGAGACATTTCGGGCACGTTGGTCGGTCAAACGGGCTTATAACAAGGCCGAAGGATCGATGCAAAGCAGTGAGATACGCCTCCGCAATTTATCCACAGGACATGAAGAGCCGGGACGAAAGACGGAACTGCTCGCACGCATCGTCGATCTGATCGGGCTTACGTTCGATCAGTTTACCCGTTCGGTGTTGTTGGCACAAGGCGATTTCGCCACATTCCTCAAAGCGCGTCAGCCGGAGAAGGCTGAGCTGCTCGAGAAATTGACGGGCACGGATATCTATTCGCGCCTCTCGATCGCCATTTATGAGAAGTCAAAGAACGCCGGCGCGGAGCTGGAAGCCGTCACGCGGCACATTGAAAGTATCGAACGACTTTCGGAAGAGCAACGAAGGGCGTATGAGACGGAAAAGTCGGAGGTAACACACGAACTGACGGAACTGAAAAAGACGATCGACCGATTGACGGCACAGCTGAAATGGCAGACCGAACACACCCGTTTGTGCGATGAACAAAAACAGGCCGAACATCGTCTGGCGCAAGCCCGGCAAGCCATCGCGGAAGCACGTGAGCGTTACGACTACATCGTGCAAATCGACCGTGTACAGGAGATACGTGACACGTTCAAACATCTGGAAAACCTCCGCCACACATTGTCCGAGTCACAGGCCGATCTGCAAACAGCCGTCCGCCGACAAGCCGAAAACGAGCCGTTGCTTACCGAAGCCATACACGCCGTAACCGACTGTGAGCAGGAACAAACGCAGCTCATGGATAAGCAACAGCAGATTGCCCCTCAAATCGTCCGCGCCCGCGAATTGGATGTCTTAATTTCAAAGGCGAAGAAAGACCTTGAAGAGGTCCGAAGAGAGCTTAAAGATGCTCAAGAAAGAAAAGTAAAAACCGAAGAGGACATCCGCTGCATACAGGAGACGCTGGCACAGACGCAAACAGAACTCATCACACGAGAGGAATGGTTTAAAACGCATCGCGACTTTGAGCTGATCGCCGCACGAATGGATATCCTTCTCTCCCTGATTGCCGAAGCGCAGACCGTACACAAGCAAAAGCAACGTAACGAACAAACATTGGAGAGAAGTAAGCAAATCCTGTCCGACCGGGAGAAGAAAATGGAACGACTCAGGCAGGAGGCGGAACGGCTGAACAAGATGATGCCTGCCGAAATCGCGACGCTCCGCGCACAGCTGAAAGAAGGGATGCCTTGTCCGGTGTGCGGCAGCCTCCATCACCCGGTTGCAAGTCTCGCAGAGACGCAACGTATGAAAGAACAGGAGCTGGAACAGGCGAAGGCTGACAATGCCCGGCAAACGGAGGAGGTCACCAGTGATCTCGAAATACGCAAAGATGAGATCACGAAACTTTCCGCACTGATCGAGAATTACACGGCGCAGTATACGGCCACATACCGCAAGTTAGAGGAACATCTCATCACTCTCCCCGGCTGGCAAACCTTTTTCGAACGTGCTACACTGGCCGAACACCTGATCACCCGCAAGACGGAGTGGGACAATGCAAGCACAGCCCTGACCGAAGCGCAGGAACAACTCAAACGACTCAAAATCGATCTTGAGAACGGGCGGGTGCGCATACAGGAGACCGACCGAATATGGAAAGTCACGACCGGGAAGAATGAACACTGTCGGAACATATTGGAACAATGGCAGGCCGAACGACAAACTGTGCTGCGCGGGAAACCGGCCGATGCTGCCGAGAAATACTTTACCGACAACTTGTCTCTTATCACATCGAAAATAAAAAAACTGAATGAGAAAAGAAACCTGCTGTCGGCCGAGCAGAAAAGCCTGAGCGATCACATCGCCCAACGCCGGCAAGACTTGGCTAAGTTCGTTGCCGAAGAGGAAACGCTACAAAAAGCCGTCGAAACATGGATGGCCGGAAAAGATGGCATCACCCGCGAACGCCTCCCGGAGCTGCTCTCGAAAAGTAATGCGTGGATTCAGGCTGAAAAAAAGGCGCTGAACTCCCTGACTGAAGCTGAGACAACCGCCCGCGCCACCTTAGCCGAACGAAATAAGAACCTGACATTGCATTACGAGTCCAATGACCGGCCGACAGATCAGAACACCACGAACGAAGCGCTGCAAGCCTGTCTGCAAGAGAGAAAGCTGCAGACCGAAGAACGTACCCGGCGACAGACCGAACTCGAAGTAGTACTGACCACAAACGCTCGTAACGAAAAGCAGGTTGAAACATTGGAGAAAGAACGGCAGGCGAAATATACACACGCCGAGAACTGGCAAAAGTTGAATACCCTGCTCGGCTCGGCCTCCGGCAATAAGTTCAAAGAGATCGCTCAGGGATATACCCTCGACACGCTACTCGGCTACGCGAACAGGCATCTTCGGGAACTCACGTCGCGCTATAAGCTGCAACGAGTACCCGGATCACTCGCTCTGCAAGTCGTCGATCTCGATATGCTCAACGAGGTACGCACGGTACACTCGCTCTCGGGGGGCGAATCGTTCCTGATCTCGCTCGCACTTGCCCTCGGCCTCTCATCCCTGTCGTCGAATCGCATGAACGTGGAGTCCCTCTTTATCGACGAAGGATTCGGATCGCTGGACAACGACACGCTGGGTGTCGCTATGGATGCACTTGAACGTTTACAGACCCAAGGACGCAAGATCGGCGTTATCTCACATGTCTCGGAGATGACCGAACGCATCGCCGTACGGATCAGCCTCACAAAAACATCGAACGGAAAAAGTGAGATCAAGATCAGAGCAACCGAACCGAAAGGTTAAACAAGCGCTCTTTTGTGCCTTTTAAAACATTTTTCCGAGAAAAAAATTGTTTTATGATTATCCGTATTTATACCTAAACTCATTTTTATAGGTTACGCAAGCTACGAGCAATCTTCCAAAGAGGGCTTCTCCCCAGTATCTTCGATTAAACTTATAACAGAATTCATCGAGATAATTTTGTAAGAATTCGGGCT
>NZ_JUET01000066.1 GCF_001006485.1 Tannerella forsythia
ATGCGGCTTTTAGAATAGTGTGCAGCAATTGTATTGCTAAAACAAATGTATTGCTGCATTTGGTTACCGTCAGACATATTTTTCAGAAATTGCGCGTAAATTTTTCGCACTTAAAGAATATTTATTAATCTAACGCAATATATTCGGTCGTAAAGGAATCTACTTTGTGAAGTTTATGCTCAATGCAACAGGATTGCCCTTACAAGATCTGGTGTTCGGTGCGTCCGTCTACTTTCCTCCGTTTTTCAAAGCATTCGCGTTTGGATTCGTCATCTGGCTTGTCGTACACCGCCTGCTTCGTGGCTGGATCTACGCCGATGACATCTGGCATCCCTTGTTAATGGATTTATCGCTGTTTGCGATTTGCGTTTGCCTTGCTCTGGCAATACTGATTGCGTGGTAACTATGTCAATTAAAACA
>NZ_JUET01000067.1 GCF_001006485.1 Tannerella forsythia
ATCATAAAGACGGGTAGTTAAAGAATATTAAAGACAACGATTCGATAGCGTAAAATTTTGTGCAAACTGTATTCTATATACATGTTTTCACAAAGTTTATTCGTTTGAGGCAGTTTGTATCATATTAATTTAACTTTTTGTCTCTGAATGAGAATCTATTACAAAAGAAAAACGAAACATGGAGTTTGAAAAGACTCTTTGTTTTTCTTGTACAGTTGTTTTTGGTTTTGCCGGTCTATTCGCAGATTACTGTAAACATACAAAATGTATCTTTGCGACAAGCGCTTGGCGACATAGAAAAAGTCAGTGATTATCGTTTTTTTTACAGCGAATCATTAACCGTATTGAATCACAACTGTTCCTTACGAGGTATGGATGCGAGCATCGATGCCGTAATGCGTG
>NZ_JUET01000068.1 GCF_001006485.1 Tannerella forsythia
TTTTCACTTTTCACTTTTCGTTTCTTTCCCTTTCTCTTCTTTTCTTTCTCTTCCTTTCCCCTTTTTCTCTCTCTCCTTTTTTTTCTTCTTTTTCTTTTTCTTCTTCTTCTCTCCTTCCTTCTTTCTTTCCTTCTTCTTATTCCTCCTTCCCTTCCCTCCCTTCTTCTTTCTTTTCTTCTCTCCTTTTTTCTCCTTCTTCTCCCCGTTCTTCTTTTTCCCTTTCTCCCCTTTCTTTTTCCCTTTTTTCTTCTTCCCTCCCCCTTCTTCCTCCTTTCCCTTCACCCGGCCTTCTTTTCTCTTGCCTCCAAACTGAGTGACTTCCTTTCTCCTCTGCTCGAACTTCACCCTTCCTTTCTCGTTCCATTTTCTTTCTTTTTGCATCTCTCCTTTCTTTCTCCCCACTTTTTCTTCCTTCTTCCCCCTCTTACTTCTCTC
>NZ_JUET01000069.1 GCF_001006485.1 Tannerella forsythia
GGCCATACGGCCCGTCGAGGAACTCGATGATGCAGAAGCCCTCGCCCATGGTATCGAACAGCGTGCGATAGCGCAGGTCCGATTCGTCGCGCAGCTTGAGTTCGCGCCGGAGGTTGAGCTGGTGCATCACCTGGTGCCCGAGCACTTCGAGCGTGCGCCGCTGGAGCTCGGTGAGACTGCGGGGCTGCGCATCGAGCACGCACAAGGTTCCGATCGGCAGCCCTTCGGCCGTGCGTAGCTGGGCCCCCGCATAGAAGCGGATGTGCGAATCGCCGGCGACCAGCGGCGTCTCGGCGAAACGGGGATCCTTCGAAGCGTCGGGAACGAGCATCAGATCGTCCTGGAGCAACGCGCTTTCGCAGAACGACATGTCGCGATCCATGCCGAGCAGG
>NZ_JUET01000070.1 GCF_001006485.1 Tannerella forsythia
ATTAATGGTTAATTGTCAATTGTTAATTGTTATGCGTGGTTATCCGAACGCGAATTTCGCAAATGGCGCGAATCAACGCAAATAATCCCCTTTGTCATTCCGAACACCTCCTCTTGTCATTCCGAACATAGTGAGGAATCTCGCGGGGTAAAAGGAAGAGATTCTTCGCTTCGCTCTGAATGACAAATTAATGGTTAATTGTCAATGGTTAATTGTTATGCGTGGTTATCCGAACGCGAATTTCGCAAATGGTGCGAATGGACGCAAATAACCCCCTTTGTCATTCCGAACGCCTCCTCTTGTCATTCCGAACACAGTGAGGAATCCCACCCCGGTAAAGGGAAGAGATTCTTCGCTTCGCTCTGAATGACAAATTAATGGTTAATTGTCAATGGTTAATTGTTATGCCGGGTACATGATTCGGCGTGTAACACGCATAACCATTACCCGAAAGGGCTGAAAGCCAGACATAATCGTTAGCAGTCAGTATTCAGCAATCAGCCAACAACTCAACATATCAACATATCAACATATCAACAATTTAACAATTCAATAACTCACCGCCTCTGCGGGGTTTATAAGGGCTGTAAGCCTGAATTAAATTCATTCTTATTTCTTCTATTGCGGAATCCGGGGTTATATCGGCATCCATAAAAATATAAGGACAACCTACATAACTCATTTGGGAGGGGGTTTTGTCTCCTCAAACCATTTTTCCATGAAACAGGACCAAACCAGAAACACTCTTAGAGCGGAGAGTGTCAATTATCTAAAACAGCCATATTCAGTATAATCCCTGTTAAAAACTGGAATCTTACTCTTCGACCCGAATGGTTGCGGAGAGGGTATGTCCCTGCTCATCGACGACGGTCATCGTATGTTGTCCGGGCTGAGGAGAGACGGAGACTTTATGAAAATCGCGGGTGGCCGTGAGGTATTCTCCGTCTAAATGCCAAAAAACAGTCGCCTCGCTGTTACTGTGTGCCAGCTCGAACGTAACGACGCCCGGAGTTCCGTCAAGCTGCTTCGGTAAGGTCACTCGGGTATGATAACTTTGCGGATAGATAAATTGCATCGGTTGCTCGGAGTCGCCTCCGCATCCGGCCCAAAAAGGCGGAAGCGGCTTATATTCGGGATGACGACGTCTGTAATACCATTCCCATGCAGGTGGCAAAACAAACCAGTTCTCCGGAATCGTCGTCCCGTTATTCAGACAATGCTCATAGACGCGATAACGCCTGTCTGCACTCAGATTTACACGGATATGGTAAGGACACGCCACGGTTCGCTGTCCGTTCGGACAAATCGGAATCGTTTCCGTTTCGTCGCAAAAACGTCCTTTCAGATGTCCCGACAGGCGGCACACTTCGGCCTCCACAAATACGCCTTCGGGACGAGCGAACCATTCGGACGAAGGCAGGATATTGAAAATATCGAACATCACCGGCCCGGCCGTACGCGCCCCGACCAGCTCTGGTTTACCTTCACCCGAAGCATTGCCTACCCATACGCCCACGGCATAGCGTGGCGTCACGCCGACGGCCCACGCATCGCGAAAGCCATAGCTCGTACCCGTTTTCCAAGCGACGGACTGCATCGAGGGGATTGTCCGCCAGTCGATATCTTCCGGACGGTTCACCTCTTTGATGGCATCGAACGTCTGCCATACGGCTCCGGGCTGAAAGACTTCGGGCAGGGAGGGCGTTGTTTCTCCGTCGGAGAGCATGCGACAGGCTGTGCGCTCCTTTCCTTCCAATGCCCGTGCCATATTAGCATAGACCGTAGTGATATCCCAAAGGGTAGCTTCGGCGCCGCCCAGAATAAGCGAAAGACCGTAATGCGACGACGGGCGGGTCAAGGTCGTCAACCCGGCTTTTTTCAGGAAATCGTAAAACTTGGGCACGCCGTAGCGGCGCAGCAGCATCACCGAAGGGATATTTAGCGACCGGGCAATGACTTCGGACGCCGGAACAGCCCCATCGAACTGCATGTTGAAATTTTGCGGAGCAAAACCGTTTACATTCAGCGGCACATCGGGCAGCAAAGTATGCGGAAGAATATCGCCGTCCTGCAAGGCCGCATAATACAGCAAAGGCTTGAGGATACTTCCCGTACTGCGCGGCGACCGGATCACATCGACCTGATTGCCGGACTTCGTGTCTTGAAAGTTCACATTGCCGCAATAAGCCAACACCCGGTTAGTACGTACATCGATCACCATCGCGGCCATATTGCGGATATCGTGCCGGACGAATTCGGCATGCCAGCGTGCCAATAGCCTTTCAAGCTGCAACTGCAGCCCTTTGTCGATCGTTGAAGTCACCTGCTGCCCCTGACGGTTTCCATAAACATACGCTACCAGATGCGGGGCTATCTGCGGCAACGGCAACGGTTCCGGCGGAAGCGCTTCGCTCAAGGCCAGTTCATAGTCGATTTCGTCAATCACCCCTTGGCGATAGAGTTGTTCCAATAGCTTGTTTCGCTTTTTGATCAGCGCCGAACGATTTTTGGCCAGATGAATCATCGAAGGAGCATTAGGCAGCACAGCCAGTGTTGCAGCCTCAGCCCAGGAGAGTTGTGCGGAAGAATGTCCGAAATAACGCCACGATGCGGCATCAAGCCCCACTACATTTCCCCCGAAAGGGGCATGCGAAGCATAAAGGGCAAGGATTTTCGCTTTCGAGTATCGACATTCGAGACGCGTTGCCAGTATCATCTCAATCAGCTTTTCTCCGATCGTTCTGCGTTCTCCACGCGAGAGGCGAATCGTTTGCATCGTCAGCGTGCTTCCCCCACTCACCACTCGTCGAGCCTTGATATTCTGCACCAGCGCTCTCCCCGTCGCCAGCGGGTTAACACCCCAGTGCCGGTAATAATAACGGTCTTCAAAAGCAATCAGGCACTTTGCGAACTTCTCCGGTATCGTATCGCTCACCGGAAAACGCCACTGTCCGTCGGCTGCGATCCGGGCACCGAGCAACTCGCCGTGGCGATCAGTCACCACGGTGGCGTAGGGAGTATGAAACAAGGTACGGGGAAGGCAGAATAAATAGCAAACAAGCAAAAGAGCTATCCCGTATCGGATAGCCCTTTTGCGAAATAACGAATCTTTTATGCTCCGGTTAATCATCGTTCTACCGTGACACGTCCGGCACGTGTCCGCGCCTGTGCTCCCGCATCGTACATCGCTCCGCAATGTACGGCAGGCAATACGAACGTACCGGCATAAGACGCTTGCAAACGCACCTTAAACACTTTTGTTTCACCCATCTTCAGATCGAAATACGTCATTACCCCATCATCTCTGATGTCACGGTAAATGTAGGACGCCGCTTTTTCCGTATCCGGATCGTCCGGATTGAGCATGCGCTCGTTGTATACTTCCCATCCGGACGGAATAAGTTGTGTCAGGGCAACATCCGTATAGTCATTGATTCCACTGATATTCGACACCCGAATCACCGCCATAAAGTCCGTGCCCTGCTTCAGCCGTTGCACATCGACCAGCGTGCCTTTCAGATCGGTATACGTGACTGTCATACGCAAATTTTGCTCAATGGACGGAAGCGAGTCGCGGAGAGGTTTCGTCTTCGAGACAAGACTTACGTACAGCAACCCGTTTCCATTGTTTTTAACAGTTGCCGCACCGTTCGTCGGACGTGTCGGGAGGTCTTTCTGGAAAACGGCACGGGCCGAATTCACCTTGGATTGAGCCTTGCCGTTCAACGTCCAATCGAACTGCAACGAACCGGACACCTTCTCCGCCAGACGTCCCATAGCCACCAACGAATAAGCGGTAGACTGCGTGGTAAACGATTGTTCACGTGAAAGGTTGGCCGATACTTTCCGTGCCTGTTCGAAGGTTTCCTTTTCCTTGCCCATCAGCACCATGGCCTCAAGAATCATCGCCATATCCCGCTCGGACGAGCCAAACGTCGAGTTATTTAATGCATAGGGAGCTACCTCCGTCGAGGCGTTAAAGACAAGCTCGCTCGCCGCCTTCGTCTTACCGGACAAGGCATAAGCTGCCGCCAGACACCAGCGCGCCTGCATCGACAAGTCTTTCAACTCTTTCATCCGGTTCATTGCCCCGAGTTCGGGAGCGCCGGACAACGCCAGCGTATAAAGACGGTAAGCCTGCGAAAAGTCCGACTGATAATATGCATATCGACGACTTCCCCGTGCATTCGCCCGCCAGTTCTGAGCGGCACTCCGCTGGTAGTTTTTCCATCGACTCAGCACGCCCGAATTGACGTCATATCCTTTCTCTTTGGCCAAAACCAGGAAACTGCCGGCGTATGATGTCACCCATTCGTTCTCGTACCCATCGCCCGGCCAATAGGTAATCCCACCATTGGACAGTTGACGACCGTACAGATTCAAAATGGCTTCGCGCACATTCTTTTTCACGGATTCCGTCTCTTTCTCCTCCATGTCCTTAAACTGAGCGATAAACAACAGAGGCAAAGCCCTTGAAGTAAGCTGCTCGGAACAATAATGCGGATAGTCATACAGATAATCGAACCGTCGACTGATATCGACCGAAGGAATACGGGAAACTTCTAATTTCACCCAGTTCCCGTCGAAATCGCCGTCTAAGGTGTACGTAAAATCAGCCGACTCTCCTGCATTGAGCAGTTTATTGTCGGTACGGATAATCGGAGGATTAGGATTCCGGACATCGATTTCAATCGTCTCTTTCGAAGTATGCCCATTGCCAGTGGCGGTAACCGTCACTCGTTCTATTCCCGTCGAGGAGCCCGATTTCAGGGCAAAGTATACCATCTTATCGCCGGGAGCAGCAAACGTCAGGGACTGGCTGCCTCCGTTCGCGATTTTTAACTTACCTGTCGTCTCAACCTTGATCGATACGTTCTTCACCGTATTCTCCATTGCAAACACATTGACCGGCAAATAAATTTCTTCGTCCGTGCTGACTACACGAGGCAATGACGACAAGATCATCAACGGCGTACGTACCGGCACGGTCTTTTCCGCCTTGCCGTAAGCGCCATCCTGCCCGGCAACAACCATCACACGTACCGATCCGATATACGGCGGGAGCTTCAACTTATGACTCTGTTCCTCCCCTTTTTTCAACGCGAACGGACCGATAAATTTCACGACCGGTTTGAAACGATTAGCTTTCGAGTTGGCAGGCTTCATATCTTCATCCCCTCCGATACTGAACAGTGAACCATACTTCCCTGCGTAGGCGCCCATCACAAAGTCATACATGTCCCAGGTACGTATCCCCAACGCTTCGCGTGCATAAAAGACATTCCACGGGTCAGGCGTCTTGAAATTCGTCAGGTCAAGTAATCCGTCATCTACCACAGCCAGCGTGTACGTCATGGCTTTGCCCGATGTTTCTTTCACTTTCACCGTGAATTCCGTCTCGGGACGTAACACGTCGGGCATCGTAATTTGCGGTGTAAGCTCGGAACCTTTATTCGTGACGAAAACCGGTACTACTCCGTACATCCGGATAGGCAAATCATTGACGGTTTGCGCGTGAGGTTGCAACAGACTGACATGCACATAGACGTTCGGCGCCATCTGTTCCGTAATCTTAAACGTATATTTCGTATCGCCGGACGAAGCCATATCGACCCACTCGCGGCTTATGACTTCCGATCCGTTCTCAATAGAAACCAGCGCTCTGCCTCCGGCCGACGAAGGAATAATCACCGTCGCATTCTGGCCGGCCTCATACGAAGATTTATCTAACGAGAATGCTAACATCTTAATCCCGTTCGGATCCGATTTATTCGAACGTCCGCGCCACGAAGGCCAGTCGATATAAATAACCCCGCCTGTCGCATGACCGCTTTCATGATCCTTGACATAGACCAGATAACGTCCCCACTGCGGATAATCCACCCGGAAGCCGATCCGCGCCTTACCGCCCGAAGTGCTCAGCGTGCCCGATGCCACGGGCGAAATCGAAGAGTTATTCAGGTACGACACGAACGATTCGTCATCATGCTCCCACCACCAGCTCCAACCGATCTTGTAAATCTTATATTCCAGGCCGGAACGATTTGTCGGTTGACCGTCCGGACTGAGCGTCACAACTTCGAACTGATGGTCAACATCCGTCTCGAGGAAACCGGTCTTGTCCTTCTCTCCGAAACGGATTCCCACATATGAATCGAAAGGAGAGAAAGGAATCGTCTGCGTATAGATACTCGCATCCCCTCCCGGTTCAAACACCCGGCAGGTGATGTTGGCACGCAACATGCCCGGTGCATTTTTGGCCGCCGGAAGCGACATACGGAAGACTGACTTCCCCTCTCCATCCAACACTCCGGAGTATAGATCAATCGTACTCGACGTAAAGTCTGCGGCCGGATTATGAAAGATGTATTTTTCATACCCTTTAAACTGGGTTGTCGTTTCAGATAACAACAACTCCACTTTGGTCTTGAGATGCTGCGCCACCGCACCGGTCAACCAGGCCGATTCGAGAGTTGTCTGAACCGGCGATGCCGAAGCCTTCAACTGTTTTCCGGGGATCTTCAAGTTAATTTTCAAGCGATTGGGCTTCACGGTCTCGATACGTAACGATTTATGAAACGACGTACCGCCCACTTTCACATAGGCATTCCAAAGCCCCGTCGGATCATCGGCCTTAGTCGGAACCGTAAATGTGTACAATCCGTTCAGTCCTTTGGAAGAAACTTGCTTTTGATAGAATTGTCCACGGGGATTATACACTTCTATCGACACCGGATGATTGACCGGAATCCGCTTCTCACGGTCTTCCAACATAAATGAAAGATGTAATGTATCTCCCGGACGCCACACGCCACGCTCACCGTACACAAAGCCTCTCAAACCTTTTTTGATCTCCTTGCCGCCGACATCGAACCGACTCAGCAGATTATCCTCGCCATCGACGAGACGCAGGTAGGTCTTCTGCTTATCTTCCGACGAGGCAACGAGTACAAACGGTTTGTTTTTAGCCTTGATCAGTGCAAATCCGTCTCCGTCTGTCCGAGCCTTCCCTATCGGTTGCAACTGGAAGTTATATGCTGTTACTTCAACATTCGACATCGGCTTTGTATCCAACAGATTTGACACAGTGACCCATAACGTATTGTTCGTGTTGCCTTTCACAATCACCCCCATGTTCGAAGCCATCACATTCGTCGTTGCCTTACGCTCCGAAACCATATAATAACTCGGATGGCACGGGTTATCCCGTTCGTCCCATTCGTATATATCCCAGTCCATGTTCGAATTATCATAATAATACGTTTGGGGTTGATCCCATACGGCCTCGTCCTCTTCCGTCATCTCACCGGCCTCAATACGTGTCAAAGCATTCGATGTTTGCAGATTACGTGCGGCCGGCTCGTTTCCGCACGGATAAGCCGAATAGTCCTGCTTAAATGAAAGCTCTACCCGGTAAATAGCCCCCGGCTCCTGTTTCATCACTCCACTGAGGTCGATAAAATAGTTATCCCAGTCGTGTATATTCTTGGTCGGATCACTATCGAGACGAAGCATCTTTTTATATATCAGTCGGCCGGAACGTCTCAATTCCGAAGAAGAAGATGCAGATAACGAATTATCCTGTAAGAACATCAGCACGTTGCTCTCAAAAATCCGGATCACTTTCAGATCGACGGCATACAGATTAACTGCCCTAAACGGCAAAACCAGCTCTTTAGAATCAGGCATAATCGTTCCCGACGACAAAAATTCCACTTGTGGACTCAGTGAATTCATTTGCAGGGTAACAGACGAAGACCTGGATAACGATTCGTCAGATACATTTTTTAATCCCTGATCAACATTAATATAGAGAGACGTATTTTCACTCTTTCGCTCGAAAAAGATTTTAACTTTATTATCTTCCACCTGAAACGTATAGGCAGAGATCGGTTCCAGCGCAATCAACCCGTTCAAATCCTGCGTATTGGAAACCGGTGAAGAAAAAGTCAGACACACGCCATGTTCAGGTGCTTCAATAACTTTGGCCGACAGCAATTCAAATGGGGGCGTCAGGGCCGGTATGTCCATCTCCTGCTTGATCCTTTTATCGGAATTAAAAGCCTTTCCATCGACCGTAACCTCGAGGGTCGTTTCGGCTTCTTTTTTGGCGATGTTCGGAATAACGAAATGGAACGTACGCGGATTGTCGGTCGGGGTCACAACAGCCGAGAACGACTCGTTTTCCCTCATGGCCGTTATCATGTCTTGTACAATCGTAGCGGGCGGAGCTTCGCTAAAACGGATCTCTCCCTGAACAGCAACCTGACTCATCGCCGACTCCACCACATCAAGCGACGTAAATTCCATCACAAAACTTCGCTCTTCCACGCGAAACGAAAATTCAAATTCTTCCAGTTTCCTCTCCACCTTCATCACTTTACCCAGCGCAAAGGTTGCATTGTAGAGTTCTCCGGGTTTCAACGCACCGGAATCGGGGATAAACTGAAGCATTTTGTTGTTAGCCCAAAAAGTTTTTCCCTTCAGCGACGGAGAGAAACGAAAAAGTTTCTCCTTTACTTCGGCACCTATCTCCACGATTTGCTGTTCTTCAGTTAATTCGATAAAAATAGACGCATCGGACGAGATGACCCCGCCTGTATATGCACTTACATAAGGAGCATATTCGGACGAGGGCACAATATCCCGATTTCTTTTGCAGGACATGCAGGACAAGCCTGCGACGATTGCAATAACGGCAAGTGCAAGAAATTGTTTCATGGATTCTTTCTATTTAAAATTAAAATCATTTGTATTTCTATATTCTGTTTAGTTTTATTTTGCTTATCAAGAGGCAAAAATAGATAATATTTCTCAAAGAAGCGACTATTTTCATTTCCATTTCCCGCAACAATTGTTAAAGTTCTTAAAATTGCAAATGTATCGTATTATTTCTCCGCATGCAAATAAAAAGAGTTTTTCTTTACGGACTGAAGACTGAGGTAATACAGGGTCTGCGACTGTTTAGACGACATCGTTCCGAAATTCGTTCGAAAGAATTCCCTCATAAATATTATGTACATTCATTCTCTTTTTTTACTTTTGTCCTTTCAAATTTGGATATAACTATATTATGAAAGCATTAGAACGAATCGTAGCAGAAAAATTACTAAAGATCAAGGCCGTAAAGTTACAGCCGGCCAATCCGTTCACATGGGCATCCGGTTGGAAATCTCCTATTTATTGCGACAACAGGAAAACACTTTCCTATCCGGCTATACGTACTTTCATCAAGTTGGAACTGGCACGGATCATTTCTGAGAAATACGAGGAGGTCGATGCCATTGCCGGCGTAGCCACAGGGGCTATTGCCCAAGGAGCTTTAGTGGCAGATCTCCTCGGCCTGCCATTCGTTTACATCCGTTCGGCACCGAAAGATCACGGACTGGAAAATTTGATTGAGGGTGAATTGAAACCGGGCTCGAAGGTTATTGTTGTCGAAGACCTCGTATCTACCGGCGGAAGCAGCCTGAAAGCCGTGAATGCCATACGCAATTTCGGATGTCAGGTCATCGGGATGGTCGCGATCTTCACACACGGTTTCCCGATAGCCGAACAGCAGTTCAAGGAGGCCAAAGTATCGCTGACGACACTCTCGAACTATGACGCTGTCATCGAAGAAGCTGTTAAGATCAATTACATCGACGAAACGGAGGTAGCCATCCTTCAGGAATGGCGCAAGGATCCTGCGAACTGGGACCCGGATGCTTAACATCATGGACATAAACGAATGACAGAATTTACCAGTCGAATCAGAACGATCCCGCATAACGACGAACACATCTTCTCGATGTTATCGGACCTCTCCAATCTGGAGCGTGTCAAAGCCCGGATTCCGGAAGACAAAATCAAACGTTTCTCTTTCTCGAACGACCGTTGTTGCATCGAAATAGATCCGGTAGGTCAGGTTGAGTTCCAAATCGTCGACCGCGAACCGAACAAAACGATCAAATTCGAAACCGTTCAGTCTCCAGTGCCTTTGTCCATGTGGATTCAACTCAAGCAGGTGGCGGAAAAAGACACGAAGATGAAGATGACCGTACGCGCCGAGTTGAACCCTTTTATCAAAGCCATGGTATCCAAGGTGATGCAGGAGGCTGTCGATAAGATATCGGAAGTGATTGCTTCGCTGCCGTATGAACTGTCAACGAACGAAAACACGTAACGCTTATGTCCCGAAAACTTTGGGAGAAAAATATACAGGTCGATAAGGAAGTGGAACGGTTCACGGTCGGGAAAGATCGTGAACTGGACCTTTATCTGGCTCCATACGATATGCTCGGATCGATGGCGCACATCACCATGCTCGAATCGATCGGATTGCTGACGAAAGACGAGCTGCAAAGCCTGCATGCGGAGCTAAAAAACATGTACGCCGAAGCCGAGCATGGTAATTTCGTGATTGAAGAAGGTGTGGAGGATGTACATTCACAAGTAGAGCTTATGCTCACACGTAAGCTGGGCGACATCGGAAAAAAAATCCACAGCGGACGCTCCCGCAACGATCAGGTATTGCTCGATCTGAAACTGTTTACACGCGCCCGAATCCGAGAATTGGTCAGACTGACCGGCGATTTATTCGAGGTGTTGATCGACCAGAGCAATCGCTACAAAGACATCCTGATGCCGGGCTATACCCATCTGCAAATCGCGATGCCTTCTTCTTTCGGACTTTGGTTCGCAGCCTATGCCGAGAGTTTGGCCGACGATCTTCTGCTGATGCAGGCGGCATATAAGATATGCAACCGCAACCCGTTAGGTTCTGCGGCGGGCTACGGTTCTTCGTTCCCGCTGAATCGCACCATGACGACGGAGCTGTTAGGGTTCGACTCGATGAATTATAACGTCGTTTACGCTCAAATGGGGCGGGGAAAAATGGAACGGACGGTCGCTTATGCCATGGCGGGAATAGCGGCTACTCTCTCGAAATTAGCGATGGATGCCTGTCTCTTTAACAGTCAGAACTTCGGATTCATCCAATTACCCGACTCGTTCACGACCGGCTCCAGCATCATGCCTCACAAAAAGAACCCGGACGTGTTCGAGCTGACGCGTGCCAAATGCAATACGCTTCAGGGGATGCCCCAACAAATCGCACTCATCTGTAACAATCTGCCCTCGGGATATTTCCGCGATCTGCAAATCATCAAAGAGCTTTTTCTTCCCTCGTTCGATGAATTAAATGATTGCCTGCGCATGGTCACCCTGATGATGCGCGAAATAAAAATCAACGAACATATCCTGGACGATCCAAAATATTCTCTGCTTTTCAGCGTTGAAGAAGTAAACCGCCTGGTTATGGACGGCGTGCCTTTTCGGGATGCGTATAAAAAAGTAGGTATGGATGTTGAGGCCGGAACATTTACAACCGATCAGACCGTCCGTCATACGCACGAAGGGAGCATGGGGAATCTTTGCAATGAGAAGATCGAACAGCTGATGCAACAGACAATCGAGGGTTTTCAGTTCGAGAAGGTCGACCGGGCAGAAAAGGCATTACTGACATGAGAAAAAGAATCTATCTGATCTTATTCGTACTGTTCGGATGGTTGGCTTGTACGGAAGAACATCCCATACTCAATTATCCGGTAGACTTATTGTTAGACACCCAGCACAGCGACAAAAATATCCGCAGAGGAAACATTCTCGGATACCGAACTTATACAATCGAAGATATGCGGGAAAGACCTTTCGCCATAAGAGCGACCGGGTATGGGGGGATATTGGCGGTACGCGCGCTGGATGGAGAATGTTATGCTTTCGATCTGGCCTGTCCGCACGAAAACGACCGCGGAGTTCTTATTTCCGTCGATCAGGATCGCACTACGGCTACCTGTCCGAAATGCAAGACCGTTTATGACATCAGTGCTGCAACCGTTCCGGGTATCCCCATCAAAGGAGTCAGTAAATCTCAATTAAAAAAATACTCCGTTTACGAAAACGGCAGCAAGATCATCATACGAAACCATTAATCGACAAGCCGAAGGATCGATGAATTTTACCATCCCCCTCTGAACCGTTCGCACTATTCCCGTACTATACATGCATTGTTCTTTCAAATATCCGATACTTCTATCGCCTGACGACCGGGTGAATAAAAACCTTTATGCTTTCTTTTTATGAAACAGTCATCCCCCTTCAAAATAGGTTTCGACGCCAAACGTGCTGCGCGAAACAATACCGGATTAGGAAATTACAGCCGATTCATCATTTCCCTGCTGGCTAAGTACAGCCCGCAAAACAGGTACTACCTCTATACTCCCGCCTCGCGGCGCACCAATCTCTTAAGCCAAGTCGCAGATCATACGAATGTGTGCTATCCTCACACCGGTTTCTGGAGAAGATGCCCATCCTTATGGCGCATTTGGGGAGTAACGAAGACAATCGCTCAGGAACGCATCGATCTGTTTCACGGTCTCAGCAACGAGCTTCCCCTGAATATTCGTCTGGCGAAGCACACACGAAGCATCGTAACCATCCACGACCTGATTTTCATGCGTTATCCGCGTTATTACCGTTTCTTCGACCGGATGATTTATCGTTATAAATTCCGAAAAGCCTGTCGGAATGCCGACCGTATCATCGCCGTCAGTCACTGTACGAAAAAAGACATCATCGACTATTGGGGTATTCCGTCGGATAAGATCGATGTCGTTTATCAAGGATGCGCCGACGATTTTAAACGTCCCGTATCGGAGGAACTGCTCCGGAGTGTTCGGCAGACGTATAAGTTGCCGCAGCAGTTCATCTTATATGTAGGAAGCATTGAAGAACGCAAGAATCTGCTTCTCGCCGTACGCGCGTTGCGACGGCTCAGCCGGCCGGTCAAATTGGTGGCTATCGGAAAACGGACGGCATACACGCAGCAAGTAGAGCAGTACATCAGAGCGCATCGGATGGAAAGCAGCGTGACGTTACTGACCGGCATCAGCACCCATGAATTACCGGCATTTTATCGACTGGCCACGGTATTTGTTTACCCTTCTTTTTTCGAAGGGTTCGGTATTCCCATTCTGGAGGCGCTATGTTGCGGCACTCCGGTAATCGCGGCCAAAGGCTCATGTCTGGAAGAAGCAGGAGGGCCGGGGTCTCTTTACGTCGACCCGAACGATCCGGACGAGCTGGCACAAGCCCTTGAGCGGGTACTGGATGATCCGCATTTACGCCGCCGAATGATTGACGAAGGACTGATGCATGCCCGTCGTTTCGACGATGAACCACTGTTCCGGAATTTATATAATGTATACGAGAAGACACTTTATCCTTCCGTTCCATAACGACTATTTCCGTCCGAAGTCGGCAGGTATTTCGCCCCACGCAGCCGTATCCCATTTCAGGATTTGCGTCGTGTAGGTATTTTCACGCAACCATTTCTCCGCCCGGCGGATCAGTTCGAAAATCGGGGCATTAGCGGCGTTCTGTTCTAATTTCGTCCGGCATTTTTTGAGTCGCACCCATTGCATCGCATTGCGACTGTCGGAATAGATCGGCATCGCACAGTTGCTTTTCTTGAACAGCGCCAGCCCGTGTACCAGCGCCAGAAACTCGCCGATATTATTTGTCCCCTGCGCCATAGGCCCGACCCGGAAAATCTCCTGTCCCGTCTCGACGTACACACCCCGATATTCCATATCGCCGGGGTTGCCGCTGCAAGCCGCATCGACCGCAAGGCTCTGCACAATATACGGGGGAGGCCCCTCCCGACGGAGCAACCCGGAAGACGATGCAGCATGCTTCCCGATGTATTCGTAAGGCGATTCACGCAGGGCTGCTTCAGCCTCGGCACGCGAAGCGAACGACTTGTAGAGCGCACCTTCAAACCCTTCGATCTGTAGTTTACACTCCGTCCAATCCTCATAAATCCCGGGACAAACGCCCCGCCATACCACATAATATTTCTGTTTCAACTTTCCCATCCGCTATTCCATTTTGGTAGCTCCAAGCTGCCGGCAAAATACCGATGCCGCATCATCTCTTCCGGAATCCCCGTACAAAAGTAAACATTTTTTTCCGTAGCGGCTAAGTGCCTTTCCCGAGCTTGTTTAAAAAGGCTCTGCATAAGCACACAATATCATTTCTGTTATTTTTTGTTGCTTTTCTTTTATAATTTCAAAAAAAACAATTACCTTTGACACAAAATTTTCAGGAAAAATGGGGCTGAAAAGACTATTATTCATCGGGTATATCTCCTGTCTGTTCGCGGCATGTACAAAAAATGCGGCCTATCAGGTAGATGTAAAGCTTTCCAATCTGGAGGCGCAGCACGTTTATGCCGTATTCGAAGCATTCGATGGCAAGGACGTCGATACGATTGCCTGCCAACCGTCCGAAACGATCTCGATCATACGGAAAGAAGGAGAATATACGACACTCACTGTTTATTTTGAAAATCATAAGGATTGGATCACTGTTTATCTCGAACCGTATAAGAAGATTACAATCACCGGCGATGCACTCTATCCGCAACTTGTGCAAGTCAAGGGGACGCGCACCAACGAACTGTTGTCCGATTTCCGAAAGAAAGGGGCATCATTATTGAAGGAAAAAACCGAACTGTCCGGCGCGATTGATACAGCCCTGTATGACGGGGCTGACCATGCCATGGCCGAGCATACGCCTCGTCTGGCCAATATCGATCACGAATTGACCATGCTGGCCGAACATTTTATCCGCAAGCATCCCCACGATGAGGCTTCGGCCGTTCTGATACAGGAGTACTTCCTCGATCCTGAAAATCCGTTTCCCGCCGAGACACTGATAAACACGCTGGATCCAAAACTTGACGATTCATCTATTGTTAAAAACCTGAAAGCTTATTGTCAAAAAGCAAAGCAAACCATGGTCGGAGCAAAGGCTCCCGATTTCGAGATAACAAACATCTACGGCACCACCTATACGCAACATTCGCTTGCCGGCAAGTATTGCCTGCTCGCCTTCACGGCCACGTGGTGCGACATGTGCCAGATCGAAAACATGATGCTGGACCAAATTGCGAAGATTGCCCGCCCGGAAGCACTCGAAATCATGCTTGTCAGCCTCGACGAAGACCCGCAAAAGGTACGCCGTTTCATCAAAAGCCAGACGATACGCTGGAACATCTGTACCGACTCAGCCGGACAAGCCATCCACTTGTTGGAAGCCTACAACATCAGTTCACTACCCCGTTGCTTCGTACTTGATACGAACGGAACGATTGTCTTGAAAACAGACAACGGCATCGAACTGAAACAAAGCCTCGAAACCTTGGGAGTCATTCCGAAAGACGAGAAATAACGACAGAACAAGTATCCCCTCCGTGCAATGAAACGAATCATTCTCATCACCGGCGGTCAGCGTTCGGGTAAAAGCAGCTACGCCGAACAGATGGCACTGTCATGGTCGGCTAACCCTGTTTATATGGCTACTGCGCGTGTATGGGACGATGAGTTCCGTCAACGTGTCGAACGGCATCAGGCTTCGCGAGGCATGCAATGGACAAATATCGAAGAAGAAAAAACACTGAGCCGGCATGATGTGACAGGACGCGTCGTAGTGATCGACTGCGTTACGCTGTGGTGTACGAACTTCTTCTTCGACCTCAATGCCGACGTACAGCAATCCTTGCAAGCCGTCAAAGACGAATTCGACCGGTTTACAACACAAGACGCCACGTTCCTCTTCGTCACCAACGAAATCGGGTTAGGCGGCGTTTCCGAGAACACCCTGCAACGTCAATTTACCGACCTCGAAGGATGGACGAACCAGTACATCGCAGCCCGTGCCGACGAAGTGATTCTGATGATCAGCGGTATCCCGGTAAAAATAAAATAAGAAAGAGGAACTCTTTTTAAAAGGATTGTTGTCTCACCAAGATTCGAACTTGGACAAACAGAACCAAAACCTGTTGTGCTACCATTACACCATGAGACAAACGAAACATTCGGTAAAAACGCTGCAAAAGTATACGAAATCTCCCGTATTTGCAACTTTTTGCCCGAAAAACTATTTTGCGATCAGCAAAAAGTAATTCTTCTTGCCGCGCTGCACGAGTAAGTACTTTCCGTTCAGCAACGCTCCGGCATCGATCGTCGCATCAAATTCGTCCAGTTTCTCTTTGTTGATGCTTACACCACCGTTCTGCACCATCTTGCGCATCTCGCCTTTTGAAGGGAATACGGCAGCTTTCTCGGTGCAGAGATCAACGGCTTTGATGCCGGCAGCCAGCTCGTCGCGCGAAATTTCAAACTGCGGTACGCCTTCAAACACGGAGAGCAGCGTTGCCTCATCGATCTTTTTAAGCGTCTCGGAAGTGGCTTGACCGAACAGAATATGAGAGGCTTCGACAGCCATTTCGTAGTCTTCGGCCGAATGTACCATGGTAGTGATCTCCTGTGCCAGACGTTTCTGCAAGGGACGCAGATGAGGAGCGGCCGCCTGTTCCTGTTCGAGTGCGCCGATTTCTTCGCGGCTCAGCGCCGTGAAAATCTTGATGTATTTGGCAGCATCGGCATCGCTTACGTTGAGCCAGAACTGATAGAATTTATACGGCGAAGTGTAATTCGGTGCCAGCCATACGTTGCCCGTCTCCGTCTTGCCGAACTTCCCACCGTCGGCCTTCGTGATGAGCGGACACGTAAGCGCATAGGCCTCTCCGTTCAGCTCGCGACGGATCAACTCGGTGCCCGTCGTGATATTGCCCCACTGATCGCTTCCTCCCATCTGAAGTTTGCAGTTCTCGTGCTGATAAAGATACATAAAATCGTAGCCCTGCAAGAGCTGGTAGGAAAACTCGGTGAACGACATCCCCACATTCGAATCGGCACTCAGGCGTTTCTTGACCGAATCTTTGGCCATCATATAGTTGACCGTAATATGTTTGCCGATGTCACGGATAAAGTTCAGGAACGTATAGTCCTTCATCCAGTCGTAATTGTTCACGAGCTTGGCCGCATTCGGAGCGTCGGAATCGAAATCGAGGAATTTGGCCAACTGTTTTTGGATACCTTCCTGATTGTGCCGGAGCGTATCCTCGTCGAGCAGGTTTCGTTCGGCCGATTTCATCGAGGGGTCGCCGATCATGCCCGTCGCACCACCCACTAACGCAATCGGACGATGTCCCGCACGCTGGAAATGCCGAAGCATCATTACACCGACCAGATGCCCAATATGCAGCGAATCGGCTGTCGGGTCTATTCCTACATACGCGGACGTCATCCCCTGCCGCAAACACTCTTCCGTTCCGGGCATCATGTCATGCACCATACCCCGCCATTTCAGTTCTTCAATAAAATCCATCGTTTTATAACTATTGTATATTTTTTAGTCGTGCAAAGGTAGTTATTTTTTAGGTTCATACTTGGAATGAAGCCATGAAAAACCGATCCGGCAGCTCGATTAAGAAATGCAGGGAAACGCTGAACAGATGCTAAGCTTATTTCTCCCGGATAAATACCTGAATCGGTGTACCCAGAAAATCCCAGTGCTCGCGTAGTTTATTTTCGAGAAAACGCTTGTAAGGCTCTTTTACCCACTGCGGCAGATTGCAGAAAAACGCAAACGACGGGACACTGCCTGCCGGCAGTTGGGTAACATATTTAATTTTGATGTATTTCCCTTTCCACGCGGGAGGAGGAGTCTTTTCAATAATCGGAAGCATCGTCTCGTTCAGCTTGCGGGTCGGTACACGCCGACGACGATTGTCATACACCGCCTTAGCTGTCTCGAGCACTTTCAAGATACGTTGTTTCGTCAGCGCAGAAATAAACAGAATGGGAAAATCGGTAAACGGCGCCATCCGCTCGCGAATCGCACGTTCATACGTCTTGATGACAGCCGTACTCTTATCCTCCACAAGATCCCACTTGTTTACACAAACAATCAACCCTTTCTTATTCTTCTGGATAATGGAGAAAATATTCAGGTCCTGACTCTCGACACCGCGTGTCGCATCAAGCATTAAAACACAGACGTCAGAATTTTCGATGGCACGGATGGAACGAATCACCGAATAATATTCAAGGTCTTCATTCACTTTTCCTCTCTTACGGATACCGGCCGTATCGACCAGATAGAAGTCGAGGCCAAACTTATTGTATCGCGTATAAATCGAATCGCGTGTCGTGCCCGCTATATCGGTGACGATATGACGCTCCTCGCCGATAAACGCATTGATCAGCGATGATTTTCCCGCATTCGGACGTCCCACGACGGCAATTCGGGGTAATGCCTCCTCGAGCATCTCCGGAGCTTCAGACGGTAGCAGCTCAATGATACGATCCAACAAATCGCCCGTGTACGAGCCGTTCATCGCCGAAATACAATACGGGTCGCCCAGTCCGAAACGGTAAAACTCGGCTGCCACCGCATGCCAGTCGTAAGTGTCGGCCTTATTGGGCACAAGCACCACCGACTTCTTGCTGCGACGCAGGATATGAGCGACCTCATCGTCGAGATCGGTCACGCCGTTTTGCACATCGACCACGAAAAGAATCACATCCGCCTCTTCGATCGCGATCTGCACCTGCTTGTTAATCTCTCCTTCAAAGACGTCTTCGGAATTGACAACCCAGCCCCCCGTGTCGATAATCGAAAATTCGCACCCTGTCCATTCTACTTTCCCGTACTGACGGTCACGTGTCGTTCCCGCCTCTTCATTGACGATGGCCTGACGCGACTGCGTCAAGCGGTTAAACAGGGTGGACTTGCCGACATTCGGCCGTCCGACGATTGCTACCACATTTCCCATATCCTTTTTTGATTTACATGTTTCATCTTACGAACCGGAAGAAACAAAGGAACGCATCTGCTGCGCCTCATAAAAAGTTAATCCAGCTTATAGCCAAATGATTTCAGCAAATTGTCGCGGTTGCGCCAGTCCGATACCACCTTGACAAACAACTCGAGAAAAATCTTCTTCTCGAAAAATCGCTCCATATCCTTGCGCGCCATCATACCGACCTTCTTCAACGCCTGCCCGCCATGTCCGATGATGATGCCTTTCTGCGTTTCACGCTCGACAATGATCAGCGCCTTGATATGCACGCACGTCGGCTCTTCGATAAACTGCTCTACAACGACCTCCGTAGCATACGGGATCTCTTTCTGATAGTAAAGCAAGATCTTTTCACGAATAATCTCCGTGACAAAAAAACGCGCCGGACGGTCGGTCAACGCATCTTTCTCAAAATAAGGCGGCGAGTCGGGAATCAACTCCCGGATACGCTTCTTCAACGGCTCGATATTGAATTTCGACGTAGCCGATATCGGGATAATCTCCGCCTCGGGCAATAACGCATGCCATTCCTCCACCAAGGTCTCCAGCTTCGGCTGGTCGGCCAAATCAATTTTATTAATCAGGAGCAGGACAGGACATTTCGCCTGTCGTACCCGTTGCAGGAAATCGTCGTTCTTATCTGTCTTCTCGATTACATCAGTCACATAAAGCAAAACATCCGCATCGCCCAAGGCTGATTCCGACGATTCCCGCATCGTCTCCTGCAATTTATAGTTAGGACGCAATACTCCGGGCGTATCCGAATAGACAATCTGCATATCATCGGTATTGACGATCCCCAAAATACGATGACGCGTTGTTTGCGCCTTCGATGTGATGATCGATATGCGTTCACCCACCAACTGATTCATCAGGGTGGATTTGCCAACATTCGGATTTCCGATGATATTGACAAAGCCGGACTTATGCTTCCGATCCGTCATAGGCCCACTTCACATAGTTGGCGCCCCATGTCCAACCGGCTCCAAAAGCAGCCATGACGATGTTGTCCCCCTTTTTCAGTTTCTTCTCCCATTCCCAGAGGCATAACGGGATCGTTGCCGAACTGGTATTTCCATATTTCCGAATGTTCACCATCACCTTCGAGTCGTCGACTCCCAAACGGCGAGCCGCCGCATCAATGATGCGAAGATTGGCCTGATGCGGAACAATCCAGTCGATTTCATCTTTTGTCAGTCCGTTGCGTCGCACGATCTCTTCTGCTGCATCGGCCATATCAATGACGGCTCGTTTGAATACGGCCTGTCCCTCCTGATACACAAAATGCTCACGCTTATCAATCGTCTCGTACGAAGGCATTCGAACAGCCCCGCCGGCCTTCATGATTAAATGAGATTTTCCGGTACCTTCAGCACGAAGAATCGTGTCCATAACCCCATAATCTTCACAGGTTGGCTCTAAAAGAGCAACCCCGCAACCATCGCCGAAAAGGGGACACGTCGACCGATCCTGATAGTCGGTGATGGCCGACATTTTCTCACTCGAGACAACGAGCATCCGCTTATAACGTCCCGAACGAATAAAATTAGACGCAGTTTCCAATGCATAAATAAATCCTGCGCAGGCAGCCTGTATATCAAAGGCAAATGCGTTCTTGCAACCTGCTTCATACGCAATCATAGAGGCTGTACTCGGAAAATGATAGTCGGCCGTAGAGGTCGAACATATAATCCCGTCTATCGTTTCCGGATCGATTCCCTTCTTGCGGACGAGCCGGCCGACAGCTTGGACCCCCATATAAGCAGTGCCTAATTGAGGGTCTTTCAAGATACGTCTCTCCTTGATTCCGACCCGTGTCATAATCCATTCATCGGTTGTATCCACCATCTTTGACAAATCGGCATTTGTCAACACATCGTCCGGAACATATCCGTCGACTCCCGTAATCACTGCATTTATCTTGTCCATCATCGCGGTTCTTTAAAAAAATAGCCCTTAAAGATTCAGGGCTATCTTTTTTCGTTTTTACATCAAATTTGGTCCGAAATGTTTCTATTAAAGGGCTGCTTCCTTTTCGATGGCAAGCTTACCTCGATAATATCCGCATTCGTTACAAACGGTGTGATACACATGCCATGCACCGCAATTCGGGCAGATGGCCATTGTCGGAGTCACTGCATGATCATGCGATCTTCTCTTGGCAGTTCTCGCGCTTCCTTGTCTTCTTTTAGGATGTGCCATAATCTTATTTTTATTTTAAATTCATTCTTCATTCTTCAGTTTTTTCAGAGCATCCCAACGAGGGTCTGTCGCAGTATCCTCATACTCATCCGACAGTATGTTATCGTCGTCCTCCACCTCATCCTCCGCATTATCGCTTTCATCAGAGCGATGTGCAGAGTGTTTGCGTAATCGGGCCGACATCGCCTTGTTACACTTTCCCGGCGCGTGCACATGCTTCATCGGAATGTTCAATGCGACAAACTCGTAAAGGAACCATGCCAGATTTACACGACCTTCATCTTCCGAGATGACCAATATCTCATCGCTTTCCTCGGCATATTCTTTGCCAAACTTCACCATCAAGCGATTATCCGAAGCAATCGCTTGTTCCATGTCGTCCAGACACCGGTCGCACGATACGATCACCATACCGGATAAATGAAACGTCATCTCAAATGTAGACACTTTACGCTCCACTTTCAACGAAACATTTACTTTACCGCGCTGAACTTCGGCACCGTCAATATCCGTAAAAAACTGATTATCCAAAAAGTATTCGTACCTACGAACTTCTTCCGGATTCATATTTCTCAAATCAACCCAATATGCGCCGAATTTACCCAAAGCCTATAATCTCCAAAAAAAAAAACGATGCAAAGGTATATGTTTTTTGTATAGAAAAAGAATGATTCCTTATATTTTTCAGTAACAATCAAATTATAACCATCTTACAAAACCATAAACTCCGAAAGAACAGACTTGTCTTATTTCATTCATTATTCTCTTTTCGTCATCGAATACGGTTTTTCGTAGGCCGCCGATTTCTTATTCGGACGAGTGCACATCTCGAATTCGATCTCCCCCCCACCGAGAATATCGGCATGGGTGATGTAGGCTTTTCGATAAGGCAGCCCGTTGAGTCGAATGGATTTGACATAGACATTTTCGGCCGAAGCATGTTTTGTCCTGACAATAAAATTCTTACCATTTTCAAGTTGCACAATCGCCTCTTTCACCAAAGGCGAGCCGATAACGTACTGGTCCGTTCCCGGGCAGACGGGATAAAATCCGAGCGCCGAAAAGATGTACCATGCCGACATCTGTCCGCAGTCGTCGTTACCCGACAATCCATCGATCCGGTTGCGATACATCCTGCGCATAATCTCGTGAAGACGTGCTTCCGATTTCCAAGGTTCGTCCGTCCATTTATACAGATAAGGCACGTGATGGCTCGGCTCGTTACCGTGCACATAGTTGCCGATCAATCCTTCTTCGTTAATATCTTCCGTATTTTCGAAATATTTTGCGGGCAGACGCATCGTAAAAAGCGAGTCGAGACGACGCACGAACCGTTTCTCTCCGCCCATCAGACGCATCAATCCGTTGACATCGTGCGGTACGAAGAACGAATAGTTCCACGAATTGCCTTCGATAAAGCCCTGTCCGTGGGTATCGAGCAAGTCAAAATCTTTTTTGAACGTCCCGTCCTGATGTTTCGGGCGGGCAAAACCCAGCAACGGATCAAAAATATTGCGATAACTGCATGCACGTTTCGCATATTCTTTCTCTACATCCAGAACCTTCATCCGCTTAGCCAGCTCACTGATCGCCCAATCGTCGTAACTGTATTCGAGCGTGACCGAAGCTGCCGAACCACTGCGTTCGAGCGGTACATAACCCAGCTTCTTATATTCGGCAATACCATCGTAGTAATCCAGATTCGAACTGTTTATACAAGCATCCAGTGCAAGCTTTTTATCCACCACCAATCCTTTTGCGAGGGCATCGGCCACGACCGAAACGGAGTGATACCCGATCATACACCAGTTTTCATTGCCCATGTGCGACCAAACCGGCAAGGCACGGTGTACGCTCTGCCGGTAATGATTGAGCATGGAATGAACGAACTGCACGCTGCGCGACGGCTTAATCAGGTTCATCAGCGGATGCTGGGCTCGAAACGTATCCCAAACGGAAAAGACCGTATAGTTGGTTTGCCCTTCGGCCGCCTGATGGATATTGTGGTCAACGCCGCGATAACGCCCGTCTACGTCCTGATATACGGAAGGATTGATCATCGTATGATACAAGGCCGTGTAGAATACGGATTTTGTATCGTCGTCAGCTTCTATACGGATACAGCTCAACTCCTTCTCCCACTTCACCTGCGTAGCCTTCCGAACTTCATCGAATGACTTCCCTCCCGTTTCGGCCTCCAGATTCTTCCGTGCGCCCAGACAATCGACCGGCGAGAGAGCGACCTGCACCTCGAGCGGACAGCCATCGGAGAAATCAAATTCAAAATAAGCCGTAAGGTGTTTGCCAAACATCTCCGGGAAATTCTTCGTCATGTCGAACCTGCGCCAAAATCCTTTATAAAGCACCTCTTCGTTATTGCGACAACCGTAAGCGGTAATCGGCTTCGAGAACTTCACGGCGAAATGAGTGTAATTCATCCGAGACCAGCCGCGGGTGATACGGTAACCGGTAAGCGTACACGAATCCTCCACACGAACATTGGCCATCAACACCTTGCCATCGTAGTGATAAATACCGTAATTGAGGTCGAGTACGATATGCCCTGTTTGAGTACCTTTCGGAAAGGTGTAACGATGCACACCAACCCGTTCCGTAGCAGTCATTTCGGCACGGATGCCGTAATCTTCGAGCAGCACAGAGTAATATCCGGCTTCGGCCTTTTCATGCTCATGGCTGAAGCGTGAACGATAGCCGCTTTCGGGATGTACTGCCGTACCTTTGTCGAGTTTTACCTCACCTGTTGCAGGCATGACTAAAATATCACCCAAATCGGAATGCCCCGTGCCGTTGAAATGGGTATGACTGAACCCGACAATCGTTTTATCGTCGTACTGATAACCTGTGCAATACCGATAGGCATCGGGTTGATAGATTCCGCCGATGTTATGCGGAACCATTTCCGTATCAGGACTTAACTGCACCAGACCGAACGGAGCGCAGGCTCCGGGGAACGTATGTCCCATGCTTTTTGTTCCTACCATCGGGTTAACGTATGGCAGCAAATTGCCCGCCGATGCGTTAAATGTTGCAGTGACTGCCAGATAACCGATCACGATTCCGATTTTTATATGTATGTTCATACTGCGTATTTTTTCTTCTTCATAATCATGGTTCAACATGTATCCCCGACGAACAGTGACGTACAATTTCGTCTTTATGTGCCGACTCCGGTATGGAAATCTTCATATTTTTAAAGACGGCATTGTGTACATCGTCGAGCACGACGGCCGGGCGATAGTCCGCTTTTTGGGCAACAAACGTCACATTATTGAACCGGATACCCTTAGCATGCCGGATATAAAAGCCCCATGCCGGGAGCTCCTTAAACATCGAAAATTCCGGATACTTATTCTCCATCTCGGGAACACTGTCCAACTCATCCAATCCCACTTTGGCATACAGCGCATTACCCCCTCCTGGATACCGAATTTCGATATTTTCCAACGTCACATTTTCGATGGGGATAGACGGAATACCGGCAATGATACAGGGAGAGACATTACGTGGCAAATCTTCGATCGGGCCTTCGTAACGATAACCGGCATCGGGCTTGGTGGCCGGCACTTCGGCATAGACATTCGATATCCTGATATTTCGCAGACAAGGCCTGTTACGCACCGTGCGAGTTCCCGTACGAAGAAAAATCACATTACCCGTGTTGATCGAAACAAGACTATCCACTGTCACATTGTCTATTACCGCTCCATCGACGGAGGCAAAGGTGATGGCTGAACGATATGTATTGAAGACCGTGTTTTTGACGATACGGATATTGCGAAACCCTCCTGCCGAAACAGTGCCGAATTTGATGCCGCTGGCACTTGTACGCACCGTATTGTTGTAAATGTAAATATTGCTGCATTCGTGGTCGGCACTATGCGACTTCAGGCAGATGCCGTCGTCAGCCGCATCGAAGTAAGAATTTCGGATAATCACGCTATCGCAATCCACGATATCGATTCCGTCGTTGTTCCAATACGCTTTGCTGTCGGTCGTAATTTCTTCGACAAGCATGTTTCGACACTGTTCGTACTGTTGATTCCAGCTTGCCGGATCTTTCAGCAGAATGCCTTGTATATGAATATCCCGGCATCTCTTAAAATAAATATTCTGCGGACGGCGAAATTCGCGAGGACGATCGAGCAACAACGCATCTTCAAAGATGCCGTTATTGATCAGCGAAATCAGATTGTTGGCCACCTCGTACCCCCTTCCGTCAATCACGCCTTGACCTGTAATGCCGATATGGTGCTGCTCGTGCGCTACCACAAGCGCCGTCCAATTCCAGTTCTCACCGATGTCGTAATCGAGCGGATTGGTAGAGCCCAGCAGTACGGCACCTTCTTTCAGGTGAAGCGTAACGTTCGATTTCAGATAAATCGTTCCCGTAAGGTAACGTCCGACAGAGAAAACTAGCCTTCCGCCTCCCTTGTCGTGGATATGGTCGATGGCCTTTTGAATGGAGCGCGTGTTGAGCGTTGCTCCGTCGGACCGGATACCGAACAGCGAAGCATTGTAATCTTTTGCGACGAGTTGATTGCACAGCACAGCCGAGAAACAGAAAATAATTGATTTCAGAATTTTCATTGGAAGCATATTTTAAAAATTTATGAATGGATATACATGGTAACCGGCCCTACCAGTCCCATCGACCGGATCGGCTGATCTTTCGATTTAAGAACGGTAAATTTTTGCGCCGTAAGGTTTTCCTTGAGCGTTTTCATATAATTCCCCATCGTAGTAACGACATGTACTTCGAGTCGGTTGATACCTTTTTTCAGGAAGGGACCGAGGGCGTAAATCCGCCGACCGTACCACTTCACTCCGCACGATTGTCCGTTGAGAAACACTTCACAGACACCATGCACCTTACCGAGATTCAGGCACACGTCCTTTCGGCCGTCCGCCTCAAATGTCCGACGATATACAGCTGTTCCCGTGAAATTGACCCACTCGGTTTCTTTGAGGTCTTTCAGGGTCTCCATCGGGTAAGTTTTCACCCATCCTTCGCGACTGTGGCGTAGCTCGACCTCCCAGACGCCATCAAGCGTACGTTCTTCCTTTCCGCTTGTCGGAAGGGGGTGCCACGGCTTGCCGTGTTTCTCGCGGCTCCATACGATCAGGCATGTTTCCGCCGGCCCCAATTCGAGGGTAATGGTATTTCCTTCAGGATGTATGCGATAACGTTCACCCGTTTCGGTATCCCACACCCACGGGAATCGCCGGGCAGTTATTTCGGCGGCAAAAGTGATATTCGTCGTATAGGACTGATTACGGTGCGTATTCGCAAAGAAGAACAGTTCATCGTGTGCATCGCTGCGATAGCGGTTTTGCGTCACAAAACGGTCAGAATATTCAATATCAAGATAATGAGGGATTCGGTATTGTTGCATCACCTCACGGTACCATTCAAGGAAACGATCGTCTTCAGGCTTGCGAAGCAGGACAAAGCGATCGGGATGTTGTTTCAGCTTCTCCACCCATTGCTTCACCAGCCGGTCTCTTTCGTGAAAATCCTGCAAGCCAAGCGATTTTTCCGGGTATTTCTCTATGCAGAAAATCCGTCCGCCATCAGCTACAAAATCATCTAATTTGGCCAATACTTCCGGATTGATTCCGCTCACCTCGACTAAGAAAAGTGTACCGTAAGCCTTGGAACCGTAGCAGAGCTTTCCGTTCCTGACCGTCGATTCGCGGAGGACAATCTCCGAGGTGTAATCCGCCCCGCCGCCGTTCTTATGAATGGCCTCCCATACAAGCGAGGTGTAGGGAACATTCAGCTTTTCAGGGAACGGATCGGTCTGCACGCCCATTTCGCTCCATAAATCGTACGTAGCCGGGAGGATGGCGATATCGGTGTACATATCGGCGTTCATGAGTACCGACGAGAGACGCGCTTTATAACGGTTCAGATACTTGACGTAAGGCCACCAGTTGTTGTTTTCGTTATGATATGTACCGTATTGCACCCAGCCGGGAAAAGGTGCGTCGGGCGGGGAATAATTAAAACCGTGCCAAACGGAATGAGTCACACCCGACATGATGCTGTGATCGGAGCCGATCTTCAACAGTTCCAATGTGGCGTTAAAAACATCGTAAGTATTTGTCATCTCTTCGCAGCTCACCACTCGCTTACCGGTGAGGTGAGCGGCCGAAGAGACGAATTTATTGATCATCGTGTAAGCTCGTCCTCGGCGATAATCTTCGTCCGGCATCTCTTCGCCCGGCCGATGTTTGAGCCAATTCGTTGTCCACGATTCACCCTCGGGAATGTCGAATTTCAGGCTGCTTTCGAGCGGAAAGAAGCCGCGTCCGTAAGCCTGCGCCCTCGATTGCACGCCCTGCTCCCTGCACCATTGCAGATATGTTTCGGTAAATCGCTCCCGCAGCAACTCAGCTTTGGTCAGTTCGAAATCGAACCGCACGCGATTCAGGATGTCTGCAAACCCGGGTGTTTTCTCCGCCCCATATGTATCATCCACGACCGCCCCCAACCGTCCGACCTTGAACAGGATAAACGGAAGGTAAGGCATCAGATCGTAGCCACGACGTTGCCGAAAAGTTTCCGCCAAATCGTCAGTCCAGTTACATCCTTCCAGCTCCATCGAATCACAGAAGAACGCACGCAGATGTTTTGAGAGCGCACCGTTTTTTTTCCGTATCGTGTCGGACATGCGGTCGAGGTAACTGCGCACGGCCTCCCGATTCATATGATTGAGAATATGTCCTGCTGCACCCGGAGCGCCATTGATGACGGATGCAAAGGAATCGACCTTCACCAGTGCATAAAGCACATGTCTGCCTTCGGGGATTTCGATACGGACAACCTCGTCCCTGCACCGGTCGGAGAAGTCGACGACTTGTTCCAGCCCGCTCATCGGATCGGGAACAACCTGCAGAGAAAGGAGTTCGAACGTACGTGACGGATCAGGTACGGTCACACCGGGATCAACCGCCTTGAAAAGGTGAAAACGTGACGCTTCATACATCATCGGACCTTCGAGTTTCTCGGCATAAACGAGCACCACCTGTGCCCGCTCGGCACCCTGTAATGTCTCAGCACCAAACGGCCACCCCGACCCGACAATCAAATCGCATGTCATTCCGAGACGTTTGGCCTCATCGAAAGCGACTTGCAACATGTCAATCCATTCATCGCCCAGCCACGTAAGCGACTTCTTGCCCAAATCGTCGCCCGACGAAGGAAAAGCGATCGGGTTAATCTCTACGCCGCCCACGCCGGCATCTTTCAGCAGACGAAGCTCCCGGACAATCTCCGACGCCTCAACCTTATTGCCGTTCCACCACCAACGCACAAACGGCGCATAACGTGAAGCGGGATGTTGAAATAAAGCAAACAGTCCGGACGACGTTTGAAGACGCTCTATGGTTTTCGCCCCTGCCTTTACGGTAGAATATGCTCCTCCAGTCAATATGGAGGCAGAAAACAGTGTACTATGCTTTATAAACAGTCTTCGATTCATCATTTTTATTGTATTCGTTTCATTCTGTAATAATTTTCATCGGACTTCTACGAACTCCAACCTTACGGGACCGATCAATCCGGATTCCTGTAAATCTTCTTCTTTTTTCCACCCTTTCCATGTAGAAAAGGAGTATTGCCCAACTCCAGAATCAGGTTTATCGGCAAGCACCCAATCCGGCCAACCATTCGTCTCCGGTACAACGGTCTCATTCCTCAAGTCGCCAATCAAACGATTCACCCATAGAGTCGTTACAGCTATTTCCAACATATTATTTCCAAGGCAGACCATATCTGTAATATCTATTGAAAAAGGTTCTTTCCAAAGAAGTGCAGCTTTTTTTCCGTTCACGAAAATTTCAGCTATATTCCGAACTTTTCCCAGTTGCAATAAAATTCTTAAAGAGCGACCTTTCATTTCTTCAGTGACTACGAACGGATGTCGATAAGTTGCCGTACCGGCAAAGTATCGAATACTATCCGACGAATTTTCACTAAGAGATTCCAATTTACTCAAATGTACTGTATCCGGTGCACCGGAAGCAGGCGGGAAACTTACCTGCCAATCATCGCTTATATCCACAGGAGCATGTACATGACTGACACCTATTTTTTCATTCTTCCAATTATTATCCGTCACAACTACCGTATCCGGCCTTGTAAAAAACAAACGAACCTTATTTCCGACAATGTGCGCTGACACGCCGGACGGATTTTTCTTACGCGTTTTTTCTTCTCCTATCATGAACAAATGAGGAACAGATCCCGGATGAAAAATCACAAAACGAGATTCCTGAGGCAACATCGTTACAGGAATGGTAATATAGTCTCCTTCTCGTTTCCACAAAGCTACCGTATCTATCTTAGCTTTATCCGCATTCCAGCATTCCGGTATTTTATTTCCGCAAATCCTGAATTTTATATCTTGCGAAACCGTTCTACAGCTATCGTTATAAAGAAAAAATATGTCGATATCCCCTTGCCGCCGATGAAGCGTACTGATTCCTGCCGGAGCTTTTACATCGGGAAGAATTCCTATATGATTCATGACAGATAAATAATCAGTACTGTTAATCAATTTTCCTTTACCGATCTTACGAATTTCTCCCTGTTTCGACGCCCCCCATATTTTTTCGACTAATTCATTATATTCATCTGCTTTATCCGACAACGACGGGGAACCCAAAGGACGACGACCCAAGATAACAGCGCCGGAGCGAAGCAAATGATATACGCTTTCCAGTGTTTTCTTCGTAAGATATTTCTCTTCTCCCAGAGATAAACAGGAATAAGTAACTCCCGAAGGAGAAGTAATGCGGTGTTTCCGAACGGTAATATAATCATACAAATCGTCCACACAACAATAATCATAACCATATCCGGCCCATGATAATTCAGGTATCCGGGTATATTTATTAGGATCTGATTCACCGGAAAGGATAAGGATATGAACGACCGGTTCTCCCGATTGCAAAAGAAATTGAGCACGATTTATATAATCGATCCACCCGTTACCGTATTTCCACCATGTATTTGTACGCGACAAATGGGCTCCATGGCGACCTAATGTAAACCCCGGACGGACATTCAGGTACGGTTGATGAACAAATGAATGTGAAATCAGTTTGGAAATACCTTGCGCCCATGCTCTGTCACCATATTCCTTCAACTGTTGAGGGTCTTGAAGCCAGCGACCTTGTTTTTCATCAGTCGTAAACGCTTCTGCCGCCACATATTTTTTCCCGTGAAAATGTCCGGCAGAACGATACAAACACGATATTGGCGTTTTAGAACCGATCCAGAACTCGCCGGAGGGAATATCTGCCTTTCGGGCGCAACGTAAATAATCGAATGATCCGAAATAAGATTCCGTGATAGAGAGCAATCCGTTTTTGTGACATAATTCCGTGAAATAATCATAATAGTTTTCGGCAAACAGTTCAGCGACCGTTCTTTGAAAATCATATAGAAAACGAGCACTTTCAGAAGGTTTCCCGACCACATAACCGACGACGGTCGGCAGATAAGGTCGCAAAGAATACCCGCGACGTTTTAGAAATTCCGTTTCGAATTCTGGCGTCCAATTCTGTCCCCCTGCTTCATAACTATCTATAATGCAATATTTCAACACATTCAGATAACCTATTCGTTCTATTATTTTCGACATCATTCCCTTCCAATGTGCATCTAATCCGTTTTTACTCAATTTATCGCATTCTAATCCGCTTAATGTTGCCGGAGCATTGCATTTTCCGGTTGTCGTATAGCCTATACGCAAAATCGTCCAGTTTCCTCCGGGAGGATTCCACCGCAGTGTCCCGTCAGGAAGCATTTTACCGGACAAATCCAGCATTTTAGTGGGATCAATACCATCGGAAATATAATCCGACACAAAGGGTTTAAAGGAATAACTGTCTTCCATGGCCGAATTTCTACTATCAACATCAGGGATCATAGATGAAGTCAAGAGCCTGATATCATTCAATCTGATGTCGACAGGAGTCATCCATACCCGGTAAGGGCGATGCATAAACGTAATTCTGAAATACCGGAAACTTTCGGTATTTTCTTTCAGACGAATACACTTCGGCGACTGCAAATCCGTACGGATTTTATAATCGAAAGCAGCAACTTCTCGGAAATGAATTCCGTCCATAGAAGCTTCTACTTTCCCTTTGACAAATAAATGAACTTCTCCGAAAGACAACTCTATAAAACGCGCCTCGAACGGCTGTTTATATTTCAACGTTATGACTGCCTCGGTATCCTTTTCTTTGATCGGTAACCGTATGAAAGTCGCTTGGTCATGATCCAGTATTTTATCCGGATCATTTATTGAAAAATCTGCTTCTAATTGTGGTTTTTCATGCGTATTTATATCAGGAAAAGCCAGCACGGCAATATCCCGATAAAAATTGTAACGCGTCTCCGGTTGAGGCAATACGATCTTCTGTAAAGTGTCAGCCGAGACATTCACTTCAGAAGAAACGATCATTTGCATTGCATCTTCCGGTTTAATCCAGGGCCCACCGGATAATGACCATCCCGGACAATTATGAATTCCCAGCTTTAACCCAAGACGTTTCGCCTCTTTCCCGGCATGTTCCAAAAGCGCTAACCATTCCTGACTTAACATTTCCGGATAATGCCCTTCAGGATAAGGACTCGAACCGGTGACAAACAGATGCGCCCCACTGTATCCGATCGCTTTCATCGATGCAAGATCGGCAGTGATACCTTTTTTCGTCACAAACGGACTTGTCCAATGCCACCAAGTTTGAGCATGCCCGTCTGTCGGAGGAGAGAGGAAACCGCTATGCAATTCTTTCAAATTATCCGCATACGCATTCGTCATCCACAAGACAGAAATAAACCAAATTATTTTTATCTTCATCTTTTTAATCAAATGTCCCATCTTTTCAACTTTTCAACTGCCAATCATTTCACACAACTGTGAAGAGACGATTTGCACTACAGGAAAAGAGGATGTGTCAAAACGCTATGTTTGGGCACACCCTCTTCAGGTGTGTAAGAATGGGTAAGCAACGAAGCCGCTCACCCATTATGATTCATCACCCTTTACGAAAGCTCACCCATCGTTAATTTTGTTCGCACAACGGATTATAGAATATCTCATCGTCCGGAATCTGAAGTGTCATATCCTTCACCGGATACGTAAGTTTATTGAGATGATTGGACGAAGAACTTCTATCAACCGGAATATTCCATCTTTTATTATTGTAAAACTCTCGACCGCCTTCGCCCCACAGTTCGATGCGCGTTTGCAACTGTACCATCTGAAGTACCGAAAGGCCTTGCATCGACGGATAATTATCGCAAGTCAAAGACGGGGTGCCTTCTTTTGTACGGGCTTTCAGCAATACATTCAATGTTTCCTTTGCTTCGGCCTCTTTATTCGATTGAGCCAAAGCCTCGGCTTTCATCAATAAAACCTCGGAAGTTCTCATATAATAATCGGTGACGGTACCGACCTTAGTTCTATCCGTAACCGGACTTCCGATGCCATGTGTCGCTGCAAATTTCATACTTGTATAAGCCGGAATATACCCTTCTACATTGTTGGGAGGATAATGATAACTTCCAAAATCGGTTTTGAGAAAAACGTCCTTACGATAATCGTTATCATCTATCTTCTCATACAACCGATTGTCAATACGTTGATATTCTCCGGCTGCTCCTCCGTAGCTCGTACCGAAAGGATTCATCCATGCATTATGCGCCGTCAATGCTTCCCCGACCGGCCAGCCCAGTAACACTTCGGGATTAATGGTATTGTTCAGGAATCCATTCGTTTCAGGTAAAAAGACCGGATTCTTGCTGTCGCCCGTATTCTTACCGCCATACATCTTCTGATCCATCAACACAGGATACTGAGCTAAAATATCGTTACAACTCGAAATCACCGTAGCCCAATCGCCTGTCCAAAGTGCTACTCTAGCCAGAATAAAGTTTGCCACACCTAAATCAATATCGGTGGTAGATTGAGTATATTCTATCTTGGCCGCTTTAAACAAAGAGATCGCTTCAGACAAATCTTTCTTTATGAAGTCATAAGTCTCTTTCGAAGTAGAACGAGGTTTCAATTCTTGAGTAGGCGAATATTTATCGTACAGCATAATTCCCAATTTATCCTTCCCACCCTGTAGATAGGCATCCTGATAATTTTCCATCAGATAATTATATGCAAAAGCACGAACGACCAATGCTCTGGCTTTATAATCTTTCAGATTATCATTACTGTTGACCAACTGATCGTCAGTGATGTAATTCAACAGTTTATTGGCTGTAAAAATACATTTCCAGGCATAATACCAATAAGGAATATTTTTATCGACGGAACTTGCCGTAAAATTCCGAAAATTGTATTCATCGGCTCCGAATGCATTCGTCGTAGCTTTCGTACCGAAAACAATGTCATTACCGAGAAGATTCCTCATGACATCAAGTCCCTGACAGGTATAATAACGCCCATCAGCGCTTCCTTGCCCTTGTATCCCGGAGCTTTTGAACAAGAGAGGCAGTTCATTGGCCATACTTCCCAGCACAATTTTAATCGATTCGCTGTTTCCCGATTCCAGCAATTGCATGATCTGTTCGTCGGTAATCTTGTTTGGAGGCGTTATTTCCAGCTGATCCGCACATCCAAACAGCACAAACGAACATACTAAAATCGTTAATATATTTTTTTTCATCGTTATACGTTTTTTAATGATTAAAAATTCAAATCAATTCCCAACGAGAGAGTTCTCATATATGGAAAAGCATAAGCACCGACTTCCATTCCGCTAACCAACGACATACGCGGGTCAAATCCGGCATGCTTCTTAAACATAAACACATTGTCGGCTGTGGCAAATATCCGAAGTCCGGATATATTTACCTTTTTCGAAAGATGTTCGGGCAATGTATAACCGAATGTTATGTTTTTCACATTCAAATAAGAGGCATCAAACAATGCCATATCACTATACATCCAGCTGCCGATGTTCGCCCCGTTACCATACGTATTGCCATACATGACCATGGGGAAATATGCATCTGTTCTTTCGGGCGTCCAGGTATTACCGAGCAATTCGGCCGATAATGCCGACCCTATATTTTCACTCGAATAAAGGTTCCATCCATATTCAACGCTAAAGAATTTTCCTCCGATCTGATAAGCCAAACTCGACGAAAAATCAAAATTCTTATAATTCAAGGTTGTCGAAAAGCCTCCAATCCATTTTGGGATAGCGCTTCCCATCTCATATCGGTCAGCCAAAGAATAATTTGTTGTCGTGACATCTTCACCCACTTTATAATCTTTAAAGAAACCTTTTTTGTGATCTTGTTCGGTTACCCTGGCATAAAACAACGGTAATCCCGTATTCTGATCCACCCCTCCGTATTTAAAAAAATAGAGATTATAATAATCTTTTCCGACTCCTCTCAGGTAAGATATCTGGTTGGTAGCGGCACCACCAATAGCCCCCCAGCCATCGATACCCGCCGTCCAGTTTCCGTTGAGCTCGGCCGTGCCTACACCTTGCGGCACACTTGTCAGAATCGTTCTGTAATGCATTCCGTTCAATGAAATGCTCCAATAGAGTTCTTTCTTTTTAAGAATATCCACACTCACATCCACTTCAACGCCTCTATTTTTCAATTTTGCCGTATTTTTCTCAAGAGACGACTGCCCCAAAGAATAGGGAATAGGTTGATTCCAGAAAGCATTGACCGTGTTTTTAACAAAATAATCGACAGAAAGGTGTACACGATTCCATAAAGAAAGGTCTGCACCGGCATCCAACGTATGTACATTCTCCCACGTAAGAGCGTCATTTACAAAGTTTCCTTTAGACAAGCGATAATCGGCCGGCGTCCCTGTTCCTCCGGTGGTAGAAGTATAATTCGCACCATAAGACCAAGTTTGATAGCCCGAATAATTGGCAATACCACTCTGATTCCCAATAACGCCATAACTGGCTCTAATCTTCAGGTTATTTAACCAGTCTTTCGTGGATTCCATAAACCGTTCGCCGGTCATTCTCCATCCTCCTCCGACAGACCAGAACGTCCCCCATCGGTTTTTGCTGTATTTGAATTTGGAAGAACCATCCGTTCTTAATGATAATTCAGCGTAGTACTTGTCGTTATACGAATAGTTCAATCTTCCGAAATAACTTTCCATAGCCGTCTTATCCAATGAGCCACCGGGATTTAAGAAGGTACCTCCCACATACCGGCCTGTAAAGTTGGTATAACTGATAAAATCAGGAATCAGCGAATAAGCAGAGCGATAGTATAATCCGTCTGAATTGAACTTATTGAATTCATGCCCGGCCAAGAAATCAATCTGATGCTTATCCAACGTTTTATTGTAATTAAGCAGTTGCTGCGTATTCAGTACGGCAAAATTCTGATATATTTTGCCCAACGCACCCGAAGTACTCTTGGCTTGTCCTGTTTCTTTATTCCAATACCGCGTTCTGATATGTGAAAAACGGTCGTACGAAAGATTCAGGGTCAGCGTAAAATCCTTCAAGAATTTAAGCTCCGCATATCCACGCATGTTAAGGTCATTAGATACAGTCTCATCCTTATCTTTATTGAGAATATCGATCAGATTGGCATTCGTCAATGGACCGTTGGTAGGTCCCAGAGGAGAATACGTTTTATCCGGACCGTCATTCACCTTTTTAGAACCGTCTTCGTTGTAGATAAAATCACCGTTTTTGTCATGCGCAAAGAGGGGCGTCAATTGATTTTGTCCGTTTGCCCATCGGAAAACATTGGCGACTGCAGAGCCGGGATTTCGCCCATAGCGAGTGGCCGGAGACTGTGTTCTCCGGTTCGCATACGCTACATTGGCTCCCACTTTCAACCAATCGAGCAACCGGGCATTCATGTTGGCACGTGCATTGTATCGTTCAAATTCGGAACCACGTATGTATGACGGATCTTCCAGATAACCCAAAGAATAGAAATAATCCACTTTATCTCCTCCGCCGCTTGCGCTTATGTTGTATTCTTGACGCAACTTATTTTCAAAAAAGAAATTATCGTAATTATCCTCATACAACAATTCCGCATTCGGATTCAACCTTCCGTCAGGATTGACCAGATACGCACCGCTCATAGTAGAACTTGCATCAGCTCCTTCACCCGTAGGGGTATAGACTGCTCCGGGAACATTATATAACATATAATTACCTAAAGCATTCTTTTTAAAATCAGTGGTTGACCCCACATAGTCGAACAGGTGCCGACTGGCAAACAAGGCCGCTTCGTCATGAGACATATTGGGATTCGCCACATGAGTCGTATATTTCTGATCACTTTTATACCTCACGGCATTGTAGATTGCAGACCATGCATATTCGTAAATATCTTTTGGTTTTGATATTTTTTGATATTCGAACGGTCCCATTTGGTTTACTCCAAAACGTCCTTCAAAAGATATTCGTGCTTTTCCCTTCGCCCCTTTCTTGGTCGTGACCAGCACCACACCATTCGCACCTCTCGAACCATATAAAGCAGTAGAAGCGGCGTCTTTAAGAATAGTGATATTCTCAATATCTTTGGGATTAATGGAAGACAAGGTATTGTCCGTTTGTGAGGGTACACCATCGATGACAACAAGAGCACTGGAATTATTTTGGCTCGTTGAACCGACTCCTCGAATACGGATTCCCATGTCCAGACCGGGTTGCCCGTCGATAGAAGCAACTTGTATACCCGGAGCCGCCCCTTCCAAAGCTCGTGAGACGGAGGAATTAGACTGTTTAGCAACCAAGGTACGGTCAATAGAAGTAATCGATCCCGTCAAGTCCTTCTTCTTTACCGTGCCATAGGCGACCACCACCACCTCATCCAAAGCTTGCGTATCTTCCCGTAAGGTGATATTCACGGAGGTTCTTCCGGAAACCTGAACCTCTTCGTCTAAATACCCGATATACGACACATGCAGTACGCCGTTCGGCGCCACAGACAACGAGAAACGGCCGTCGGCATCCGTTACCGTACCGTTTGTCGTTCCTTTTTCAACGACATTGGCGCCGATCACCGGCTCGCCCTGCTCATCGACGATCCGGCCGCTGACGGTTTTCTGTTGCTGAGTCTCTTTCACTCCCGGCCTTACTGAAGCACGCATACTCTTGGGCGAGAGCACGATTTGTGTACCCTTAACTTGATAATCCACGTCTCCCGAAGTGAATAAATCGTCCAGAATCGCAGCTACCGGCTTGTTTTTCGCCTGCACGTTCACCCGGCGCTCCACATTGATCAGCCGACTGTTATACAAAAAATAATAATCCGACTTCTCCTCGATAGACTGCAAAACTTCTTCGACCGTGGCATCGCTCATGTCTACCGATATCTTCTGTTTCTGAGGATCAGCCTGCGCTTTCAACAATGAAAGAGACAGCAGACATACCACAAGCAGCATGTCCCTGAGCAGACGGGGAAGTTTACGCAATACGGCACGTTCCCCAAGTGCCTTTTTCAATAAATCATCCATATTTTACACGCTTATTAGATTGTATGTAAGTACTTTTTGCCGCCTTTCCCGATCTATTTTTCACGCCGGCAGCCCTGCACGAAAAATCCTCCTTCTACTTGTTCCTGTTTCCCTTTCCTCCTATCGTTACATTGATTGTTTATGACGGTTGGTTTAATGCATTGTCTTTATGGTAACCGTACGTCGAGTGTACGTATGATTACCGAGTTGTCGCTGTCCGGATATCGTATAGGTCAGAGGCGTCGAGCGTTTGAGCAGATCGAGGATGTCTTCGAGCGATTCGTCCGTAAACGTAGCCGTGTACACATAGTCTTTCAACTTGTCGTCTTCGAGCCGGATCGTCACCCCAAACTTGCGCGAGAGTTTCTCGGCAATATGATCGAGATGCCGACGGCGGAATACCATCTTCCCGTCTTTCCATGCCGTATCGGCATACGTATCGGCCGGCTGTTTCGACATTGTCCCGCTTTCAGGGTGGAACAATGCTTTCTGTCCCGCATCCAGCGTCAGCATGCCCGGCGTTTCAACAGACGATACGTCTACATTCCCGCGTGCCAAAGTCACTTCATAACACGAATCCCCAGGATGAGCACAAACATTAAACTCCGTCCCGTATGCACTCACCTTCATCTGTCCGGGAATAAGCACATCAAAGTGATTCTTCCGGTCTGATGTTACCTTGAAATATGCCTCTCCGGTCAACCTGACTTTCCGCCCCCCCCGACGGGTAAAACGGCTCGGGTATGAAAGTGAGCTGCCGGCATTGAGCCACACCTGACTACCGTCGGGGAGGGTCGTCTGTACCACCATGCCGGGCGACGCCGTGACGGTCAATGTTGCTTCGGGCTGCGAACGCTCCTGCCACGGAATCCACACGTATTGATAAATCAACCACAAAGGCAGTAAAACAGCGGCAGCCGTGCGAGTGACGTTCCACGCCTTGCCAAGAAACAAAGAACGAGTGACCTTGCGCGACACGATTCGCCACGCCGCAGGCGTATCGATATTCCGCTGTTCACTCCGCAGACCGGACAAGCGCCACAGCCGACTCAGGTCAGCAACCGTTTGTCGCAAATCCGCTGAGAGGTTCATCTGCTGCTCGAACATCTGCCGCTCCTCGTCCGGCAATTTTCCTTTGAGATACATCAATATATACAATTCGTCTATGTTGACCGATTCTTTCATTTTCTACTTTTTACCTACTTGACGCTTGATCCGGCAAACACCCTATGATAAATTTGTTTTTTTAAACATCTCCTTAGAAATCGTTTACATTTCAGCATTTCCGAATTGCCTTCGCCTTCTTACCGTTAAGTCTGATAAAAAGCAAATACGGAATCAAGCATTTATCGAACGGTGTCCCATCGGTATAAAGAAGTGTCCCGTCCGATCACATCATCGAGAAAACGAAAACACTCACGATAAAACCGGCGGTTATTATCTATCCCTTTAATGCCGTGCCCCAGCCCTTCAAATTCGACATAACGGTGTGGCCGTTTCAGATGCGTAAGCATACGATGCATCAGGCGTGAACCTTCGACATGGACTCGGTTGTCATGATTGCCATGCAGTAACAACAGTGGCCCTGTGAGGTTCGCAGCATGATACAGAGGAGAGCGCTCGATGAGCCGTGCAGCCTCCTTCTGCGGGTCGCCGGCCTCAAGCCTGGTCCAGTCCGGAATATTAGAATGTGTATGCTGATAGATAATGTCACAGAACCCGGCCGTTTCGATCCCGAAACCAAAACGAAAAGCCCCCTTATGTCCGTTTACTTCACCGGGGAATGTCAACAGGCGCATCGTCGCATAACCTCCATGACTCATCCCAAAGATCCCGATACGTTCAGACGGAATATTCCTTTTTTCGGATATATACGACGCACAATAAATAATGTCAAGAATCTCATTGCCTCCGAGATCTTTGTCATTCATTGCTGCAAAATCGCGTCCAAAGCCTGTGCTTCCTCTCGGCGAAGGACTGAGCACGGTAATACCTGCCGCATTGAAAATTTGATACTCTGCATTGTATCGATTGTCACCACCATAAAAGGATTCGATCATCAGCAACTCCTTTCCCTCAGGAAGCGGGTGCTTCGGTTTATAAAGATAAGCATGCAGCGTGCGTGTTTTGCCCGTGCTCGGATCAACATCAAATGTCGGAATGGAAAGTCGCTCCACATCCGAATGAATTAGTTTGGCATTCAGTTCGTCTGAAAGCTCGAGCACTTCAGAAAGCACCATTTCCTTTTGACCGACCCGAGCATCAATAATCCGAAAGACCACAGATGCCGCATTCGCAAGCAAACGTACACGGTCACCCTGTACGGCACCGATGGATAATGACAAATCCGAGGAATGTTTATACAGGATTTTTCCGGTTGCGATATCCATCAGCATCAACGACGTTTCTACGGGATTGCTTTGCAGAAGAAACAGATATTTCTTCTTACCCACCATCACGAAACGTGCATCGTCTATATCCGATGTGAAACGTGTTACCTGTTCCGTTTTCATCGTCCGACGGTCGAAACGATAGAGGTTCTTATACCCGTCCTGATCGGAGAAAAAGAAACATACGTCATCCGAGAACCATCGCTCCATGACCGAAGTTCCGGCATAACTACCCGGTTTGGAGGGATCAGTAAGCACCGTAGTCTGCTTCGTTTCAGTATCAACATAGATAATGTTTGCATACGTACGGTCGGCATCTTTCAGCGCCAACAACATTAACCCTTTACCTTGAGGTTGCCAACTGATATCGCCCCAAGTGTAACGGAAATCCGGTTTATCCTGACAGACCAGCGTGTCTCTTCCGGTTCGCAGATCAAGCATCCGCAACTCATCCAACCGTTTTTCGTTTTGAGCCAATCGAGCTACATAAGCAATGCGTGTTCTGTCGGGACTGAAATCCCAAGCATAAATATAAGGCACATCGGTAAGTTTTTCGACTCCAGGTGCGAGAAGATTGCAACGGTAAATGTTGATAATCTCCTCGTTCCTTTCGTCTCCGATCCAATACACGTAACCATCTTTCTCATTGTACATGGGTTGCCAGCAATTACGTTTCGAAAAGTCGAGATCAACCGCATCGGTAGCCTTCAAGAAATCTTTTTCTTTCGTAAGATCAAGCCATTGCAATTTATTCTGTTCGGAAGTCTTAAAGAAGAATAACTTCTCCCCGTCCTCACTGAGAGAGAATTGCGAATAAGGGAAATCCTCGAAGAACGGAGCTATATCGACCTGGCGTTTCTGAAATTTCAGGAGCAGATCAGACCTTTTGTGTTGAGCTGACGAGGCCACGCAGACCATCGTCAGCATCATGATAATCCATCGTTTTGTCTTCATTCTTTCGTTTCTTCGCTAATTTCTCCAGTATTCATTCTGATCTTCAGCGGTCAACTGTTTATTATAAAGCATCTCAGTCTCCGGTATCGGCAGCATGAACCGCGGACTGTTTGCCGGCAATTCTTTCACCCCTGCCCATTGGTCTTTACCGGTTCGTTTCAGAGGCATGCTCAAACGTTTGATATCATTTAAAGCAAACCCTTCGCCATAAAGTTCCTTCCGTCTCTCTTGCCAAATCAACTCCACGGTTGCTTCCGTAGGAGTAGCTCCACGGGCTTTCTGCAATATATTCAACACTTTCTTCGCTTCGGCAGCATTACCCAGCCCAAGCTCAGACTCCGCCTTGATCAGATACCCTTCGGCTACGCGGCAGAATGGCGATTCGGCATCGCCGATGTTTTTACGATGTCCGAATTTGCTGATGAAGAAACCGTCTTCTTCATAGGCATAACCGGGGAAGAGTTTACGGCAATCCGAATCTTCGAACATGTCGCGGAACGAAGCACTGGCACGCACTGTACTGTATCCTTTAAGAATATTCTTAGCCTTACCCTCGATATCTTGTGAGGCTATTTTCGCTCCGTACGGATAACCTTCGAATGAAGAGCAATACCAATAGAACGAAGGAATCGAAGCATACAGATTACATGTGTTGGGAGTAAAGTTAAAGAACCAAAGCCATTCTTTGTTTCGGTCTTTGAAACCGGCACGGTATTCGTCCTTTGTCATGAGATTGCTTCCATCATACAAGCCGACAGCATCCGTCGCATATTTAACGGCATTGGCATAATCTCCCATATTCAAATAAGTACGAGCAAGCAACAACGCGGCTCCCCGCCGGTTCACAAACTGTGCATCTTCTCCCGAACAATGCTCGTAAGCATACATCAGATCGGAGAGGATTTGTTTGTAAGCTTCGCGTACGGATGTTCGGGGCACATTACGAGATTCGTCGTTCGAACCCGGTTCGAGGCGCAACAAGATACCTTTCGAATCCGGCTGATCGGTATAAGCCCTCGCAAAGAGCTGTGTTAAAAGTAGAAAGTTATAAGCTCGCAGTCCGTAAGCCTGTGCAATCAGATCTTCTTTTTCAGCGCCTTCAGGCTTTAGCGCCTTGGCATTGATGATAATCGTATTAGCCTGGTCAATGGACTTATACGCATAACGCCAGATATAATTGGCATACCCCGTCCACCACGGACTTATCACAGGTGTTTGGGCATACTGATACGAAAAGACGAGCCAGTTATACGTGGAAAAACCATAGGCTCCACTGGTCATGGTCAAATCTTGCCCCATCACATCGGAAGTAATCGTTGCCAATGTATGATAACGAAAATCTCCTAATTGGGCATACGCTCCCATAAGAGCTGTCCTTGCAGCAACCACCTCCGTCATGATTTGTTCGTCGGAGACGGAGGTCGACGGTTTCTGATTCAACAGATCGTCCGAACAGGAAAAGCATATCGGGAGAACCAGGAAAAGTAACAGATATTTTATTTTCATCTCTTTTGAATTTAAATGATTGTATGATCAAAAAGTCAAATTAAAGCCCATCGTCAATGTCGTGGGCACAGGGATTGCCGTTAAAGTATTGTATCCTCCGATCCCGAAAATATCGATATCGGAATACCCTTTCCAGTCGTCCTTAAACCAGGTAAACAGATTGTCGGCACTGACAAATATTCTCGCTCCTTTCAACACATCCGATACCGGTTTCAGGCCGGAAGGAAGCGTATAAGACAAGGTGACGTTCTTGAGCTTGATATTGGTCGCATCGTAAAGAAAACGAGTGGAGACACCATCCGAAGCATTCGTGTTGTTATTGACATATTTCGGTACATTCGTATTCGTGTTCGACGATGTCCAAGCCTTCAGTTCATCTTTATGCATCTGTGCACCGGCCTGATTACCGTCATGCATAATCTGCGCGTATAACGCATCATAGACCAGCCCTCCCCAACTGTAAGCAAACAATACGGACAAGTCAAATCCCCGGTAAGAAAGATTCGTACTCAAGCCCCCATAGAAATCCGGGGTGGCACGTCCCTGTTTCTCATAAGTGGCCTGACTGTAAACATTCGTCGTACCACGACTCCCTGAAGCATCGATTTTTACCCACTGCGGGTCTCCGTTAACCGGATTGACCCCGGCCCAAGTCGGCATGTAGAATTCATACTGACTATATCCTTTCGACCATATCTTCTTTGTGTTCGAAATGATTTGATCGTCTCCCACAAGGTCTTTAATCTCATCACGTATGGCCGACAAATTAAAATCGATATTCCACTTAAGGGGGGAGTCACGCAAAACATGGGCGCCTAAGGTCAATTCCACACCGTAATTGGCGACCTTCGCCATATTCATCATGATCGATTCAAAACCATTCGATGCAGCAAGCGGATATTTATAAAGCAAATCTTTCGAGCTTTTATAGAAATATTCGGCCGATCCGTAGAAACGATTCAGGAAACGAAAGTCGACACCGACGTTAAACATAGCCTGCTTTTCCCATTTCAAATGCGGATTCGCCAGTTGCGTATGTCCCGTACCGGACGACGTCCCGTAGATGTAGTCGGAGCTGCTATCCCACAACCCTAACGATTGATAACGATCCAGCCCCTGATTATTTCCGGAGGTACCGTAACTTAAGCGTAGCTTGAGCTGATCGAGCCATTCAAAAGACTTCATCAGGTCTTCCTGTTCGATTCTCCAGGATGCTCCCGCGCTCCAGAACGTTCCCCATTTGTTATCAACACCAAAAATCGATGAACCGTCGCTACGCAGACTGACTGAGAAATTATAACGGTCGCTATACGTATATTCAACACGTCCGAAATAAGAGATCAGGGTCTCTTTCGTCGATTTGGACTGAGGACTCAGTGCTGAAGCCCCGGAGCTTAACTCATACATATTATTCAGAGGGAACGTGGTTGCCCCTGCCTCTACTCTCTCATAATCACTCTGCCAATACTCGAAACCCGCCATTGCATTAAGAAGATGCCGTTCCGCGAAACGATTCGTATAGTTCAGCGTATTGGTAAACGTGTACACCAGATCGGTCGTATGATAACGGTCTGCACGTCCGTTATAAGCAGGCCCGTTACCATGTTCTTTATTCCAATATCTCGACTCCGAGTAATGAATATAGTCGGGAGCAAACACAGTCTTGAAGTTTAAGCCCTCATACAGTTTGAAATCAAGAAACGCAGAGGCCAGAAAACGATAGTTTTTACTGCGATTCAAATCCATCTGGGGTATAGCTATCGGATTGAAATCCAACGAGGTCGGATTCGTGAAATTATATTGTTTGTTCCCGGATGAATCGAGGATCGGATTTCCGTCTCTGTCTGTCAGATAGACCGGCACTCCGTTGGGGAACAGTAAAGCGTTGTACAGCGGACTCGCACCGGCACCTCCTCCTACTTCGGAATGCTGTATTGAATGAGAAAACGTGATGTTCATTCCGGCTTTCAACCACGAGGCAACATCCGTCGATATCGTTCCTTTTCCGGAATATCGTTTGTACAAGGCCGAAGGCGTCACTCCCTCCTGGTCGTAATAACCGGCCGAGAAAAAATAATTCGTCTTCTCATTCCCTCCATGAACATTTACATTGTAATCTTGCGTCAACGCCGTTTTAAAGATCTCATCCTGCCAGTCTGTATCGACAATGATCCGCGCGCCGTTTACCAAATTCCCGTTGGCATCGATCGGCTGATCCACATTATACGGATTAAACGTGATGGCCCCTTGAGCAAACGCATTGGCAGAAACGGCTGCTTTTTCAGGACTTTCACCGGCTTCACATTTCTGTTCATAATGCGAAAGCCATTTCATCCGATAGAATTCGGCCGAACTCATCATATCGTAAGCTTTGGGAACAGACGCCAATCCGAATTGGGTATGAAACGAAACGGAAGCCTTGCCCAGCTTTCCGTTTTTCGTGGTTATCAATACCACGCCATTGGCCGCACGCGAACCGTATAAAGAGGCGGCCGAAGCATCCTTCAAGACCGTAACAGACTCGATATCTTGTGGGTTCAACGTAGCCAGAATACTGGATGAGTTGCTGTTATCCTCGGCTAATTTACTGTATTTTGTGTTGGCCGAGATCGGTACTCCGTCCACAACATACAACGGTTCATTCGAAGCATTCAACGAGCCCGAGCCACGAATACGAAACGACGAGGTAGAACCCGGCTGTCCGGAAGCAGACATCACCTGCAATCCGGCTACCTGTCCTTGTAACGATTTATCGAACGAAGCATTGGGACTCTGCAGTTTGGTATGGTCTACACTCGCCGCTGAACCTGTGAATACCGACCTCTTACTCGTACCATACGCAACCACTACCACCTCTTCCAGCGATTTCGTGTCTTCCCGCAAGGTGATATTCACGGAAGTTCTTCCGGAGATCTGAACCTCTTCGTCTAAATACCCGATATACGACACATGCAATACACAGTTCGACGCCACAGACAGTGAAAAACGACCGTCGGCATCCGTCACCGTACCGTTTGTCGTTCCCTTTTCAACGACATTGGCGCCGATCACCGGATCACCCTGCTCGTCGACAATCCGGCCGCTGACGGTTTTCTGTTGCTGAATCTCTTTCGCTACCGACCTTGCCGTTCCATGCATATTCATGGACGAAAGCACGCTTTTTTCTCCGAGGGCCGTGTTCTCCGTCTCCATCAATCTCTTCTGTTTCCAGGGATCGGCCTGCACCTCCGGCAACGAAATGGCCAACAGACATAACACGAGCGACATGCCCCTGATCAAACGGGGAGTTTTACGGAATACGACACATTCCCCAAGTGCCTTTTTCATTGAATCATCCATATTTTCAACTGTTTATCTAATTGTATATAAGTACCTTTTACCGCCTTTTCCTGTCTGTTTTTCATGCCGGCAGCACTGCACGAAAAAAAAATCATCCTTCTACCTGTTCCTGTTTTTCTTTCCTCCTATCGTTACATTAATTGTTTATGACACATCGAACATTGTTTGCTTTTTATCTACTTGACGTACATCTCACCAAACACCCTGTCCAAAAATTTATTCTTTTTACAAAAACAGCCTGAAAAATTTTAAATTTAAATATTTTTTCCAGCTTTACTATCATATAAGTAGAAAACGAGGCTTTATACGTACAACTCGAACCAAAGAAGAACCTCATCCACAAAAAACTTTTTTTCAATTTTCTTTGGAGTGTTCAAAAATATACTCTAACTTTGGGGGGGGGTCGATGAATCAAGTCGGTAAATTTCCGACAATCATTATTAATTTTAACATTAAACGCTATGAGAAAATTTTCATTTTTGGCTTTGTTGATGGCCATCTGTGCATCAGCAATGTTTTATTCTTGTAATTCAAACGATTGGCAAGAAAGTGGAGAACCCGGAAGCATCTCTCCGGAAGTAGTAATGGTAGAAAATCCATTTCTAATAGGGAAAGAAAAAGCTATTGATAATGCTATGGAATTCCTTTCAGAAACAGGATTGGAATCTAATCAAACGCTTCTGCGTTCATTTAACTTAGGCAAGGCGAAAGTAGAGACAAAAGTCTCTAACTATGCCATTTCTCTTGTGAAAAAATTAGGTTCCAAGAAGCAGGTTCTTACTCAAACAATTCCTGTTTACACAATCAATTTCAAAAACGAAGATAGTGAAAACTCAGGCTTTGTTGTAACTGTAGGAGACGATCGATTTACTAAAAAAGATGTGTTGATATACAGCAATGAGAAAGGGGCGCGTTTCGACTTAGAAGCCAGAGAAGATGCTGATTTTTTAAAAGACATGATTGCAGGATACCTACATAATAAGGTGAATAATGTCGAGATGGAAAGCAGCGACTTTACATCTGAAAAAAAACATGTCGAAAATGTCACACAGCCAAGAAGTCAAGAATATGAAGGATATTCCACTCCTACCGTAGAGATACGCCCTACTTATGAACTTTACGTAGTGGGATGTCAGGCTTGTTGGCCACAATTAAGCGATCCGTATACACGCTATACCCCTTTTCGTAATGGCCGACGGGCAGCCGTCGGATGCACGGCGATTGCCATGGGTGAAATTATGGCCAACTACAAATGGCCACAATATGGTACATACAAACGATACACCACTAATGCTCCTCAGCCGGAAGTAGTACAAATCAATTATGCAGATATTTCCGAATATGACTATAGAGCAGTATGGGGGACTGACTACCTAACCTCCAACACTTCTTGGCCCGCAGCCGAGGAATATGTTGCCAATCTGGTTTCTGAAATTGGATACAAGTTAAATACCGATTATACGGCAAGTGGCACACTCTCTCTTGCGTATCCTTGGGATGTTCCTGCTGTATTCAGAGAAATGGGATATCTTTCAGACGCATGCACAGATTATTCCTTAGAAAAAATAAAGACCGATATTATAACTAGAAAAATTCCCGTATTCATGGCTGGATGGAAAGAAAATGGAGGAGGAGGTCATGCATATGTAGTTCGTGCTTATGAGTATCGAAAAACAAATAAGCAGTCATACATCTGCGTAATGAATGGAGATATTTATAAGGACACTGGAATGCGCTGGTTCTGGTTCAATGCTGAAATGTTTACTACAAAATACAACAACCATCCTTATGTTCCCCAACCAGATGATCCTGAGAATGTTGTATATGAATACAGATATAGTTGCGAGGTTGTCACGAATATCCGAAAAAATCTAAATAATCCAGGCTCTACTAATCCGGAATGGAAAGTTAGATATCATAACCCATATTAAAATATTTCAAACATCTACGTCATGAAAAAATTAATTACAACAACCGCTCTGTTATGGGCAATGGTGGGGATGCTCTCCGCGCAGACCATCACGGGTCCCAAGCACCCGCTGAACATGAAAACCCAAAGGAGTATGGCAGACTCCACAACATGTGAGACCTACCTCAGTGGAGGCAGCACGAACATCATGTATCCGTTTTGTTCTTCTATTCATCGATACAGCAAGGACCGGCTAACGGATACAACGCTTCATCAATGCGGACTTCTTAGTCAAACCATCCAAAAGTATTCCCCCGACGGGCACTTGCTCTACCGATCGACATACGTCCCGAAAAGAGTCGATACGGATGGCAATGTTTCTCCCGAAAAGGAGTTTCACGTTGTGAAATATACCTATGGAAAAGACGGCAGGCTTCTCAAAGAAGAACATTACGACAGGATAGCAGACCAACCGACGAAAGGCAAACTGTATGAATCACTCGATTATCAATATACGATGACTGACAGCGGGTATGTACTCCACGTCACCGAAAGGCTGAATATCGACACCGAAAAAGATTCTATTGCCCAACACAAAGTCGAGATTCTGCTTGATAAGAAAGGACGCGTTACAGTCTGGAAAACAAAAGATAAACCTGCCGAAGAAGCATACATCACGGGCGATGACGGTAAACGCTATCGTGTCGGTGACACATATTATTCGTATACCGACAGCAGCTATACTTCCCTCTCGTTCAAACGTGGAGGGAAAGAACTGATACGCGACCAAATCACCCCCGACCGATGGTATAAACATGACTATCTCTTTAATAAAAAAGGCCTTCAAACCAAAGAAATATTCAGTATCCGCCCGAAGGATTCCAAAGAGTGGAAGAAGTGGGACATAGAAGGGTATTTCTACTTCTACAAAGACGGAAACCCTTACAGCAATATCCGGATTGGGAAGGCTTCGGGACGAGTCTACGGCACCGTAGGCGGCGCTGTGGTGGAAACGGAACAGACCGTAGAAGCAGCTGTTTATACATTCGGCGGACAACCGGTTAAACGCCAACGTATCGGCGCCGGAACGACCCGCATCCCCTTGCCCGTAGGCTTCTACCTTATCACGCTCAACGGCACGGGACATAAAGTTATCGTGAAATAATCGATTTATATTCCATTGCCTCTCTCCTCCCCCTTCAAGAAAAAATGAAACGAAAGCTTGAAAGGGGAGGAAGAGCGGCCGAGACATAACAGCCGTTTTTTGAAATCCACCTTAAACCCGCAACACAGAATAAAACCTTAGTTTGTTTAACCCAAATTACGCGATACACTGTTTGGCGTTTACCATTAATAATGGATGTACGAATATATGACAAGGGTTACGTCAGGCTTACAGCCCTCCGCCGAGATGCGATGTCTTTTTCCCCAACGCTTCGCATTGGGCTGAATGATCTCGCCCCCTATTTATTAATGGTTAATTGTCATGCCGGGTACATGATTCGGCGTGTAACACGCATAACCATTACCCGAAAGGGCTGAAAGCCCGAATTATTTCAGCCCCATCCCATAAGGGTGGAGGATCGACATCCGGACCTTGTTCGGAGGGCTGAAGGCCTGAATTAAATTCATGCTTATTTGTTTTATTGCGGAATCCAGGATAATCCATTTTGCAGGAACGGCGATGAGTCTGAAGACGAAAGCCTTGACCCTGCTTGTAGGCTTCTGCCCAAAGACCTTTATTCCTCCATCCTGCATCAGCAGTTTATAGAAGTTTCTTATGAGGGCTGTGAGGATCAGGAACACGGTATGCTCTGCCATAAAGGATTTAATTTAGGCAGATGTTTCCATCCAAGCCCGTTGTTGAGGTCATCGAAGATGCATTCCTTGCTCCCTCGCTGATTGTAGAATTCAATCATGTACTGACAATTTCTCTTGAGCAGGAGCCACAGTCCGTTCTTGCCCTTTTGATATGGACATGGCGTTCTTCAAGCAAGACGGGAGAAGATACGTTCTAATGTGTCTTACTGGTTAAAAAGCACATTGGCATTACCATTCGGCATCAATGAGCAATAAAAAGTTGTTTAGAACATTATAAAAATAATTAAATCAGAGTTTTGCGAAATGTAGGTATAAGATTTTTTCTTACCTTTGGTTCCCCTAACAAACAAATTTATTAAACGATGAAGATATTGAAATTAGTATTGGCAGCATCTTTTTTATCTGCGGCTACCCTTTATGCACAAGATGCTTCGAAGGCACTGAAAGTAGGCGACAAAGCCAAAGATTTTACTCTGAAAAACGCACAGGGCAAACCTGTAAGATTGTACTCTCTGTTAGAGAAGAGCAATGTAGTACTCACTTGGTACAGAGGTGGTTGGTGCCCTTATTGCAACTTGGCTCTAAAACAGCTGCAAGATGCCTTGCCCGAGATAAAAGCACAGGGAGCACTCTTGGTAGCCCTTACACCCGAATTGCCCGACAGCAGCCTGTCTACTAAGGAAAAGCATCAATTGCAGTTCGAAGTTCTCTCCGACCTCAACAACGAGGTGGCACGTACATACGGCTTGGTATTCAAACTGGACGAAACCACGGCAACACGCTACGAACAAGGATTTCAACTCTCGGCATACAATGGCAATCATTCTGCCGAGCTGCCTATGCCCGCTACTTATATAATCGACCAAAAAGGTATTATCCGTTATGCTTTTGTAGAAGCCGACTATAAGCAGCGTGCCAACCCCAAAGTAATTGTCGGAGAATTGAAGAAAATCGGAGCAAAAGCCAAAAACTGATCACAATGTCAATAAAAACATGCCTCAAAAAGGACTCCTTATCTTGAAATACACGTATGGAGAAGACGGCAATCCGTACAGTAATATCAAGGTCGGGAAGGCTTCGGGACGAGTCTACGGCACCGAAGACGCCGCTGTGGTGGAAACGGAACAGATCGTAGATGTAGCTGTTTATACGTTCGGTGGACAGCAGATCGAACGTCGACGCATCGGTGCAGGAACGACCCGCATCCCCCTGCCCGCAGGCTTCTACATCATCACACTCGGTGGCACGGGACATAAGGTTATCGTGAAGTAACAAATTTTATTTCCCATCGCCTCTCTCCTCCCCCTTCAAAAGAAAAAAACGAAACGCAGGTTTGAAGGAGGAGGAAGGGAGGCCGAGACATAAAAACCGTCTCATAAGCAATCGACTAAAAAAACGCTGGGCTGCTCACGTTTTTTGTTGTAACTTTGAAGACGCATAACGGAGACAAGTATCATTAAATAAAACAAATATTGTATGAAATTTTTTATCGACACGGCCAATCTGGACCAAATCCGTGAGGCTAACGACATGGGAGTATTGGACGGCGTGACCACGAACCCTTCGCTGATGGCCAAAGAAGGCATCAAGGGAGAGGAAGCGATTCACCGTCATTATGCAGAAATCTGCCGGATCGTGGAGGGCGACGTGAGCGCCGAGGTGATTGCCACCGATTACAAAGGGATGATTGCCGAGGGTGAGGTGCTGGCCGCGCTGCATCCCAACATCGTTGTGAAAGTACCCTGTACGGCCGACGGCATTAAGGCCATCAAACACTTCGGCACGAAAGGTATCCGCACCAACTGCACGCTCGTGTTCTCGCCCGGGCAGGCATTGCTGGCGGCCAAGGCGGGAGCCACGTACGTCTCTCCGTTCGTGGGACGTCTCGACGATATTTCGAGCGACGGTATCGAGCTCGTATCGAAAATCGTAGACATGTACGCGTACTACGAGTTCGAGACACAAGTGCTGGCTGCCTCCATCCGACACACACAACACATCATACAATGTATCGAGGCCGGTGCCGATGTGGCCACCTGTCCCCTAAGCGCCATCAAAGGACTCCTGAAACACCCGTTGACAGATAGCGGACTGGCCACCTTCCTTGCCGACTACAAAAAAGTAAACGGCTGAAAAAAAGAACACATCCAATTCATGGAGAAGATAAGCAAACAGATTTGTTTTTCGACCCAAAAGTCGAGGAATTAAACCCATTTTATAAATAAACAAAGAAAGTCATGATGGAAATCAAAAGTGCGGAATTTGTCATCAGCAATACCGACGTGCAGCAATGCCCTGACGGCACACGTCCCGAATATGCCTTTATCGGACGGTCGAACGTCGGCAAGTCGTCGTTGATCAATATGCTCACCGCACGCAAACGATTGGCCATGACCTCACAGAAGCCAGGCAAGACGCAACTGATCAATCACTTCATCATCAACGGCGACTGGTACATAGTCGATCTGCCCGGCTACGGCTATGCACAGCACGGCAAAGCAAACCGCGAAAATCTGCGACGCATCATCGAATCGTATATCCTGCGCCGCCCCCAACTGACCTGCCTCTTCGTGTTGCTCGACTGCCGGCACGCACCGCAGAAAATCGACCTCGAATTTATGGAATGGCTCGGCGAAAACGAAGTACCCTTTGCCATCATCTTCACCAAAACCGACAAAATCAGCAAAGGACGGCTGCAGGAAAACCTTGACGCCTATCGTCAAAAAATGCTCGAGACCTGGGAAGAACTGCCGAATATCCTTACCTCCTCATCCGAAAACAGGGACGGACGCGAAGAAATCCTCCATTATATCGACGAAATTAATCGGCAGATAAGAACCTCCTGATTTAACTTTTTTATGTATCTTTGCGCGCATAAACAGAACAAAGAAAAAATGAAAAAGATCATCGGAGCGCTTTCATTGGTACTGCTTATCGGCTGCTCCTTGTCGGGGAACAGAAAAAACGATGCCTGTAACCATTCGGAATGGTACGGATACGTAAACATCTGCCTCCCCACCATCGACGGGATGAAAGAATGTCGCCTTCACCCTCGTGTACAGGCCTTCACGCAGAAATATCGCGAAAGCGGCCCTCTGCTCGGATACTATCTGAACGACAAAACATATCAACGAATCGACAGTCTGGGAACGTTTTCGTTCGATAATTATTTCATGCTCTACGGCGACTACAATCGCGAAAACTACGAAGCCACGGCCACCGACCTGCCCCTCATGCAACAACAGCTCGAACAAAGCCTCGTAGGCACCAACTGGCAGGAACTGGGCCGGCAAGTCGAAGACGTATATAACACCTTGATGATCGGACAGCCTGCCATCATCGAGAAATACAGCCCTTGCTCCGACGTACTGACGATGATCGTGCTGATGAAATACCGGCAGGAAAACGGTCAGGAATCGACCGTTATCAGCGCAGCCAACTGCATCCTGGTAAAAAAACGCCTGCTCAATATGGCTTATTACATGGCTTACGACGGAGGCAAAACCATCGACCTGCTCAAAGAGCGTAACGACGGCGCCGTACAAAAGCTGATGCAACTCAACCAATAACCCGATTTCTCAAAAAACAATCCGTACTGCAATGGAAAGTAGAAAGGCATGCGTTTTTGCCAAACAACGAGACGGTCAGGAAGTTCCTCTCTTCGAAGGAGGGAATCCCTTGCCTTTCTTTTGGCTCATGCTTGTAGGCGATGACGATATACGACACTACAGCGAAAAAATCAAACAGGCCTCCCATACGATGCCCGACGATACAAGCATGGCGCTCGATAAACTGAAAGCCCTTGCAAAAGCTACGGGACGGCGAAACTACATCGAAAAATATTACACCTCGTGCCTGCCCTTGTTCGACGACTGGATTTACTTCCTGCAAATCTCCGACTTCACCGACATGAAAATCTACGTCGATTTGTACGAAGTAAGTACTTGCTACACGGACCTTGACGATTTCGAAAAAAGCTTGCAACGAGCTATCGCCGGCTTTGACAAAGATGAACAGGCCTGGTACGAGAATACCATTGCCGGCACTTGCGGCTATGAAGCACGCAACAAAAACAAAAGACGATTTGTCGACTTCTCCGGAAGCTACCGGGATAAAAATAAAAAAGATATCTACAGCCATTTCGATCAGCGCATACATTTGGGCAAAACCATGTCTCCCCATAAACGCATGCTGCTCACCGTGCTTGTGCTCACGGCCATCAGCCTTCTGATCATCGGTATCGTAGCCTTATTATATTGGGTGAAATAAAAAAATGAAACAACATATGGAAACAGTAGTAAGCGGCATCCGACCCACAGGCAACTTACACTTGGGCAATTACTTCGGGGCGGTCAAAAGTTTTCTGCGCATGCAGGATGAGTACCGGTGTTTTTTCTTTATTGCCGACTGGCACTCACTCACCACCCATCCGCGCCCCGAACATATCCGCCAAAGCGTGAAAACCATCCTCGCCGAATATCTGGCTTGTGGACTCGACCCGCAAAAGGCCACGATCTATGTGCAAAGCGATGTGCATGAAGTACTCGAATTATATCTCTACCTCAATATGAATGCCTATCTGGGCGAATTGGAGCGCGTGACGACGTTCAAGGAAAAAGTACGCACCCAACCCAACAACGTGAATGCCGGCCTCCTGACCTACCCTACGCTCATGGCTTCCGATATCCTGATTCATCGTGCAGTCAAAGTACCCGTAGGGAAAGACCAGGAACAAAACATGGAAATGGCACGCAAATGCGCCCGACGATTCAATATGATTTACGAAGTCGACTTCTTCCCCGAACCGGCATCGTTTCACCTCTCAGACAAGGCCGTAAAAGTTCCCGGACTTGACGGATCGGGCAAGATGGGGAAAAGCGAAGGTAATGCGATCTATCTGACGGACGACGAAAAAACGATCCATAAGAAAGTGATGAAAGCTGTCACGGACTCCGGCCCTGCAACGCCTAACAGCGAGAAGCCGGAAGTGATTCAGAACCTCTTTACCATGATGGAGATCGTATCTGCTCAAGAGACGTATGACTATTTCAACGAGAAATATAACAACTGCGAAATCCGCTATGGAGACATGAAAAAGCAATTGGCCGACGATATCAACATGTTTTGTGCACCGATTCGCGAACGCATCAAGAACATCGTCACCCATGATACTTATCTCGATACCATTGCTGCCGAAGGCGCCGAGAAAGCGTCGGCCAGCGCAGCGGTTACTCTTGATGAAGTACGTCGCATCATCGGATTCAAATCCTACCGATAAACGTTGATGAAGAAAGAAAGAATTTTTATTCTTACGACGGTTATTCATTTTAAAACATAAATAAAAGATGAAAAAGATTGGATTATTATTGATGGTTATTGCACTGATTGGAACGATGTCGTGCAATGGAGGAAAAAGTGTGGACACCGATACGTTGTGTGCAGAAAAAGTAGCGGCTGCCGTACAGGCTGCCTGTGACTCGATCCGTGCGGCTCAGCCCGTGAGAGAAACGAAAATCATCGTGGCTCGGGCTACCGTAAAAAGCGGAAAAGAAAAAGCATTTCTCGAGATCGCAAAGAAACTGGTCGAAGCCACTCGCGCCGAAGAGGGGAATGTCAGCTATACCCTTTATCAGTCGCCCGAACAGCCTACCACTTTTATCTTTTACGAAGCATATAAAGATGCGGCGGCATTCGAGACCCATGCTTCGTCCGAACATTTCAAAGCTTTTGCCGATGCCATTACCGATTTGCTCGACGGCGATTTGCTCGTTGAAAAATTTTAGTAAGAAAAAAGAGACGGACAAATATCCTTTTTTTTTAGGTAGAAAAAGAAAAAATATTTTTTTTATGCTGTAAAACATTTTTTTCTTTTTACCTTTGTCGCGCAAATAAAAAACATCAATCAGGATTTTAAATTTTTAAAGAGATGAAAAAGATTTCAATGTTTATGATGGCTTTGGCCATGGTTATGATGGTTGCTTGCGGTGGTAAGAAAGCTGAAACAACCGAAGGTGAAATGACAGAACCCGTAGCAACGGAAACTCCTGCTACCGAAGTTGCTCCTGCCGAAGGAAGTGCTTTGGATCAATACCTGAGCCTTGTCGACGAAATGGTACCTCTGTACGAAAAAGTAGCTGCCGGCGATGCTGAAGCAACACAGAAAATGGCTGAGCTCGGGCAGAAAGTGCAGGACTTGGCTGCTGACCTGCAGAAAGAAATGGCTAACCTGACTCCGGAACAGTCTCAGAAATTCCAAGATGCTGCTAAGAAACTGACAGAAGCAGCTCAGAAAGCTGTAGCGAAATAAATGTCTATTTTTTGACTATCGAAAAAAAAGGCAGCCTTTCTCAAAAAAAGGTGGCCTTTTTTCGTTATGGCCAGTCTACACGAAAAAGAACCGGCTCCTCTCATATTCCGAAAAAAACACCCTCTCTTGCTCGGTTACGAACCGGCAGGACAGAACAAATCCCTATCTCACAGGTTTCCCATAGAGACAGGGATTTTCATTAGCCTACAAAAACACTCAACGGCCGAGATCAACTGCCCCCCCCCTTGTAGTTCTGCCTTCTCCCGAAAGCCGATAAACATCTCTTTCCGGGAACAATCAATCTTTTATAAATGAGCATTCACTTTATTCCATTCTGCAACCGGAGGTAAGACGCCAAGTCCGATCACTTCGTCACGCATTGCGCAAAGATGTTCGTAGCTCTTTTTCAGATCAGCCATCTCGGAAGACGTACCTTGTACATCTTTGTACGTACATCCGTCTTTCGTGATTTCAACAGGCATCGCCATCATAATATGGTCGAATCCGCCTGACGACACGTAAGTGCCGGCCGGCCACCGGAACGCCTCTCCCCCCATGGCAGCACGTATCATCTCGACCGATACGTAAGCAGGACTTTGGAACGAAGAACGTCCACGCAAGTTGATAATATTCGCACCGCCCTTGGTCACACGCTGTTGCAATGCAGCCCATGCTTCGGCCGGTAATTTGTCTGTTCCGATCAGGTCGACCAGCGGCGTGCCGTTGATTTTTGCCGTCGAAGCAAAAACAGCCATCTGTTCGCCGTGTCCGCCAAACGTACAGCATCCCGTCACAGTACTCTGCGGCAGCTTGAAGTACTTCGCCAACTCGCTTTGCAGACGTGTCGAATCAAGCCCTGCAAGCGTTGTCACCTGCGAAGGTTTCAAGCCTGAGTATATGAGCGTGATCAGCCCCGTAATATCTGCCGGATTAAAGATCACGACCACATGCTTGCAATCCGGACAGTATTCTTTAATGTCCTTACCCAATTGTTCGGCCACCTCGGCGTTGCCTTTAAGCAAATCTTCACGTGTCATGCCGGCTTTACGTGCAGCACCACCCGACGAAATGACATATTTCGCACCCTTCAACGCCTCGGCCGGAGACGTCGTATACGTGAAATTCATCCCCTCCAATCCGCAGTGACGCATCTCTTCATAGACTCCCTCCAGAGCCGGCTCATACACATCCTGCAAACAAATGTTCGGAGTCAGTTTCATCATCGCAGCCGTCTGTGCCATATTGGAACCGATCATCCCGCCGGCACCGACAATCGTCAATTTTTCGTTCGTTAAGAATCCCATAGTCTTGTTTATTTTTATGTTAGTAAAATGTTCAGAACGCTACAAAAGTACGGTTTGATTTTTGAATAAAGAAATTTTTCCGTATTGAATTTGCTCCGAAAAGATAAAAAGAAAGAAAATATCTCTGCAAAATACCGAAAGAATTTGAAAAGACCAAGTGAAGAAGGTCGTGATATAAGTCCGATCAAGCTCATTTACAAAACAGAACAGATTGATCTTAAGGCATAATCTGCCTTTTTCGATCTCTCTTCATACGATTTTCAAAACGATTTGTCATCTTTATCTACGCTAAATTCCGTAAATTTGCAAAAAAAAAGAAAGAAAGGATGACTACAAACAAGCAAGAAAGCTTATTGGAACAGATTCACTTTCCCTCCGACCTGCGTAATCTCTCGGCTGACCGATTGGAAGACGTATGTGCAGAGCTGCGACGGTATATCATCGACGTGTTATCCAAAACTCCCGGACATTTAGGAGCGAACCTGGGTACTGTCGAACTGGCCGTAGCATTGCATTACGTATTCGACACCCCTCATGATCGGATCGTGTGGGACGTAGGACACCAGGCTTACGGACATAAGATATTGACCGGACGACGCGATGCATTCCGAACCTTACGCCAGTATAAAGGAATCAGTGGCTTCCCCAATCCGAAGGAAAGCGAGTACGACGCCTTTATCGCAGGACATGCCTCCAATTCCATCTCGGCGGCGCTCGGTATGGCAACCGCTTTTGAGATAAACAACGAACCCGGCCGTCACGTCGTAGCAGTCATCGGGGATGGCGCCATGACAGGAGGATTGGCCTTCGAAGGATTGAACAACGCATCGGCCAATCCCAACAATCTGCTGATCATTCTGAACGATAACGACATGTCCATCGATAACAGCGTCGGCGGACTGAGCCGCTATCTCGTCGACATCACGACAAGCCAAACATACAACAAGATTCGCTACGATGTATACCGTAAACTCCGAAAGCTTAATTTAGTCTCCGAAGACCGGCGGGAAAATATCCTGCGTTTCAACAACAGTCTGAAAGCATTGATCAATCGGCAGCATAACCTGTTCGAAGGATTCAGTATCCGCTATTTCGGCCCGGTCGACGGACATGACGTAAACAATCTGGTGCAAAAACTCAAAGACATCAAAGATATGCAGGGGCCAAAGCTATTGCATCTCAAGACCAGGAAAGGGAAAGGCTTTGAGCCGGCCGAACAGTCTGCAATCGAGTGGCACGCACCCGGTTGTTTCGACAAGGAAACGGGAAAACGCATCATTCCCGCACGGCTGAACCAACCGCAACTCTATCAGGATGTGTTCGGACATACGTTAGTAGAACTGGCTGAAAAAGACAAACGCATCGTAGGAATCACTCCTGCCATGCCAACAGGTTGCTCAATGGGCTTCATGATGAAAGCTTTCCCCGACCGCGCCTTTGACGTCGGCATCGCCGAAGGACATGCTGTGACATTCTCCGCAGGATTAGCCAAGGAAGGAATGATTCCCTTCTGCAATATCTATTCTTCGTTTATGCAACGCGGATACGATGAAGTGATTCACGACGTAGCCATCCTGAAATTGCATGTCATCTTTTGCCTCGATCGGGCGGGATTAGTGGGCGAAGACGGCATGACACATCACGGCGCCTTCGATCTGGCTTATCTGCGTCCGATACCCAACCTTGTCATCGCTTCGCCACTGAACGAAATCGACTTGCGCAACTTGATGTACACGGCGTATCAAACCTCGGACAGGCCTTTCGTTATCCGCTATCCGCGCGGCAAAGGCGAACTGGAGAACTGGCAAAATACGATGGAATTACTTCCCGTCGGAAAAGGCAGACAACTGCACGAAGGAAGCGATATAGCCGTGCTTTCGATCGGTTCAATCGGCAACGAAGTGATCAAAGCGGTCAAGACGGCCGAGAAAGAAGGCATATCGGTCGCTCATTATGATATGATTTTTCTCAAACCACTTGACGAAACGCTCCTGCACAACATCGGAAAACGATTTGCGCACATCATCACCGTCGAGAATGGGACCGTTATCGGTGGATTGGGTACAGCCGTTGCCGAATTTATGTGTGAACACGGCTATACGCCGCGCATCAAACGCATCGGCATTCCAGACGCATTCATCGAACATGGAAGTATTCCGGAACTGTTTCAGCAATGTGGTATGGATGCCGAGAGCATTCTCAAGGCAATCCGTCAGAGTCGGAAACGAAACGAACCAATTACGGAAGAACCATGAGAGTCCTTATTGCAGGTGCAGGAGAGGTCGGCACTCATCTGGCCAAGATGTTGTCGAGAGAAAGGCATGACATCACCCTCATGGATACGGACGAACAAAAACTGGCTTTTGCTCGCTCAGGAATGGAAATCCTGCCGTTTACAGGAAACCCGACATCTCTTCACGACCTCGAAGAAGCCGGTGTAGACAAGGCCAACTTGTTTGTCAGCGTGACACCGGAGGAAACCGCAAACATCACAGCCTGTATGTTAGGGCACAACTTGGGCGCCGAAAGGACATTTGCCCGAATCAACAACTATGAATATCTCTTGCCCAAGAACAAAGAACTGTTTCAGAAAATCGGCGTCGATTCCATGATTTACCCGGAGATGCTGGCAGCCAAAGAGATTGTGGAGGCCATCAAACGCCCGTGGACACGTCAGTATTGGGAGTTGTTCGGAGGGAATCTGATCCTGCTCGGCATCAAGGTACGTGACGACGCACCGATCATCAACCAAACCCTCATACAACTGCTATCGAACAACCGGAAGCTTTATCATATCGTCGCGATTCAGCGAGGACACGAGATGATCATTCCCGGCGGAGGAGACCATATCGAATCGGGCGATCTTATTTTTGTCACGACAACACGTGAATGGATCGAAGAAGTACGGATAAAGACCGGCAAACAAAATCCGGAAGTAAAGAATATCATCATCATGGGAGGAGGACGCATTGCCATCCGGGCCAGCCAGTATATGCCGGATAACATCCACATCAAGATCATCGAAACCGACCGGGAAAAGTGTGTGCAGATATCGGAAAAAGTACCTAAGAACGTGCTGATTATCCATGGCGACGGCCGCGATACCGACCTACTGCGACAAGAGGGCATCCTCAATACACAGGCGTTTATCGCCCTGACGGAAAATTCGAGCACGAATATTCTGGCTTGTCTGGCAGCCAAACGATTTGGGGTTTATAAAACCATCGCACAAGTCGAGAACCTCGATTATGTTCCGTTGGCTTCGAAGATGGATATCGGTTCAGTCATCAACAAAAAACTGATCGCAGCCAGCCATATCTATCAGTTTCTTCTCGACGCCGACGTCTCGAATGTCAAATGTCTCGCTTTCGCAAATACCGATGTGGCGGAGTTGGTAGCCAAGCCCGGCTCGCGTATCACAAGAAAGCCGGTGAAAAACCTGCATCTGCCCAAAGACATGACGCTCGGAGGATTGATCCGCAGCGGCGTCCCGATGATGGTGGAAGGCAGTACACAGATTCAGGCCAACGACCGTGTGATGGTCTTCTGTTTCGAATCGGCCATGCGTAAACTCAAAGACTATTTCAACTGAGAAACGATGTTTAAACTGAATGTCCGGTATATTGTCAAGCTACTGGGGATGACTCATCTCCTTGAAAGTTTTTTTATGCTGGCCGCAACCGGAGTCGCCTTCGGATATGGCGGACGCGATTTCTACCCGTTACTCATCTCGACGGGGATCATGTCCGGCACCGGGCTCCTCCTGTATCTGATCGGGCGGAAAGGAAATGATTATCGTTCCGGACGCCGGGAAGGGATGCTCAGCGTGTCATTTATGTGGACGATGTTTTCCTTTCTCGGCATGCTGCCTTACCTGATAAGCGGCTATATTGACAACGTCACGGATGCCTTCTTCGAAACGATGTCCGGCTTCACTACTACCGGAGCAACCATCCTGACCGACATCGAGGCCCTGCCGAAAGGACTGCTGTTCTGGCGCAGCCTGACCCAATGGCAAGGTGGTATCGGGATCATCGTGTTTACCGTTGCCCTGATGCCGATTTTTGGCGGTACCGCCTCGCAGCTGTTCGATGCTGAGACCCCGAGCATCACACACGAGCGCTTCCTGCCACGCATCACGCAGGTAGCCAAACGCCTTTTCGGAATTTATCTGTTGATCACAGGCGTTGTCTTCGGGTTGCTCTGGATCGGCCCGATGAATGCCTACGATGCGATCAATCACGCACTGACCACCGTTTCGACAGGAGGATATTCAACTAAAAATGAAGGTGTTGCGTATTGGCAATCGGCGTATACCGAGTACATCATCTGTTTCGGGATGTGCCTCGGCGCAACAAACATCACGCTGCTTTATTTCTCGTTACGCAGACACTGGCATAAGCTCGTGCGCGATGAAGAACTCCACTGGTTTTATGGTGTGATCGCTACGGCCACTGTCATTGTAACGATTTGGTTGTTGGTTCACCAGCACGAAACGAGTATCGAAAAAGCATTTCGTCAATCACTCTTTCAAGTAGCCTCGCTGATCTCGACAACCGGCTATCTGACGGCCGACTATTCAACCTGGGGCGCTTTCTTTACCTTCATCATGCTCTTTATTTCGGTCGTGGCCGGATGCGCCGGATCAACCAGCGGCGGACTGAAGATGGGACGTTTTGTCATCCTGATCAAGAACATGCTCAACGAGTTTAAGAAGCAAACGCATCCGAATGCCGTGCTTCCGATCCGAATGAGTGGTCAAATCATCCCATCCCATATCGTACAGCGGGTTTCAACCTTTGCATTCGTCTATATGGGCTTGATTCTGCTCGGAGGAGTCGTATTGGTCCTCGACGGGCTGAACTTTGAAGAGGCACTCGGCATATCCGTCAGTGCAGTGGGCAATGTAGGGCCTGCCCTCGGGCAATATACCGATGGCAATTTCTCCGCCCTGTCGGCTTTCCCCAAATGGATCCTCTCGTTCCTGATGATGATCGGACGTCTGGAAATTTTTACCGTCTTGACGATTCTCCTACCCGGCTTCTGGAAGCGATAAACCCAAAGTGGCAATGTGTAAAAAAGGGGGCCAAACATTTTGTTTTGATCCCCCTCCTCTTTTTGAAGTTGTCACAGAATCTTCCGAAGGCGGAAGCCCCCATAACAGCTACTATCGCTACGTTTATTGACTGTTACGCCCGATTAATGTTCATGATGATGACCGTCATGATCGGGCGCGTCTTTGCTCAGTACAATATTACGTTCGGGAATCCGCTGTTCGTTTCCGGCAGCATCGGTACAATACACCATCAGGTGATATTTCCCCGGTGTGGCGTTCTCCGGAATTTGGATATCGTGATGATGGATATGTGCGTTTTTCTTCCCCGACACATCATAGCTTTTCTTAAAGGAAAACGCCACCGTGCCATCACCCGATTTAGTATGGGTATGATTGTCGAAATTACTATGTATTTCGATCAGATACGACTTCAGCATCACATCGTCCGACAAATCCATGTCGAAATGCACACCGTGCTTATCGCCGATTTTTAACACCGCACCCTCTTTGGGAGCATTCAACTTGATCTCCGGTTTCGTTACATCCGCTTTCTCGTCTTTGTCGCAAGACACGAGCATGAATGAACTGGCTGCCAATAGACAGACTGCTGAAAAATAAAACTTTTTTCTCATTTTAATAGTTGGTTAAATGGTACTTTAATATATAATTGGAAGTTTCGTCCCGGTTCGGGGATTTCAACCTTCCGATAAAAACTTAAATGATTAAAATATTTCGCATCGAATAGATTGCGAATGCTTAGCGACAGCTCGACCATCATGCCTGCTACAGCAAAGTCCATGCTCGCTCCGGCATGGAGCAGCTGAGCGCCCGGTGTCGCGTCTTCATTGCGGGCGATGCGGTGCTGAGCAACAATGTTCTGCCACTCGACATACGAGCGGAAGCGTTTGAAGCCCCAACTCAGTGTTTGACGTATGGAGAGCGGCGGCGAAAAGTTGAGTGCCGTATGCGTATCACGATTGCGGGTATAAACATACTCACCGGCGAAACGGTAGTGTAACCCGCGCGACAGATCGAGATCGAACGCAATTTCTCCACCCGCAAACAATGCCCGCGCGGGGGTATAACGGTAAACCTGCCCGGCATGAGGTAGCGCTGACCACTCGCCCGTGGGCTGAAGATAGATGTAACAGTCGAAGAGGCTGACGAAGGGCGACACGGTCAGTTCAAGCCCTGGCCGAGTAAGGCTGTAGGAGGCATCGAATTGCCAGCCGCGCTCGGAGCGGAGGGTCACATCGCCCTGCTCGTGACGGAAGGTACCGTGATGGACACCGTTCGAGGCCAGTTCGTTGGCGCCGGGCAGGCGAAAGCTGCGCCCGATGTTCGCCTTGAACAGATGAAGCGGCGACGGATTCCACACGATGCCGGCCGAGAAAGAATAATCACCGAAAATACGGTTTACATCATAACTTCTTTGTTTATATCGTTTTACCTGTTCATTAATATACCCTTGGCGACGCAGATATTCGCCCAGAAAAGGATCGTCGGAGGGAGCGATATCTATCTTCCCGAAGTCATAACGCGCACCGCCGTTGAGCGCAAATTCATGGGTGGGACGGTAAGTCGACAGCCAGTATCCGCCCGCGGCAAAACGCGTATACTCGGGCAACAGAAAGGCGTATCCGGCGATATCGTTCTTTTGCGCCTGCACATCGAGCCCGGCCGTATGCTCCCACGACAGATGATGCAACAGACGCGCTTTGAGTGCACCACTGAATGTATGCAGACGAAATTCCAGCTCCTTATCGGGGTCTTGCGCAGGCGGAAGTTGCGCATCGTAATGGGTGTGAAAGGCACTCCATTCTTCGCGATGATTATACTGATAGCCAAAGTCGGCCGAGAGGATGAGATCGTCGGGCGTGTATTGTTGATGTGTCATCACTTTGAAGTGATTGACGAGGCTGTAGGGCAACGCAATGTCACGGCTGTTGCCGTCGTCCTGCAAACGTGAGAGGTCCGGGGCACCGTGTGCACCAGGAAAAAAGCCCATCTTCTGAAAAGCGTTGCTGACCGTCACATTCATCCGATAACGGTTTCTTCGGTATCCCCCGAAGAAAGAAGCGTTACGTTCCATGCCGGCCGTATTCTTGAGCCTTCGACCATAGACGGGGATTTTGCGTGTGAGGTAGACAATTGTGTCGGCAGGTATACGATAGTCGCCGTAGCGCTGTTCGGAGAAGCGTGCCCTGACGAGCCACGCGCCTTTGCGCAGGCCAAGCATCAGCGATCCTCCCAGCGTGCCGTTGAGCGATTTGCTGAGTATCACGGCCTCACCGAAAAGCTGATCCACTGCCGGCCACGTGGCCGGCAGAATTTCGATGACGCCTCCCATGGCATCACTGCCGAAGATGAGCGACGACGGACCTTTGCGCACCCTGATTTCTTCGACATTAAAAGCATCGATCTCTAATCCGTGGTCGCTGCCCCATTGCTGCCCTTCCTGCTTGATCCCGTTCTCGGACACGACAATACGATTGAAGCCGAGGCCACGAATGGCGGGCTTGGAGAAGCCTGCACCGATATCCATCGAACGGACGCCGGGAATCTTCTCCATCGTTTGCACGAGGTTTCCCGTGAAATGACGGTTAAGAAAGTCTTTCCGCACCACGTCGATCGTGAGAGCGGTCATCTTCTGCTGTTGCCGATGATACGATTCCGAGACTACAACTTCGGACAAGGACACGTGCTTCATACTGTCGGGCGCTTCGCTCTGGGCGTCGACCGAGCATACCGCAAAAAGAATCAGCAGCAGCAAACTATATCTGATATTCATACAAAATTATTACGTTAGCGATCGGATAAACCGCAAGTTTCACTCATTTAATGGTTAATGGTTATTCTTTACTACCTTGACGACCTTGTTACTTTTTTTCATTTTACCACAAGTTTTCATTCAGCGGTCAGCATTCGTCATTCTTCGTTTTTCTGTTTTTAGTCTATCAGCCAAACAAATCAACATCCAAAACAATCATTACATCGGCTTACAACCCTGCGCCGAGATGTGTACCCTTTTTCTCCCAACGCTTCGCATTGAGCTGAATTAACACACCTCTATTTATTAATTGTTAATTGTCATGCAGGGTACATGATTGGGGCTGTACCACGCATAACCATTGACGATTAAACATTAACAGTTAACCATCGAAATTATTTCCACCTGCGAAGATTAAACGCCCCAGGGGCATACATGGGCTGAAAGTCCGTTCTATTTCAGCCCCATCCCATAAAGGGTAGGGTATCGATTCCCCTGTCTTGTTTTTGAGGGCTGTAAGCCTGATGCAATTTATCAGTTAGCATTCAGCTTTCAGTCAACAATCGAAACATTTCAACAATTAAACAACTCAACATTCAAATGCCCAAAGGGCAGGCATCTAATACTCAAAAGGCTGAAAGCCCGATTTAGTTTAATGGTTAATTGTTAACGGTCAAGAGTTATCTTCCGGGTACATGACTTGGCATGCATTATGCATAGCCAACTAACAATCATCTATTTACAATTATTATATCGTGTATCACGCATAACAATTGACAACTGACCATTAATAATTAAATGTACGGTGGGGCACGCAGAGCGTAAGCGTAAAGAAGCGGACGGATGGTTTCACAAACAGCTGCCACCGGTTTACGCTCAGCGGTGAGAAGGGTAAAGAGACGAATCCGGAATATTTCACTTTGTGTGAAAGGCAGGAGATTGAAGAGGCAGATGAAGCAATCGTCATCCGACGAGGTGGTTTGCGGATTCTCTCCGTGCGTGCAACACATATCATACCCACACGCCTCGTGACGGTGAAATGCTTTCACCACAAAGACGGGTAGCAACGCAGCCAGCAGCAACGTCGCGATGACATATCTTCCTTTTGCACCTGTTATCACAATCTTCCTGCAAAGTTGAAAGCGCAAAGTAAAATAATATTTTTCAATGATGCAAATCTATCCAACCGTCAGTTGGAAACAAAAGGCGAGACCTCTGCAAAATACCTCTTTTATTTGCCCAATTCAACTATTTTTAATATAAGAGCTACGCAAAAACCATTCTCTCGGCACCGATAAAGACTGAAAGCAACGTGTCTGAAGCAACGATTCGTTTTCATTGCATATCTTTGCAGAGATTAATTGCCAATACCCGGTGCAGATATAGGCTGGGTAGGGTGTTTTCTGTCGGTTCTATAAGACATTGAATATGAAGTGCGGATGGATAATAGGAGTAACGATCGTCGCAGGGATGGCGGGGCTGTGGCTCTTGGGAATGCATGATAAACCGCTCGCCCCATCGCTCACGGTCAATAAGATTGTCGTCGAGAAAAGCAAACGGCGACTGAGTCTCTACTCCGGTGAGACTTTGTTGAAGACGTATCCGATCTCACTCGGAAAGTATCCTCTCGGACATAAAGCATTTGAAGGAGATCAGCGTACGCCCGAAGGAAAGTATGTGATTCATGATAAAAACCCTCACAGCGGCTATTACAAGAATCTGGGAATCTCCTACCCCAACAAACGGGACATCGCACATGCGAAAGAAATCGGGAAAGCTCCCGGCGGACATATCAAAATACACGGACTGAAGAACGGCTGGGGCTGGATCGGAAAAATACACCTGCTCAAAGACTGGACAGCCGGCTGCATCGCCTTGACAAACGAAGAGGTGGAAGAGCTCTATCAAGCCGTACCGATAGGAACCCCGATCGAGATTAAACCGTAAATATATTCTCACCGAAACCTTTGCAGTGTTTTTTTGTCGATGAGATATGCTAATCGTTGGTAATCCCCATTTACTTGCCGATACGGCATATTAGACCAATTGACTACAATGGTTTGAAAATCAAATGATAGAAATGTCTGATTTTGCTTTTTTTTCTGCGCTGAACTTTTGCAAAGATCATGCGTTTTTCCGGTACAAGAAAACAAATGAAAAGACTTTGATAAAAAAGGCGATGTATCGGATTTTTTTGCAGTCAGCCGGATGATGATATTCTATTTACGTTTCTTTTCAGATGCTTATTTTTAAGAAACAATATGCGTTTTTGTGGCAGAAATCTGTGGACATATGCAAAAATATTCTGTAAACTATGCTTTTTGAGAGAAAATAGTATTTACAACAAGTTATTAGAAAAATACTTGGCTTGAAATTTTATATTATGCTATAAAAACATTATGTTTGCGATACATAATAGATATAGAATATGAAATTCGTTGATAGAATAGAAGAAACGGCACGACTGAAGGACACTCTTTCAAGAGAGAAGTCTTCGTTGGTCGTAATGTACGGTCGCAGACGGTTAGGTAAGTCAACGCTTATCAAAAGGGTGTTGTCGGACAGTGATGTATATTTCCTTGCCGACCGTTCAGAAGGGCAACATCAGAGGACTTTGTTTGCAAAGGTGGTAGCACAAGTATTTCCTGATTTCGATAAGTTAACTTATCCAGATTGGGAGTCTATATTTCGTGCCGTTAATTATCGAACAGACAAGCGTTTCGCTCTGTTCTTGGATGAATTCCCGTATCTGGTGGAACAATCCCCGGAACTGCCGTCAGTGTTACAGAAATTGGTTGATGAAAAGCAGTTGAAGTATAATCTCGTACTTTGTGGTTCATCCCAAAATATGATGTATGGACTCTTTCTTGATTCTACAGCACCTTTATATGGCCGTGCTGATGAGATAATGAGACTTACGCCGATACGCTTACCGTATATTCAGGAGGCTTTGCACCTTGACGCGGTGAGTGCCATTGAAGAGTATGCTGTATGGGGTGGTGTACCTCGTTATTGGGAACTAAGAGAAAACAGAAACTCACTTGACGATGCGTTGTGGCACAATATCCTCTCTGTAAATGGCACTTTTTACGAAGAGCCAGTAAAACTGTTTCAGGATGATGTAAAGGATATTGTCAAGACTTCTACAGTCATGTCTTATATCGGCTCCGGCGCAAATCGTCTTTCTGAGATTGCTGCCAGATGTAATGAGCCGGCAACTAATCTGTCACGTCCATTGAAGAAGCTGATTGACCTCGGATTTTTGGAGAAAGATGTTCCGTTCGGAATTGACGAAAAGAATGCAAAAAAGAGCCTATATAAAATAGCCGACCCATTTATGGCATTCTACTATCAGTTTGTTGTACCTAACCGTTCGTTCATCGAGATTGGTCGTCGTTTGCCATTAGAACGAGCTTTGGCAGCCCATTTCTCGGAGTATGTGAGTATGCATTGGGAAAAACTATGCAGGGATGCTGTAACGGGAAATCAGGTTAACGGAGTTGTTTACGGCAAAGCAAAACGCTGGTGGGGACCGGTTCTCAACGAGGATAAAAAGCCAGAACAAATAGAGATTGATGTAATGGCAGAATCACTTGATAAAAAGTATCTCTTAGTAGGTGAGTGCAAATGGACAAATCCAGAGAATGGTAGACAACTTACAGCCGAACTTCTCCGTAAAACCAATCTGCTGCCATTTGCCAAGAATTACACGATTTTCCCGGTCCTATTTCTTAAAAATGCACCGAAAGATGATGTCGGGAATGCGATGTTGCCGGAAAATGTTGTTGAGTTGATGAGGTAAATTCATATAACGCCTATCCATGATGGCGCGGAATCTTTTCTTCTGTCAGATAAACCCAAATTACGCGATACACTGTTCGGCGTTTACCATTAATAATGGACGTGCGAATGTACGACAAAGGTTGCGTCAGGCTTACAGCCCTCCGCCGAGACGCGATACCTTTTTCCCCAACGCTTCGCATTGGGCTGAATTAACACGCCCTTTCAGGGCTCTTACAGCAGTCAGCCGTCAGTTCCGCATTCCTCCTTGGAAGGGGGGAAGGGGGATGTTCATATCGGCGTTATGACGGGTGAACACAGAGGTTCGCCCCTACATGAACTGCCCTTTCCTCTACCCTGTCATTCAGAGCGAAGCGATGAATCTCCTTCCTTCTCCAAGTGAGATTCCTCACGGTGTTCGGAATGACAAGGAGGGGCGTTCAGAGCACTTCCCTTGTCATCCAGAACGTCAGCGATGAATCTCTTTTCCTCTTCCTCGCGGGATTCCTCACTGCGCTCGGAATGACAGGGGTACATGTTGTAGAGACACAAATCATTGCGTCTCTACGGTGCGTACTGCGTTCATTTGCGTCCATTTGTGAAATTTGTGTTCGGACACCGTGTACCTTGTACATAACCATTACCCGATAGGGCTGAAAGCCCGCTTTATTTCAGCCCTATCCCGCAAGGGTGGGGTATCCATGCCAATACCTTGGTTAAAGGGCTGTAAGCCTGACATAATCGTTAGCGGTCAGTATTCAGCAATCAGTCAACAAATCAACATGTCAACAATAATGCAATGAAGGAGGCTTATCGGCAAATTCGTATAGCAGAAATATATGCAACTCGCGTAGATTGGATGACGAGTGGCAATGATAGCGAAGAGAGTTTTCATGAACGTATAAAAACAGAACTCGTCCAGATAGTTTTGTAAAAACTCCGGCTTAATGTCATGAAATGTATTTAGTAATTGTCGCTTGGCATTGCTGATGGCGATATGAACCCAAGGGAGTCATTCTCCCACTTTTTCTTTTGGGATAACCTGAGAGTGGTGTCGTGGTACAAAGTTTTCTAACTCCACGTAAGAAGTAGAATCATCCGTGTCGATTTGATTAGCTCCGGAGGCTAACTGCTGAACCGCTGCATTAATGGTCTCTTTTTCCCAATAATGATCCGTGCCGCCGCATTTGGAACAAACAACACCTACTTAGCCGCAATACTCCTTGAATTTTTGCTTACAGCTTTCTTCATCAGGAAATTGGGATATAAAATCGATGAACGTCATATAACTTGATTTTTTTTACAAAGACAATCATTCTTGGGTAATTATACGGATATTCATATTGTTTTTATATAAATAACTAAATCTACTTGCCAATACAGCATCATTACTCCTCTATCACTTAGGCGATTAGCCATTTAATCGGTACAAGGCACCCTAAAATAAATGAAAAATCAGTTTTATATAACTGTTTTATAGGTAGTTACATACTTGTACCGCATAGCTTTGTTCTCAGTCTTTCAACCTTCTTTTTAGTGGTATTGTCTATTAATCAGCTAATTACAATACCTCCCATTTGTTTTTAGCACGCTTGCTCACTACAAAAGTACCCATTTCGGAGCATATCAAAGCAAAATGATGCAAGGAAAATACTCGACATACTTATTTTGTCCTCCAACAATTATAATAGTGAGATTAAAAGCGTATATTTGCGCACTATATGATACATTGAAGATATGGCAAAGAATACAATGGGGACTAAGTTGCCCCGAAAGTTAGAGCAGAAGATGCAGATTGTGGGAGAGCAAATCAAGTTGGCTCGACTACGTCGTAATCTTAGTGTGGCACAGATTGCAGAGCGTGCCACTTGTTCCCCTTTGACCGTCTCTCGTATTGAGAAAGGATCTCCTACTGTGTCTATCGGGATCTACTTGCGAGTACTCTATGCCCTGCAACTCGAAGACGACATCCTTCTCATCGCCAAAGACGATGAACTGGGGCGTCGCCTCCAAGACCTCTCTCTCATCAATCGCCGTCGTGCCTCCAAGAAAGAATAAACTATGCGGAAACTACTTGTATATGCTGATTTTGATTGGCTGAAAGAGCCGATGCTTGTTGGAGAGTTGAGCTACGAGTCTTTGCGAGGCACTGACAGCTATGGCTTCCGATTCGATGAAGAATGGCTACGGACACAGGGTAGTCTGTTTCTAAGTGCAGACCTTAATAATTACTCGGGCGTACAATATACAACAGGTGGAAGTGATATTTTTGGATGCTTTTCAGATGCGTTGCCCGACAGATGGGGGCGAACATTGCTCAATCGAAGGGAGCAGATTTTAGCACAAGAGGAGAAACGCCCTCTTCGTCGTCTTACTTCCTTTGATTACCTCTTAGGAATTGATGATTATTCCCGAATGGGAGGCTTTCGCTTCAAAGAAAGTGCAGATACAGAATTCATCAATAGTACACCATCGCTAAGGATTCCACCCCTGACGGATATTCGGGAATTGGAAGCTGCGAGCAAGGAGATAGAACAAAGTGAGGAACGGAATGAACTCCCTGACAAAAGATGGATTGCACAGTTGATTCAACCTGGCACTTCTCTTGGTGGAGCGCGCCCCAAAGCAAGTGTGGCAGACACTGATGGTTCTCTATGTATTGCTAAGTTCCCTTCTCGTAAGGATGATTATGATGCAGAGTTGTGGGAACATTTCTGTCATTTGCTGGCAAAGAGGGCTGGGATTACTGTTGCCGACACAAGGGTACTACAAACTTCAGAGACCTATCATACGCTAATCTCCCGACGTTTTGATAGAACAGAGCAGGGAAGACGTATTCACTTTGCCTCGGCTATGACGCTCCTTGGATTGCATGATGGTGATAATGCCATGAATGGTTATGGTTACTTGGATATTGTTGATTTTATCGTTCGTCATTGTGCGGATGTAGAACATAACCTCAGAGAACTATATCGTCGTGTTGCTTTCAACATCTGCATTGGCAATAGTGACGATCATTTCCGAAACCATGGATTCCTGCTTACTCCCAAAGGTTGGACACTTTCTCCTGCTTATGATATAAACCCGACACTAAGTAAATATCAAAGTTTGTTGCTTACGGCTACTTCTAATGTGGCGGATCTCTCGCTTCTCAGAGATGCTGCTGAGGATTATATGCTGAGCAAAGAAGCTGCTAGTAATATCATCTCAGAGGTATGCGATGCCCTGAAAGATTGGCACCCTTTGGCTGCTCAACTGGGAGTATCCAAGAGAGAAATAGCCGTCTTCACTGATCGCTGGAAACTTTCAGCAAGTCATTGTGCAAAATAAATACCCCCGAAAAGGGGTATAATTGATTCCTATTCCTTATATTTGCCACTGATAAGGTATATAATGACTTTGGCGGAGTGAGTCGTGCATAGTGATATACCTTGAATATGTACCCAAAAGAGACAAAATGGGTACATATCCTTGAGACGTGTACCCGAAAACGGCATTTTGGGTACATATTCAGAGTATGGGACTTCAAGTAATTGATATAAATGATGCAAGCAAAGACAATCATAGCGCAGTATGTGAAAGAGATGCGCAAGAAATATAAACTGACACAAGTAGACCTCTCCGAGAAAGCAGGAGTGGGGCTACGCTTTGTGCGTGAACTAGAGCAAGGCAAGACCACGCTTCGCCTCGACAAGGTCAATAAAGTATTCGAACTCTTCGGCTCGGAGTGTGGTCCTGTGCCGATTAAACGAGATGGAGATGACGTATGAAACAGGCTATTGTTTATTGGAAGACGCTCAAAGCTGGCATCCTCACAGAAAGTGATGAGGGTTATTCCTTTGCTTACGACAAGGACTATCTAGCTATGCCCGAAGCTCAGGGTATAAGCCTGACAATGCCTTTGCGAGAAGAACCTTTCCAAAGCAATACGCTTCATCCATTCTTTGACGGACTTATTCCTGAGGGATGGCTGTTAGCTATTGCTCAGAAGAATTGGAAGATAGACGCAAGGGATCGAATGGCTTTGCTGTTGGCTTGTTGCCGTGACTGCATTGGAGCGGTAAGTATCGAACCTCTAAATGCGACTGAAGATGAAGAATAGATGCCTATACTGCTACGAACCTTTGGTTGATGGAGAGGTGGATTACCATGCCAAGTGTTGTCGCAAATTGTTTGGAACACCCCAAGCACCGATATTGCCCTATACAAGTAGCGAAGTACGAGCGTTGGCAGACGAGGTTGTTCGTTCGCAGACCACAGTGACAGGTGTACAACCCAAGCTGTCTCTCGACTTTGATCAGATGAGCCATTCGCCCAAGCGCTTTACCATTGTGGGCTTGTGGGGACGATTTATTCTTAAACCTCAAACAGAGCGTTATCCGCATCTCCCCGAGTTAGAGGATGTGTCGATGCACCTTGCAGAGATTGCCAAGATTGAAACAGTTCCTCATGGACTGATGCGATTTAGCGATGGCGAGCTATGCTATATCACTCGTCGCATAGACCGAACAGAGCTGGGCGAAAAACTCCCAATGGAAGATATGTGTCAGCTATCAGAGCGTCTGACCGAGTATAAGTACAAAGGCTCACACGAGCAGATAGCCAAGCTCATCACCAAGTATAGTTCTGTGCCGAAGCTTGATCTTGTCAAGTATTGGGAGCAGGTACTCTTTTCGTGGCTGATAGGTAATGCGGATATGCACCTCAAGAATTACTCGCTCTATGCGCCAATAGGCAACGAATACCAACTAACACCCGCCTATGATCTGCTGTCTACGGCACTTGTTATTCCTGAGGATACGGAAGAACTTGCACTGACCCTCTGTGGCAAAAAGCGCAAACTCACTCGACAACACTTCCTCGAAGCGATGACAGCCTCAGGACTATATGAGAAAGTGTGTGACAACATCTTCGCTCGCTTCCAACACATCCTCCCCGAATGGGAAGCCTGCATCCGTCAGAGCTTCCTACCGAAGGAGATGCAGGAACAATACATCGAGTTGATTAGATCAATATCTCTCAGATAGATAAGCACAGTTAAACACAGATTGGGACAAGGAGAAGAGAGTTTTGGGAGATGTCCTGTCCTGAATTTAGCCTACGCATTTTAGTTGAATGATGAATGTTATTTTACTTCCCGATACAGAAGTGGGCGAAGATGTAGTGGAGGGTGTCGTCGCTGGTGATTTCGCGGCCGGTGATTTCGCCGATGGAGGTGATGGCGTGCCGGAGGTCGAGTGTTAGCAAGTCGGTCGAGAGTCCCATATCGAATCCCGAACGCATGTGCTGAAGCGCGTCGTAAGCCTCACGCAGGAGCTGATGATGACGGGCATTGCTCACAATGAGATCGGCTTCGTTCGCCTGAGCACAGTCCATGATCTTGACCAATTCTTCCTTAAGCTGATCCATTCCTTCGCCTGAGCGAGCCGAGATAAACAGGGGTTTTTCGGAGCAATCAAGGGAATCGCACAGCACCTGATCGAGATGGTTCCGTTCGTCTTCGGGGAGGTTCTCGCTCTTATTGAGGAGGACAAGCATCGTTCGTTCCCCTCTCTTGAGCCAAATCTCCCGGATATGATCGAGCTGATTCGCTTCCTCAAGGCGAGTAGCGTCGAGTACGCCGAGGATAATATCTGCCTCCTTGATTTTGCTTCGGCTACGCTCAATGCCAAGACTCTCGATGGTGTCTTCGGTCTCTCTCAGTCCTGCCGTATCGACGAAGCGGAAGAGGTAGCCTCCGATGTGCATCGTGTCCTCGATGGTGTCGCGCGTGGTGCCGTGAATATCGCTCACGATGGCACGCTCCTCGCCCAGCAAAGTATTGAGCAGGGTACTCTTACCCACATTAGTCGTGCCGACAATCGCCACAGGAATCCCACGCTTGACAGCATTGCCAAGGCGATAGCTATCGATGAGCTTCTTGAGCTTGAGCTCGATTTGATCGCAGAGGGCAAGCAATTCGGTACGATCGGCGAACTCCACATCTTCTTCGGGGAAATCCAATTCCAACTCCATCAGCCCCGTTAGGCGAAGCAATTCCTCACGCAGAGCATTCAATTCCTCGCTATATCCACCACGCAGTTGCTTCATCGCCATCTGATGCTGCGCCTTGCTTTCGCTGGCGATGATGTCCGCCACCGCCTCGGCACTACTCAGGTCCATACGCCCATTGAGGTAGGCACGGCGAGTAAATTCGCCCGGTTGTGCCATCTGACAACCTTCTCCGACGAGGCATTCTAACAGTCTGCGCCTGATATAGACAGAACCATGGCAGGAGATTTCTACCGTATCCTCGCCTGTAAACGAATGGGGAGCCCGGAAATAAGTCAGGACGACTTCATCGATTAATTCATCTCCGGCTATCACTTCGCCATAATATGCATATCGAGGTTTGACAGACTCGGCGACAGGCGTTTCCCCTCCGCATCGAAAGAGCCGAAGCGCAATAGGCAACGCTTCGGGACCCGATACGCGTATCACCGCAATACCGCCCACACCGGGGGCAGTCGATACAGCGCAGATGGTTGATTTGTCCAGCATGACGTATAATGATAATTTACGAGCAAAGATACTTCTTTTCGTGAAAGAGCAGAAAAGCGGGAAGAAGAAGTAGCGCCGTTTTACGGTTCCTGCGGACGGACAATCATCACGCCCGTTGTCCGTTTACCGTCCGTCACATACGTCTGTAGCGACTCCGGATTAACGATCACCTTTCCGGCCGAAGACGAGGCATGGATAAACGTCAGCATCTCGCCTTCGCGGTCAACGAATCCGACGTGCGAGATATCCAGCCCTTCGATATTCGTCACGAAACAAACGATATCTCCGTTTTGCATGCCGGAGCCGCAACGTTCGATTTCTTTTTCGGGGATACAGGCATACGTCTCACGCGATGAGATTTCTTCCTCCTTCTCACGCATCACCTCTACCCATTCCGGATGCGCCTTTAACTGCCTGTATTTGTCGGGATGCGCAGACATGAACGACATTTTCAGGCGATACGGCTCACCTCCGATCGCGGACGTTACGTCTCGAACAATCCCCTTCCGCTGATTCTCATAAATCCAGTCGGAGAAATAATGCAAGCGATCGGTGTAATCGTGTATCTCGCCTTGACGATAGCGCAATTGTTTCAGTTGCCCGGCATACGCTTCGAACGAAGGATTACCGGCTTTCACCGTGCGTGCCAATGCGAGGACAGACTCGACGAGCGTCGTACAGTCGAGCTCACGCAAGTTGATCACGAGCCTTTCCGGCTCTTTCTCAAGTGTCGAACCCACGTAAGGCCGATCCTTGAAGAACTTCGCCGTCTCGACAAGGAGGTCGCCTAACGGCAAATGCTCTTTCCCTTGCATCGCTTGCACATACGTATCAAAAATCGCCCGGTCTTCCGGAGTATAGTCGGCCTTTTCCTGAGCTGAGCAAGCCATACACACGAGCGTACTCCACACAAATACCATCCATTTTTTCATTTTTCTTCTGTTTTTTGATCCAACATATCTTGTAATTTCAACATTTCGTCACGATATTGCGCTGCCTCGAGGAAATCGAGTTTCTTCGCTGCCTCGGTCATCTGTTTCCGCGCCTGCGCAATGGCCTTCTCCAATTGCGGCCGCGTCATATACTGCACTACGGGATCGGCCACCAGCGACGGTTCCGGCTCAACGTAAGCATACGTTTCGGTAGCTGTTTGCAGACGTCCACCACCCAGCACCGACACGGTGTTTTTCACGATCTGCTTCGGTGTGATGCCGTGCCGTTCGTTATAAGCCAGTTGTTTTTCGCGCCGGCGATTCGTTTCGTCGATCGTTTGCTGCATGCTGTCGGTGATTTTGTCGGCATAAAAGATTACTTTTCCGTTGATATTACGCGCAGCACGTCCGGCTGTTTGAGTGAGCGAACGGTGGGAACGCAAAAATCCTTCCTTGTCGGCATCGAGCACAGCCACAAGCGAAACCTCGGGCAAGTCCAGCCCTTCGCGCAGCAGATTGACGCCAATCAGCACATCGAAGAGCCCCTTACGCAAATCGTCCATGATCTTCACCCGTTCGAGCGTATCGACATCGCTGTGAATATAGTTACAGCGCACCTCCATCCGCTTCAGGTAATCCGTCAGCTCTTCGGCCATGCGTTTGGTGAGTGTAGTCACCAGCACGCGCTCGTCGGCTGTGGCACGCTGTGCAATTTCTTCCATCAGGTCGTCGATCTGGTTGAGGCTGGGACGCACTTCGATGATCGGGTCGAGAAGTCCCGTAGGCCGGATAAGCTGCTCAACGACTACTCCCTCACTCTTCATCAGCTCATAATCGGCAGGGGTAGCACTCACATAGATCGCGCTCGGCGTCAACGATTCGAACTCCTCGAAGGTCTGCGGACGGTTATCCAACGCAGCCGGAAGACGGAAACCGTATTCAACGAGCGTTTGTTTGCGCGAACGGTCTCCGCCGTACATGGCGCGTATCTGGGGCACCGTTACATGGCTCTCATCAATGACCAGCAAAAAATCTTTCGGAAAATAGTCTAACAGGCAGAACGGACGCTCTCCGGGCTGACGACCGTCAAGATAGCGGGAATAATTCTCGATGCCGACACAATGCCCCAGCTCCTGTATCATTTCGAGGTCATACGTCACGCGTTCTTCGAGACGTTTGGCTTCGAGCGGCTTGCCGATATCCTGCAAGAACCGGACCTGCTCCCCGAGATCGACGTGTATCTGCCCGATGGCTGTACGGATACGCTCCTGCGTCGTAACGAACAGATTTGTCGGATAGATGTTCAGCGTATCCTGCTCGTCGTATTCATGCCCGTCGACCGGGTTAAACGATGCGATACGCTCTATTTCGTCACCCCAGAACTCGATACGGTAAGCCAGCCCGTCGTAGCTTTCGATGGCCGGAAAAATATCGACCGTATCGCCGTTCACGCGAAAACTGCCGCTCGTAAACTCCACTTTATTATTCACATAAAGCGCATCGACAAACAGGCGAAGCATCTTGTCGCGGGCAATCTTCATCCCTTTCTCCAGATAGACGACCTGCTCTTCAAAAGCACGCGGATCGGCCATGCCGTAAAGACACGAGACGGACGAGACGACGATCACATCGCGACGTCCGGAGAGCAGCGAGGCCGTAGCACGCAGACGTAACTTATCGATTTCTTCGTTGATCGCCATATCTTTCTCAATGTATGTATCGGTTGTGGGCAAATAAGCCTCCGGCTGATAGTAATCGTAGTACGATACAAAATATTCGACAGCGTTATGCGGAAAAAACGATTTGAATTCGCTATACAACTGTGCGGCCAGCGTTTTGTTATGGCTCAGGATCAGTGCGGGCTTACGTACTCGTTCGATGACATTGGCCACGGTAAAAGTCTTTCCGGACCCCGTCACTCCCAGCAAGGTCTGATACGGCACTCCTTCACGGATGCCTTGGGCAAGCGCCTCGATGGCCTCAGGCTGGTCGCCCGTCGGCTTATATGACGAAACAAGTTCAAAATCCATGATTTTTCGTACAATAAAAGACAAAGATACAAAAAACCTCGCGAAAGAAAGAACGTACGGTACAGCATTGAAAAAAATCGGCCACCTCCCTGTTTCGGCCATGCAAAGTTTTGTCGCTCAAGGGTGGGGTTTTGTACAATATTCCGTCATATTGTTGCATCTTTCTGAAATAATACAGTCCTTTGTTCTTTCACATGCACCTTAATTAAGTTACAAGGAACTTATGAAATATAAAAATACACTGATTATATGTGCTTTGCTGTGTGCCATACCTGTCATGTCGCAGACGGTTTATCATGTCCATGCGACAAAAGGAAACGATGCTCATGACGGCAAATCATGGTCGAAAGCGTTGGCTACGCTCCAGACGGCATTGGATAAGGCACAGCCGGGCGATGCCGTGTACGTTGCGGCCGGCACCTATCATCCTACCCGGCGAATCGGAGAAACACTGGCTCACAATCCCAAACAAAAGACAACCGACCGTCATCGTTCGTTTATGGTTCGCGGCCGTATCCGTTTATACGGAGGTTTTCCGGCCGATGCTACGGACCACACGACGATAAAAGATCGCGACTGGAAGATGCACCGTACCATTCTGAGCGGCGACTTTAACGGCGACGACGGGGGCGACTTCTCAAACATGAGCGAGAACGCCTACCATGTGCTCGTTCTGCTTGATGTCGAGTCATCCGCAGAGGTCGAGTCATCCGCGGAGATAGACGGCTTTACCATCACCGGCGGTCATGCCAACGAAGAGAACGGCGTGTTGATCGGCGAAACGCCGGTATCTTCTGAATTTGGTGGCGGCATTTATGCCTATACGGCATACAAAAACTTATCGCCTCAACTGTCGAACCTCACCATCGAAGGGAATAAGGCAGTCAAGAACGGTGGCGGTATGTTCATCTACTCAAAAAATAACGAAGCCAGTGTAACTATCCGGCATTCCACGATCCGAAGGAATCAGGCCAGAGGATCAGGCGGTGGCATCTTCAACAGCGGGAAAAGAGTTGCTTCGCCCGAATTAATAAACGTGTCCATCGTCGGGAATCAGGCCCAACGGGAAGGAGGCGGATTCTACAGCCTTTGCGAGGACCTTGTATCGGCGCCTCATCTGACGAATGTGCTGGTTGCCGGAAATGCTGCTCGTAACGGGGGAGGAATGTTCTGTTATTCGTATGCAGGAAACGTCGCTCCTTCTCTGACGAATGTAACCATCTGCGGCAACAGGGCTACGGCCGAAGGAGGAGGTATCGCGTGCTCAGCCGGGAGAGACTGGACGAAAATCGGGATATCTTTACCCGTGTTCTCGAACACGATTATCTGGGATAACCAGGCGCCACACGGCTATCCCAACTTATACAACAACGGCGCTACGGGAAGTATGCCTACTATGCATGAAAGCTATATCGAAGGAGAGCCGTCTCCCTTTATGAATAAGATTAAAACAAACGATTTCGCGCACATTGCGAATGGCTTCGCAAGTCATGTAGCGCCCGGCTTCGCCCCGACTACAGAAGGGGATTACCGTCTGAATCAAAACAGTCCGTTTATTGATAAGGGAAAGAATATTCATTGGTCGATTGAAACGGATTTGGCCGGTAATCCACGTGTATACGGCAAGAGCATTGATCTTGGATGCTATGAATATCAGGGATATGATCCCAAAGATGCAGGTATGATAGAGGAGGATCATCGGATATGGGCATCGCACGGTCAGGTAACGATTCAGCTCGACCGTCCGGCTACGATCCGAATTTATACGGTTGAAGGCCAACTGATCCGGCAATATAACGACGAGAAAGAGGGTACAAAAATCGTAAATCTCCCCAACGGCATTTACTTCATTTCGCTTAATGGAGAAGGCAAAGCCAAGGTGATTGTCTACTAACAACGAAACCGTGTCAAAAACACAGGCCGCCTCATTTTTATTTCAGTCTCTCGGACGCAAAATTTACAGGCAGTAGAAAAACGGCAGCGCAGCAGAAAGGTCCATTTTATACCGTTGTTGTGCAACAACGGAGCAAAAACAGCTGTTTGAACGCCGGATACTCAGTTTCCAGAGCAAAAACAGTTGTTTGAATGCCGGATACTCAGTTTCCAGGGCAAAAACAGCTGTTTGAATGCCGGATACTCAGTTTCCAGAGCAAAAACAACTTTACGGATGCTTCAGGGTTGTTGTCATCCCAAAAGCCGAATCGGTTTACACAGCCCGGCAAAAGCATACGCACTTTTATACGGATAAACAAGATCAGATATACAATGCCACTTTGCGGCGATCTGTCTGCACCGTTTCAAATTCGGATGTAACAGCGGTGCTACCCATAGGCACTCTCTCTTTACGATACGTCATGGAACTGTAGACAACGCTGCGTGCCGAAGTATGAAACTCCGTTGCTCCCGTTTCGGCCTCGATCCGGGCAATGTTATGTTCACGCACCCCACAGCCGGGCATGATGATGATGCGTCCGGCGGCACGTTGCACCAGCTTGCGGAGCATCGGGATGCCGCTCACCGCGTCAGGCTGTTGGCCGGACGTCAGGATGCGGTCACATCCCAGTGCAATGAGTTGCTCAAGCGCCACAAACGGCTCACGGCATACGTCGAATGCCCGATGACACGTGACGGATAGCGGTTTAGCAGCCTCAATGAGACGTTGCATCAAGGCGATATCGATATCGCCGTCCTGAGTCAGACAGCCAAACACAACGCCGTGAACGTTCAACTGTTTGGCCATTTCAATGTCATACAGCATGGCCTGCACCTCGGCCGGAGTATAGAGGAAATCTCCGCCACGCGGCCGAATAATGACGTTGATATCGATCTGCGAAGTCAGCGCCTGCGCTGCCCGTATCTCTCCATAGCTGGGGGTGGTACCGCCTTCAGGAATAGCAGCGCACAGCTCCACACGCCGTGCCCCTCCGGCTTCAGCCTCCACACAGCTCTGCGCCGAATTTGCGCATATTTCAATGATTCGTCCCATGCTCTTCGGTTAGGTTTATCGACCGATGCAGTGGTACGTAAACCCTGCTTCTTCGATCTCATGCATATTGTAAATATTACGTCCGTCCAAGATCAACGGCATCTTCATCTGTTGTTTGATTCTAAGCCACGACGGCAAACGAAATTCTTTCCATTCCGTCACAATCATCAACACATCGGCATCGGTCACCGCCTCATAAATATCTTTCGCATAATGAATCCGGTCACCGATACGGCGTTTAGCCTCCGGGACAGCTACGGGATCGTAAGCCGTCACGCGGCATCCGGCCTTCAGCAACAGATCAATCAGCACAAGCGAGGGCGCTTCACGCATATCGTCCGTCTCCGGCTTAAAAGCCAGCCCCCACATAGCCACCTTCTTACCTGACAGATTCCCTTGATAGTATTGCTCTAACTTCCGGTATAATACCGTTTTCTGATATTCGTTCACGGCCTCGACCGCCTGCAATATACGCATCGGATAATGATGTTCGTCGGCCGTACGAATCAAGGCCTTTACATCTTTCGGAAAGCACGACCCGCCATAACCACAGCCGGCATAAAGGAAGCTGCTGCCGATACGCGTATCGGCACCGATCCCTTTGCGCACCATATTTACATCGGCGCCGATAATCTCGCAGAGGTTAGCCATATCGTTCATAAAACTGATGCGTGTGGCCAACATGGCATTGGCCGCGTATTTCGTCATTTCGGCCGAAGGAACATCCATATAGATGATGCGGAAGTTGTTCAACATAAAAGGATGATACAGCTTTTCCATCAGATTTTTCGCACAGTCTGACTCTACTCCTACAACGATACGGTCCGGGTGCATAAAATCTTTAACAGCAGCCCCTTCTTTTAGAAATTCCGGATTGGAAGCTATATCAAAGTTAATCGATACGCCACGCTTAACCTGTTCGTCGAGAATCGTTTGCTTGATCTTCTGTGCCGTTCCGACGGGCACGGTACTTTTTGTTACCACCAACAGGTATTTCGTCATGGTCTGCCCGATGGTACGCGCCACATCGAGCACATACTTCAGATCGGCGCTCCCGTCTTCATCAGGCGGCGTACCGACGGCGCTGAACACGATTTCGACCTCGTCGAGCACCTCCCTCAATTCCGTTGTAAAATGCAAACGTCCTACTTCGTGATTACGGACGACCAATTCCTCCAACCCGGGCTCATAGATCGGGATGATCCCGTTTTTCAGGTTCTCAATCTTACGGCGATCGATGTCCACACAATAGACCTCCATGCCCATCTCTGCAAAACAGGTACCAGTCACCAGACCGACATATCCCGTACCAACGATCGCAATCTTCATGCTTTTTTCATTTTTTTCAAACGGGCGTAAAAGTAGTGTTTTTTTTCGGGACTGCCCCTTTTTTGATGCTGCTTTTTTCAGTATTTAGAAAAAAACATCGTATTTTTGCGACCCAATAAGGATCGGCATGGAGGTTAGACGTATTATACGAAATATCGCGCATCATTATTTTTTCTACTTATTTGCGTTTACGTTATTTTTCGGAGTGTCGCTGTATCATACGGCAGCATTGGGATTCACGGTCGAGTTGTCCGGTATCTTGTTACTGATCTTTTACGGCCTCTTTCTTTACCTTACGAAACAGCGGAATTTCCATCCCGCCGCCATCATCATATTGACCGTTCTGCTGCTTTATCTGGGTTACTCCTTCTATCTCTCACACAACAAACCGCAAGCCCTTCTGCTCGATTTTCTGATACAACTCAAGCCCTACATCACCTTCTTCATCGTTTCGCAATTGGCGCCATCCCTTTCAGACATGCAAAAACAACAAATGGCACGGTTATGCCTGCTGCTTTGGTTGCTCTTCCTCCCTATCGGAGCCTATGGATTATTCCTGCCCGATGTGTACCGGTCTGTTATGAATCGGCCTGAAAACTTCGTGGCAGCCGTCGCCTCCCTCTCGCTCGTTTATCTGTATTGCAGCGACTTCTCGACAACAGCACGGCGGACATTCCTGCTCATGCTCTCGGCCTGCCTGCTGGCCTCCCCGCGATTCATCGCTCTTTTCCTCCTGATATGCGGTATTGTTCTCTACTTCAACCGCCGCAGTATTTTGAAATCTTGGATAAAGACGGGAATTGCAACAGGCGTTATCATCTTAATTGCGACGTATATCTTCTACATACAGCTCACAAGCTGTCTTTTGCCATCAGACGCACAGGGTGACGGTCTCTCGGCCTTAGCTCCACAAGCCATCATATACCAATCATCGCTGAAGGTATGGCGAGACTTTCCCCTATTCGGTAGCGGATTGGCAAGTTTCGCGACCTATGCTTCCGGATTGTATTACTCTCCCCTCTATGCCGAATACGGACTTCATACCGTATCGGGACTTGCCCCGCAAGACTGGCACTCCGTTTGTGATACGTATTACCCGTCGCTTGTGCAGTTCGGCCTTACAGGCATCGTCCTGTACCTGATTTTCTGGACATATATCGTCTGCACTTCTTTATGGAAATATAAACGGCAAGGGAATCTTCAGTACTTTGTAATCGTCCTGATTCTGGCTTGCACCCTATTCATCGGAAACATTTCCGACTCGTTACTCACCAGTCATAAAGGATATTTTATGATGATGTTTTTCGGCCTATTGGCAGGCAATCCGAGGCAGAATGAATGCCTCACGAAAAGAATACAGGCGATCCCCGACGAACTTCTCTCCAAAGAGCCTCTGTGGGAAGACTGCATAGAAACGGGAACAACATCCTCAGTAAAATATCCCGATAAAGCGACATAGAAAATTACCGTATGCAACAAGACTTTATAAATAAAAACTTTTTCAGGCTAATGATGTTCACGCTCGTCTTGGGGGTGATCTTCTACGATCTTTTCAATATGGCCGGATTCAGCTATATTGATGAAATCTGTGCACTTCTTTTATTTATTTTATTCGGAATAAATGTCCTTCGATCGAAGAATTGGGCATTTGATAAAATATTCCTGCTTATCTTGGGAATATTTCTGTTCTATCTGGTCTACTCCCTGTATATTGGTTCCAATAGTCCTCGAGCCATCCTGATGGATTTCGTTATACAGATCAAGCCTTATTTGGCTTTCTTCTGTGTGTATTCCATGCGGCCTGTCTTGAATGCGAATCAGAAGAAGATTCTACGGCAGTTGGCGATTTTATTCAGCCTGTACCTGTTATTGATCGGAACAGGAGACTTGTTTATAAAAGACTTGATGTTAAACATTCTGTCTCACACTTCCCGCTTCGCTACTGCAACATCCATTTTAGCCCTCTTGTATCTCTATTTCAGTGATTATACGAAAAGAGACAAACTCATTTTTATCTTACTCTTATCCATCGGTTTATTCTCCGGACGTTCCAAACTCTTCGGTTTTTTGGCGCTCTGTACGCTTATAATGCTGTATATCAACAAATCGTTTGAGATGAAATTCAATATAAAGAACACGCTTTTCTTACTCTTTGCAATCATAGTAACCGCTGTCGTAGCCAAAGATAAAATTGAACTGTATTTTATTACAGGAGGCTTCGGCGGTGGACGAGGTGTAGAAGATTTATATGCCCGCATGGCGCTTTATTATTTTTCTGTACGTATCTTCAGAGACTATATACCTTTCGGTTCAGGCTTTGCTTCTTACGGGACATACGCTTCAGGAGAATATTATTCTCCGATATACGCAAAATACAGCATGGAGCGTATGCATGGGCTAAATGAGGCTGACCCCAGTTTTATTGCTGACACCTATTACCCGGCATTAGCCCAGTTCGGTCTTGTCGGACTGTTTCTTTTCTTTCTGTTCTGGTATTATTTAACGCATAAAGCCATTATTTCCTTTCGTAAAGGATGTCAGAAAGAAGCGGTCATTGCCATCATCATTATCGCATTCTTTTTAATCGAGTCCATCTCGGATGCCACTTTAACCCACAATAGAGGTTTCTTTATGATGATGTTGTTGGGATTAATCTTTTCAGATATCAAGTATAAATTGAATACGACGCCCCTTGAAAAAGTAAAATGATATGGCACGGATACTTTTAGTCAATAAATTCTACTATTTCAGGGGTGGAGACTGCACGGCCGTACTCACTACAGAAGAGTTATTAAAGAAACACGGGCACGAAGTGGCCGTATTCAGTATGCGTTATGCCGAAAATCTCCCGACAGCGTGGGAAGAGTATTTCCCTGAAGAAGTCAGTTTTTCCCAAGCCGGCCTTACACAAAAGGTCAAAGCCCTCAAGCGGGTATTTTCAGACACTCAGGTGGTCAAAAAATTCAACCGGCTTCTTTCCGACTTCCAACCCGATATCGTGCACCTGCATAATATTCACTCATATCTATCTCCGGTCATTGCACAGACAGCCCATCAAAGAGGTATTCGCGTGGTCTGGACGATGCACGATTATAAATTAATTTGTCCTACGTATCTATGCTTACGAGAGAACAAGCCTTGCGAACTTTGCTTCAAGAACAAAGCCCACGTCTTTAGAGTTCGATGTATGAAAAACAGTCGTGCAGCCAGCTTGTTGGCATGGATGGAGGCCGTATATTGGAATCGTATCAAGCTGGAACGCATCACAGACCGATTCATCAGTCCCAGCTCTTTTTTAAAGGAGAAAATGGTTGCCGCAGGTTATCAGGACAAGCAAATAGAAGTGCTGCACAATTTCATGTATAAACAAGTACCTCCTTGTTATCAGAAAAAAGAGTACTATTGCTATGCGGGCCGTCTCTCAACGGAAAAAGGTGTAAGCATCCTGCTCGAAGCAGCAAAAGAGCTGCCCTATCCGTTAAAAGTGATCGGGGGAGGACCATTATTGGAAGATTTCCGTAAAACATATCCCTCGGATCATATTGAGTTTTTAGGATACCTTCCACAGGAGAAGTTGTTCCCGCTCATTCAACAAGCTCGCTTCTCGGTGATCCCATCGCTTTGCTACGAAAATAATCCGTATGGAGCGATTGAATCGCTTTGCTTGGGAACACCTGTATTAGGCGCTACGATAGGCGGCATACCGGAGTTGATTAAGGTCGGAATAAACGGGGATTTATTTCCCCCCGGAGGTATCAAAGAGCTACGTGCCAAAATTCTTGACTGCTTCGAGCATTTTACGGAAGATTACCCTTTTGAAAAAATAGCGATTGACGCACAAAATAAATTTTCTTCCGAAACGTTTTATGTAAAACTAATGAAAATTTATGGCTATTAAGATATATCCTCCTACAGATATGTGCATTATTACGACGTATCGTTGTCCGATGCGATGTAAGATGTGCGACATCTGGAATAATCCGACCGAAGTAAAAAAAGAGATTCAACCGGAGGAATTGGAAATTCTGCCCCATGTAAAATTTGTAAATATCACCGGAGGAGAGCCATTTGTCAGGCAAGACCTCGAAGCCATTGTCAAGGTTTTATTCACGAAGTCGCCACGGGTTGTTATCTCTACATCCGGCTGGTTTGAAGACCGAATCATCGATCTGGCAAAAAAACATCCCCGCATCGGAATCAGGGTCAGTATTGAAGGACTGTCTCAGAAGAATGACGAATTACGTGGAAAATCAGGAGGATTTGACCGTGGACTGCGTACGTTACTTCTATTAAAAGAAATGGGAGTGAAAGACATCGGGTTCGGTTGTACGGTCAGCAACAACAATTCGACCGATATGCTTTCTCTCTATCGACTGTCGAAAAGTCTGGGCATGGAATTTGCTACGGCAGCGTTTCACAACTCTTACTATTTTCATAAATACGATAACCGGATCACGAATAAGGACAAAGTAATCGCCGACTTCGAAGAGTTGATTGCCATGCAATTAAAAGAAAATCATCCGAAATCATGGGCACGCGCCTTTTTCAATAATGGGTTGATAAACTATATTGAAGGAAACCGAAGAATGTTGCCTTGTGAGGCCGGCTTAGTCAACTTCTTTGTAGACCCGTACGGCGAAGTCTATCCATGCAACGGCTTGGAGAAACGGTACTGGATGGAGAGTATGGGAAATATCCGGCAAGCCTCTTCCTTCAAAGAGATCTGGGAGAGTGAGCAAGCAGAAAAAGTAAGAGCTCAAGTACGCAGCTGTCCAAAAAACTGCTGGATGGTTGGCACTGCTTCCCCTGTGATGAAAAAGTACATTCGTCATCCGCTTAAATGGATGCTGAAGAATAAAGTACGGAGTCTTCTTCACCAACCTCTTTGTCTGGAGCGTAAATGGTATGATGTGGGGCAGGACCCAACACAAGGCGATCTGAGATTATGAAGATTGTTGTCACCGGACTGAGAGGGTTTCCCCGCATACAGGGAGGAGTCGAAACCCATTGCGAAGAGTTATGTCCCCGGTTGGTCAAACTGGGATGTGACATGACGGTTACCAGACGGAAGCCTTTCGTCAGAGAGGCTTCTCCCCTTACCGTTTATGAAGGCGTAAAATTCAAAGATTTGAATACGCCTAAAAGACAAGGGTTGGAGGCTGCCGTTCATACGTTCAGAAGCGTCTGGTATGCCTTTCGGACGAAAGCCGACATCATCCATATTCAGGCAATTGGGCCTTCGATTGCCATTCCTTTTGCCAAATTACTCGGGCTCAAGGTCGTTGCGACCCACCACGGCCCCGATTACGATCGTCGGAAATGGGGACGATTGGCCAAGTTCGTTTTACGGTTTGGAGAGTTTTGTGTCGCCCGATGGGCCGATGAAGTAATTGTCATTTCAACAGTCATTCAAAACCTCCTCAAAACGAAGTATCACAGAGAGAATACTCATCTCATATACAATGGAGTTAATCCACCGTCCACTCCTATCAATGAAACCGATTACATTCGTCAGTTGGGCTTAAAACCGAGAAAATACCTTTTAGCGGTCGGGCGTTTTGTCGAGGAAAAGAATTTCGACAAACTCATTCTTGCATACGCAAAAACGACGTACGCTTCTGATTATCGGTTGGTAATTGCCGGAGATGCCGATCACGAAAACCATTATTCAAAATCTTTGAAGGCCATTGCAAAGAAACACCATGTTATTCTGACAGGCATGATTAAAGGCAATCCTTTACAACAGCTATATGCGCATGCCGCATTATTTGTACTTCCCTCATCACATGAGGGACTGCCTTTTACGCTGTTAGAAGCCATGAGTTATCAGATCCCGGTATTAGTGAGTGACATACCGGCTAATAAGGCTGTCAATCTCCCTTCCGATTGCTATTTTCATTATAGTAAAAACGGCATCCTCGCGCTAAGTGAAGCTATTGAAAAGAAATTAGAGAATCCTGTCTCTCACACGTATGATTTAACCTCCTATAATTGGGAGCATATTGCCTGGCAAACGTATAATGTATATTTAATGCTATCGGAATACCCGCTCTCACACCGGTAGGAGACCGATATCCTGATATAACGATCTTAATTTCTCTTCATTATATGTCCATATCCGGTTTTGAAAAACATAATCTTTCACGATCTTGGAATTGAAATCATAGTCCCTGCAATAAGTTGTCACCGCCTTATCCAATTGATCGATATCCTTATCCGTCAATGACAAACAAGGCAAGATAATTCCCTGTCCGGCGTCACGTATCATATCCGGTACATCGCCCGCATATCGTGAAGCAATCACCATGGCTCCCGCAGCAAAGTATTCAGCACTCTTCGTGGGTGATGCATTCGTATTCACCGGACTGTCTTTACGCAAAACAAAACCTGCATCAATCAGTGAAAGATACGCCGGAACTTCCGATCTAGACAACTTTTTTATCATATAATTTCCTTTCATCGATCTCAATTTATACTCTACCTCCGTGGTATCATCACAAGTATATAAACAGAAGAAATAACGGGAATTTTTTCTGTACAATTGTAAAATGATCGTGATCGTCTCTTCGATACATTGCCAAACATGCAAACCTCCCGAATAACAAAGAACAATTCTATCCTCCAACATATATTTACGTCTCATACGTTGTCGAATATCGGATGGCAACTCTCTAAATGGCTGTGCATCAAAGTTACAGGGCAATACATAATTGACTGCATTAGAATCACAATATACCGATAGATTCCGATGCAGATTTTGAGAAACGGTAATCGTTCGTACCGATCGCTTCAAGGCATACATATTATCTTGTTTGGCACAGTTGATATTATAATTTGAAAAACTTCTCATCTCAAGCTCCGGAACAAAATCTGCGTGAAAATCTGTGACAAGCGGTATTTCAGGCACCAATTTTGTAGAAGAAACGGAGTGCGTTAATTCTGCCTGAATAACATCTATTTTATAATATCTACACACCATCCAAACAGCCAGCGAACGCAACCATGCAGCCAGCTTATTCAAATACAACCGATTGGGCAGAGAGTAAATATAGAAAACTTTTCGAGAAGCAGCATGATAGCTTACTTTTTCTTTGAATATACGCCGCAATCCCCTGGTAAAAAACGCGATGAAATAAACATTAAATCCTATATTATCTAAAGATTTAATCATATTCATCGTTCGTATTTTATCCCCTGTATTTTGTCCTAAGGGATAAACATGCTGTATAATTAACAAATTCTTTTTCATTTATTTATTCAAAAGCTGATTGATTGAATATGAGATTCTATCTTATCCAAATCAGGAAGAATATGATATTCACCGTATTGAGCCCTTAAGACAGTATCCCATTTAAGAGGCACCGGAAATAGTCGATCCTCAAAATGCTTCGTCGAGGAACAAATATACGATTCTTTTTCAAACTGTGTATTAAAAAATGATCCTAACGGATAACTTAACCAGTCTCTTCTCAGTAAAAGAGAAAACATATTGAATACGGGAAATAAAAACCGATAGAGTAACATATAAAATGACCCGGTCAATATCGGTTTTATTCTTCTTGTCGGATTCAATCCGGCAAAACGAATCAATATATTCTGCAAATGATTGGCAATATAATGGAAAAACGGTACGGCCGGTTCCAAAAAGAATATATCTATATATATTCCCCTGTATCGATAATATATATCATTCTCATTCCATTCCCGAATCTGTGTATTCTTCATCCGAAGTTTGGCATATGGAGCAATATAATACGGGTCTGTTTGATGACACTGGAGCACATAGTCAACAGAAGGCTCATTGCGTAGCACATTCAGTAAGCGTCGAAAATCTTTTTTCATCAAGATGATATCCAGATCATCGTCCCACGGAATAAAGCCCTGATGCCTCACGGCTCCCAATAAGGTCCCCCCCGATAGATAATAGGGAATATCATGCTTCCGACATAGTTTATCTACATATTTCAGCATCTCCAACATTTTAAGCTGATGCTTCCTGAGTTGCGTTCCTTCGGCATTTATCTCTGAAATATCCATGCTCTTTCTTTCATTGGGTATGGCCATATATCTTTCGATACAACGTATATAGGAAGTCCCGTTGATAGATCGCTCCGAAACAGAAAAAAAGAATGATCCCCAAGACATTGATCATCATTTCTCCCTGATAATAGATATATCCCGAAACAATCAACGCAACGGCAAAGATAGCAAGAAATAGATAATTGAGCCGTATATGCACCATGCTTCGTATCCAGAAAAATCGCATAACCACATTGAGCAAATAACTAAGGATCAATGACATAATTGCCCCGTGAATTCCCCATCGAGAGATAAACAAAGGCATACAAATCATATTTACAATGGCTGCCGTAACAGTTGAATACATAATCACATTCGTTTTTTTCAGCGCAGCATAGATTTGTCCCATAAAGCTACTTACTACCGCAATGCCGGCCGAAAGAATCGCCAACGGGATAATCGAAAAAGCCTCGGCATACTGACTATCGATCATATAGGGAAACACGATATAAGAAAAATGAATCAGACACAACATTCCGATACATAAAAAAGAAATCAGCAGGTTGATCGCTCTGCTGTAGAAAAGGCCCAGAGAGGTACGGTCTTCATTTCCTCTTTCGAAAGAAACTTCCTGCCAAGCCATATTAAAACACATGGCAACCAGGTTAATGACAAGTGCAAATTTGACCGCAATTGAATAAACACCATTCTGCTCCAACCCTAACAACCTTGAAATCATTACATTTCCATATCCGGTAAGAAGCCAGAAAGCCAAAGAATTCAGGCATAACGGCAACGAAAATTTATACAAACTGAAGAACAATTTCCGGTCATAAAGAGAAAATGAAAGTTTCCGGAGTACCGGCACATGACACTCTATCACAATAATCTGAGAAAGCAGCCCCAACATCGCAGCAATATACAAAATCTCTATGTTCGCATGAAAATATTTCAACCCTATAAAATTAATGATTGCCGTAATCAGCGTAGCTACAATACCTGATCCGGCAAATAAGAGATTCTTCTTAAAAGCACGCGCCATATACCCATATAAATTATTAAATACCAAACATATACCATATCCGTAGATATATATAAAATATGGAATGTCATTGAAGAACCATATCCCCCAAGAAATTATGGTATATAGAACCAGCGATACCATAAAAATCAGAAAACCGTTAAATATAGGTCTATAGGCTGTTTCCGTTTCCTTCTGATCGTAGATAAAGCGCATAATACCCACGTAGATATCGAGAAATAAAAATGAAATAACCAAATTGAGATACGTATTTGCTACATCATAATATCCGTATTCGTTAGTATTAAGGTATTCGGTAAAAACCGGTAACATAAGGAAACCGATCAGCTTTGTCAACACATTGCCTAAAAAATAAAGACTTGATGATTTGAAAAAGTCTCTTAACAAACTCATTCCGATGTTTTGTAATATAACATATTTCTCATTCGGATCCCCATCCATAATTCGGGATCATCCGTAATAATGCCATCCACAATAGAATATAAACCGGCCGGAATAATTTTCTGTGAGTTCAATGTATAGGTGATCACCTTCTTTCTCTTTTGATGTATCTTACGAACTATTTCTGCATCAAACGAATTATAGTCGATCAAGATGGTCGAAATAAATTTATTCTCCAGCAAATCGTCCAACTGCTCTCTCCTGTTCAACAAGTATTGGCAAGTAATAGTCGAGTCAATTTCATGAATAGCCTTAAGACAATTATAGCCGAATGAGATAACCACCACATGTTTATACAAATCCTTTTCTCGGATCAACTCTGCCAATTTGAATGGCAACTTTGTATTTTCATAATCTTTGACTTCCAATATCAACGGAACCCTTTTATTTACATGGTCGACCACTGCTGCTAAAGTCGGAATTCTCTCCGTTGATAAAGAACGGTCTGAGTTTCGTAATGAATGTTGTTGGAGCTCATCCAATGTCAAATCTTTGATCTTTCCCGAACCATCAGTCAAACGGTCGATTGATTCATCATGAAAAACGACTAATGCTCCATCTTTCGACATTTGAATATCTATTTCTATCGCATCCACCCCGGCCCTCATCGAACCTTCAATGGCTTTCAGACTGTTCGGCGGCCCATACGGACCTCCGGCATGAGAAATCACGGCAATATGCGCCATCGATTGCTCCATATCGACATACGTCGTATGACAACTATTCAGAAGAAAGGCAGCAAATAAAAGCCCTACGAGCCCACCTCTTTGCTTCATTGCTCACACCATCATTGATCCGTCTTGTCTCCACGCCGATATTCTTCCTTTATGGAAGCATATATGTCGCGGCACTCTATCCATGTTACGGGGATGATCAAGGTCAAGACCAGTATCGCAATCGCAGCGTACAACTTACGGGGTCCTACTGACTTCTGCAGCATATACGCCTTATCCACTACACGGGCACGCTCTGTTTGTTGTCCGATAGCCAATTCTATCTCCTCGCGCTTTTGCAAAAGGATCAGATATACCCCCTGAAGGATTTCCTGTTGACGCTTAAAATCCACATATTCACGCTCCAGAGCCGGTACACTGCGCATTTTATCAAGCAATTGCTTCTCTTTTCCCTTCAAGTCCTGCAAGACGATCTGATAGCCTTTTTTCGAGTTGTCAATCATTTGATACACCCCTTCACGCAGTTTATCTACCTGATCGCTCACGCTCCGAAAGGCGGGGTTCTTTTCATTCGAATTCTTCAAGAGACGATTACGCTCCACGATGGCTTCATTATAAACGGAAATCGCTCCTCCTTTTTCACCATCGGCAGACAGCAGTGAAGGAATCACATTATACTTATTATTCGGATTTTTAATATAATCGTCCATCATCTTTATCACTTGCGACTCAGCCTCGACTTCGATGATCTTTACCTGTAATTCCTTCATCTGCTCGGCATAAAACATCACATCAGACTCCAAAAGCGTCATTCTGTTTTTCGTCTTATACCCTTCGATATTGGCTTCGACCTGTTGCAGTTCGGCCATGATATGGTGAATCCGACCATCGATAAACGTCAGAAGTTTCATGTTTTCCGTTCGCCTGAATGATCCGGCATCCTTATTGTATTCACGAATCAGGGTCGTCAACATGTCTTTTCCACGTTCTTTTTCATGATCCCGACAAGTAACCTCAATAATGTTTGAAGTCTTCGAATAATCTTCCACAAGGAATCCGTCGATCATTTCTTCGGCAAGCCAGCTGGGTGGCATACAACGTATTTTCAAACCGAAGGACTCATTTTTTTCTTTCGCATTCTTATTGTAATCGAGCACAAAATGGCTTCTCCCGATCGTTATCTCGGCCGGTAGCGATGTGAATGTAAACTTCCGGCTATCCGCGCTGTTCGCAACTTTCACCTTAATCTTCCCGGGGTTGACCGACACCGAGAAACGGTATTCATCGTCCAAAGCGGCCAACGTTGCAGAGTCTGGAGTAAGGACGAGCGGTGCATCTTGATACATCTTATAGAAAGAGTACGGCTTCGTATATTCCGCATATAGCCCCATGTCGAGAATCATCTTACAGAAAAGCTGATTAGACGAAAGAATCGACATCTCATCATCAATACTGATACTCCCGGCTGATCCTCCGCCGATGCCGAACGACTTCATCAATCCGGCCGCTTCACCCATCGCCAGACTCGCTCCGCCCAACGATTGTTCTTCCTGTATTTGAATGCGTGTTTTAAATTCATAGGTACGAGGATAAAAAACCAAATACAATATCGCCGGAATAAAAGAAAGAATAAAGACAATCAGGAATAATTTCCAATGACGCAGATAACGTACAATAATTCCTTTCAATCCGATTACTTCATCGTTATTTTCCATAAGTTCATTCATTTTCTTCTAAGAGCAACTACAATGGTGGTAATAACCGATACTGCGGTAAGTATGGTAGAAAACATCGTCAACGTATATTGTTGTGCCGAGCTGAAATTGGCATTCCGCTTCTTTGCTTTATTCGGCTCTACGTAAACAACATCGTTTTGTTGCAGATAAAAATAAGGCGAAGCAAAAATATTCGGGTCGGCAATATTCAAACGTATAATCTCTTTTTTACCGTCATTATCCCGAATCAGGAGAATGTTCTCACGTCGGGCATTAATCGTTAAATCGCCGGCCATGGCAATCAGGTCCAGTATCGAGACCCGGTTATTCTTGATCGTATAAACATTCGTTCGATTGACTTCTCCCATGATCGCTACCTTGAAATTTACAATCTGCACATTGACTAACGCTTCCGGCAGTCCTTCCTTAATCATCTCCTGCAACTTCTCGTTTGCTTCGTGAAGTGTCAAACCGGCCAAATGGACACGCCCCAACTCCGGAAAGATGATATACCCCTCCTTATCGACCAGATAGGTATATACGTTTTGTACGGTGGCAGCATTAACCTGCTGTTCTCCCTGCATGTAATAGCTATATGCGGGCGGATTATAAGGAGCTGCGACCGAAGGATCTTTGGATGACACATTAATCGTCAGCAGATCATCCGCACAGATTTTCGGATTATACGTCTGCGTCATCAGCTCCCGCTGCTTCGCCGTCAATTCATCTATTCCCTGAAAGTATGCGACATTCCGAGGTGTACTGCACGCCCCCAGCATCACTACCAGGATCAACATCAATAAAACTTTATAATTCATAGCTATTCTTCTTAACAAGGGCACAAAGATACAACATAAAGTTTATTCAACAGATGTTTCAGGTTTTATTCATCCGATTTCTTTTCATATTTAGAGCCCCTATAGAATCATAAAAGATTGGTTTATGCCTACGCTTAAGATTAGAAAAAGAAACCACATTGAAATATCAAAAGAAATATAATGAGAAGGAGATGTGCCATACCTCAAACATCCATGGCACATCCCATTCCTATTGTTAAAGGGGCACTATCAGTAAAAAAACAAAAAGACATGCTCTTTCGTTTTTTCACTCTACTTGTTACCCCATATTAAACAATTGCACTCCCCATCAGATATACACCGGCCAAGGCCACAATCGCATATAATTCGGGGAATACCGCTAAGATCAGCGTATTCGTAAACACGTTATGTCCCTGTCCGATTGCGGCAATCCCATTGGCACATACGCCTCCCTGGCGCAATGCCGAGAATAACGCGACAAATCCCAACGATAAACTGGCCCCGAATATGGCAGCAGCCTGGAAAGCCGTGATCTGAGGCGTCAACACCCCAAAGATGGTCTGAAACATGAAATATCCGGCAAACCCGTACAATCCTTGTGTACCGGGAAGAGCCGTCAACACGATAAAGTTTCCGAAGGCCCCGTCATTTTTTTTCAATGCGCCCACAGCCGCATTCCCGGCAATGGTTACCCCATAGGCACTCCCGATTCCCGACAAGATAAGCATTACTGCGATGCCTACATAAGCTAACAATAAATTTGCTTCCATTACATTTAAAGAATTAGTTATTTTAAAGAATTCGTTTTTGTTTATTCGTTCCTCATTTTTTTAAATGGCTTATACTCCAGTCCCCCTCCTTCATAACCCGAATTTTTGAAAAACTCCACAAAGGTAAGACGCATGGGATGGACAAGTGCGCCTAACACGTTCATAAAAATATTGATCGCATGTCCGATAACGAATATCAGCACCATTACTACCGGACCGAATACAACATGATCCGGGCTCATCCCGACGGCCAAACTATTGAATACACCGGCCAAAATGCCTCCCGACAATCCCAATGCAAACAAACGTACATAAGAAAGCACATCTCCGAGCAGGCCGGTGGCCATATTGTATGTATCCCATAATCCAAGACCGACATTGAGCAGAAGATTCTTTCCGGGCGAATTGACAAAGAAGATCAAGAGCCCCGCCAAACTCAGAACAATCAAGTGATTCGTCCCGAACATCGGCATGGCCTGCGGCCATAAAAAAGCGCCCCCCATGCTGACTAGCAGAATAATCCATCCAACGGTAGATAAACTGTAGACAAACCCAAACTGTTTGGCTTTGTTCACCGCCTTAAGACACATCCCGAAAATAATCTGGATAACCCCCAATATCAAGGATAAAGAGAACATCTTATTATTATCAAAATAAATCTTCTCTTTTAAGGTATCAAAAAGAGGAATGCCCCAGTCGTACAAATTGGCTCCGAAGAAAGTTCCTGTCAGCAGTCCGCAGAGGAATGTAGCCATCCCCAACAACTGTACTAATGATAAGATTCCCTTCATGGACGGTTTCAATGTCTTCCCTTTTATCATCTTTACAGCTGTTGCTACAACAAGAAGAAACAATCCGTATCCGGAATCTCCCAGGCAGAGCCCGAAAAAGATCATAAAAAAAGGAGCGAAGAAAGGAGTCAAATCCAACTCACTATATTTGGGCAGCATATAGAGTCGGCTTATCGATTCAAACAACCGACTGAACCAATTATTTTCCAGATCTATCGGAATATTGTCCTCAGGAGTGATATCCAATTTCCGGAAATAGTAGTTATTTCGATCCAGTTCGGCCTCAAGGCTCTGCTCCTGCGCTGCCGGTATCCACCCTTCGAGAAGCATCAGTCGATCGTCGGCCTCACGGTTTGTCTGCACCTTGGCATTGCCCCATGCATATTCGTTCGACAGCAAACGGTCGTATGCCTCCAATGTCTTGTAGTCCTTGGTGGCGATTTGGAGCATCTCCTCGTTCAGTTCCGCCTTTTCCTGTCGTTGTGCCAGAAAATCAGCCTGCAAGTCTTTCAACCCTTTTTCCGGCATCTTCACTCGCTCAGCGTCGATCTCCAACACCGTTCCAACAGGTGTAATCGTGACAAAATACGCTACCGACTGTACTACGCTGATCGGAACAGCGTTATAGGCCTCTCTCCAAGCTTCATCGTAGCGAGATGCCGGACATGAAAAGAATGTTACCTCATAGCCCGCATCGTGTAATCGATCGAGATTGGCATAGTCAAACTCGCCCCAAACTGCCATGGCAGCCATATCTTTTTCCACCGCTTGTTCAGCAGCCTGTGCCTTTTCGATACGGTTGCGCAAGTCTTCAATACGGTTTAGCAACATACGTCCTTCCTCCACGGTTACGGGTCGCTCGGGCGCGATCTCCAACTCCGGTTTCAGCTTGCTTTTCGTGCTCTTGGCCTCATCCTTGAGTTCTTTGAGCCCATCCTCCTGCACTCGCTTCAGATAACGCAGTTCATTCCGCAAACGTTTTCGTTCGGCCAGCAACTGTTGCAAACCTTCATCCTCTTTCTCCGAACGTTTTTCCTGAATATGCACCACGCCCATACCACGCAATCGCTCAAGAAATTCGTCGTATTCCTTATGATACACCATAAAGGCGTATTTGCTCATTTTTACGATCATGCTTCTACCTCCTTTTCTTTCTGCGCATTCCGCTTTTCCTGATTGTTACGCATGATTTTCTGCGATGATTTAGAGAGACTTTCCTCGTCTTCCATAAACCGTTTGACCTTCCGGATGGCATCTTTATAGCCGGGGATCTGTACCTTTTCGAACAAGTTGAGTTTCTGCGTCGTCTTACGTCGGGCACGTTCGAGCATATTCAGTTTGAGGTAAGTAAACTCCACCTCGATACCGGTTGTAGCCAGTGTCTTTAATAATTCGATCCCGTCGGCAAACCACGATGGCATGTTAAACAGGCTGTATTGTGCCGTCTCGAACTCGATCCCGTCCAGCACCGGCACCAATACACCGGCGATTTTCTTGGAAGAGAGTCCGACGTTCTTCACCGAAATCAGCTCCGGTCTGAACTCGTTCCAAAGCGCCATCATGAAATCGTACGTACGGATTTCCTTTTCCAGCCGGTCTTCCTGCACCGCGATTTCATCCTTCGTCCGCTTCACCTCCATACGCAAGGCGCTCTCCTTACTTTTTATGGTAGGGAGCGCACGTTCACGCACTTTCAACTGTTTATTGAGCGTGTGAAGCGAAGTCTTGTTGTATTGAAATTTAATCGCCATATCGTTTTTCGTTCATCTCCTGCACAAGGCCTCAACGGGCATCGCGCCAATACTTATCTACCAGCTCCTGCTTGATGTTGACTTCCGTCTGTTTGAAGTGTTTCGCAAACAGCGTCCATGCCACATCCAACATTTCCGTCGTGTCGAGATTCACGTCGATCGCCAGCAATCTCTCCGAATAATCTTTGGCGAAAGCCAGCGCACGTTCGTCGTAATCGGTCAGATCGAACCCGTTCTCCATTTTCGTCTTGGCATCAGCCGCATCGGCATAGAGACGTACGGCGGCATTCATCACCTGCGGATGATCCTCGCGTGTCTTTTTACCGGTAACGAGCTGTTTCAGACGCGACAGTGAACGGAACGGATCGACGATAACCTTACCCACATCGCTGTCACGACGCAAGTAAAGCTGTCCTTCGGTGATGTATCCCGTATTGTCCGGCACAGCGTGAGTGATATCGCCTCCGGAAAGGGTTGTTACGGCAATGATCGTAATAGATCCGCCTTCGGGGAACTGCACCGCCTTTTCGTAAATTTTCGCCAGATCGGAGTAGAGCGATCCCGGCATGGAATCTTTCGACGGAATCTGGTCCATACGGTTCGAGACGATGGAAAGCGCATCGGCATAGTTCGTCATGTCGGTGAGCAGCACCAAGACTTTCTCGTTTTTTTCGACTGCGAAATATTCGGCCGCCGTCAGTGCCATATCGGGTACCAGAATACGTTCTACCGAAGGGTCTTCCGTCGTGTTGATAAAGCTGACGATGCGGTCGAGCGCTCCGGCATTGCTAAACGTATTTTTAAAGAACAAATAGTCGTCGTTTGTCATTCCCATGCCTCCCAATACGATTTTATCGGACTGAGCACGCAAGGCAACCATCGCCATCACCTGATTGAAGGGCTGGTCAGGATCGGCAAAGAACGGAATCTTCTGTCCGGTCACGAGCGTATTGTTCAGGTCAATACCGGCAATCCCCGTAGCGATCAGTTCCGACGGCTGTTTACGTCGTACAGGGTTCACCGAAGGGCCACCGATTTCAACCTCACGACCTTCGGGAACGGGACCACCGTCTACCGGATCTCCGTATGCGTTAAAAAAGCGTCCGGCCAACTGATCACCCACCTTCAGCGAAGGAGCTTTGCCCATAAATACGACCTCCGCATTGGTACGGATCCCCTCGGTACCGGAAAACACCTGCAGGGTCACTTCATCGTTGACCATCTTTACGACTTGCGCCAATTTCCCGTCGACCGTAGCCAGTTCGTCATATCCTACGCCTGTGGCTTTCAGAGAGCAGGTAGCCTTGGTTATCTGTGTGATTTTCGTAAATATCTTTTGAAATGCTTTTGTTGCCATAATGGATTATTTTTTATTTTTTTCATCGACCAATGCTTCTATCTGCCTGTCATATTCGAAGAACTTATCGCTCTTGTACTCCGCATAGTTCATCTGCTTAAAGAGGTTAATCATCCGTTTGAAATATTCGGAGACTTGCAGGAAGTCTTCAAAAGCAAAGTCGGTGCGACAGATATTGATGACTCTTTTCAACATGTATTCCTGCCGTTCGAGCGGACAGACGGAGTCTATCGCATCGAAAGCATCCTGTTGCAGGATGACGAAGTCGATCAGCTCCGATTTCCAGAAAGTCACGTGATAATCGACCGGAACCCCATCGTCACCGAGAATATCGATTTGTTCCGAGATTTCTTTTCCGCGCAACATACGCGTTTTTACTTCATTGACCATGCCGATCCAGTCGTCCGAAATATGCTTTGAGATATATTCGCCGAACTCCGGATATTCGAGATATTTCGAGTAGCTGTCGATCGGATTGACGGCCGGATAACGTTTACGGTCGGCACGCGCCTGCTCAAGGGCGTAAAAGCACCGGGCTACTTTCTTCGTATTTTCCGTTACCGGCTCTTTCAGGTTTCCTCCGGCAGGCGATACGGTTCCGATAAAGGTTACGGAGCCGGTTTGGTGATTATTCAGCACCACCATCCCGGCACGAGCGTAGAAGTTGGCTACGATGGCAGACAAGTCCATCGGAAAAGCATCGGGTCCGGGAAGTTCTTCCAACCGGTTCGACATCTCACGTAACGCCTGCGCCCATCGCGACGTAGAGTCAGCCATAAGCAGCACTTTCAGTCCCATGCAACGGTAATATTCGGCGATCGTCATAGCCGTGTAAACGGATGCTTCACGTGCGGCGACAGGCATGTTCGACGTATTCGCGATAATAATCGTACGCTCCATTAACTTGCGTCCCGTATGCGGATCGATCAGCTCCGGAAATTCGACGAAGATTTCCACCACCTCGTTGGCACGTTCGCCACAGGCTGCAATAATCACGATATCGGCTTCGGCCTGCTTCGATATGGCGTGCTGCAACACGGTTTTTCCCGTACCGAACGGGCCGGGAATAAAGCCCGTCCCCCCTTCTACGATCGGATTCACCGTATCGATGATACGCACGCCTGTCTCAAGCAGCTTATAGGGGCGCGGCTTTTCTTTATAGCAAACGATCGGCTTCTTTACCGGCCATTTCTGTATCATCGTAACGTCATGATCTTGCCCCACCTCATCGGTCACGACAGCGATCGTATGCGTTACCCGATATTGTCCTTCGGGAACCACCGATTTTACTTTATATTTTCCTTCGAAAGTGAAGGGCACCATGATACGGTGCGGCTGCGAGTTTTCATCCACTTCGCCGAGCCACGAGCCGGCCTCTACCGTATCACCCGTATGTGCCAACGGTTTAAAATCCCAAAGCCGCTCGTCATTCAGCGGATACGTGTACTCGCCCCGTTTGAGAAATACCCCGGTCATCTTGTCGAGGTCGTTCTGTAATCCGTCATAATTGCGGGAGAGCATACCCGGCCCCAGCGTTACCTCGAGCATATGCCCCATAAACTCGGCCTCATCGCCGACCTTCATACCGCGCGTACTTTCAAACACTTGCACATATGCATTTCTTCCGATGACCTTAATAACCTCGGACATCAACTTCACACCTCCGACGGTGATATAACAGATTTCATTCTGGGAAACAACCCCTTCAACCTCCACAGTCACTAAGTTCGAAACGATTCCCCTTACACTACCTTTCGTCGTCATATCTTATTTTGTATTATTTCTTTTAAATTCGTCCAATACCCCGGCACTCTCTTTTTTCATGGTTTCCACCGTTTGTCGGAAGGTCTTTTCGCCCGCCGCCTTATCAAGCGCTGTCCAGCGTTCGATCATCTCGACCCGCAACAGGTAAGCAAAGACGCTCTCGAAATCGAACGTCTTAAAAAATGTATGTTCTTCGAGCCAGTTCCATTTCAGAAGGTCTATTTTTTTTTCACGCATAAGCAGATTCGTCTCTTCAGTCATACGGAGTAATTCGGGAAGATAATCGATGGTGTCACTCAGTCCGAAATCGCGTGTATTGGAGGTACGCAACACTTCAGCCACTTCATTGTCACCGACCAAGAACAGCTTCCTGTCCAGATCGTACTTGCGGCAGTTGATGGCAGTCAAAATATTCCCGATATTCAGATTCAGTTCGAACCATTGAACCATAAAATCGTTTTTCACCTCCATGGCATATCGGTAATAACGGGCCGACAATCTGTCTTCCCAGGGGATATCGGACGTTTCGCCTTTCTCCATCGCCACTATATATTCTTTTATAAAGTCCCGGATATATGCAGGAACAGCCGCATACCGAGGTGGCGTTTCATCTTCTCTCAAGGCCTGATAAAGCTGCTCAATGGCTTCGTACGGGATATTCCCCCGTTCGTCCCACGGCATCTCTTTCTTCTGAAGAAACGACAACACATTCCGGTTATCGTACCGGAGAAAAAAATAAACAAACCGTTTTTGATCGCCTGCCGACAACATCGGCATGACTTCGTGTTTGAAATCAGCCACCGTATACATACGCTTACCATCATCGAGCGCAATATCGGGCAGCCCGGCGATTAGGTAGTAATATTTGCTCATCAGAACAGGATATCAATGAGTTGAGGGCGCAAAAACTCCTTGAAATAGGTGATAAATTCTTCTTCTCCAAAGCTGATCTTATACGAACCGTCAGCCGGAGCAATGGAGAAGGACGTCTTCCGTCCGTTCACTTCTTCGATGGTGACACCTTGATTCAGCAGGTCAACGGCATTGGCTTGGAAGTACAATGTCAGCGCTTTCGCATCGGAGGTCTGAATGGAGATCGCACCGTTCTTCGTCCATTCCCGGGCTATTTCGAGCATCATCTTTTTCATAAAGTCCGCATCCGTCGATGCGGCTTTCACATTTTCGGAAGCCACTTTACCGGTGATCAGATTCGTGACTTCGCTCTTCAACGCTTCCACAGCCTGCGATGCAAACATTTTCAGCTCCGATACCGTATTTTTCTTCCATTCGGCCGCCTCTTTGCGGGCTTGGGCCACGATCTCTTCCGCCTCTTCGCGAGCACTCTGCAGTATGTTCTGTTCTTCTGCCTTTGCTTGCGCAATAATACGGCCGGCCTCTTCATTCCCTTTTTCCACGCCTTCCCGATAGATTTTGTCGGTCAGTTCCTGAATTTTAGCATCCATAAATCTTGTGATTCATTTATTTATTGTATGTTCCGGGTACAAAAATAACATTTTTCTTTTAAATCCTTAATGGTTTACGGAAACGAAAAACGTAAAAAAGAGCATTTATAAATGTGTATATCTCAATAAATCCCTGCAAAACAAAACAGAAAACAAAAAATAGCTTATCTTTGCCACAAATAGAACAAATACGCCGGAGAAACTGTCAGACTCTCCATTTATCGGGTAAGGCGCTGTTTTTCGGGCAAGCTAAGAATTGAGCACATGCGATATCTTCTGCACATCTGCGCGTTTGTTATCGACGGAATCCGTTTCCGTCTCGTTCTTTGCATGTATACCGTTTTATGGTTCTTGTCATTCTTCGTTTCCCCGGCTTCTGCCCAACCTGTTCCCTTACCCCTGAATCCCAAAACCGAGGAATATTTCTTCGAAGAGGTAAAATTGCCGGGCGGTACTCCTATTCGCGACGTGATTGCCCTGCAGGAAGATCGTCAAGGCTTTATCTGGCTGGCCGGTAAACACGGCCTGTTCAGGTACGACGGACACGATTTCAAAATCTTCCGCCATACGCCCGGCGATGACAAATCGATTGTCGACACCGAGCTCTGGTCGCTTTACATGCTGGGCGACACCTTGCTGTGTGTAGGGACGACCCACGGCGTCTCACTGATCGACATCCGGACAGATCGCATCACCAACCTGCCGAACGATACGGAGGGCAATCCGGTCGGCTATGTCAGTTGTTTTTATCAGGATGAGGCGGGAATCCTGTGGATCGGGGGACTGGAAGGGTTATACAGTATGAAGCCGGATTTGTCGGGCATCGTCCATCACCCTCTTCCCCCTGTGACGAAAGAAAAGTCACTCTTTGGCAACCGGGTTTACGATATCGTTTCTCATACGATGGACAGCAACCGGCTGATGCTGGCGACCGTTGCCGGACTGGTCAGCTTCGACAAAAAGAAGAGCGCCTTTCACCAACTCCACCCCAATACACAAGCCACCTCCCGGCACTCGCAACCGGGAGTATACAAGTTTGTAAAAGAAGGAAATTACCTCTGGGTATTGAGCTGGATATCCGGAATGCCCCGTTTCGACATGGCCACTGAGCAATGGGAAAATCTGGCATATCCTAAACCGGGCGACCGCCTCGAAACCACCTCGAACGTATGGGCGGTAAGTGATTTTATGGAGAAAAACGCAAACGAGCTCTGGATATGCGACTGGGATCGCGGGCTTTTTATTTTCGACAAAAACGAACAACAACTGAAACCGCTTGAAGGCAGATCGAATTGTGAGGCTCTCAAGAACCCCCGCATGAGCATATTCATGCAACGCGACAGCACCCTGTGGTTAGCCAACTACGATGGCCTGTGGAGGCAGAACCGCAAAAAAAATCGCTTTCGCCGTGTGAACATGCCATACAGCTATTCGTGGATCATGCCTGTATGGCATGACGAAACAACCGAGAATTACTATTTCGGAATGGTCCATCAAAGCTACGGAATAGCTGACTGGAGCGCCCGGACTCACTCGTGGCATTTTCTGCAAACGGAAACCGACCGGCGGGAGGAATTAAGTACTTACGATATTTTTAAGGACCATCGCGGAGTCCTCTGGGTTGGGACGTATCGGCGGGGTTTGTGGTATGTAGATCAGGAAAGCCGGCAACTGAAACGTTTTCTGTTGCCCGACGGCAAGCAACCGGAAGCTATCGGCCGGACGATATACAAGATTTTCGAGGATAGCCGGCACAATCTATGGATAGGGACTGGAAGAAGAGGAATCGCATGTATCAATGCACAGCGCAACAACCTACGTAGCTTCCTTCATGTGCCGGGCGATTCGACTTCGCTGATAGACGGCACGCACTTCAGGGCGATTGCCGAAGACTCATACGGGCGCATCTGGATCGGAAACCATCGGGGATTTTGCACGTTCGACCCCCCAACCGGAACATTTTCGCAAGAGATTCCCTGCAAGCTGTATGCGACCGGTATCAAACCCGGTGAGACCTACTCGATTGTAACAGACACCACCGGCACGATGTGGATGACCATCGTAGGACAGGGCTTGGTCCGAATCAGAGAAAATCAACAAGGTACCTTCCGGTTCAGAACGTACCAGACTGACGACGGGCTGAAAGACCTCTCCGTACGGTACATGACCAAGGACAGGGAAGGCAACTTGTGGATCGTAAACAACGGATTGCTCTATTTCAACCCCTATGACGAATCGTTTATGTTGACCGACACCCAAAACGGATTGATCGAAAACCTCGGAGGCGACGACCGGATTAACATCGATGGTTATGGCAACGTCTTTGCCGGCAATCAGGTTGGCACCGGATGGACGAAGGAGGCGCAGAGTCTGGCTCGGTCGAACGTGGTGAATCTGCTTATCGAACATGTCTTAGTCAACGGTGAATCGTTCGACTGGAAAATGGAGGACGAGGTGCCGCTCCGCCTCTCTTCGATGGACGACCAGCACAATCTCACCTTCCGCTATACCGCCGTCTGCTTCAATGAATACGAGCAAGTACGTTACCGCTATCGCCTCGAGGGGCTGGAGTCGGAGTGGAATCCGCCGACGAAGAATCTCGAAGCGCGCTACACCAACCTGCCTCCCGGGAAGTACCGCTTCATCGTCGACGTGGCATACAAAGGCAACTGGCTCGGATACAACCGAACGGTCCGCTTCGAGATACGTCAGGCCTTTTGGGAAACACCGTGGTTTATCGCCATGCTACTCCTCGCCGTAGCAACGATTATCGCAGCCATCTACCTGAACCGGCGCCACCATCTGGAAAAACAAAGAAGAATCCGGCTTAAAATCGCCTCCGACTTGCACGACGACATAGGCTCCACCCTCAGCAGCATCTCCATCATGAGTTCTCTGCTGCAGGTACAGCACCCCGAAGATGACAGCTGTTCCTATACCAGAGACATGCTCCACGAAATCGGGACGAACGCACAAAATATGCTTGAGTCCATGGACGATATTATCTGGTCCGTCCTCCCCGCAAACGACGAATTTCGAACCCTCATCCTTCGTCTTCGCGAATATGCCATCCCACTCTTCGAATCGAAAGACATCCGTTTCAGCATTACGGCACCCGAAGCCCTGTATTCACAAACGATCGTCATGGATAAACGACGCAATATTTTCCTGATTGCCAAAGAGGCTGTGAACAACCTCATGAAATATTCCGAATGCACCGAAGCCTTGATCGAATTTGCCTTTTCCCGTTCCGTTCTCCGCTTAGTCATCAGCGACAATGGTAAAGGCTTTGACCCCTCAAAAAAATATGACCGGAGCGGTCTGCCCAATATGAAGTTTCGTGCCGAGAAGATCGGAGGGAAATTGAGCATCCGCTCCGAAGCAGGAAAAGGAACGAGCATCAAACTCACGGTAAAAATAACGTGACGCTCTCCCAATAAATTCCGTCTGACTAATCAAATATCATAAAATTCACCGAATATGTTTGCAAATCAACGAGATGTAGAGTCAACAAAAAGGTTTCACGCCATTCAAGAACAAACCGTTAAAAAAGCAAAAATCATATATTTATATGATTGACAAACGGCCCGAAATGATGTAATATTGCAGAAGTATATCATAATCCCCAAAAACAATGGAAAAGCAGATAAAAGTAGCCGTATACGAAGACAACTACGCATTGCGAGAAGGTCTGACATACCTGATAAAAGGTTCTGAAATGATGCAGTTTGCAGGAGCATGGGGCGATTGTCTTGATATCCTCAAAAACTGTGAGAACGAACGTCCTGATATCATCATCATGGATATTGACATGCCTTACCTCTCAGGCATCGAGGCTACACGATTGGTAAAGGACGCCTATCCCGAAATCAATGTTATGATGCTCACCGTGTTCGAAGACCGGGAAAAGATTTTCGATGCGCTGTGTGCAGGAGCGACCGGTTATCTGCTCAAGAAAATGTCGGCCGTACAAATCATCGAATCGATCATCGAATTAGCTAACGGCGGATCGCCCATGTCGAGCGAGATTGCCCGCAAAGTACTCGAATTTTTCGCCCATCCCGATAAGAAGAATAAAAACACCTACGACCTCTCCCTACGTGAGTTCGACGTACTCAAACGGCTGATCGCAGGAGACAGCTATAAGATGATTGCGCAAAACTGTAACATCTCCGTCGGCACGGTCTGTTCACATATTCACAGCATCTATCACAAACTGGCCGTAAACTCCAAATCGGAAGCCATAATCAAAGCGATCAAAGAAAGACTGGTATAGCCGCTCCCCCCGCAAGATGCGGCTTTCGATAGCTTGAGCGGTCAGCCCTGCAAATTCTCCCTTTGAAGGGATAACATCCCCCTTCGCTACGCTCTTCCCCCCTTTGAAGGGGGGCTGGGGGGATGTTCTTCTGCGTTTGGGACACCGTCTTTTGTCATTCAGAGCGTCAGCGATGAATCTCTTTTTGTCACTTTTGGCTTGACCCAAAAGTAACCAAAAGGTCAAGGCTTCGTGCGCTTCACACGCCTTCGCGACGCTTGCAGGTCGGAAAATCAGGTAACTCGCTTCGCTTCGGACAGCCTGATTTTCTTTCGCCCTGCTCGCTGCTCCGTCGGCTCACCGCCCGAGGCCCAAGGGACGAACGCCGAAATGAATGGTCAATGGTTAATGGTTATTTTCTAAATACATGATTCGGCGTGTACCCGGCATAACAATTAACCATTGACCATTAACCATTGATTTGTCATTCAGAGCGAAGCGAAGAATCTCTTCCCTTTACCCCGCGAGATTCCTCACTGCGTTCGGAATGACAAGAGGAGGTGTTCGGAATGACAAAGACTGTTATTTGCGTTGATTTGCGCCCATTTGCGAAATTTGCGTTCGGATAACCCTGCACCACACAAAAAAAGGGCGAACACTGAGGTTCGCCCCTACACGGACTCCATCAATTCGCACCCATCCATTGGACGACTTCGCTTTCGACGCCGTTCGTCCCCGTACAGGTGACGGTGTAGAGATAAATCACCTTGTCTTCCTTGACCGAATCAAAGTACGACGTCTCGTTCTTCTTCATCTTGGCAAGCAGGCGAGGCGGCTGATTCTCCTGCACCCGATAGACCTTATAACAGTCGATGTTCTCCTGCTCCGTCTCTTCCCATGCCAGGCGGTAGCCGCCGTTCGTCTTCTGTACCTGCAGCGAGGAGATGGAAAGCGGCTTGACGACCGGCACTTGGCAACTCGACACGACTGACGGAGAGCTCTCGAGGCCATGAGCTCCGATGGAGAATAGTCGGTACTCGTATGTTAGGCCTTCTTTCACATCGGCATCTTCGTAGTAGTTCATCAACATCTTATTGGTGCGGACCGGCTTGAAGTGTTGTGACGTATCTGCCTTGTTAGTGGGGGCGATGCGTCGTTCCAGCCGATAGCCCATGACGTTCCGATCGAACTCCTCGGCCATGTCCCACGACACCCACACCCGCTTGTCGGCAAAGTGGGTCGTCAGGTTTTGTGGCGCGGGCAGGCGGATGTTGCGCATCGGGGTTACATAGACCCGTTCGGAGAGCGGACTGAGGTTGCGGCTGGCGTTTTCGGAGCGTACGGCGTAGGTGAGCATCGTACAGTTGACGTCGTTCACGGAGTCGGTGTACGTCACGAGTAAGCTGTCGGAAAGGATAGCGGCGCCGACCTGTTGCAGGGTCGTGTCGCCCTCTACGGAGCGCATGATGTAGTAAGCCTTTGTGTCGCCGTCTGGGCGTGACCACATCAGTTTCACGGCTCCCATGCTCACTTCGGCACGTAGGTCGACGGGCGCTGTGGCTGGCTTGTCGCCGTAGTACCAGCCCATCGCACTCATGCTGAGCGGACTTTCGCCGTAGGCATTATTGATCACGACTTTGTAGGAATAGATCTCGGACGGGATTACGTCTTTATCCAAGTAAGAGGTGTCGCTTGGCGAGACGCTGAGCAGGTAGCGATAGTCGAGGCTGTCGCGGAAGCCAGTGGCCTTGTAGATGTCGATGCTGCGGAGGAACTCCGGCTTGGGGAAGTGCCACGTCAGGCGGATGCCCCCTTTATCTGGATGCGCATTCAGGCCTGCGTAGTTTGTTTCGTCGAGGTCGGTCAGGTTGGTGATGCGGATCGTGTCTGAGGGGCGCCCCGGATTGCCGTAGATGTCATACGGCTGCAGGCAGTAGAGGACGAGGCCGCGGCGCACGGCGGCGGTGTCGGTGACGATGGCTGTGCTCACATCGTTTTCGCTCCGGAAACCTACGCGGATGGACAGCGGGACGAGGTCTGACTGCAGGTAGTAGCCACGCATGAGTTTGGCGGCATACATATCCTGCTTGTTGCCGATCGTGAAGCTCAGGTCGATCCGGTCTCCCTTCACTTCGTGTTTGCCCACCTTGATCGCGTAATCGCTTCGCGGGGTCAGCGGATAGGAGACGGTGGCTGTGACTTTCTCTTCCGGCTGACGGCCGGCCTGCAGGGTGACTACTTTATACTCGTACTTCTGGCCTTTCTCGGCTGTGCCATCGTACCAGGTGACGCCCAGGGCCTCGCGATACATCGGCAGGGTGCCGAAGAGCGGGATGGAGTCGGCGAATGACGCCTGCTGCACGAGTTGCCAAATCATTCCCTTCTTCTTCTCGTCGGTGGAGAGCTGGTAGACGGGGTTGTGCACGTTGGCCAGCACCACCTTGTTGAAGAAGGCGTCGAAATGGTTTTCGCAAGCTATCGTGGCCATCTCATCCCACGTTTTACCGCCTTTGGCGCGACGAAACACCTGATAGGCGAAGTCGCGTGGGATGCGATTGCCGCAATTCACATAGATCCCCTCTGGGCCGGCTACGGCGTTGGGGTATCGTACTTGTCCTGCCATCGAGGTCGCACCACACAGTACGACGACGAATAGGATCATTATTTTCTTCATCTTTTTCATGTCTTTCTGTTTTTTTAAATTATTTCTTTATCTGTTTGTTATCTTTTGCGTGGAACATCCCCCGCCCTGTGGGCACCCCCTTCAAAGGGGGGATTGCCGGAGACCTTGTATTCCCCCTTTTGAAGGGGGGGAAGGGGGGATGTCCTTTCTCTGCAATAACTCCTCGACTGTTTCTTGGAGTCTCCATAATACATTCGATATATCTTTCTTTATCTCTTCATTCGTAAAGCGTATAAACGTAACATCGTACCTCTCCATGCAGTGTTGCCGTTTCAAGTCTTCTTCCTCCTTGTACCGGTGGATGCTTCCGTCTACTTCGATGGCAAGGCGCAGCTCGTGACAATAGAAATCGACAATATATTCCAATATGGGTACCTGCCGGTGAAACTCGACGCCTAAAGCGCGTCTTCTGATATGCTTCCACAATACGAATTCGCATAGCGTATTTTTACCCCGTAATCTCCGAGCAAGCTCCTTTAATACCGGATTATATGGAATGATTTTGTTCGTCATCGTTTCGTCTTCTACGTTCTGTTATTTTATCTTTCCTTCATCTGTTTCGCACTACCCTACTTACCCGTCCTGCGGAGAGCAATTGGGAGGATAACATCCCCCGCCCTGTGGGCACCCCCTTCAAAGGGGGAATTGCCAGGTACCTTCTATTCCCCCTTTTGAAGGGGGGAAGGGGGGATGTCTGTCCGAGAAATGTGCTTTCCGGCCGCCGCTGCGGCTTCGGAGTGCAAGGTAGAGACGCCCTTTGGACAGGCATCTCTACACCTGATGCGACTTTCAATCGCATGCTCCACTCTTCTCCGATTTTACAGGCGTGCATGAACCGGGGCTTTGGCACCTTCCCAGCCCGACGGAGGCGTTCTCGATGCGCAGGCTGTGCAGTGGATCTTTCAAATCGATGGCAGCCGAGAATCCGGCATGCACCGCCTCACTAAAAGAAATTTTATGCGGAATGGGGGAAGGATCGATACATCCGACAAGGATGGGGATAACTCCTGCATAAATGGGCAGTTCTTGTTTCACACAGAAGGAGAAATCCAAGTCGCCGCAGACGTTCAATCGCGTCGTATAAGGCGCCCGGAACGCCATTGTGGCTTCGCCCTTCACCGTTGCTGCAAGGCGTGCGTTGATGCTGGTACACGTATGAGAGTTCAGGTATGCTTTCGCTTCGAGATAGAGCATGGCAGAAACGCCAATCTTCTCATTGCCCGGGAGGAAGCTGCCCCATACGGCGCCTTCCACGCCTGCATTAAATTTCACTCCGCCACTTACAAGTTTCAGATTGAATTCATAATCGAAAGTGGTGAGCGGAACATTCATAGCCCCCATGGCGTAGAATCCACGGAGCTTATCCCCGGTAAAGTCGCACGGCAACTCTTTCCGCTTCGAGCGCGACAGCACCTGCTCCCAAACCTGCGAGGGTACGGGCCGGTCGTAGCTGCCGAAAATCATTCCGCAGGCCACCCTACCGAACGGCGAGGCCTGGAATTCCCCACCTCCGGCAAAGTAGAACCCGTAACGGCCGACGGCCATGGCGAGATCGCCGGAGAACTTGGTGCCACCCACATTCTTCTCCTGAATATGCATGTTGCCAGTCAGCTCCTGCCGCGGATGGTCATACACAAACTTGAAGCCCACGAAGCCATCCTGCGGGACGCCCTCTTGCTGCGGATTGCGATCGGTGCCGACCATTTTGATCTGCTGCTTTTGGGGGTCGACCTCCGTATCCGTTCGCAGCTCACCGCCAAGAACGAAGTAGAGAGGCGCCGTGCCGAAGCCGCTCTTATTGCCATAGGCATCGGAGGGAACGAGCTTGAGGCGCAAGAAGTCCCAGTCGTTCTTGTCCGGCTTGATCACCATATCGGCCCTTTCGACACGAAACTCGGCATCGCCCGATCCAGGTTTGCCGCCGCCGAGACAGATAGATTGACGCAGCTGCTTTGGGTCTTTTAATTCCATCCAGATCCGGTAGTTACCCGGCGAAGTGCGCTGCTTACGAACCACGACCTGGAGCGGATCGAGCGCACCCGGCTCTTCGATTGTGCCGTGCAGCTCAGCCAAGCCTTCAGTCGTCCTTTGCAGATCTTTCCGCGACTTCAGCGATTTGAATGTCCCCACGTTGGTGAAGCTGATGTCGCTCGTCTTGATTTCGAGGTTGAGTTTGCCACTCTTCTTCGTGTACAGCAACTTGTGATTGATGTTGGTCGGGATGCGCGGTATGCCGTAGTCGATCGCCCCGTCTAAGCTGAACGCATCCTCGTACGAATTGATGGTGTAGGGCAAGAAGTCGACCACATCGTGCAGTCGCATCTTTTCACAGTCAGGGGCGAAGCTGAGAATGTCTTCCCCGCTGCTGAGGAGGCTGATCATTTGGAACACGAGCGGGTGAGCAAAGCCCGGCAAGCCCTTGATGCTGCCAGCCGGTTTGCCGACGACGCTGAGTTTCAAGTGCGGCTTCAGATCCCTTCCGCACATCGAATCGGGTCCGAACTGAATCTGGCTCGATCCGATATCGATGCTGGAGATGTTCTTGCCCAACGGTATCTTATCCAAGGCAAAGCCATCTAAACGGAACATGTCTTTGTTCAAAAGGAAGTCGTTCCCTCTCAGGTCAATTTTGCCCGTTCGCACCACGAAATCGTTCGATGAGATGCCCCCTTTCGTGGCATCCACCACGCAATTCCGCACCTCGATGGTCCACTTCTCGAACTTCACGTCGATCTTATCGAGTTTCACATCGCCCTCCACGTCGCTGGGGGTGATCTTCACTTCGGGCAGATCGAGCCGGATCGTGTCGATCTTGTTGAACGGTTTGAACAACGGATTAATAAACCACACATCGGGCTTGAGGCGAATCACGCCGTCGGTTCCGAGGCGGCTCCTGTTGATGGGCGAGGTGGCGTCAAACTCAACGAACTTGAAGGCCACCGGACGGAAGTCAGCGTTGTGGATAAGATACTCCCGGCCTTTTTCCGTTTCCGTTTTCCACGCGTTCATCTTCTCCTCGCTCACGTAGCTTTTGAACGAGGTCACTTGTCCGTTCGGCCGTCCGTCCTGCGCATCGCTGAGGTAGAACTGCTCCTTCTCGAACGTAAAGTTCGTGCTGGCGAAGGTGAACGAGGTGGGTTCAATCTGCGCCTTGGAGCGGATAAAGCCGCCCGTCAGCCCCTCTTTGGAGATGTTCAGGAAGGCATCGCCAGCGTTGGCCAGTTGCACCCGGTAGGAGTGATCCTTCCCCTTCAGGTCTACGTTCATCACCTTCATACCGATGCTGAAGCCCTCGCCCGGCACTTCAAAGTACGGGCGCCCCTTGGCGTCTTTCTCGGAGTGATTGATCCGCACCTTCAGGTCTTTAAAGGCCGGATTCTGATCCATAAGTTCTCGCTTTCCGAAGCGTCCCGGCACCTTGTCCAACTGGATGCTGCCCGAGATCCGGTAGTTATCTCCGCCGTCTTCCTTCACGTCGGTCACGGTCACTTTAAAGCCGTGCAGCGTGCTGATATTGGCTTTGTAGAAGATGTCGAGGTCGAAGTCGACAGTTGCCTTGCCGTCGATGTCAGCAAAGGAGGCCTCCGTGTCTTTACCTAACAGGTTGGCATACTCCTCTTTCTCCTCCGGCGCTCCGCAATGGATCGTGGCGTAATACTTCCCTCCGGACGGCAGTCTGCTTTCGTTCTGCGTCTTTCGGACGTTCTTCGAGCTGCTTAGCTTCTGTGCCGAACTGTTGTTGTCCGAATCGCCAATCGCCTTGATGCCGCGCAGCGTATAGCGTCCGTCGGCATCGGCCGTCACTTCTCGCTTATCGTCGCCGTTCATCACCCAGATCTTCGCCTCGGGCACCGGCTTACCGTCTGAAGTGACGCGACCGCTCACCGTAGCGCCTTTCCGCATCCAGTAGTTGTATTCAACGATATGCTTGCTCTCGTGATTCGTCAGCTCGCCCGAGGAGGCGATGTAATCCGAGTTCTCAGGCGGAATCAGTTCGTAGTGGAAGTTGCCATTGCTCGCATTCTTGAACTTGAACTCGACCACGCCCTTGTCGTTCGTCACCTGCTCTTTCACACCCGGCGCGTCGATACGCACAGTAATGCCCGAGAGGCCAGACTGCTTTCCTATGTACTTCCCATTGATCGATTGTCCACTTCTGGTCGAGGCGCTATGTTCCCCTTGCTTTTTCGGATGCACAACGATCCGGATGCGGTGCTTCCGCTCCATGACGACGACTTTACCCACGTCGTATTTCCCTTCCGGCATTTCAGGGATCAGTATCGTGTCAGTGAAATAAGCTCTGTTCACCGGCTGCACAAACAGCGTATCGGTATAGCCCGATGGCGCGGGAACGGAGAATCGGTTAGAGCCACCAAATTCCTTTCCACCGAAAGTCCGGTGTGTCCTGCTGCGCGTAGTAAACACAATCGCTTCTTGGGGGTGTCCCTCTTCATCCACCACATAGCCGGTAATCGTTCCGCTGGGCTTCATCAGGATTTGCGGGAAAAACAGCTGCTGCCCCATCTTAGGCTTCATCGGCTCAGTCGGGAACCAGAAATCTTTCTTATTACCACTGATTTCCGTCTTCCCTTTCCCTTTCTGCTCAAACAGCGCCAGCGTGTAGCCTTTCGCTATTACGGATAGCTGATATTGTGACGCCGAAACCCATCTGACTTCACTCTTAGCTATGATGTTTTTCTTTTCCTGATCCCAAACATTTTTCTTCTCCTCATAGTCATAATTAGGAATCAAGTTGTCGAATTGGAAATACCCGTGTCCTTTTGCCTCAGAAACAGATCGCGTCAACAGTAAGCCCTCGCTTGTCTCATCATAGGGCCTAATAGGCTGACCTACTCTACCTGTTCTCACATATCCTTCAACGTGTTTCTTATAGGAATATCGCAATCTCACTTCGCCATCCTCTACCGATCGCTTCGTGTTTTCAGAATCCAGCACACGGCCCGAAATAATCGGTCTTTTAGCCTCCAAGGTAATGGGACACTCACACGTCTCCTTCTTAAATCCCGTTGTAAAAAGGTAGTCTCCATAGGACGACTCATACACTCCTTCACACCCCTTTTCGATAGTAACTACTCCTGTCTCTCGGGCTTTTTCACTACGTCTCTCGACCTCTCTTCCTATATAATCTTTGGGGTAACGTATCTGGTCGGGATAGAAAGCGTGTTCACCGGTGCTGTCGCTCGTACTCACTGCGATAAGCAGTTCGTTTACTTCTTCCTCACGCATCGTGCCATCATTTCGAGGAATAAGTTGCCACCTGTGTTTGGGCACAGAGAAAACGCAGCCATCCTCTTTTGGCTCTGCAGTTTTTTCCTTGACGACTATACCCCCTGCGCCTTCGCCATTGTACATTTCGTCACGAGTCACTTTTACCACAGCACCATTAAGCTGTTGACCCGGGTAATCGATGGTTTTATCATGCGGATCGCCGATCGGCTTTATCTTCAAGAGATACGTGTTCTGTAATGCCAGGAGCGTGCCCACATCCATCGAGCTATTAGGCTGGATGTCGATGTTTTTCGACGGGTTGCGCCACCAGTGTCTCTTCGGACTGTTAATGACTAAACGCACTGTAGCTCGAAGGGTGCCGTTCAGCTTGACAGTACAGCTGACTATATCTCCACTTGTTCCGGTGCCGTCTTTATATGCTTCGGTGAATGTAGAATCGATACGGACAAAGTCTTTGAACTCGAAGTTGCCGTTGGCATCGGTACGGGCTACTGCCAATACCTTGCTCCGGTTTTCTAAAGAGTCTAACAGATATTTCCGAACGTGTTCCCCTGGAAAATATTTTGGTTTAGTAATTGTTATCGCACCGTTCCTTCCATGGTCTTTCAGCAACTCCTCGACATTCATTACCGTAGAGTGGCCTTTACCGTCTTCGAGCAGATAGGTCTGCACCAATGCCACGTCGGTATTGGCGAAGGCTCTCTCTTTGCTCTCGTTGTCGCACGGATCTTTAAAGACGAGTCGCCCTTTCACGGTGGAACGCGGCGGTGTATCGTCAATCAGCACGGCCTTGCGTTTGACAACAAACCGGGATTGGCCGGTCTTCATCTTCTCGTTCAGCTCTTTCGTATTAGGGATATAGCGGAATGCTTCTTTATTGAAGCCGTTGGCATAGAGGGTCTTTTTCTTGCCTCCTACTTCGGTCTCCTGCAAGATATTGAACAGGTACTCGTCGTTGCTTTGGAAGTTGCATATCAGCCGGTCGAACGTGATGATGGTACGTTTCTTCCCGTTCTTATCGGTTACGACCGAGACTTTTCCTCTGGCTATGGGAGCCTCCTTTTGGTCGATCTTTGCACTGAAGCCCTTATCGTTTCTCACCGCAGAGGCAGCCAGCTTCTTGTCGCTCGGTGAGCCGAGGTGCATATCGCCTTCGTAGCGCGGAATATCACCCGTTTTCTCCGTGGCTCTCTTCACGTCGCCTCGGAGGCCCGTCATATCCTGATTCCGGTGAAATCCTTGAGCTTCGGTCGCACCTTTCTTTTCGCTGTACCCTTTCGACATCTCGATTTCAAGCGTATAACTCCATACGTTGAACGAGATTTCGCCCAAGTCGATGGTTCTGTCGGAGAGATTAACCTCGGTTTTCGGAGGACGCTTACCCTCTTTATCCAGCGGTTTATAGTAGGGCGAGTTAAGCTCTAAGTTGAAGAACTCGTACAGATTGCCGAACGCAGAGAACTCTCCTGATCCTATCCTTTGATCTTCTTCAATAAGTCCACCGTCGGGATAGGCGTAGATCGTCACTTCAAACGTGCCGTCGTCATTGATTTTGACGGGTACGCTGTGGCGGTCGTCCTTCGGCGTAGGCATATTGGAGTACATCGGTGAAGGCTTCTTCGTTTTGGCATCGATCAGGCGCGTGTATCGCGTCAGCGTGGCCGTGGTGGTGGTCAGCGGAAATATTTCGGGATCGTGCTCGAAGAAATAGGAGAGCTTCCCCTTCACCGTATATTCCACAAGGTTCGGCACATCCTTGAGCTTCATATAGGTAAACTCGCACTGGCACGACGAGGCAAGCACATCGGGCTTCCCCTTCGCGTCGATGACGGTGGAGAACCCGTTGGGGGTCACTACGCCTCGCATGGCCGCGATGTGCAGCCGGTATTTCCGCCCGTCGACAAACGGCAAGCCTTTTTTGGTCTGCTCATACGAACTGTGGTTCCATACGTCTTTCTCCCATACAAGTTTTTCCGTCTTTGCCTCGCGTATTTGCAGGTGATAGATGATGCCTTCGCCGGGCTTAGGCTGCCGTTTGGCCAGCAGGCTACTCTTGTCTTCCCAGCGCAGGTAGAAGTTGCGGGCATTGTTTACCGCAATGGCATCGGCCGGTATCTCGATTCTCGCCCCTACGTCGGAGGCAAGGGATGTACTTCCGAGGTCGGCCTTCACGTCGCCATTTGCCAGCTTTCGGCCTTTCGGGTCGGAGCCGGCATTCGGGCCACTCAGCAGGTTCGGATTCAGGGTGTGGCCCTGCAATTGGTACGTCGATCCGACTTCCGGGATGTCGTTTGTCAGGTCGTCGTTGTTCCCTTTACAGTTGCGGCATCTGGGCACGAAGATTTTCAGTCCCTCTTCGCTGACGATCTCTTTCGGCTTCTTTTCTTTTGGCGGTTCCACTTTCACCAGTTTGTTTTTCTTGAAGGTGAACACTGCCGGTTCGCTATAGCCGTCGTTCTTGAACGTAGTGCCCGGGACGATCGCTGTCTGCATGCTGACGTTGTCTCCGATGGCTCGGACTACCCACGCGTACATTTTGTCTTCCTTAAACGCAGGATTGGCAGGCGTGTAGAGATACGTCGGTACGCCGCGAACCGTAGTCTCGAAGAATGCCGGATAGGAGCTGTTACGCAACATGTCGCGATAGTTAGCGTAGCGGTCGTTCAGCTCGATGATCTTGATCATGTATTGCGTTGTGGCAGGCGCGCCCGGAGGCATCGTCCACGTAAACTGCACGGTTTGTTTCTGCTCGGGGGGCAGTTCGCTGCCGTCGTAGGGCTGGATGAGCTGTGGCGGCTCAAGCGCGCTCAGCATGGGCGGAGCCACCATAAATGGCGGACTGCACGTCTGACTGAGCAGCTGATTCCGCTTTGCATCGTAGACTTTGAAGCAGAGGCGGTAGCTGCCTTCGGGCAGCCCGTCGCGCAAGACTTGCTCGCGGGTGATGCCTTGATAATTGATCGGCTCCTTGAAGATGTCGCGCAGATCGTTGTACGTTAATGTGTAGGGGGTGAAGATCGTTTGGTTGCCGGAGGGCGTTCCGTTGATCTGTACCGTGGCTGCGTGTTGTGCGCTGCCGATGGCGATTTTTCCGTCTGTGCTTTCGAGCGTGCCCTGTACGCGCAACGAGGCGTTGTTGTCGGGGTATTGCGTGATGGTGATCACGTTCCGGATCTTGCCCGGCGTCTCGAAGTAGTCAGACAGCTTGTTCGTGTAAGGCGGCATGACCATCACGGCCTGATTGACGATGGCGTCTTTCTTTCGGATTTGGAAGGGGGCACTGCAATAGGTTCCGATCACGACGGAGGATTGGGGCTTGCTCAGATTAAAGCAGAGGCGGTAATTGCCTTCGGGCAGGCCGTCGCGCTGCACCTGTTCGCGGGTGATGCCTTGATACATCATCGGCTCCCGGAACATCTCGGTGTAATTCGTGTGGGTCAGGGTGTAGGGCGAAAAGATGACGTTGTTGCCCGAGGGTGTGCCGTTGATCCGGACGGATGTCTTGGACTGCCCGCTGCCGATACGTATGCCACCGCCGACCTGCTCGAGTGTGCCCGTCACGTCGAAGAAGGCTTGATTGTCGGGGTACTGTGTGACGGTGATTATGCTCTGTATTTTGCCCGGCGACTGGAAATAGTCGGACAGTTTGTTCGTGTAAGGCGGAAGTACTTGCACCGTCTGGTTGACGATGGCGTCTTTCTTTTGAATACGGAAGGGGGCGCTGCAATAGGTGCCGATCTCTTTGCCTGTTTGTGCGTTGCGCAACCTGAAGCAGAGGCGGTAATTGCCTTCGGGCAAGCCGTCGCGCTGCACCTGTTCGCGGGTGATGCCTTGATACATCATCGGCTCCCGGAACATCTCGGTGTAATTCGTGTGGGTCAGGGTGTAGGGCGAAAAGATGACGTTGTTGCCCGAAGGCGTGCCGTTGATCCGGACGAAGGCCTTGAACTGTCCGCTGCCGATGCGCACGTTGCCGTCGACCTGCTCGAGTGTGCCCGTCACGTCGAAGAAGGCTTGACTTTCGGGGTATTGTGTGACGGTGATTATGCTCTGAATCTTGCCCGGCGACTGGAAGTAGTCGGACAGCTTATTCGTATAGGGCGGAAGTACTTGCACCGTCTGATTGACGATGGCTGCTTTCTTTTCGATCCGGAACGTGGGACTGCAATACGTACTGAGTTGTTTCACATTGTTCCAACCTCCGGGATGGACGAATAACGTCATACATATCTGATAGCTTCCGGCGGGCAATCCCTCACGCATAATCTGTTCGCGGGTAAAACCGATGTATTCCAGATTCTGTTCGTGCACGGCCTCCGCAATATCGCTCTGCGTAAGCATCGTAGTGACGGGAATCTGTGCCAACATGATATCACGGGGACGGGCAGGTTTGAAACTCCGTCTTGTCCTGACCATGTTTTCCGTCTCCATGTTGACGATCGCCACATGCACATAGAACGAAAGAGATGTGGCATGAATATCCTGTTTAACGATCATGGTTCCTCCTATTCTGCCGGGTGTCGAGAAATAATCCGACAACTTGTTGGTATAAGGAGGAGCCACCGGATTGACGGTTAAGGATATACTGTTATCCAGAAAATCCTGCTGTGCCTTCGCACTGCTCCATGCGGCGATGGCCGCAATGACTGCAATAAACAGCAGTCGGAACCGAAACGTTTTCAATAATCCGGAAGTAACGGTTTTACCTGTCCGGAATATTGCCGGGACCGGAAAACGATCCCTGCCATAGTCTTGTTTTTTAGAATGTGAACACATAACTTATATCTCCTCTGATTTCGTGATACGATGGAACGGCCGCCTCGTTGGCAAACCGGTTATTGATAAAATTAAAATTCATGGATACCGCATGCTTGGGATGAAACCGGTAAGCGGCATTAAGCGCCGAGTTAACAATCAGTCCGCTGTCGTCGTTGATCTTGTTACTCATGACGTTGTTGCTCCAGTTCAGCGACAGCTTGTCGTCGAGGAGCGTTTTCGATACATTCAGGTTCCCCCCCAGCATGGCGTTTTCAAAGTTCTTATTCGTCATCCGGGTATAATTGGCGCCGGCCGAGAGGTTGAGCCGAAGCGCCGGTAGCCCGAAGTTATACATCAGCATGGCCATATACGTATCCGTATCGGTCATGTCGGATGTTTTTTTGTTCCGGTCGTCGAGCGTCGTATAGTTCAGGTTGAGCATCACCATGTGCGAGGCCGTGGCCGTGGATTTCGTAAAACGAGGCATCAGCATGAAGGTGCGATTCACCTGGTAGATCTGCAGCGAATCGCTCCCGGCTGTCTTATAGGCGCGCTGGTTCGTGGAATAGTTATTGAATGAAGCGTCGACCGCCCAGTTTTCATTGATCGTATAGTTACCCGAGAGCGAGCCGATGACGCGATGGGCAGTGTTGGCCTTCGACCCGTCGAGGTTGTCGTTCTGGATGCCGAGCGAGCCGCGCAGGCTCAGCTTGTTGTCCATCAACCCCACCGTCTGGTTGAACGTGATGTGCTGCACATCGTTGTTGAAGAAATAGCTTCCCATCGAGTGGAACCCGGGGTCGACGCGCCGGTATTCGATGCCGGTGACGATCGACGGGGTGAATTGATAATTGAGGCTCGTTTTGAAAGCCTTGAAGTACGATGTCGTTCCGTTGACCGTGATCAGGCCGTTAGCCAGTCGGAGCCAGCCGTCGCTGATGGAGTCGAGCGCGGGGGCTATCCGGTCTTTGGTGTAGAAACTGTAAGACCCGTCGAAGGTGAACATCAGCTGCGGGGTAATGGCAAAGCGCGAAGTCAGCCCGAAAGCGATATTCTGCTCGGGCGTCGGCATGCCGGGCTTGACGACGGTGAGCGAATCGAAGTCTTTCGTGCTGTCGCCGATGCGTACAACCGAAAAGTCGACAAAGCGGTTCTCCGTTCCGTAGCCCACCTTGGCGGCCCAGCCGGTGCGGGTCATCTTGGGCATCGAGTCGGCCATGGCCAGGTCGTACGTCGAGTTCTGATTGAACTTACCGTACACCGCGCCTAACCTGAACTTGCCCGGACGCGCTTCGACAGCGGCTCCGAGGAACGTGTATCCGTTGAGCGTAAACTCCGAGAAGGAGAGGTTACGGTAGCCCAGATGCAACGTCAGCCATTTGTAGGTCGGGCTGATGCCGAACTGATTGAACGGCTGACTGAAGTTTCCCTTCTTGTCGTTGTCGTACCACGTGAACGAGAATGGCATCGAGATGCCGTAGACCGTCAGCGTAGCATTGGCATTGATCCCGTAAGCAAACGGGGCCTGCCGCTCCGGGATGCCGGAGACGGAGTAGAAAGAGGAATTTAATCCGATGCTCCCGCTGATGTCGAAAGGCTTGACATGCTTCAGGTCGGACAACTCCTGCGCCTGCAACGCACCGACCATAGGCAGGCACAGGAGCGTAGCAAACATCATTTTCATATAAGTATTTATTTTCATCGTATATTATTTAGTTAAAACATATTTCGTCATTCTAATCAGCGTTCAGCGTCATTTAATGGTTAATGGTCATTCGGCATTCGGATGCCGTGTAGGGGCGAACACACAGGTTCACCCCTACCCCCAACTTAACCAATCAATAATTAAACAAACAAACATCTCACACCCCGAAGGGCTTCACTTTTCACTATTCGTTTCTCACTCTTCACTTTTCGTTTTTCACTTTTCACTTTTCGTTTTTCACTTTTCACTTCACCATCACCTTCGTTACGTGTTCTCCAACCCACACCACATACACGCCTGACGGCAGCGGCAGAACATGATCGCCTGCGGGGAGGGCGAGCGTTTTTACCATTGCGCCGCTTATACCATATATATATACCGTCGCGGGCGAGAGGAGCGTGAGGCGCAGCGCACCGTCGGCAGCGTAGATGCGTGAAGCCTCGACCGCTTCGTTAGCCGTAGGCTCAATGACCTTGAACTTGCCCCATACGGCATGTGCTTTGTAGGCCGCCTCTGTGCCCCTCGGCACCTTCAGCGTGATGCGATCCTGAGAACCGGAGAAGGCATTTGTCGGAACGTCAATCGGCGTCTTCCAATAGACTTTTATCGTTTTCAGTTTATCACAATCCTCAATAAGATTATCGCCCATCGAGGTTACACTCGAGGGTATGTCAAGCACCTGCAGGTTGCCACAGAGGTCAAAAGCCGCACGGCCGATTTCCGTCACGCCGTGAGGGATATCGACGCTCTCCAAATGATCGCAGCCGGCAAAAGCAGCATCTCCGATCACCCGTAGTCCGTTGCCGGATACATGAACGCTCGTCATCCACGAGCATTCGCGAAAAGCTTCATTCCCGATTGTATGTACGCTGCTCGGTATCGTCACGCTCTTCAGGCCTTTGCAGCCATAAAAAGCGTAATCCCCGATTTCGGTAACGATATAAGGGATTTCCAATCCCAAGATCACCCGCCTGGTAACCGTTCGCGGGATGGAAATGTCTCCCGTGGGTTTGTTGGCGTCGGCGGTGTAGTAGGGATAGCTCGCCTTTTCGGGCACAACCTTGGCGAGGCTGATAATACCAGACGTGCCATTTTTTTTATAGTACACCCCTCCATGCTTAAAGTTATAGTCTCCTGCCTGTGCGGCGTTCGTCACTGTCATCAGCCCCATGAGGGCAATGAGCCAAATGGAAATCTGTTTAATTCGTGTCATAATCATTTATTAATTGCTATTCTTTACTACTTTTTCCTCTTTCTCTGTCATTCAGAGCGAAGCGAAGAATCTCTTTCCTTTTCCCCACGGGATTCCTCACTGCGTTCGGAATGACAAAGAGGAGGCATTCGGAATCCGTAATTCGTCATTCTACTGAACGCTGACTACTCTTCACTTTTCGTTTTTCACTTTTTACTTCACCATCACCTTCGTTACGCGTTCTCCAACCCGCACCACATACACGCCTGACGGCAGCGGCAAAACATGGTCGCCGGCGGGGAGGATGAGCGTTTTCACGAGGGAACCTTCTACATTATATATATGTACCGTCTCGGACGAGGGCAAGGCGAGGCGCAGCGTACCGGCGGCGGCGTAGATACGCAGACCGTCGATCGTTTCGTTGGCTACGGTGCGGATCACGTCGAAGAGGCACGAGGCCGAGACGCCGCTGCCGTCGTTGGCCTTGGCGGTGACCGTCGCTTTGCCTTTCTTGCGAATCGTCACTAATCCGGCTCCGTCGACCGAAGCTACCGACGCGTCGCTGCTCGTCCACGTGAGCGATTGGTCCGTAGCCGTGGCGGGAGCGACCGTAGCGATAAGCTGCACCCGTTCCAGATCGCCGTTGACGGTGATCGAGCTATAGTTAAGCGTGATACCCGTTACTTTGACGGGCGGTGCTGCGGCCTCTTTGACCGTTACGGCGCAGGTGGCCGTCTTGCCGCCGTCAGCCGTTTTGACGGTGATGGTGGCGGTACCGGGCGATACGCCCTTGACCGTTCCCGAGGCATCGACCGTAGCGATGGCGGGGGCGCTGCTTGTCCACGTTACCGCTTTGTTCGTAGCCGTGGCGGGAGCGACCGTAGCCGTCAGCGCGCCGGTCTGTCCCACTTCCAGCGTCAGCGTGGCCGGAGCGACCGTAACACCCGTGACAGCAACCGTGGCCGAAGCAAGTTTTACGTTTTCCTCATTATACCAGGCGCTGCTGCCGTCTTCGTCTTCCACTTCAACGTTGACATCGTATCCTTTATCCAAAGCTGGATTGATAATGGTTATGCTACCGCCGAGGCCCGTTATCGTATACGAGGCTTTGTCCGTAAGCGTAGCCTTCAGATCTGCCGGTTTAAATAAGAGTAAACCGCCTCCCCCTTTGCAATACACTTTGTATATCAGAGTTTTCTGTGGTGTTTCAACGTCGGTAGCCTTCTCCCAGCTGACGGTAAAGCCATTGCCGGTGATATTGCTGATGGTTAGCTTTCCGCCGTTGCCCGGCGCGGGGGGGCTGTTGATCTTAAAGCTTTTCCAGACAGGGGCCGCCTGATACTCTGCCTCTTTGCCTTTGGGAACCTTTAGTGGCACGTTGGCGGTATTGACACCCCAGAAGGTCTTGTCCGGCACGGCAAGCGGCGTATCCCATGCTACGGTTACTTGCTGAAGCGCGTTGCAAAAGGCAAAGGCATACTCTCCGATTGTGGTAACGCTGGCCGGAAGGGTGATGCTTTGCAGCACCACGCAATTGGAAAAGGCTCCCTCTCCGATTGTGGTAAGTCCGTCGGAAAAGGAGACGTTTTGCAGCACCCTGCAATTGAGAAAGGCACGCTTTCCAATTGTGGTAACGCTGGCCGGAAAGGAGATGCTTTGCAGCGCCTGGCAAGTACCAAAGGCAGAGACTTCGATTGTCTGCACACGGCTTCCGAGCGTTACGTTTTGCAGTGCATTGCAAGCGGCAAAGGCACGCTCTCCGATTGTGGTAACGTTATCCCCGATAATTACGGTTTTGATTCCGCTTTGGAAAGCTTTCCAAGGTTGATCGTTTGTAGATGCATAGTTCGGCATGGCGCCTGTTCCGGTGATGGAAAGGGTATTGGTACCGGCATTGTATTCCCATCGGAGCGGTCCGGTGTTGCCGCTGTTTTGCGCCGCAGCGCCGAGGGCCGTAATCAGCCCCATGAGGGCAATGAGCCAAATGGAAATCTGTTTAATTCGTGTCATAATCATTTATTAATTGTTATTCTTTACTACTTTTTCCCCTTTCTCTGTCATTCAGAGCGAAGCGATGAATCTTTTTCCTTCTCCAAGTGAGATTCCTCACGGTGTTCGGAATGACAAACGCGGTTATTGGTGTTCTTTGCGTTTACCCTTGCGTTCTTTGCGGTAAAGAATAAACCGCAAGGTTCGCAAAGGGGTTCGCAAGGTTTCATTCAGGCTTCCAGCCCTCCGCTGAGGGATTGCCCTGTTTCCCCAACGCTGCGCATTGGGCTGAATTAACACGCCCTTTCAGGGCTCTTACAGCAGTCAGTCTTCAGATCTGCATTCCCCCCTTGAAGGGGGGCTGGGGGGATGTTCATATCAACGTCATGACGGGCGAACACAGAGGTTCGCCCCTACGCGGCGTACCGAAATGGGAATGCGCCCAACCGCCCCCCACAACAACTCAATACCTCAACAATTCTCTTCACTTTTCACTATTCGTTTCTCACTTTTCACTTCCCTTGTCATTCAGAGCGAAGCGATGAATCTTTTCCTTCTCCTCACGAGATTCCTCACTGCGTTCGGAATGACAAAGAGGAGGCATTCATAATTCGTCATTCTAATATGCATTCAGCGAATAATCAAACAACTCAACATGTAAACGCCCTTGGGACTTTTATTTAATCAAACTCACTTTGGCTTTGTAGTCCATGACGAGCTTGAGACGCACAACGACGTTGGGCCGGATACCGGTGAGGATCACGTGCAACTTGTCATCTTTGAGCTTGTCGAGGAGTTCACCGTTGATAATGGTAAATCGTACCTTGCGCGCGGCAGTGTCTACCACGTCGGCCTTAGCGACCAGGGCCGTTCGATTATCGAAATAGAGTTTGGCCGTCCGGAACGTATTCAGATCAAACCCTTGCGGAGTAACGAGTTCGAGGGTTCCCTGCGTGATGATAAACGACTTGAGGTTCTCGAACGAAAGTCCGTTTTTTTCCAGTTCGGCGGCTACGTTCACATTCAGTATGCCGTCGTAGAGCACCTCTTCCGTCGCACCTGAGAGTAACTCCGGAACGTCTTGTCCATCGACATCGGTCTGAGAGAGCGCCGAAGGTTGTACATCGAACACTATTTCGCGGTTCTTGACGGAAATGTCTTTACCGAGCGCATTTTGAAGCGTCTCTTTGCATGATCCGGTCGCCAATATGATCCCTAACAGACAACCGAACGAAATCCATTTTGCTTTCTTCATAATCTGGTTTTTTACCTTGTTAATACATACCATCGCTGACAAAATTAAAAAAGTAAACAACACGTGTCAATCATATAAATATATGATTTTTGCATTACTAAAATTTCAAAATATATTATAAAAAATAATTTATTTTAGATTCATATAATGCTTTAAATTAATATATTGCAAAATATTTCTAAAAAAACAGGAGAAAAACAAGTGCTTTTGATCTAAACATGAAATATTTTTTCACATATAAAATCATATAAATATATGATTTTTCATTTCAGGCCGATTCCGAGAAAAACAAAGAAAAGGGTATTTTCACGGCTTTGCCGGATTGGAAAGCGATGTGTTTTTACGGATGAGGGAAGGGATACAAAAAGAGGGTGTGCCCAAACATTGCGTTTAGACACCCCCTCTCCGGTCAAGTCTCTATGCGAAAAGGATTACCAGCCCGGGTTTTGTTTTAGAGCAGGATTCATAACCAGATCATTGGCAATGAGACACGCAGATGAGTACGAAGCACTATTGTTTTCCCTGCTCTATTTTAGGTTTGGCTACATTCCCCTTCGTTCGATCATACCCTCTCCCGTTGTTTTTGAAAAAGAAAGGGATGACGATAAGCAATAAGATCGATGTTATCCCAATAATTATTACCGTTTTCAACCCTTTTTGGAGTTGAGCAAGAGTAACGGGATTTTCAATACCCCAAAGATCTAAGGTAAAAAAGGCTGCGGTACAAAGGATTAATGCTACAGCAATCGTTCCGATAATATATTTCATTCTTTGATAATTTATTTATTTCACCATTGGTTTAACAGTTCCCGCTTTTTTGCATCGTAATCTTCCTGTGTGATAATTTTTTCGTCTAACAGGATTTTGAGTTTACGTAGTTTTTCGGTTACGGCGGTGTTGCCGGCCGACAGAAAGCTGTCGGTTTGTTCGTTGATTTTTTTTCCTATTTCCATACCGACACCAAGCTGCAGCCCGGCACCGGCTAATCCCCCTTCGTTGCGGGCGGCATCCCGCAAAGCGCGTAATTTCTCGAGTTCGACATAGCTCAATCCTGCCTGTTCGGCAGCTTTCACATCGGCCGAGATGTCCGCTATACGGGCGATTCTCGCCTGCGTCTGTTCGTCAAATTGGGTGCCTTCAATCCGGAAATCGGTAAGTTGCAGTCCGAGAAGACCGTACTCATCGTTGATTTTCCCGGCCACTTCGTCTGCCATATCATCGATATGCCCGTCGATTTCGATATATGAATATTTTTTCTCGTGAATGACGTTCGCAATGAGTTGCAGAATGCGTTCCGTAATGATCCTGCTCATTTCCCCGGTTTGAAGCTCGTCGCGACTGCCTGTTATTTCCGTGAAAAAGAATTTCGGATTCGTTATCCGGTACGAAAAATTACCGTTTAAACCCAATTCCACCGGGATTTTATACTCGTTGTCAATAAATTTAATCGGAGAGGGTGTTCCCCAAGGCTGATTGAGTGTTTGAGCTTTGCGATAAAAATAAATCGCCAGCTTATGTTCGCTTTCGAAATTTTGCCGGAGTTTCGAGAGGGTTGTAATGAAAGGATGGTTGCCCGTTTCGAGATTGAATATCCCTTCGTTCTCGATTATATCTGCAATTTGCCCTTCATACACCAGTAAACAGCCCTGCCCGGGGGCTACGATAAGTTTGCTCGCATTGATGATCTCATCATGTTTATGCGGATATTTATACCAAAGAATTCCGGGATTCGAATTTTCCCACCGGATGACTTTTGAAAGTTGATTGTTGAAAATCTTTAAAAAGCTCATATCTATTTTTTTACAACCTGCATCATTGATATTATCGGATTAATTATCGAATTCCCACTTGATATATACGCCCTCTTTGTTTTGCGTATTGAATAACCAGGATTCTTTATTCGCTGTAAACAGATACCCTTCTTTCACCTTAACGACATCTTCACTGAGCAGATAGTCCATATCTGCCGGCTTTGTCCATTTAATGGCTGCCGTTTCAGCATCAAGCAGCTGTATAATACTGTTCCCAGAGAGGCTCGGTTTGAACGAAATCAGCACTTGGCTGTCATCATAAGCCCAAACCGTTCCCGAGATATAATCGCGGTCGGGAGTAAAGTCACGGTATGAGATCAATCGTGACATTTCTGCGATATAAGGTAATACGAGTACCTTCCGATAGGGAGAACTTTCGGTAAAAATCCCCGATCCTCCGAAGTCTTTCGTCCATGCAAAATGAGGTATATCGGTAGGATATCCGATTTGTTGCCAATAATCATACCGGATCAATTGTATTTTCTCGTCGGGAAAGTAATCGGAGGTGTGCGAAAATTGAAATGCGGCCTTTTTTCGGGCATCGGATGTTTTCCTGGGAAGCATCTTATAAAGCATGTCTTCCCCGAAAACTTTATTGATTATGGGGTAATAATACAATTCTTTGCCCAACTCATTCACCACCTTGAACCCATCGCCGTCGTATGCAAATTTAATTTCGTAAACCCCTTTGGCAAGGTCGGGAAAATTCAGTGCTTCAAAAATGATCTCTTCAAGTTCATACGTCGCGCGATTCAATTTAAAAAGTTTCTTTTTGTTGATAATGGCATAAATATCTCCGTTTTCAAACAATTTTACATCCGTATTGGATATTTCGGTTTCTTCCAGGCTTCTTATCGGCTGAACTAAGATTTCTTTCCCGTCGACAGCCTGATAAATACCGTAATACGATTGTTTTTTATCGGATACGGAATATCCCTTTTTGGTTCCTCTGGTGCCGATAACGAGTATTGTACCTTCGTCCGTTGCATTGGCAAATCCCTTGAATTTGTGAATCCTGTCCCAGAAAACGACTTCTTTTTCTTCTATTTTGACAGGAGGATTCGAAGGAGCATAATCAAAGGACGATTTCTGTAAAAAGAGATTGGAGAAGACTCCAAAGAAAATAAAAATAGAGGCTACAATAGCTATGCCTGCGAGTATGCGTTTGGTGTTTACTTTATTTAAATCACCTAAAGGACTGTCATACTTATGCAGAATATTGATATCATCACTGTCAATAAAAAACTCCGTATAACAGCTCTTACATTGATAATGATCGGTGCGTAACTCTTTTGCCTTCGTACTGCCGCATTGCGGGCATTTTATCACCTTGATTCGCTTGGCCATCTTCGATATAAATATTTCGTGCAAACTTACAAAAAAAATTTTATATGCTTTGGAGGCCAATAAGTACACACTGGCATAACATGGCTGTCTCATCTCTCAAGAAAACCGTTCAAATGCGCAGGAGATGCTGATGAGCCCGGCAAACTCTATGGTACCGGAGAAGTAATCAAGGGAATGAAAATACTTCCTACCGTTTGAGAAAGAAGTGCTTCCGTAATTTGAAGTTCTTCGGCCACTTCTCGGTAGAGGCAGCCGATATGGATGGGACTGTCGTCGGTTTCGAGCAGAAGACGGCCTGCCGTCCATGCGGCTTGGAGTGCCTCGGGATGGTAGCGTGCTCCGAAAGAAAGATAAAAACCTCTTCCCAAGAGTTGTTCGGCTAATTGTTTTTTACCGCGAAACCCATGAATAATCCATGGCATAACAGGATGTGTGATGCGACGGATGCGGAGCAGCTCATCCCATGCCTTGACACAATGAATGATGAGAGGCTTGCCTGCTTCTTCCGAGAGCTCTATCTGCCGGATGAAAAGTTCTTCCTGAATATTGGGAGGCGTGAGTGCCAACCGATCCAATCCGGCTTCGCCAACGAGAACGATCCGGGGATGCGATATCCATTTCTTCAAGACTTCCCACTGCTTGTCATCGGCATACCAGGGGTGGATACCGGCCGCGTAGAGCCGGTCAGGATGGAGTTTGAACGGCGCCCGTAAATCGAGGCTGAAGACAGCGTTCTCGTTCTGCTCTTGAGAAATTTGATGCGTATGGATATCATAATACTTCATCACGAGAAGATCAGGAGGGTTAAGGAACCGGATCGTATCCGCCCCCCCCCCAAGGGTGACAACGGAAGATCCGCTTCAAAGCAAGCCACAGCCCTTTGAATGGACCGTGTTTCTTAAGCGCCTGAACAGTATATTCGGAGCAGGTAGGCGTGTAGCGACAACTACCCGGTGTCAGAGGTGAAATACAATACCGGTAAAAGTAGACCGGGATAAGCAGCAGATTCGTCAGCAAACGTCGGAACATATCTCTTTTTTCCGGATCCTATCCAAGGCTTTTCTGACCGCCTTTTCCATATCCGTATATGTACAAATGTCGTTGCTTACGTACATGAAAGCAATGTGTATGTATTTCCCGGATTGCCTGCAAGCCTCAAAGAGCGCTCCTTTATTCAGGCGATACGCTTCACGTATAAGGCGCTTGACTCGGTTACGCGACGCAGCCTGCCTGATCCGTTTTTTAGGTGCGCCCACTAAAACAGACAAGCCCGGCACGACCTTATTCTGCGCTGCGCCAGACACGTAGACGACCCTCAGGGGGTATGCCATAAAAGCCTGTCCTTTTTCAAAAAGCTGCTCGATATCGTTTTGCAACGTCAGACGCTCACGCTTGAGGAATCGCTTTTTTTCAGCGATTTGCATTCTTTTTGCCGTTACCCAGCTCTTTCTTCAGATATTGTTCAAGGGCCGCTGTCATGGAAGGCGCTTCGGGGGTGGGCGCTTCAACATCGAGCCGAAGCCCGGCCTCGACAGCGGCCTTGGCCGTCGTCGGCCCAAAACACCCGATACGAATATCCTTCTGTTTGAACTTCGGGAAGTTCTTCATCAGTGACGTAATACCCGAAGGACTGAAAAACAAGAGCATATCGTAATCAAATTTTTCATCTTTATTGAAGTCGTTACTCACGGTCCGATACATCACCGCCGTTTTATAGACGATCTTTTTCGTGTCAAGCACGGTCGTCAAATCCTCTTTATGAATATCGGACACCGGCAACAAATATTTTTCTTTGGAGTGCTTGCCGATGAGGGTAATCAAATCTCCCATCTTGCCGCTTTGGCCGTAAAAAACCTTGCGTTTGCGATAGATAATATATTTTTGCAGATAGACCGCAATCGTTTCGGTCATACAGAAATATTTCATCGTTTCCGGAACCGTGATTCTCATTTCTTTGCACAAGCGAAAAAAATGATCAATGGCCGTACGTGCCGTAAAAATCACTGCGCTGTAATCGAGTATGGCGACTCGTTGCTGTCTGAATTCTTTTGCTGTCAATGGCTCTACTTTGATAAACGGACGAAAATCAATGTCGACTCCATATTTTTCAGCAATGTCGAAGTAAGGCGATTTCTCCGACGTGGGTTTAGGTTGCGAGACCAGAAGCTTCTTAATACTCAATGCCATAAAGTACTTGTATCAATATTGTTATGCAAATAATTCAAACCTTCGTATATGAATAACAAGGGTATAATTTCTTGGGCGCAAAGGTACGAACTTAAAAACAAAAACCCTGTATTTTTATTATAAAAGATACGAATAGTTGTGTAAGCAAAAGCAATACGATAGAGGATGTAAAGCACAAGATAAAGTATCAGAATACAGAGAATATGTTGTCGGTCAAAGAGCAGCCAGAATGTTGGAAAATAGAGTAAAGCACCCCATATGTAGGACAGGGAGTGATAGCCATTCCGCCAGAGGCTATACTTATCGTCTTGGCTAAATGCCTGTCCATAGAGCGCATAGAGACCCTGTTTAATCAGGTAGTAGACATAGATCGCCACGAGCAGAGCTCCCATCAGCAGGAGGGCCGCCCCGAGATGATCGACTCGCACATATCCACCCTCCAAGACGAGCAAATAGAAGAAGCCCGTACACAGAAACAACATCTGGAACTTCATGAAAGCCTTGAAAAAGAGATTTTTCCTCATGGATGTTTCGAACAGGTTCTGGCGCTCTCTGATAGACAACAGACTTCGGATCATCTTCCGGATAAGCGGATAGAATATGCGAAAAATGGCCGAGAAGATCACAATAAGCCCCAGCATCATCATAAACAGGATGTCGTGAATATGTCGGCTATAATCGAATCCGACTCCGACATATCCTTCAAAAAGTTCGTTCTCCATCTGCTCTCACTTCTTTCCTCCGGTTTTTGTGCGGACAAAGGTAGTAATAATGATGGAAAAACAACCGGTAAAAAATAGAAACAGTTTCTTATCTTTGTCGGTCGAAAACCGTATATAAGATGGTAAAGAAATATGATTTTTTAGTGATTGGTGCAGGGATAGCCGGCATGAGCTTTGCGCTGAAAGTAGCTCCGAGAGGCAAGGTGGCCATCGTATGTAAGTCCGGATTAGAAGAGACGAACACGTTTTTTGCGCAAGGCGGGGTGGCATCGGTGACGAACCTGTTGGTCGATAACTTTGAAAAACACATCGAAGATACGATGATTGCAGGCGATTTCATGAGCGACCGTTCGGCCGTCGAAAAGGTGGTGCGTGAAGCACCCGCTCAAATTGAAGAGCTGATCAGCTGGGGCGTAGATTTCGACAAAGACGAAAAAGGGAATTTCGACCTGCACAAGGAGGGCGGCCATTCGGAATCGCGGATCCTGCACCATAAAGACAGTACCGGAGCGGAGATTCAAGCCAGCTTGATCCGTGCGGTAAAACGTCATCCGAACATTACGGTCTACGAACATCATTTTGCGATTGAGCTCCTGACACAGCACCATTTGGGCATGACGGTGACACGCCAGACACCGGACATCGCCTGCTACGGCGCCTATATCATGGATATGGTTACGGGACGGATCGGCACTTTCCTGTCGAAAGTGACGCTGATGGCTACGGGAGGCATCGGTGCGGTGTATCAAACCACGACCAATCCGCTCGTGGCCACGGGCGATGGCATTGCGATGGTCTACCGTGCGAAAGGCACCGTCAAGGACATGGAGTTCGTTCAGTTCCACCCGACGGCCTTCTATCATCCGGGGGATCGCCCGTCATTTCTGATCACGGAAGCCATGCGCGGCTACGGGGCCGTCCTGCGTACCCTCGACGGGAAAGAATTCATGGAACGCTACGACCCTCGTCAGTCGCTCGCCCCACGCGACATCGTCGCGCGGGCGATTGACAACGAGATGAAAAACCGTGGCGACGAGCATGTCTACCTTGATGTTACCCACAAGGATGCGGAGGCCACGAAAAAGCACTTCCCGAACATCTACGAGCATTGTAAAGGATTGGGTATCGACATCACCAAAGAATATATTCCGGTGGCTCCGGCAGCCCATTACCTCTGCGGCGGTATTGAGGTAGATCAACATGCCTGCTCTTCCATCGCGCGCCTGTATGCGGTAGGAGAATGCGCCTGCACCGGCCTTCACGGAGGCAATCGGTTAGCATCCAACTCATTGATCGAAGCTGTAGTCTATGCCGATGCGGCGGCCAAGCATTCCGTCGGTCTGATTGCATCGCTCGATCATCAGAAAAATATCCCGGCCTGGAATGACGAAGGCGTCCGCTCGCCTGAAGAGATGGTCTTGATTACCCAGAGTCTGAAGGAAGTAGGGCAGATTATGTCGACCTACGTAGGGATTGTCCGTTCCAACCTGCGCTTGAAGAGAGCATGGACACGACTCGATATTCTTTACGAAGAGACGGAGAGTCTTTTCAAACGCTCCGTTGCTTCACGCGACATCTGCGAACTGCGAAACATGATTAATGTGGGATATCTTATTATGCGTCAGGCGATGGAACGCAAAGAGAGCCGAGGGTTGCATTATAATATCGACTACCCTCCCAAGCCATAGGTCGGAAGACAGCCTTTGATGATATACCATGAAAATGCAAAAACCGAAAATCGATCTCGAGAAAGTGAAGCAGGGAGATCCCGATGCCTTCCGCGACTTTTTTGCCTTTCTCTACCCGAAACTCAAAGCGCTGGCATGCCGCTTTGTCGACGAGGAGACGGCCGAAGACCTGACACAGGATGTATTCACTTCGTACTGGGAGCGAAAGCATTTGATACAAGCGGACAACATTTATTCGTTTCTTTTCAAATGGTTGCAAAACGACTGCCTGAACCGGCTGCGTCATCAGACCGTCGTCGAAGCATACGAAGAACGGATGCGCCTGGCCGAAGCGCGTAAGACCTACTGGGATCGTCAATTGGAGATGAGTGACCAGTTGCGTCAGTTGATAGACAAAGATTTACTCGAAACGATTGAGCAATCGGTGAACCAACTACCTCCAAAATGCGCCGAAGCTTTTCGACTATGTTATTACCGGAATATGAGCCATAAGGAGGTGGCCGCAAGGATGCAAATCTCGCCACGCACAGTCGAAGGCCATATCCATGCGGCACTGACTTTTCTCCGCAACAAACTGCGGCACGTGCCGACCATGCTGTTTATGTTTTACAACATGTTTTGATTTTTTTCTCGTTTTCGGGCACGTAGTCCGGAGCCGTTCGGTTGTCTTCTTTCTGCAAGCACAGAAAATAAATGATGAACGAACAACTGTTAGTACGGTTTCTGATGAAGCAATGCTCGGCCGAAGAGCTAAAGAGCATTGACCGGTGGGCGGCGGCTGATCCTGCTCATGCCGATTGGCTGTATGAAATGGAACACTTGTGGAGTCTGAAAGATGAACTGCGTTTTTCGGACGAACAGGAGATTAAACGATCGTATCGCCGGTTCCTGTCGAGGATTAGCCGTCGCTCGTTACCCGATACCCAAGATAAACAACGGAAGATTCCCGTTTTTTTGAGGTACGCAGCTGCGATCCTGTTTGCGGGATGGTTGGCCGTAAACGGATATTATCTGTTACGGAGCAAGACGCTTCCCCTCGCCATGAATACCATCGAAGTACCCGTCGGGCAGCGCGCCTCACTGCTTCTTTCGGATGGGACGAAAGTCTGGTTGAATGCGGGAAGCACATTGTCCTACCCGTCGGCCTTTGGAGAAAAAAACCGACTGGTTTCTCTCATCGGAGAAGCGTTCTTCGAGGTAGCCCATGATACCGACAAGCCCTTTGTGGTACAGTCCGACCGGATGTACGTTGAAGTGAAAGGTACGAAATTCTGCATGAAAACTTATCCCGAAGAGAAGGTCGTAGTCACTCTGGCGGAAGGAAGCGTACAAGTCTCGTCGATAGACGCGGGCTATCGGGCGATGTTGAAGCCGAACGAGCAAATCTCGTATTCCGAACAGGAAGGATGGGTGCTGACTGAAAATGTAGATACCGAACAGACCCGGTCGTGGATACGCGGCGAACTGTACTTCGTGGAACAACCGCTTTCGGAGATCACGAAGAGTCTGGAACGTCGTTTCGGTGTACGGATACAAATACGTAATCCGCTGTCGACCAATGATACATACACCTGTCATTTCCGTGAGACGGATTCGCTGGAGCAAGTATTGTTTCTGCTAAAAGAAACACGGCAACTGGATTACAGGAAACTGAACGACGGAATCATCGAAATAATAACCATAAAAAAATGATGTGCCTATGAGAAAAACGGAAGCATAAAAAAACCGGAAATGCGGCAACATCTCCGGTTCCGATTCATTAAATAACATTGTTGACAAGCAAAATATTATTCATTAATCAACTACAAATATATGAACTTTTTATTGAAAAACAATACGGGTAATGAACAAAAAACAACTTCATGGCCCCGAAAGAGTCTGATGATCATGAGATGTATCGTACTTTTTTGGCTACTCGGCACGTTACAGGTCATGGCGAATCTTTCGTATTCGCAGTCAGTACGGTTGTCGTTCGAAATGAAAGATGCGACCGTGCGAGAAATCCTGTCGGTCATCGAGCAGAAAAGTGATTTTTACTTCACATATAACTCGACGCAGATCGAGGCGGCAAGAAAAATTTCTGTCAAAGTCAAGAATCGTCTGATAACCGATGTGCTTGATGAGATGTTTGCCGGACAAAACGTGAATTATACAATTAACGACAAACACATCGTATTGTACAAGGCCAACACACCTTCTTCCGATGCGGTTACAACGCCACAACTGACAAAACACATCACGGGAAAAGTATCGGACCTACAGGGCGAACCGATTATCGGAGCTAATGTGGTCGAGAAAGCAAACCCAGCGAACGGTACGATCACGGATGTAGAAGGCAATTTCACCATAGATATTCAATCTCAATCCATTATAGAGATTTCCTACATAGGTTATCTTACGCAGGAAGTAACGATAGGCAATCAAAAGAACATCCAAATTCTGCTAAAGGAAGATACGAAAAATCTTGATGAAGTAGTCGTGATAGGATATGGTGTACAAAAGAAAGCTGACTTGACAGGCGCTGTAGCCAACATCAACAGCGAAAAACTGACGACCCAAAGTAACACAAATATCGGACAGGCACTGCAAGGCAAAATAGCCGGAGTGGATATTGTGTCGCAAGGTGGTGCTCCGGGAGCAGGTGTGCGTATTATGATTCGCGGCATCGGTACTTTGAATAACGCCACTCCTCTTTATATCGTTGACGGCATGTATATGAACAGCATAGATCATTTGAATCCGAATGACATTGCAAACATTGACATTCTGAAAGATGCTTCCTCCGCTGCGATTTACGGTTCACGCGCAGCCAATGGCGTGATTATTGTGACTACCCAATCCGGCTCAAACACGGAGGGTAAGCCCATTATCGATGTTTCCGCAAATATCGGAATACAAACTCCATCCAAGTATCTGGACCTGTTGAATGCCAATGAGTGGTCGCGTCTGACAACTATTTCTCGCCAAACAATCGGCGCTTCCCCACTGGAGATGAGCCAGAATATCAAAGAAGACAATGATTGGCAAGATGTCATGATGAGAACCGCATTAATGCAGAATTATAATGTCACCATTCGTGGAGGAACGAAGCACTTCACTTATTATGCCGGATTAGGATCTATGAATCAGGATGGTACCATAAAAGGAACAAACTATGAACGATACAATATACAATTCAAGTCCGAGTATAAACGAGGACTTTTCATATTCGGCAACAACGTTGTATTCAGTGCCCATCAAAACAACCCTTTATACGATTTTGCACGTGGAGGTTTCCTTGGAATCATTCTTCAATCCATTCCTTCCTTACGGAAATTTGACCCAGAAAATGATAAGGGAGGCTATGGCAAGGTATTTGGCGACGCTACCGACATCCCTAACCCATTGGGTATTTTAGATGAAAATTTAACCTGTCGTACTTCAAATACCTATAGTGCTTATATTAATCTATATGCCGAAATGAAATTACCGTTCGGACTGAAATACCGCCTGAACGCTACACCGGACCTCTCTTTTGAAAGGAGTACGGCCTACGAGAATGTTTTTGACTTCGGTCTGCGTAACAATATGGTTTCCAATATGCAGGAGTATCGCTATAATCACAACAACTTCCTTATTGAGCATCTTTTGTCATTCGACCGGAATTTTGAAAAACATAAACTCAGCGCCTTATTAGGTTACTCCTACCAGCGATATTGTACTCGTTATATCATGGCCTCCGGCAAAGGTTTACCTGATGGTATCCACGAAGTAGGAGCAGCCACTCAAGACCGCATGAACAATACTTCAAAGAATGAGAGTGCGCTGACTTCTGTTATCTCACGCATATTCTACTCATATGATAACCGTTATTTGATTACTGCGACCTACCGCCGAGACGGTTCTTCAAAATTTGCCAAGAACAATCGCTACGGGCATTTTCCTTCCGTATCGGTTGGCTGGAATGTAGCCGAAGAGCGTTTCATGAAAAATACACGAAACTGGCTAGACCAATTTAAAATCAGAGGTGGATTGGGTATCTTGGGTAATCAAGAAATAGAAAACTACATGTATACAAGTGTCATCACTTCCAATATCAATTATCCGGACGGAAACGGAGGACTATACAGCGGCGCCTTTCCAAAGGATTTCGCCAATCCAGCCATTCAATGGGAATCAACCGCTATGAGAAATATTGGAGTGGACCTCGCTTTCTTTAACTCCCGCTTAATGCTGACCGGAGATTGGTATCGGAAAGACACAAAAGACATTCTTCTGACTGTGCCCATTCCTGTTTCGACCGGTGGAGCAAATGATCCGGTGCGTAATGCCGGAAAAATAAAGAATACAGGAGTCGAATGGACTATCAGCTGGAATGACCTTCTCAACAAAGACTTCTCTTATGGAGCGACATTAACCGGTAATGCCATGACAAACGAAGTTGTGGCAATGGGTGATGCCAATCAAGTAATCGAAGGTGGAAAGAATCGCACCAATGTACCTACAACCCGTACATTGGCCGGCTATCCTATTGGCGGTTTCTGGCTGATTCCTACCGATGGATTATTCCAAAACGAAGCGGAAGTATCAGCCTATACCAAAGACGGAAAGTTGATTCAGCCTAATGCCAAACCGGGTGATATACATTTTAAGGACACCAATAATGACGGGAAAATCACAGACAGCGACCGTGTATATTGCGGCAGTCCATTCCCGACAGTAACCATGGGGCTAAATCTTAATGCAGCATGGAAAGGTTTCGACGTATTGTTAGGATTCCAGGGAGTATTTGGTAACAAGATTTATAACGGCACACGTTTGGAGTTGGAAGGTGTGAATAAAGGAACTAATTTTTTGAGTACTACTTTGGACTACTGGACCCCGGATAATCCCGGAGCCTCTCATCCACGGTTGGTTTGGGATGATCCCAACCAAAATACGCGTCCGTCCAGCGACCGTTTCCTTGAAAACGGCTCCTTCTTCCGCATGCGCAACATACAAGTCGGGTATACTTTCCCAAGCCACTGGTTCCGAAATAAAGTCCAAAAACTCCGTACCTACGTCAATGCGGAAAATTTATTTACGATAACAGGCTACAGTGGATATACACCGGACATCAATAACTCTCAAAGTGCTACGTCCCGTGGTTTCGATAACTTTATCTATCCCATAAACCGAGTACTTATGATAGGAGCAAATCTAACATTCTAAAAAAACAAATCACAATGAATACATATAAATATATTACATGCGCTTTTGCCGCTTTCATGCTGAGTGGTTGTGAGGGACAATTGGATATAACCAATCCCAACCAGCCTACAGATAACACTTTCTGGAAAACGGAAACTGATTTCAAAAAAGCAATCACTTCTTGTTATACTCCTCTCAAAAACTGGAATGGAGGTTACTATGGAACCCGTGGCCTAATGGTTCGCATCAGCCGTGCAGACGATATAGAATTTCGTAATGACATTCAACCCATTTATTCAATGCACCGCTTTACAAACGACCCGAACAACTCGGTAGCCCAAAACATCTTCTACCAATTTTATAATGCCATATATCGTGCTAACTCTATTTTGAAAGAAATAGAAGGTAAGGAATTTTCCGAAGATTTTGTAAAAACAATACGCGGCGAAGCTACATTCATTCGTGGTATGTATTATTTTCAATTGGCTAAAGAGTTCGGAGATGTGCCCTTGCGCATGGAAGCATCACAGGACCCGGCTACCTTTCAACTGAAAAAATCCAGCCAACAGGAAATATATGCTCAAGCCGAAAAAGATTTTATAGCATCGGCCGAACTACTGCCATTGAAAAATGCCAAGGGAAAGCCTACCCGGGGAACTTCATTTGCTTATTTGGGCAAATTATATGTATACCAAGAAAAGTGGGAAGAGGCCAAAAGTGTATTGGAACCATTGACAAAATCCCCCTATATATATAAATTGGTTGAAGACTTCACATGGAATTTCGATGAAGCTCATGAGAATAATTCGGAAAGTATTTTTGAAATTCTTTATGAACCCGTAGGCGGTTCAGACCAATGGGACAATGGTGAAACCGCCAATTCCGCACAATCTACTACCATTGCGGTAGAATACGCAGCAAATGAAGTCGGTGGTTGGTTTGAGGCAAAACCGACCAAGAAAATGATGGATATTTTCATGCAAGAAAAGGCTGCGGATGGAAATTATGATTATCGCGCCCGAGCATCTGTTGCATGGAACTATCCGGGATGTATGTATTATATGAAGCCTTTTCAGGAAATCTTTAAGAACAATAAAGAAGCATTAGACTCTTACTGGATATTGAAGTATCAGAATTCTGCTACTCGCGAACAAGAGGTAGAAACCATTCCTTCTTATATAAATGAGCGTGCAATGCGTTTTGCAGATGTCATCTTGTTATTGGCCGAATGTGAATTGAATTTGAGGAACATACCTGCCGCAATTAACTACATCGACCAGATTCGTACTCGCGGCAATAATTTATTGCCATATTCAGGGAGTATAGAAGCCTCTGTAGTAAAAGAAGAGCTAATCCGTCAACGTGCGATCGAGTTTTTCAAAGAAGGCGAGCGTTTTTACGACTTGCGACGTTGGGGGTTATTGGAGAAAGAGTTGCAAGCTCAAGATCCGGTACGCTTCGCAAACTTCCAGAAACGGTATTACTATCTGCCTATTCCAGCAAAAGAAATACAAACGAACCTACTCTGTACTCAAAACGGAGATTGGTAAATAACAGTAAAATGGTCGCAAATTCTATTTTATGTATGATTGTGACCATTTTATTATCCATTCTATAATACCCAATTATGCTCAGTATGAAAAAAATTTTTTTTATCTTTCTATATGGAGTCGTATTCTCTATCAGCGGGTTCACTCAAAACATATCAGGTATTACGCATTCCGGACAGCTTACCGGACAACCTCCTTATCCTTTATTCTCTTACAAAGAATTACCCAATCCCACACCAATCAATCCAATAGCATGGAGTGAAGTAAAAGGAATAAACCTTAGTTGGGGAGAGACTCATATCCGTTATAAGAAAGAAGAACCTGCCCCCATCACCAAACTTCGGAAAAAACTGGAACTTACCGCATGGAGGGGAGAGCACATTTCCGCTCAATGGGTTGTCTGGGCAGACCGCCCGTTATCCGGTCTTTCCCTTTCAATAGGAAATTTAATCCATACCCACAAGAAAGATTATATAAAAAATGAGTGCATCCTGCCCGGATTTGTCCGATATGTCATGACAGACGAACTGAACAAAGACGGTAACGGCGGCTGCGGTGCCCGTCCAGACGCCGCAGCTTTTGACTCTATATTGGTAGCTGATCCGATAGATCACTTATCCCAAAAACTTGATATAAAAAAATATACCACCCAATGCGGTTGGTTGTCCATCCAGATTCCTCAAGATGCCATTCCCGGCATTTACCACGGGACCGTAACCGTCAAAGACGCCAGCGGGAAAGTTGGCATACTGAATTTAAGAGTCAACGTAAAGGCGCGCGTATTACCACAGCCTTCCGACTGGAAATTCCATCTGAATCTTTGGCAAAACCCATTTGCCATTGCCCGCTATCACCAAGTACCCTTCTGGAGCCACGAGCATCTGGAGTGCATGCGCCCTTACATGGAACGTTACAGAGATGCCGGTGGAAAAGTGATTACCACATCAATCATGCACAAGCCGTGGAACGGACAGACTTACGATTACTTTGAAACAATGGTGACATGGATAAAGAAAGCCGACGGTTCATGGAGCTTCGACTATACCGTATTCGACCGTTGGGTGGAATTCATGATGGGGTTGGGCATTACAAAAGAAATAAACTGCTACTCCATGGTACCCTGGCGACTGTCTTTTCAGTACTTCGATCAGGCCAGCAACAGTTTGCGGGAGATACAGACCAGGCCGGGTGAGCCTGCATACGAAGAGATATGGCTGGCCATGCTAAAATCATTCTCTGCCCACCTAAAGGAAAAAGGGTGGTTTTCCATCACTCACTTATCCATGGACGAACGCCCCATGGAGGTAATGAAAGAAACGCTGAAAGTCATCCGCAAGGCAGACCCCGACTTTAAAGTCTCTCTGGCCGGTGCATTACACCATGAATTATCGGACGACTTGCATAATTATTGCGTGGCTCTGCGCATGAAATATCCGGAAGAGATGAAAGCCCGACGAAAAGCTGAAGGCAAAGTCACTACCTTCTACACCAGTTGCGAAGAGCCTTACCCCAACACATTCACATTCAGCTCACCGGCAGAGAGTGAATGGCTCGGCTGGTACGCAGCCAAAGAAGGACTGGACGGATATCTGCGCTGGGCTTATAACAGTTGGGTCAGAGAACCATTATTAGATAGCCGCTTTTATACTTGGGCTGCAGGAGACACCTATTTTATCTATCCGGGAGCACGAAGCTCACTTCGCTTTGAGCATCTGATAGCAGGCATTCAGGCTTTTGAAAAAATCAGGATTCTGAAAGAGGAATATACGCGCACGAACAATCGTACTGGATTGAGAAGAATAGAAAAAGCATTGAAGCTTTTCGATGAAAGGACACTCAGCACAACACCTGCCTCCGTCGTGATCAAGCAGGCAAAGGCAATAATCAACGAATAGGTATTGTTAAACACATATAGCCAGCTCGTTGTTTAGTTTTAGAAAAAGTAATTTTAGGGATTTTTCTATCATATGTTTTGCCTTACTATAACACTTCTCTTTTCGTTTGAACCTTGCTAAATAATGCCTTATTCTGCTATTATAACCTTCGACTGTATAAGTTTCTGCCTTCGTTTGAATGTGTTTTACATTAGGAAGAAATTCCTTATAGCTCTTCCAATAGTCAGAATAATACACAGATGCAGGAATGTTTTTTATCTTCTTCCAAAGCTTCATCCCTGTATCTGTGCTTCTGTCCCCACAGACAAAAGAGATAAATCGTTTTCCAAATCGATCAACAGCAATCCATACCCAACAGTAGTTTTTTTTGAACCTATATATGTGTGCATTTCATCTAATTCAACAACTGAAACAGGTTCCTCTTTTTGTGGTAAAGCCACCCTTTCACCCCATTCTTTTACCCAATAGTAAACAATTGTATGACTTATTTTCAATATGCGTCCGATTGCTCTAAAACCTAAGCCCTCCAAGTACATCTCCAAAGCTAATCTACGAGTAGCAGCTGATTTTGTATTAGATTTCTGTTGAACAGTATAACGATAATGACAATCTTTACAATAATGGCGCTGACGACCACCGACAATGCCATCTTTACGATGATTTATGCTTCCACATCTTGGACAATCCATAATTTTTTTTCAGCAAAGATAATAGTACTATATAAATTTAACAATACCGTTTAAATATTTAGCAGACGCCCATAAATCTACAGGGCCCTATAGCTCTCTTTCCGACTCTTTTGAGAAAGAGAATAAGCAAAAATAGCATATTTTCCCTAACTTTGCGCTTCCGATGTGACATGGTATCGGAAGCAATTTTTTACACGTATAGCACTGATAAACGTTGATATAATGAAAAGAAAGATACGTCTTGCGCCCGAATTCAAGCCCAAATTGTGGGACTCGATAAAAACCTATACAAAAGAGAAATTCTTCGGCGACCTGATGTCCGGCATCATCGTCGGCATTGTGGCATTGCCGCTGGCCATTGCCTTTGGTATCGCTTCGGGCGTGAGTCCCGAAAAAGGAATCATTACGGCGATTATCGGCGGGTTTGTCGTGTCGTTTCTCGGTGGCAGTTCGGTGCAGATCGGTGGTCCTACCGGTGCGTTCATTGTGATTGTCTACGGGATTATTCAGAACTTCGGCATCGAAGGGTTGACAGTCGCCACGCTGCTGGCCGGCATTTTTTTAGTGCTGATGGGCCTACTGCGCCTCGGCACGGTTATCAAGTTTATCCCCTACCCGATCATTGTCGGGTTTACGAGTGGCATTGCGCTAACCATCTTTACGACACAGGTGAAAGATCTTTTCGGCATGACGATCGACAAGATGCCGGGCGACTTCGTAAGCAAATGGGTCGTTTATGCCCAACATCTCGGCAGCGTATCGTGGGTTTCGCTTCTCGTCGGGCTGCTGAGCATCGCACTCATCGTGCTGACGCCACGCGTTTCAAAAAAAATACCGGGGTCGCTTGTTGCCATCGTTGTGATGACCGTCGCGGCCTATCTTCTCCGTGAATACGCCGGCATCACAAATCTCGAAACGATTGGCGACCGCTTTGAAATCAATGCGGCACTGCCCGCTCCGGCTCGCATCTCGCTCAATCTCGATACCGTACATTTGCTGTTGCCTTCAGCCTTTACCATTGCGATGCTCGGCGCCATCGAGTCTCTCCTCTCGGCTACCGTGGCCGACGGAGTAACGGGCGACAGACATCGCTCCAACACCGAACTGATCGCACAGGGCGCTGCCAACATCATCGTCCCCGTCTTCGGTGGGATACCCGTCACCGGCGCCATCGCCCGCACGATGACGAATATCAACAACGGCGGAAGCACGCCTGTGGCCGGGCTTATCCATGCCGCCGTGCTCTTGCTTATTCTGCTCTTCCTCGGCCCCCTGACGAGACATATCCCTATGGCCTGTCTGGCCGGCGTACTCGTCGTCGTGTCTTACAACATGAGTGAATGGCGCACCTTCCGCTCCTTGCTCAAAAATCCTGCGCACGATGTCATGGTTCTGCTCGTCACCTTCTTCCTGACCGTGATTTTCGACCTCACCATCGCCATCGAGATCGGTCTGCTGCTGGCCATGGTACTCTTTATGCGACGGATGATGGAAACAACCCAAGTCTCCGTCTCGACCGACCGTCTCGATCTTTCGGCCGACAGTGAAATACGTCACGACGACGAAGTGCTCAAAATCCCCTCCGGCGTCGAGGTCTACGAAATCGACGGACCATTTTTCTTCGGGGTAGCCAACAAGTTCGATGAGTGCATGAAACAGCTCTCCACGAAGCCTCGCATACGTATCATTCGCATGCGCAAAGTGCCCTTTATCGACTCTACAGGGCTGCATAACCTCGAAAGCCTCTGCCGTCTCTCGCAACGAGAGCACATCCATATCATTCTTTCCGGTGTCAACGATCAGGTACGTGCCATGATCATGAAAAGCCGGATGGACGAACGCATCGGACGCGAGAATATTTGCGGCGACATCCACGAGGCATTGGCCCGTGCCGCCGACACACTTCAAAACAGCCAAGACGCGGAGAAACGATAAATTTGCGTACCTTTGTCCCCCGAAAAGGCTGCGGAGAGTCTTAGTTACCGCAGCTTCGAATAATAAACCATTAACGAACCGTAAACAAAAAATGATAACGACAGACCAACTGAAAGATATGTTGGAACGCGAGCAAGCGTTGAGGAGGTATCTTTGACGTCGATGCAAAGATCGTTCAGTTAGAAGAAGAAGAGCTGCGCACACAAGACCCTGCATTCTGGGAAGATGCCCAACGCGCCGAAGCGCAGATGAAGATCGTCAAAGACCTTAAGAAATGGATCGAGCTGTATCGTGAAGTACACGATGCGGCCGAAGAACTGTCTCTCGCTTTCGAGTATGTAAAAGAAAGCATCACGTCCGAAGAAGAGGTCGATGCGGCTTACACCCGGACGAAGGAGCTGATCGAAAGCCTTGAGTTCCGCAACATGCTTCGCGAAGAAGCCGACCAGATGTGCTGCGTGCTCAAGATCAACTCGGGTGCGGGAGGTACCGAGAGTCAGGACTGGGCATCGATGCTGATGCGTATGTATATGCGCTGGGGCGAGTCGAACGACTACAAGGTTACCATCAGCAACTTGCAGGATGGCGATGAGGCCGGCATCAAGACCGTGACGATGACCATCGAGGGCGATTACGCCTACGGCTATCTGAAAGGCGAAAACGGGGTGCACCGGCTCGTGCGCGTATCGCCCTACAACGCACAGGGCAAGCGGATGACTTCGTTTGCTTCCGTCTTTGTAACGCCTCTCGTCGACGATACGATCGAAGTGCAGATTGATCCTTCCTGCATCTCGTGGGATACGTTCCGTTCGGGCGGCGCCGGCGGGCAGAATGTGAATAAGGTAGAATCGGGTGTACGCCTGCGCTACCGGTACAAAGACCCGCACACCGGCGAAGAGGAGGAGATTCTGATCGAAAACACCGAGACACGCGACCAGCCGAAGAACCGCGAAAACGCCATGCGACAGCTCCGCTCTATCCTTTACGACAAGGAGATGCAACGACGTATGGCCGAAAGAGTGAAAGTGGAAGCCGGTAAGAAAAAAATCGAATGGGGATCGCAAATCCGCAGCTACGTATTTGATGACCGCCGGGTGAAAGATCACCGTACGAACTACCAGACTTCCGACGTGAACGGGGTCATGGATGGCAAGATCAATGAATTCATCAAGGCTTACCTGATGGAATTTGCCGAAACAGACTCGGAGTGAAAGAAACGTACAATCGAGCCACATGCAAAAGAAGTTACGGTTCATGTTTATCGTACAGGGTGAAGGGCGAGGACATCTGACACAGGCCATCTCGTTGGCTGCCATGTTACAGCGGCACGGGCATGAGGTGGCCGAAACGCTCGTCGGAAAAAGCCAGGCCCGCGAGGTACCCGATTTCTTCCGAACCAAGATCGGTACCCCGGTACGGTCTTACGACGCCCCGTCATTCATCTTCAAGAAAGACCGCAAGCGTCTCAACAAATTCAAAACCGTACTTTACAACGGCAGTCCGCGCAAACTGAAACACTATGGCGAAAGCATCGAGACGATTTACCGGCGTATCAAAAAAGTACGTCCCGACGTTGTCGTCAATTTCTACGAACTACTGCCTGCGCTTGCGCAGTTACGCTTCCGCATCGATATACCGTTCGTAAACATCGGGCATCAGTACTTGTTGCGCCATCCCGACTACGGACATGGCAAGGGAGATGCACAAAGCCTGATGGTGCTGCGCCTGCACACGCTGCTCACCGGGATCGGAGCCTCGAAGACGCTGGCGCTCTCATTTTACCCAATGAAAGATTTTCCGCGCGAGAAGATCGTCGTCGTGCCGCCGCTCCTGCGCCGAGAGGTGCTTGAGCTACAACCTTCCGAAGGCGATTATATCCTTGGTTACATGCTCAATCAAGGCTTCGAGAATGAAGTGCGTGAATGGCATAACGCACATCCCGAAACGAAGTTGCACTTCTTTTGGGATAAACGCGACGCGCCGGCCGACCTCGTCGTAGACGAACACTTCACCCTCCATCGCATCGACGACGAAAAGTTCCTGCATTATATGGCAGGCTGTCGCGGATACATCACTACGGCCGGATTCGAGTCGGTCTGTGAGGCGTTTTATCTGAATAAACCCGTGATGCTTATCCCTGCACATATCGAACAAGAGATCAATGCGGCCGATGCGGCATCGCTCCGCGGTGCCGTCGTGGGCGAGAGCTTCGACCTGAACCAGCTGATCGACTTTATGAACACATCGAGAACATTCGACCACGATGCATTCAGAAAATGGCTACTGTCTGCCGAGGAGATTTTTATTCGAGAGTTGACCTCCGTCGTCGGATAACTCCAATTCGGTTCACATGAACCGCCTTACTCATCCTCCTTCGTATATAGTCGCCCCTTAAATATCCTTTTAATATCTAATATTCATAAAATTAGCATGTAAAACCCTTTGATAAATCTACGAGTTTTCTTATCTTTACAGCAAGAAACTTGCAGATTTTTATGATAAAGAAGTCTCATCATACCCCTTCATTATTCAGCTGTCTATCAGACATGCTAAACCAATCGCACCCACTCTACAAATTGGCCGACAAAATAGATTGGGAGCAATTCGATACGGCTTTCCAGCCTTTGTATTGTCAAAACAATGGTCGCCCGAGTAAGCCGATTCGTTTGATGTGTGGCTTGCTGATTCTAAAGCACCTTCGTAATCTCTCAGACGAATCCGTTGTGGAACAATGGATTGAAAATGCTTATTATCTTATCTTCTTATTTTATATCCACTATTAGAGATATTGGCTCCTTTAGATTTTTTTTGCGAAGGTAAAATGAGGTTGTTCTCTATCTGCTTCATGTGATCATATTTTACACCACTTTCTTTCGCATACGTTCTCCATTGAGAAACCACATCAACCACATTCTCAATAATTAATTGCGGGTGGTTAATTCCCATTGCCTGGCCAGTCTTTTCCAGATCATTAAAAGTAAATTCATCTCGTTTGCCATTGATCGACATTTGATGTACTTGTGTCCATCTTCCACCTGGAGAATAAGCATAACAAAGGTCATAGGCAGGAGCTAATGACCACTTCCCCTCTTTATCCATAAGGAAACTATGGTTCTTAGTATGATCATCATGATTACGAGCAACGACATTAAACACCATTCTCCGAAAGAATTCTTCCTGTTGCCCATACGGAAGATTCATTTTTCGCATGATGCTGAAAGCCTCTTCATACGAATGCGGTATGTCTCTGTCTAAATGGGCAATTCCAGCTAATGATTGTACATGTATTTTTTCACCTGAATCTGTTCTGTCAAATCGTTTTGTCATGAAATGACAAAAGTCTCCTTCTGTTAATAAGCGGGATTCCATCATTTGAATACCTGAATCTAATGCCATGCGGTAATACGCGTATTCTATATTCCCTATACCACGAGGATTATTAGAAATATTCCCATGTTCTGAATAGGTTGTTCCGTCAAATTTAAGCAACCAATAAGTAAATCCATCCGGAGCTTTAACCTGTCCGGATCGCACTTCTTTTGTAATGTCATTATATGCGATAATTGCTTTCGGTTTTGCACCTCCGGCCGAGGTACCTATTTTCAAAATGTCAAGGATAGTCCGATCTTCTTGTATTAATAAATCCATAAAATTAGCTCTATCCCTAAAAACAGCATCAGATAAACTCGTCAACATATCAATACGGATTTTCGATGAAGAATCTAACCCCTTAATTGTTCGATTCGGTTCAAATTCCAATGCCCCCATCCCCCTTTTCCCGATATAACATAGTCGATCAAGAGGAGAGATATAATCGACCGGCATACCTTTCGACGAGAACCAGGCATTGATAATCTCTGTACCGAATTTATCCGGAAGTGAATCTGCAATCAATCCCGGCAACCCACAGAAACAGCCATTCCTATTCCCAAGAAACTGATATACACGATTTTCACCACTTTTATTCAGTGGCATCATCACCGGTGCGATATCAATATTTGATCGAAGGAATTCTTTGTTATATTGAAAAAGAGCAACTCCTTTTTCAGTATCCCACATCAACAACCCGACATTCTTATCAAAAAAATTCACATTAACAATCATCTTTTTCTAACTCTATATCGTTGTTTTCCCATTAGTTTCTTATATAAAATAGGGCTGACAGGCGGCTTCGGGATAAATTCATCCAGATTCTCAAGCATGTCAAGACTTCTTAATATTGCAATTAATTTTAGAGTTGAAATATTATCTCCCCTTTCTACTCGAAGGACTGTATCAATGCCAACCCCAGCATGCTCCGCGACATCTTTTTGTGTCATATCATTACGAATTCGATATTCCTTTAATCGTTTTCCTATCTCAACAAGAATAGCAGGATTACTCATTTCTCTCCACATGATTTCATTTTTTTTGATGAATTTATATTTTCTATATTGTCCGGCTCCTCACCGCTCTCCATTATACTCCCGTTTCCCATACATGATATTATTTATTTCACCGCAAATATAAATATAATATCCGATATATCAAATATTATCCATATAAAATCTATATAAAATTGCATTTATGCCATATTAAATTCAATCTTTTCTCAGATTAGAATATCAGAGACAATAAGCATATCCGGAATGGATGCTTACCAGTCGTTATTATGAAGATCGGAGATATGTTTGTATCGAATTAGGACGAATGGGTTTTACTGTTCAATCTTGATTGAATTGAAAAACTTGTTCACACTTTCGCTCTCCCCTGAAAGGGGCTAATACGTTAGGGATAGTATTGATTGTTTAAACTCTTTTTTAAAGAAAAAGAGTTTGGCCAACCAACTATTTTCACCAGCTTTCAGAAGATGCGGAGGATCAAATACGACTAATTTAAAGGACTTGTCAGAAAAAGGAATATTCGTGAAATCCACCACTATATCAGGATGAATATTTAAACTTCTCCCATCACATAGCTTATGCTTCTCATCTCGAATATCAACAAACATTGTCAATGAATTCTCTTTGTCAAACCAAAACATTCGACTTCCACAGCAAACGTCTAATATAATTTTTGTTCGTTGTGCTTTCTCTGTTTGATGGAGTATTGCCAGTTGAATTCCAAGAGCTCTCTCTATTTTACAGAGTGTCTCTAATGAGAGATTTTCTTTTCCTCTCAATATTTTTGACACATACCGTTGCGTACAACCCATTTTTGTACGTTTTTCTGCAAACATATCATGGTTTTCGTTTGTTTTTGCTACCCCCTGAAAACAAACAAAGGTTCTACGACTACTCGTAAAACCTTTGATTTCCGTTTGTTTAAGTTTAGAGCGGAAGACGGGACTCAAACCCGCGACCCTCAGCTTGGAAGGCTAATGCTCTATCAACTGAGCTACTTCCGCAATTTACATTCCCCGATGGGATGTTATCCGTACCAAGGAATTTTAGTTTTCCCGACTCGAAGAAGTGGGCAGTGATGGATTCGAACCACCGAAGGCGTAAGCCAGCAGATTTACAGTCTGCCCCATTTGGCCACTCTGGTAACTGCCCCGTTAAAATGCGCTGCAAAGATACGTTTTATTTTTTTTTCGTGCAAACTCTACGAGAAAAATCGATCATCTTTATGGCAGTCACGGCTGCTTCATCTCCCTTATTCCCGTACCGTCCGCCGGAACGGTCTTCAGCTTGCTGAATATTTTCCGTTGTCAACATGCCGAAGATGAACGGGATTCCGTATTGAAGATTCAGCTCGGTGACCCCTTGGGTAACGGCGGAACATACATAATCAAAATGGGGAGTATCACCACGCACAACGCACCCAATGACAATAATAGCATCGACCTCTTTGTTCTCTGCCATTTTTCTTGCTCCGTACGTCAATTCAAAACTGCCGGGTACTCGCTCTACACAGATATTTTTTTCCGATGCGCCATGACGCTCCAAGGTATTACAAGCTCCCTCAAGTAATTTTTCCGTGATGCTCTGATTCCACTCCGATGCAACAATTCCAAAACGCATGGACGAAGCGTCCGGCACTTTGTTGAAATCATATTCGGAAAGATTCTGGTAGACCGTTGCCATCTTTATTTCTTTTGAGCCAAAATCTCGGCACGAGTAATGTATTTGTCGATCGTCATTGCTTCCATCGACTGATGATATTTCTCTTTGATGGTCTTATAGACCTTAAGAGCCTTTTCGTACTGCTGCAAAGATTCGTAAGCAAGACCCGCCTTTTTCAGATAAATCGGGCTAATCAAATCGTTATCGGCTTTCGAAGCTGCTTTTTCAAAATAGTCAATCCCTTCTTTGGTCTGACCGGTTGAAATATAGCAGTCGCCAATTAAACCGATCATGGTAGGGGCGATCTGTGAATCGTTACCGCTATACGATTTGAGATGTTTGATCGCTTCCTGAGGATTCCCTAAGCGATAGTGACAAATACCGGCATACGCTTTGGCCAAATTGCCCGACGGAGTACGTCCGTATTGATCGATAATCGCTTCAAAACCGTCATAATCGATACCGTTCCCGTTTAATGCCAAAGCGAAAGAGTCTTGTGCCAGGTACTGTTCCCCCCTGAAAATGGCAAGTTGGGCTTTTTCGGCTTGCGGTTTGGCATACATATAATGATAAACCAGAATAAGACCTACTACCGCAGCAATCCCTGCAATGACTGCAATGATGCTCTTTTTATTTTTTTCAATAAACTCTTCCGACCGGGAAACGATAGCCCCGACTTCTATCTCTTTTTCCTCGTTTGCTGTCTTTTTCGCCATAACGATAACAATTGTTTTTGTTTTATTCTTTTTGAAATTCAGGGTGCAAAATTAGCTTTTTTATGGGAATAAACCTCATGCACAGACTATATTTTTTATTTTTGTCCTGAAATCTTTGATGACATTTATCGCATATAAGGATTAACATTATGATACTTAATAAACTGTCTGTTTTAAACTATAAAAATATCCGGCAGGCAGAGATTGCCTGTTCGTCGAAAATGAATTGTTTTTTCGGCAGGAACGGCATGGGAAAAACAAACCTGCTCGATGCGGTCTATTATCTGTCGTTTTGTAAAAGTCATGTGCACACAGCGGAAAGTCAACTGATTCATCGCGACGAAGCACTATGCGTATTACAAGGCGAATATGCGTATGAAGATCGAACGGAAGCCATTCTCTGCTCGATCGGCCGCGGGCAGCGAAAGTTGTTTAAACGCAACCAGAAAGCCTATCAGAAACTGTCGGAACATATCGGCCTGTTACCTCTGGTGATGGTCTCACCATTCGATTCGGAGTTGATTCGCGGGGGCAGCGACGAACGGCGACGGTGGTTGGATGTGATCATCTCACAATATGATAAAACGTATATGCATGCTCTGATACATTATAACAAAGCGCTGATGCAGCGCAATCGGCTGCTTCGCGACCAAAGCCGTGACCAGTCGCTGTACGAAGTGTTAGAGATGCAGTTGGTACAACATGGAGAGGTGATTTTTCAAAAACGGGCACGACTTGTCGATGTCTTTCTCCCGTTCTTCAACGAATATTATCAGATCATCTGCCAATCGTCCGAGCATGTCGGGCTTCAATATATTTCGCAACTCCGCTCCGTCCATCTGGAAGAAAAACTGGCCGAGGATCGCGAACGTGAACGCACGGTAGGATACACACTCACAGGGATTCACAAAGATGATCTTGAAATGACCTTGAACGACTCACTGATCCGGCATATCGGTTCGCAAGGGCAAAACAAGACATACTTAATCGCGATGAAACTGGCGCAGTTCTCATTTCTTGCCACCCAAAGCAGCACAATGCCGATTTTGCTGCTCGATGACATTTTCGACAAACTCGATGCGGAGCGGGTAGAGCAGATTATTCAATTAGTGGGTGGTGATCAGTTCGGGCAGATCTTTATCACGGATACGAACCGGAAATACTTAGATCAAATGCTGAAAGCCATCCAACAGCCCCATACGGTATTTAAAGTAGAAGCAGGGCAAGTATTGCCCATGGAGGGAGAAGTATGAAACGGACACATGCGCAACCTCTTGGCGAGCTGCTACAGGAATTTTACAACGAGCATCCCGAGCTTCGGCAGAAAATATTCGAAGTGCGTGTCGTTCGTGCATGGGGGGAAGTATTAGGACTCTCCGTATCGAAAGCTACGCGCAGTTTGTATGTTCGACAAGGCATTTTGTATGTCTCGGTAGATTCATCGGTGCTGCGAAACGAATTAATGCTAAACCGTACTCATTTAGTTGAAAAACTGAATGAATGTGCCGGCGCGGCAGTGATTCGGGAGATCGTTGTCCGGTAAGACGCAGCTTACCCGACAATTTCGCTGTCGGTAATGATGCGTGTCATTTTCCGATCGTGTGGTTCAGTCGGTATCCGATCGCGCAATTGAAAGCTGAAAGCAACTCCGATTGCAGGAGTGTCAGGCTGAGAAAGTAATCTGTCATAATATCCTTTTCCCCTTCCTAAGCGGTTTAACTGGCGGTCAAAAGCAATTCCGGGAACGATGAGTAATTCCGGATAAGACGTTTCAGGTAAGATGGGAGTCGTTTCAGGCTCCAAAATATCGAATGTTCCCTTCCGAAGATGATCTTTACCGATATAACGTTGCAATGAAAGATCGTCACCTACGACTACAGGCAGAAGAATCTGTTTTACCTTGTACCATTTCTCAATAAAATCGGCTGTTTGCACCTCGCCGGGAAGCGCATAGTACAATGCGACACATCCGGCTTTGCGAAACAGTTCATCTTCCTCGAGATGTCGCAACGCTTTCTGTGAATATGTTTGAAGCGCCTGTACCGAATATCCGCGCTTCAACGCGGCAATTTCTTTGCGCAAGGCTTGCTTCTCTTCCCTAAGAGTCATGGCTTGCCTTTTTCTTCTGCAGGAATTTCCGGACGCCACCGCCCTTCTTCAAGAACCTGAACCGCCCGACGTAGCGTAACATCGTCTTTTTGAAAAACAGGATAAAAACCGGCATAATCGAAGAAATGACGAACAATATACGATTGTATAGACTTTTCAATCAGATTTCTGGAGATGTTAATCAACATTGGGCGCTTTTTAACTCCCTTATGTTCGGCGTAATCCGTAAACTCACTTAATACAGGCAGTTGTTGCAAATACGCATATAAATCCTGATATGTCTTGAATGCCGAGAGACTTTTATAGTTCCGAGCGGCATATTCGATCGTAAACTGGTAAAGCAGCCCTTTATTCATCACGCTGTTATAATAAGACGTGATGTGAGACGTGTCACGCGGAATAAAGATATCGGGCATAATCCCTCCACCTCCGTACACCGTTCGTCCTCCCAACGTTTTATAAACGGACGATTGATCCATTTTGATGCTGTCGGCCGAGTCGAACTCTCCGTGAATAAACCGTTGATACAAGTCTTGTTCGTATTCGTCTGATTTGCCCAATTGATACATTTTCTGGATGCATCGGCCGGAAGGAGTGTAATAGCGGGCAATCGTCAAGCGCAGCTCCGATCCGTCACTCAAAGGAATCGGTGCCTGCACAAGCCCTTTTCCGAACGAACGACGTCCGATGATCAATCCGCGGTCATTATCCTGAATGGCGCCGGCAAAGATTTCACTGGCCGAGCCGGACAGCTCGTCTGTCAACACGATGATCGGCACCTCCTGACATGAACCGGACCCGTCAGCATGGAAGTCTTGGCGGCGATAGGCCTTGCCTTCCATATAGACGATCGGTCTTCCGCGAGGAATGAACTCGTTCAGCATACGCACGGCGGCATCTAACATTCCTCCGGCATTATCGCGCAGATCAATGATAAAGTCGGTACAGCCCTCCTCTTTAAGTTTGGCGATCGCCGTGATAAATTCGTTGTATGTGGTGCGTGCAAAGCTCCGGATCTTGATATAACCGATCTTACGTCCGATCTTATACGATACTTCGATGGAATGGTTGGGCACCTCTCCACGTGTCACCTCGAAGAAAGCAAGCTCCGACGAGCGGTCACGCTGAATCCCTAATTTTACCTTGCTGTCCCTGGGGCCGCGCAAATTACGCATGATTTCCGCCTGACTGTATTTCTGTCCCGCATACGTCGAGTCGTTGATGGAGATGATGCGGTCGAACGGTTGGAGACCAGCTTTTTCGGCCGGTCCTCCGGGCATCACCGTGATGATGAGGATCGTGTCGTTGATCACATTAAACGATACGCCTATCCCGCTAAACGAACCTTCCAGATCATCATTAACGGCTTGTACGTTTTCGGCGGGGATCAACACGGAGTGAGGATCTAACTCGCTGATAAGACTGGCTGCCGTTTTATTCACCAGGTCATTCATGTTGACCGTATCAACGTATTGCGTATCAATAATATTCAAAATCGTATTGATTTTGTTTTTCCCTGCATTCACTTCACGCATGCGGGGCGAACGGGAATATAAATAAGCTCCGAGCCAGAGACCGATGCCCAAACTTATGATAATCGCTACAAACATCCACAGGATGTATTGACGGGAATGATTCATTTTTCTTCTTGGTTCAGGTGGATAAAATCGACGATAATGCCCGCACGTTTAAGCAGCTTACAACCTTCATCCGTATGGTATTCGTCGGAATATACCACACGTACGATACCGGCCTGTATGATGAGTTTGGCGCATTCGATACAGGGTGACGATGTAATATAGATGGTCGCTCCACGACTGTTATTCGACGAGGCGGCGACTTTTGTAATCGCATTGGCTTCGGCATGGAGCACATACGGTTTTGTTACATTATTTTCGTCTTCACAGATATTTTCGAAGCCCGAAGGTGTACCATTATATCCGTCGGAGATGATCATCTGGTCTTTGACAAGTAAAGCGCCTACTTTTCGACGTTGGCAATAGGAATTTTCCGCCCAAATCGCGGCCATCTGCAAATAACGTTTATCCGTCTCGTATTGTTTTGTTTCCTTCTTTGTCATTGAATCAACATCTTATTCTGTAACTGTCGGAATTTCTTCCGTACAGGCCTACAAAAGTAATGATATTTTGTGTTTCGCCTCTATCCGAAAGAGTATTTTTTCTCCTTACGCTCCAGACTTTTTCGTATTTCCGGAATATATTCCCAAACGGCTTCAGACAGGAAAAAACGAACATCCTTTTCTTCTCTAATAGCCTGACGAATAAAGGTGGAAGATATTTCAATCATGGGTGCATTAAGACAACGCACCGCAGGGAGATCGGGAGGAATGGCGACCTCATAACCCTGACGCGGATAAACCCATATCGGGAACTCACGGAGCAGCGCATCGGATTCTTTCCATCTACTCAGATTACTCCAGCTGTCCGAACCTACGATAAGTACAAATAAAACCTCCGGATAAGCCTTACGTAGAGCACGTAATGTGTGAATCGTATAAGACGGGCGAGGCAACGAAAACTCAAAGTCGCTGGCTCTAAACTTTCCATAATCTTTAATAGAGGCTTCGACCAACGACAGTCGAAAACGATCGTTCATCAACGTATTCTCCGCTTTCAGGGGATTATGTGGCGTCACAAGAAACCATAGCTCGTCTAACGGCTCATACTCGCAGATCCAGTTAGCCAAAGCCAAATGTCCGATATGTATGGGATTGAATGAACCCGAAAAAATGCCGACCGTCTTCATTGAAAAAGAAAGCTAAAACGATATCCTACCGCCCCCTCCTCAGGAGTGAATAAAATCGGTCACCGTTTTCAACGCTTCCCGCTGTGCCTGCTCCAAATCATCATTCACAATGATTCGGTCGAATCGGGAAGCAAACGAGAGCTCATACGTTGCTTTTTCCAGCCGACGTTCAATGACTTCGGGAGCATCCGTGCCTCTCTTTTCGAGCCGGGTACGCAATGCGTCGATCGACGGAGGGCGGATAAAAACAGACAGGGCTTCAGCTCCATATTGCTCTTTGATACGGCAGCCTCCCACCACATCGACATCGAGTACGACAGTATTACCGCTCGCTTGAATACGCTCTATTTCCGACCGGAGTGTACCATAGAATTGATCTCGGTAGACTTCTTCGTATTCGAGAAATTCCCCTGCCGCGATTTTCTGCCTGAATGTGTCCGGTGTCAAAAAATAATATTCTCTGCCGTCCTGCTCTTCGCCCCGCGGAGCACGGCTCGTAGCGGAGATCGAAAAGCGAAGAGGCAAGCCTTTTTCTAATAAATAACGAATAATCGTAGATTTACCTGACCCCGACGGAGCCGAAAAAATAATCAGTTTACCCTTCATTACAATACATTCAAAATCTGCTCTTTGATCTGCTCCAAAACATCTTTCATCTGCACCACGATTTGCTGCATCTCGGCATGGTTGCTTTTCGAACCGAGCGTATTAATCTCACGACCTATCTCCTGCACAATAAATCCGAGCTTCTTCCCCTGCCCGCTCCCGTTGTTCATCGTATCGATAAAATAGTGCAGATGATTCCTCAAACGGTCTTTTTCTTCGTTGATATCCAACTTCTCAAGGTAATAAATTAACTCCTGCTCAAAGCGGTTCTTATCATATTCCACCTCGGGCACCTTTTGCAAGTTCTCGAGCAGACGCCCTTTAATCTTATCAATCCGATCCTGCTCATACGGTTCTACTTCTTTGAGCAGCTCTCCGATCGTCGCAATTTTCTGTTCAAAGAGTTTCTGAAGCATCCTCCCTTCTTGCTGTCTGAATTCAATCAGATGAGCAAGCGCGTCGGCAATTGCCTGATGAACCTTTTGCCATTCCGCTTCATCGACTTCTACCGTCTCGTTTTTGATCACATCCGGAAGACGCAGCAAGGTGGGAAACCAATCGTCCGGCAGACTCACCGACAGCCTCCCGGCCAAGTCTCGAATCTGCTCGTAATACCCTTCTACCACCGCTGCATTAATCTTCGTCGAAGTATCTTTTCCGATGTATTCAACATGTAGAATAAAGTCAATCTTCCCTCGCTCCAACTTTTGCGATAGCTCGTTGCGGATATGCATTTCCTTTTCCCGATAAGCAGACGGAATACGTGTAAATAAATCGAGTTGCTTACTGTTTAAGGACTTGATTTCGATAGTCACCTTTTTATCGGTCATTTCGGCGGTAACCTTGCCGAATCCGGTCATAGATTGAATCATTTCTTTTCGTTTCTTTTATCCGGCAAATGTACATGATAATTTTCAATCTCCCTAACAGAAAAGCAAATGCCTTTCTTCAAAGGAACATCCCCCCCAAAGATGCACTTTTTCTCTTCTTTGCAATTCGCTCTGTTTCCCGTCTATCCGAGTAAAAATTTGGGAGGTGTGGATATCGCCGGCTGTTCCGCTCGGATTTTACGTACATACGGATGCGCGAAAATTTTCTCCCGTATATAAATTTTGCCGCATACGGACGCAAGTGTTTTTGCAGCTTTTTCGCCCGGCTTTTAGGCTACGACATGGGGCGGTATATATACCAAAAAAAAGAGCATTTTCTTCTCAGAAAATGCTCCTTCTCAAAAAAAATAATACCTAAAAAACGGCGGCTACCTACTCTCCCACAATATAGCAGTACCATCGGCGTGACGAGGCTTAACTTCTCTGTTCGGAATGGGAAGAGGTGGATCCCTCGTGCTATAACCACCTTAATATCTTAAAAAAAATCTTTTGACGGTCAGGACAAAACAAAGAGGAGCTTGAAACTCTTTTCTTTCGCTCGCTTAAAGAAGCGATAAAACGTAGCAAACAGCATCTCGCCTGTTCGCAAGCCAAACATAAATCAAACCAATGCGGTTATACCCCGATAAAAAAGTTTTGGGCAATTAGTACTGCTCGGCTTTGATGTTACCACCTTTATACCTGCAGCCTATCAACGTCGTAGTCTACAACGACCCTTATATAGATATCTCATCTTGAGGAAGGCTTCGTACTTAGATGCTTTCAGCACTTATCCTTACCAGACTTAACTACCCGGCTGTGCTCCTGGCGAAACAACCGGTAAACCAGCGGTCTGTCCAACACGGTCCTCTCGTACTAGTGTCAGGATCCCCTCAAATATCTTACGCCCACGATAGATAGAGACCGAACTGTCTCACGACGTTCTGAACCCAGCTCGCGTGCCACTTTAATGGGCGAACAGCCCAACCCTTGGGACCTTCTCCAGCCCCAGGATGTGACG
>NZ_JUET01000071.1 GCF_001006485.1 Tannerella forsythia
AAATTTTTTTCCTCCAAGATAGTAAAATTGTGGCTAAGAACACGCAGAGGAGGGGACAGAAAACAGAGCGTCGGCCTTGTGTTTTTATCTGCCCGGTGTAAAATCTCGAGGATTTTATCTAAATTTGCACATACGTTTTCAGATGCTTTTTATGCAGAAACAGCAGTTACAACAAAGTTTACAACAACGTCTTTCACCCCAGCAAATTCAGATTATCCGCATGCTCGAGTTGCCGGCCATCGAAATGGAAGAACGCATCCGGCAGGAGCTTGAAGAAAATCCGGCGCTTGAAGAAGGGCGCGAACCCTTGTCGGATGGTGAAACCGATGGTTCCGAGGCAGATGAAACCATATATGAAAGCCCGGAAAACGAGACCGATTTAACCCTTGGCAACTATCTTACCGAAGATGATATTCCTGATTACCAGATTCGTGTAATGAACGGCACAAACGAACGACGCGAAGATATTCCTTTTTCTGCCGGCCCTTCGCTCCATGACTTCCTTGTCGAACAACTCAGTCTTCGGAATCTGACCGAGGAAGAAAAGAAAATAGGCGAATACATCATAGGGAATATTGATGACGACGGTTATTTGCGTCGCGAACTGTCGGCCATTGCAGACGACTTGATGTTTAAGGCTGGGGTAGATGTGAACGAATCCGACATCGAACCAACCTTAAAAGTCATTCAGGATTTCGAACCCATCGGTATCGGAGCGCGCAACTTGCAGGAATGTTTGCATATCCAGCTCGAGAAAAAAGAACAGACACCTTACACCCGTCAGGCCACAGAAATCATTGATTGTCATTTTGAAGCTTTTATACGGAAGCATTACGACAAGATTCAGCGGGCCTTGAATATAGACGACGAAACCTTGCGAGCCGTTTTACATGAAATAACGGCACTTAACCCCAAGCCCGGCAACGGCTGGAACGAATCTTCCGAGAGTGCCATGAACGAAATCACACCCGATTTCATCGTCGAAAATCACAACGGTGAACTGACGCTGAGTATGAATCAGCGCGATGTGCCCGACTTGCGCATCAGCCGTGAATACAGCGATATGTTTCGCGATTATGCCGGCAACAAGACGAACCGCAGCCCGGAGATGCGCAATGCCGTTCAGTTTGTCAAACAGAAACTCGATGCTGCACAGTGGTTTATCAATGCTGTTCGGCAACGTCAAGAGACTTTACAGCGTACCATGGAAGCGATCGTCGTATTGCAAAACGAATTTTTCCTCACCGGCGATGAAACGAAGCTCCGGCCGATGATTCTGAAAGACGTAGCCGAACGTGCGGGATACGATATCTCGACCATCTCGCGTGTCAGCAACAGTAAGTACGTACAAACGAACTTCGGGATTTTCCCGCTGAAGTACTTCTTTTCCGAATCAGCTCGTAACGATAGCGGTGAAGAAATATCTACACGTGAAATCAAGCAAATTATGCGCGAAACCATCGATGCGGAAGATAAACAGAATCCTGTTACCGACGATGCGCTTTCAGTCCTTCTGAAAGAGAAAGGCTATCGGTTGGCACGCCGTACCGTGGCCAAATATCGAGAGCAAATGGAAATCCCCGTAGCCCGACTCCGAAAAGAAATTTAAAACAGACCGTTCCATTACGGTTATCGGAAAGTTTTTTATCTTTGTCGCGGAATAACATTAACCCATAAAAAATTAGAATCATGAATTTCCCGACAGAATTAAAGTACACCAAGGACCATGAATGGATCCGTGTTGAGGGCGACTGCGCCTATGTAGGTATTACCGATTATGCACAGAAAGAGCTGGGCGAAATCGTCTATGTTGACATTCCCACCGAGGGTGAGCATGTAGCTCAGGAAGAGGCGTTCGGCTCTATCGAAGCCGTAAAAACCGTTTCAGACCTGTTGATGCCTGTATGTGGCGAGATTCTCGAAGTCAATTCCGAACTCGAAGATAAACCGGAGTTGATCAATGAAGATCCGTATGGCAAAGGGTGGATCGTAAAAATCAAACCGGACGACGTAAGCAAAGCTGAGTCTCTGCTTTCTGCTGCCGATTATCAGAATCTTATCGGATAAACTGGTATGAAACCGGTTGTAAGTATCATCATGGGCAGTACGTCAGACTTGCCCGTGATGAATAAGGCGGCACAATTCCTCGACGAGATGGAAATCCCGTTCGAGATGAACGCTCTCTCGGCCCACCGTACTCCCGAAGAAGTGGAACGGTTTGCCAAAAATGCCGCCGGACGCGGAATCAAAGTCATTATTGCAGCGGCCGGTATGGCGGCACACCTCTGCGGCGTGATTGCTTCAATGACAACGTTACCCGTCATCGGCGTACCTATCAATGCTTCGTTGGATGGTATGGACGCGTTATTGGCTATCGTACAAATGCCGCCCGGTATTCCCGTCGCGACAGTAGGCATCAACGGAGCACAGAATGCTGCTATTCTGGCTGTACAGATGCTTGCCCTTGGCGATGAGAAGTTGAGCTCTCACCTGGCAGCTTATAAGGAGGATTTGAAGAAGAAGATCGTCAAGGCCAATGAAGAGTTGGCCGCTGTGAAGTTCAAATATAAAACGAATTGAAACGCCGCCACACATCGGTTGTAACGATCGGGAATACTCCGCTCGGAGGAACCAATCCTGTTCGTATCCAGTCCATGGCCGATGTTTCGACCATGGATACGGATGCTGCCGTAGCTCAGGCTCTCCGTATGGCCGAAGCGGGTGCCGAATACATACGCTTCACGGCGCAAGGTGAGCGGGAGGCTCATAACCTCGGTCTTATCCGCAGCAAATTGCGCGAAAAGGGGTGTGAAACACCTCTCGTGGCCGATATTCATTTTAATCCTAAAGCGGCTGAGGTGGCTGCTGTTCATGTCGAGAAAGTCCGAATTAATCCCGGTAACTATGTAGATGGGGTACGTAAATTTCGAAGCACTGATTATACGGACGAAGAATATGCAGCCGGGCTTCAAAAGATTCGCGACCGCTTTATTCCTTTTCTCCGTCTATGCCGAAAACATCGCACGGCTATCCGCATCGGTGTCAATCACGGCTCTCTTTCGGATCGTATCATGAATCGTTATGGCGATACGCCCGAGGGTATGGTCGCCTCATGTATGGAGTTTCTCCGCATTTGCAAGGAGGAGCATTTCAACGATGTCGTACTTTCCGTCAAGGCTTCGAATACAGTCGTTATGGTGCGTACCGTACGACTTCTCGTGCACATGATGGAAGCCGAAGATATGTATTATCCATTGCATTTGGGGGTGACTGAGGCCGGTAACGATGAAGACGGACGCATCAAAAGCGCCACGGGCATCGGGGCGTTGCTGACCGACGGTATCGGCGATACGATCCGTGTATCGCTCAGCGAGCCTCCCGAAGCCGAAATACCCGTCGCACGGAAGCTGGTACATCATATTGAGGCCTGCAGGGAGGTCGAATTCACCGATATGCCCTCAACCTATCAAGGTACGGTCACGGATTATACGAGGGAGACGAAAGCCGTCGAAATCATCGGTGGAGAACATCTTCCTGTTGTTATTTCATGCCGGAAACCGGATGATCTTGCGATTTCAACAGTCGATCGGCCGGATTATTTTCGGGTATCTTACAATGATAATGACACACAGTCTGTACACGAATCAAATATCTATCGCACAGGCGAAACTCTGAAGCCGAGCCATGTCCGTTTAATGGAAGTTACCATTGCCGATCTTACCCCAGCATTTATTGAAGAAATCAAGGGGCAGGAGGCTGTTGTCCTGATCTTGAAAAGGCTCTCGGCCGACGGGGTCAACGAGGCGCGTGCAGCTGTCCTTCGTCTTAAAGAAGCCCAATCTCAAACGCCGCTTATCCTGCATCGTCATTATAAGGAGACCGATCTCGAAAACCTTCAGATCAAAGCGGCGGCCGATCTCGGCGTGTTGCTTATCGATGGAATCGGTAACGGGGTTATGATTACGAGCGATGGGTTCGATGCTTCGGTGACTGATCGCCTTGCTTTCGGTATCCTGCAAGCTGCACGTGCCCGAATCAGCCGTACGGAATATATATCATGCCCCGGATGCGGACGGACACTTTATAACCTGCAAACAACCATCTCCCGTATCAAGGCGGCGACATCTCACTTAACGGGGTTGAAGATCGGTATCATGGGATGCATCGTCAATGGACCCGGTGAGATGGCTGATGCGGATTACGGCTATGTCGGTGCGGGACGTGGTCGGATCAGTCTGTATAAGGGGAAAACGTGTGTACTCAAGAATATCCCTGAAGAAGAAGCCGTAGAGCAATTGCTCAAGTTAATTGCCGAAAACCTCAGCATCGAAACCACAGCGCCTCCGACAGACCTCAACGAGCATCCACTACGTCGCGTAGCAAAAAGTCGGTTATTGAAGCCATGACTTCGCGCGTATAGTCATCATTTTTAAAAAGTCCGAAATGACATCCGAGGTTGGTCAGGTTTGACATTTCAAGGAATGGGATGATTTTACGGGCGCGTTTCATGACTTCTTCACCCGGAAATAAACAGTCGGATTTATCGGCAACCAGACCTACCGGTGCGCGAAACTTATGTAAATCTTTCTTCCGGAATTCTTTCCAATCTCCTTTGGAAATCTTCATATGCAGAAAGAGTATTCTGGCCATTTCGATTAAGTCGTCGTGTTCGAACGAAAGCACCGGCATCAAGTGTTTTTTTAGCAGTTCATCGGTCAGCTGTTCTTCATGTTTATCTCCCATACGCATCAGCTTCTCGACTTTCAATGACGAGTTCTTTGTGATACCGGCCGGCTGAACAAGCAAAAGCCGCCGGACGCACAACAGCGCTTCCGTACAGAGTTGTAAGGCGATATTGGCCCCCCATGAGTAACCTAATACCGCACATTCCCGAAGTCCCAGACTGTCCATGACTTGGAAAGCCCACTGCCCGTATTCGTATTTGGCCGCCTGCAGACGTTGTTCCGCGCTGAATCCTACTCCTCCCGGCACATCCGGTGCAACGAGTCGTAATCGCCTTAAATCCAACCCTTCGATAAAAGGGCGCATCGCCAACGGGTTGGTGACCCACTCTCCACTGAAACACATGACGGGCATACCGCTCGGGGAACCGTAATACATGACGTGTGTATCTCCGAAACATGTTTCCACCATCTGTTCCGAAAGAGGGACTTTCAATGCCAGCAAATGTTTACGATATAAATCGTGAAGCAATCGCCTGCCTTCAGCTGATTGATACACTTCGGTATTGTTTCTTTTCATTACAGGTATAAATTGAACACTTACTTAAGTATAAGTACTGTGTCACGGAAAAAGATATTCATACCCTGTCTTTCCGTGACACAGTATTCTTTATATTTATCTGTCTATTTAATAATGATCTTTTGTACCATTTGATCAATCTTGACGATGTATAATCCTTTGGCCAGTGAGAGGGCAATTTCACCTGCCGGAAGTTGTTGATGGTAAGAGAGTGTACCCATCACTGTGTATATCTGCACCATGGCGGGTTGATCCGTCCGAATATGTATACCGTTTCTGTCTGCCCATACTGCTGCATATTCTTCAATCAATTGGTTTGCCGTAGGTTTGATGCCGGAGAACCGAACGTTCAGAGACTCCGTCACGTAACGGAACACGACCGTCATACTGCCGTCGAGGTTCTTTGTTTTTTTCATTCCGCCATCTTTATCCTGCCATTTGGAACCGGTTGTGATCTCCAGCTCATCGAGTGTATATCCTTCGTCCGGCGTAATCGTGAACGTAAAATTCTCTCGCGAAGGAACCGAATGAATTCCTTTACCGGGTTTCGTCTTGGCATGTTCACATTCGTTGATCACGACACTATGACTCAACTGAGTCGGCGGCAGATTTTTCGGAATAAATTCGTATGCTCCGATATCCACCCGGTCGTCATAGATTCGTTCCCCTCCCGCCAGGTCCTTTGTGCACCCGGCAGTAATAATCGGCGGATTCCATCCCGCATTGTTTGCTACGCTCCGCAAGTCTTTCAAACGATAGTCTCCGGCCACCATCCCCCCGTTAGTATTGAATCCGGGCTTGGCAAAATACAGGATGCCGGTATGATTATCTCCTGCATTCGTGCCCAATAAGTTCCATGCGTTAGGAACGTCTATACCTTCGATCACGCAGAAAGAATACTCCGTACCGACTGCCATATTCACAATGTTAGGAAGGATTTGCGATGCAATCGTACGATTATCATAGATGATACTATTCATGACTTTCACACCTGTTGTCTGCGCATTATACATCCCTGCTCCCGACACTCTTGCCTGATTCCCGGAAAGAGTGACATTCAGCAGATTCGTCGCACCTCCTTCATTGTACATGCCGGCGCCTCGATTTGCCTGATTCCCACTTATCTCGGTATTGATGAACAACGGACTTCCAGTTGCACATGTTCCGCGTGAGAGAGTATATACGCCGCCGCCTTCGTGTGTGGCCGCATTGCCGCGGATGATACAATTGACAATCGTCGGAGAACCATTGTCATTAAAGATACCGGCGCCCTGTTTAGCCATACCTCCGGTAATGATGAAGCCATCCCACCGTGCACCGCGACTGACTCCACATCCTCCTTCGGGATAAGAACGATTCCCGTCAATCCGGATAACCGACGAGTCTTTACCTTGTAATATCGTCGGGTGGGCAACGATCTTACGTTCCTCAATCGCCGACTCCGTACCCCCAAAGCCTCCGTACACTTCTACACTGTCGTAAGCCATCACGTACGAGCCACCGGCAGGCGTATAGACCCCTTCAGCCATCCATATCCGGTCGCCCTTGCCGGCAACAGCCAGAGCCGTATCCAGGTTCAGGAATGCATCTTTCCATGAAAGACCGGTCTGTAGTCCGGATGTTGATCGCTTGTTCACGAAAAAGTCGATTGTTTTTCCTTGTATGTTGACTGTTCTTTTCGCAACCATTTCGCATCGCATCGTGTCGCCCGGAGCATAACTGATTCCTTTTTCAAAGATTTTCAATTCGATCTGTTTTTGGCCGATGGTTGTCCAAGTGACACTCGGAGCGGCAACCGTTGATGAAGCCGGTGTCCCTTCGGCAAATGTCCACGTATATCCCGAGATGGACGATGAGGCATTTTTTACGGCAAAGGTTTGAGGCACATTTACTTTGGCCGGTTTTCCCAAAGGTGTACGGAGTATGGTAATCATATCCGGGTCGTAGCATCCAAGAATGAGCTTCTGGGCTGTAGGAGTAGAAGGAAGTCCTCTGACAACGGATTTGATGGAGTGCGTGAATTTGTCGGCATAAGAGGATGCATCAGCCAACGTATAGGTCGTACCGTCTATGGTTGCCGTTCCCGGCACGACGACGATTCGTCCGTAGGGAGCATCATGGTGTGTGTCGGTAGTGATCCTGAACCTCCGTTCCGGTTCACTGACGAGCGTGATAAATTTATTGCGTAGCGGGTCACCGTTGGGAGCGGGATTCAACGTATCTTTTTCCAAAAAGATATCATCCATAACGTACGCCGTTCCCCCGAGATTAAACACAGAGACCGTTCCCCCGTTTTTGTCAGCCGCCATGAAGATGCCGTTGCCTACAGGCGCCTTATTGTTCTGTATCGTTGCGCGTCCAAGGATGCTTACTTCTGGAGTATTCGTTGCATGCGAGCCGATAAAGAGGCCTCCGGCTTTTTGAGAAGCCTGATTACCGCTGATTTCGCCACCGGTCATATAAAGTACGGTTTGGTTATTGACACCGATGCCGGCTGCAGTCGGCGCCTTATTGCTGGCTATTCGTCCTCCGGAGATACGGATGGTATCGGTCAGCCCGGAAGCATAAATTCCCCCACCGCTCTCTGATGCCGTATTATAAGCGATTTCGCCGAAGCGGAGATGTACTGTAGCATGTGAATCCATCGAAATACCACCTTGTGTCGTTTTCGCAGCATTGTGATTAATACGTCCACCGGCCATGTATAGAGTTCCCTGAGCTGTGGGTGTTCCCGAAAGGGCGACCCCTCCGCCATTCATCCCGGACTGATTATTACGTATGCCGGCATTGTCTTGCAAATAAATTCGGCCGGATTCATTCGCTACCCCGCCGGCTACTTTTTTCGACCGGTTATTGTATATACTGGTATTGTCGTTCATATGCAGTGTTGCACCGCCTCCGGCACCTCTCATGCTCAGAGATACCCCACCTGCCAATTCGGATGCTTCATTGCTGTGTACGGAGGCATTACCTTGCATTTCGACCGTAGCGTCTGTGTAGGCAGCTATTCCGCCTCCGCTTTTCGAAGCGCAGTGATGGATGGAAGCACTTCCGTTCATGATGAATTTGTTTTCGCGTTGTGTTACTCCGCCACCGGTATTTTTACTATAACAGCCATAGACAGACGAATTACCGTTCATCATAACAAGCGAACCATGCCCGCTGAAGATTCCTCCCGCGTCGTTATCATCAGCTTCGGACATACATCCGGCAATCGTGGCATGGCCATTCATCGTTACCACCGAATTGGGTCCTGTACTGCAAATGGCGCCGGCAACCGTTCCGGAAGCGGCTCCGGCGGGATGATAAGAACATAACCGAATAAGAGAGCCGTTGTTGAGGGTTAGCTTCCCGGAGTTCCGGATTCCGGCACAATCCCCTGAACCGGTGTTATGGTTATTCTGTAAGATCGCACCGTCGTTAAGTATCAGCGTAGCACCGGCATTTATAAGGATGAGCGGATGATCGGCCATAAGGCCACTGTTCGTACGGGTCGTATCGGCCTGCACCGTGAGAGCCTGTTGGTCCCATAAAGCGCCTCCGTCAAGCACAATACCCTCCATGAGGAGGGTAGCATCATTTTGTACCGTGATCAAAGACGTAAGAAGTGCTGCGCTGCGTTTGAGTGTAAATATCCCTCCCGCGCTTTTCAATACGATGTGCTGGCCGCTGTTTACGGTTACAGCCGTCGTCATACTGTGATTCATTGTGGCTTCGATGGTCGTAGGAATTCCTGTTGTGGGGACGGCAGCCACGGCCGCACTCAGTGTCGGGTAGTCCGTTGTCCCAATGCGAAACTGCGCTTGTGCAGCATAAGCTACCCCCAGGCAGAGGGCAAGGATTCCAAGTAATTTTGTTTTCATGTCCTTATTTATTATTATGAAGAATTTAACTGGTTTGCAAATGTCGGAGACATTATAAATGTCACCACAAAATTAGATGTAAATTATGAGAGGAAAAAATATTTTTCAAAAAAAAACTGTGCGTTCAATATTATTCTATATATTTTAGCTGTATAATCTAATATACAAAGCATAAATCTGTTGTAAGATGGATCGGGGCCCTTACTGTCAGAATATCTGATTATGCTCTGAATGGCTTGAAATGGTTGAGATCTGTCGGAAGAATTGTTATTGATTTTCACCTGTTTTTTATTGCCTTTAAAAATTCAGATTAAACGAAGGTCGGATTCTTTATTTTTTTATATCTTTACAGCGAAAAAGGCTGAATACGATATTTTGAAGAAAATCACCAGATAAAAAAGATTCTTATGAGAGCACAAAGAAAAAAAGGAGGGCTGAAGGTATATGCCGTATCCGGAAGCCATGTGGTTTTGCTGGGCATTCATTTGCCCGAAGAAGAGTGCGAGGAGTTGCTCGGCTTTTCGGTTTTGCGGGAAGACCATACCGAGGGGGAGAGGTATTATCTGAAAGCATCGAAAGTTTTTGAGGAGACGGACCCGAGGCTCAAACCCGGCACGCAGTATTCCACGCATAAGTTTCCCATTCAGAGTTTCCAGTGGGCCGACTATTCGGCCAAGCCGGGATATGCCTACACCTACGAGGTGTCTGCCCTGAAGGGCACGCCGGCCCATTTAACGGTCTATGCCACCGTGCGGGTGGCGATACGTACCGAGAAAGAGGAGGACGTGGGGCACAATGTCTTTTTCAACAGAGGGTCGGCCGCCTCGCAGGAATATGTGCGGCGATTCGGCGATGTGTCGCCGAAGGATGTGCCGGACAATAGGGCGTTTGAATGGCTCTCGCGTGGGGCCTACGAAGCGCTGGTGAGTTTTGTGGAGTCGTGCGGGCCGGAGCACAGCTTGCGGATTGCGGCCTACGAGTTTCATTACCGGCCTTTTCTCGAAGTGATCGGGAAAGCGATGAAGCGGGGGGTGGATGTGCGGATTGTTTACGACGGACGGAAGGAGTATCCGCGCCTGATCAATGAAGCGGCCATCCGCGAGACGGGGCTTGCCTCTTGTTGCACGCCCCGCCTCAACGGCAAATCCTGCATTTCGCACAATAAATTCATCCTGAAGCTCGAAAGAGGCCGTCCGGTATCGGTATGGACGGGTGGGATGAATTTTTCGGAAGGAGGCATTTTCGGACATTCCAACGTGGCGCATGTCGTCAACAATCCCGCCATTGCCGAGCGGTACGCACGCTATTGGGAGGCATTGCGAAGCGACCCCGAGAACGGGCCGATGAAGAAACGGGTGGAAGAGATCACGCCGGCATTCGCTTTGCCGTTCCGGGAGGAGGAAATGGTGGTCTTCAGCCCGCGCACCGGTATGGAGGTGCTGGAGAATTATGCCGGTATGGCACGGTCGGCCAGGCATGCGTTGTTTATGACGTTCGCTTTTGGAATGAACGAAGAGTTCAGGAAGGTGTATCAGACCGCACGCACGCCGTTGCGATATGCACTTATGGAGAAAGCGTGCATGGCCGGAAAAGACCGGGAGAAATTTGAAAGGGAGAAGAAGGAGATCGAAGCGATCCGGCGTAAGAAAGAGAATGTATTCGCTATTGGCAATATGATCCGCACGAATCGTTTCGACGGATGGCTCCGGGAACGGCTCACAGGATTGAACTCCAACGTGAAATACATCCACAACAAGTTTATGCTCATCGATCCGCTGGGCAAAAACCCCATCGTGGTTACCGGTTCGGCCAATTTCAGCGTCGCTTCCACGAAGAACAACGACGAGAATATGGTGATCGTCCGCGGCAACCAGAGGGTGGCCGACATCTACCTGGGCGAATACATGAGGCTGTTCAGCCACTACTCGTTTCGTGAATCGCTGCAATGGCGCGACCCTCTCGAAAAACCGAAATACCTGAGAACCGACGACTGGTGGAAAGATTATTTCCGGGACAATGCACGGGGAGCACGGAGAAAATATTTCGCTCAGGTCAGCGAATAAAAAAAGGAAGAATATGTTTCTTCCCACAAGAGGTGGAGTATAGCGGACTCGAACCGCTCACCTCGACACTGCCAGTGTCACGCTCTAGCCAGATGAGCTAATACCCCCTCGAATTATTTCACGGCAAAGGTAACGTTTTTTTCAACAATAGCGCTACCTTTGACGGGAAATTTACGGACTATGCTTGTTTTTTATACGACATTTCATCTCTCACACAGGAAATATGAAGAGGGGCTTGCTTATTTACGGACGGTTTACATCCCGGCGGCAACGCGCAGCGGTCAACTCCGATCGCCACGTTTGCAGCGAGTCGTTCATGAGGTGGAAGGTGCGGAAGGAGTCAGTCTGTCTGTGCAGTTCGGGGTAAGCGATGAAAAGACGTTACAAGCCTGGATGTGTGACGAGGGGGCAGCGTTACATCAAGAGCTTGTCGCGCGATTCGGACATGAGATGGCGGGGTTCTCGACTGTACTCGAAGAACTTGATTTGATATGAAAGGAGGGGGGGCGACGGCTTTAGAACGGATTATTCTCGGGATTGACCCTGGGACGATCGTTATGGGATATGGCGTACTTTCCATCAATGGGCGAAAAGCAGCCCTCGAAACGATGGGCGTGTTGAAGTTAGACCGTTATGAAGATCACTATGTACGTCTGCGCCGCATTTATGAACGTGTCATCTCGCTAATCGACCAATATCATCCAGACGAGATGGCGATCGAAGCGCCTTTTTTCGGGAAGAATATACAAAGTATGTTGAAGCTGGGACGTGCACAGGGGGCTGCCATTGCCGCAGCGTTAAATCGTGACGTGCCGATATTCGAGTATGCGCCGTTGAAGATTAAGATGGCCATCACCGGTAACGGACAAGCGGCTAAAGAGCAGGTGGCCGGCATGTTGCAGCATATCCTCCGTATTCCCGACGAATGTATGCTTCCGCAACTTGATGCGACGGATGGGCTGGCCGCAGCCTATTGTCACTATTTGCAAACCAACCGGCCCATGCCCGAAAAAGCATACACCGGTTGGAAAGATTTCATTGCTAAAAATCCCGGCAAGGTGCGGTGAAAATAAACAGTTGTGTTCTTTTCCGCCGCGATCGCCGGATGTAACTGTTATACTACGCCTTGTGCCATCATTGCGCGGGCTACTTTCATAAACCCTGCAATGTTCGCTCCTTTCACGTAGTTGATATATTTGCCTTCGCGACCGTGGAGCACGCACTGTTCGTGGATGCTGTTCATGATCTGATGCAGTTTCTCATCTACTTCTGACGCCGGCCAGGAGATATGCATGGCATTCTGGGTCATTTCTAACCCCGATGTGGCCACACCACCTGCATTCACCGCTTTACCCGGAGCAAACAGACGGTTGTTATGCAGGAACAGATCGACTGCTTCGGCCGTACAACCCATGTTCGAAATCTCGGCCACGCATAGCGTGTCATGGTCAATCAGAGCACGTGCATCTTCAGCGCCTAATTCGTTCTGTGTAGCACACGGCAACGCAATATCAACCTTCTGCTCCCACGGGCGTTTGCCTGCAAAGAATGTTGCTCCCTTAAATTCGTCGGCATATGGAGCAACAATATCATTTCCGGAAGCACGCAACTCGAGCATATAATCAATTTTCTTACCGGAGATACCTGCCGGATCGTAAATATAGCCATCGGGACCGGAAATAGTTACGACTTTTGCACCCAACTCGGTCGCTTTGGTGGCAGCACCCCAGGCTACGTTACCGAAACCGGAAATTGCAACCGTTTTGCCTTGGATATCGTGCCCGTGCTCACGCAACATCTGATGTACGAAATAAAGTCCACCGAAACCGGTCGCTTCGGGACGCAAGATCGACCCTCCGAATTCCATGCCCTTACCCGTCATCGTTCCCGTATTTTCACGAGCTAATTTTTTGTACATGCCATAGAGATAACCCACTTCGCGTGCACCTACGCCAATGTCACCTGCCGGAACATCCGTATCCGGGCCGATGTTACGCCAGAGTTCCATCATGAACGACTGACAGAAGCGCATCACTTCGGCATCACTGCGTCCGCGGAAAGCAAAATCCGCCCCGCCTTTTCCGCCCCCCATAGGAAGGGTGGTCAATGCATTTTTGAAGGTTTGCTCGAAGCCGAGGAATTTCAGGATCGAGAGGTTTACCGACGGATGGAAACGCAGCCCACCTTTATACGGGCCAATTGCATTGTTAAACTGTACGCGGTAACCGAGGTTGACATGTACTTCGCCCTGATCGTCGACCCAGGGCACACGGAATGTAAAAATACGGTCGGGTTCCACTAACCGTTCGATGATTTTTGCTTTTTCAAATTCCGGATGTTCGTTGTAAACATCTTCAATTGAGATAAGCACTTCTTTGACAGCCTGCAAGTATTCCTTCTCTCCGGGATGCTTGGCTTCCAATGATAATAAGATTTCTTCGGTCTTCATGTTTTTTTTATTTTTAAAAGTCCACAAATGTAAGGAGTTTTTACGGTATACCAAATATTTTTCTTTAATTTTGGCGAATGATCCCGTAACAGGTAGGGATCGTGAATTGTATGAGCAAAATAAAGGACTTTCAAAAAGTTGCATTCAAAGATGTTTCGTTTGCTGATCTGATGAATAAGCGTATATATAATGTGCTGCTGATTGCAACGGAATATGATACGTTCATGCTCGAAGATGACGGGCGAGTGGATGAGCAGATTTTCAATGAATACATGTCGCTGAGCTTGCGTTATCCACCGCGATTCACACAGGTTTCGACCGAAGCGGAAGCCTTACGGGAGCTGGCCAATCGGACATTCGAACTGATCATTTTCATGCCGAACATGATGGAGGCCGATATTTTCGGCGCTCCGAAAGAAATTAAACAACAGTTCCCGGCCATTCCGATTGTGGTTTTGACGCCTTTCTCGAAAGAAGTAACAAGACGTGTGGTGAATGAAGATTTAAGCGTTATCGATTACGTCTTCAGTTGGCTGGGGAATTCGGACCTGCTTCTGGCGATCATCAAACTGATTGAAGACAACATGAACGCGCCGGACGACACAGCCAGCGTAGGGGTACAGATCATCCTGCTGGTCGAAGACTCCATACGCTTCTACTCTTCGGCACTGCCGCATCTTTACAAAGTTGTATTGGAACAAAGTCAGGAATTTGCCAAAGAAGCACTGAATGATCATCAGCGGACGCTTCGGATGCGCGGAAGGCCGAAGATCAAGCTGGCACGCACCTACGAAGAAGCAACAGCTATATATGACCGGTATCGTGAACATATTCTGGGTATCGTTTCCGATATGAGCTTTACGCGTGAGGGAAAGAAAGATATGCTGGCAGGCTACCGTTTCGGGCAATATGTGCGTGAAACAGGACCGGTGACACCGATCATTATGGAATCCTCCGAATCGAGCAATCGCGAATATGCCCGAAAACTGGGCGCTTCATTTATCGATAAGAATTCCAAGAGTTATCCGCAAGATTTGCGTGAAAAAATTATGCGACGCTTCGGCTTTGGCGACTTTGTGATCCTGGAACCTGAAACAAAAGAGGAGATTATGCGTATCAAAGACCTGAAAGGATTACAACATCAGATTTTTAATATTCCGGAACGCTCGCTCAGGTATCATCTTTCGCGCAATCACTTTTCGCGTTTCTTCTATTCACGCGCGATGTTTCCGCCGGCTGAACTGCTGAAACAGATTGATGTGAACATGTGCGCGGACTTGAATGATGCACGGCAACTTATTTTCGATGTCATCGTACAGTATCGGCAGATGAAGAACTCCGGGGTTGTGGCTGTTTATCAGAAAGAACGATTTGACGAGTACAGTAATTTTGCACGTATCGGCGAGGGATCACTCGGAGGTAAAGGGCGGGGACTGGCTTTTATCGGTGCGATGATCAAACGCTATCCGATGCTGGATCAGGAGAACTTTCCGGTCAACATCCCTAAAACGGTTGTTCTCTGCACCGATATCTTCGATGAGTTTATGGAAACGAACCGTCTGTATCCACTGGCATTGAGTGATATCAGCGACGAGGAGATGCTTAGCCGTTTCTTGGAGGCCGAACTTCCGAAGAGGTTGGTCGACGATCTGATGGCTTTCTTCGAAGTGGTGAAGCGCCCGATCGCGGTTCGTTCGTCGAGTTTGCTCGAAGATGCCCATTATCAGCCGTTCGCAGGTGTCTATTCGACGTATATGGTGCCTAATATGGACAATAAAAACGAGATGCTGCGGGCGGTGAGCGATGCCGTCAAAGGGGTTTATGCGTCTGTGTTTTATCGCGACAGTAAGGCTTATATGACGGCTACAAGCAACCTGATCGATCAGGAAAAAATGGCCGTCGTGCTTCAGGAAGTCGTCGGCGTACGGTTTAACGACCGTCTCTATCCGCTGATCAGTGGAGTGGCACGCTCCCTGAACTTTTATCCCATTGGCAAGGAGAAGGCCGAAGACGGTATTGTCAACATTGCTTTGGGATTGGGTAAATACATTGTCGACGGTGGCGTTACGCTGCGTTTTTCACCTCGTCATCCTCGCAATATCTTGCAGATGAGCACAATCGAATTTGCCTTGAAGGAGACGCAGACCCATTTTCTGGCATTAGATATGAAGAATATGCCAACCCGTTTTTCGGTCGACGACTCGTTCAATTTGATACGTTTGGGAGTTAAAGATGCCGATGAAGATGGGGCATTGAAGTTTATCGTCTCGACATACGAGCCTCATGACCAGATCATCCGTGACGGTTATTACCCCGGCGGACGGAAAATCTTGTCGTTTGCAAATATTTTGCAGCATGATATGTTTCCGTTAGCTAAAACGCTTGACACCTTGCTCCAGATCGGTCAGAAAGAAATGGGACGTCCGGTCGAGATTGAATTTGCAGTCAATATTCATCCGCAAAAACGCGATCGTGCATCGTTTTATTTGCTGCAAATCCGCCCGATCGTCGATCAAAAAGAAATGATAGACGAAGATCTGAAGCGCGTGGATCCGAACGATACGATTCTCTGGTCACCCAACTCACTGGGACACGGCATCTCGAATGATGTGCACGATGTGCTGTACGTCAAGACCGCATCTTTCGATTCGTCCCGGACGCAAACGATTGCAGCAGAAATCGAGGCGATCAATCGTGAATTTTCCGGTAGAGGTTGTTACTATGTGTTGGTCGGTCCTGGTCGATGGGGTAGTCATGACCCGTGGCTCGGTATTCCGGTAAAATGGCCGCATATCAGTCATGCACGAGTGATCGTGGAATACAGTTTGGACCATTACCGGATGGACCCGAGTCAGGGGACGCACTTTTTCCAGAACTTGACGTCGTGCGGTGCAGGCTATTTTACGATTCATCCTTCGTTTGGCGGAGGTACGTTCGATGAAGCGTTTCTGAATGCACAACCGGCTTTACGGGAGACGGAGTATCTGCGGCTCGTACATTTCGAGCATCCGATAACGATCAAAATAGACGGCCGCCAAGGGTTAGGTGTCGTGATGAAACCTAATGAACAAACACAGGAGTGATCTTTGTTTTATAAGGCAAAGAGTTTACGGACATAAAATAAAAGGAAATTAATCCCGTTTTCCGGAAAGGATGGCTATCTTTGCGGAGATAAATGTAAGCCATTAGCCATTAGAAGCGTATGAAGAAAATTGTTATTTCACTGTTTTTGATGACCGGATGTTGTCTGACATATGGGCAGCGTACGCATCAATTCGAGTCGCCCGAGCGGTTATTTAACGAGGGGAAAGAGTTATTTCATTTACGAAACTATCCCGGTTGCTCCGACAAACTGAACGCTTATAAAGCACAATCGACCAATCGCGATCTGATTCAGGAAGCAGACTATATGCTGGCCTGCGTCGCTTTCGGACAAGATCATCCGGCAGCCATCGAGATACTCGAGAACTATCTGACGACTTATCCCGACACACGTCATGGAGACGAAATTTGCTTCATGCTTGGCTCAACTTCCTTTGCACAGGAGAATTATCAGGCAGCGATCGAATGGTTTAATCGCTCCGAAATCGATTACTTGGACGAAGAACAGCAGGAGGCTTACGCTTTCCGTATGGCTTATGCTTTATTGCAGACCGACGATCTGCGCACGGCGCGGAACTACTTTGCCCGCATCCAACAGGTCGGACATAAGTACAAAGAAGCTTCCGGGTATTATTTGGCTTATATCGATTATGCCACAGGCAACTATGAAAAAGCCTTGACCGGATTTAACCGGCTGAAAAATAGTCTGACTTATCGCGAACAGGCTCTTTATTACATCACCCAGATCAATTTTATTGAAAATCGTTACGACCGGGTCATCGCAGATGGTGAAGAGCTCTTGCGAGCTTACCCGAATAGTGCGAATAATTCGGAGATATACCGGTTATTGGGAAACGCCTACTACCGGAACGGCGAGCCATCGAAAGCGATTGATCGGCTGGAAAAATATGTGGCTCATACGGATTCCGTACTTCGTGGCGATATGTATATTTTAGGTGTCTGCCACTATAATCAAGGCAATTATGACCAGGCGATCGAAGCGTTGACTGAAGCCATTGATGAAGAAGATGCATTGACACAAAATGCCTACCTCTATTTAGGACAGTCTTACCTCAAGACGAATGATAAAAATAAGGCACGCATGGCCTTTGAGATGGCCACGACATCCGAATTCGACAAGCAGGTGCAGGAAACGGCCATGTATAACTACGCTCTGCTGATTCACGAGACGTCATTTTCCGGATTTGGCGAGTCAGTCACCATTTTCGAAGATTTCCTGAACCGTTTTCCGGACTCGAAATACACGGACAAAGTAAACGATTACTTGGCTGAAGTGTATCTTACCACAAAGAATTATGAAGCAGCATTGGCTTCGATCGAAAAGATACGCCAACCGGGAGCCAAGATCCAAGCTGCGCGTCAAAACGTATTATTCCGATTGGGAACACAGGCTTTTGCTAACCAACAGCCCGAGAAGGCCGTCGATTACTTCAACAGCGCCATCGCATTAGGGAACTATGACAAGGAAGCCTATAGCGACGCCTACTTCTGGCGCGGAGAGGCTTATTACCGTCAGCATAACTTCAGTGATGCGGCCTCAGACTTCCGTGCCTTCGCAGCAAATACGCCTGACCGAGCCTCCGATGCTTATGCGCTTGCACATTACAATCTGGGGTATTGCTATTTCAAGCAGAAGAACTACGAAGCGGCACATTCAGCTTTCCGGCAGTATGTCGACCTCGAAAAAAACACATCGGCGATATCGCTGGCCGATGCCTATAACCGAATCGGCGACTGCCTGTTCCATAACCGTCAGTTCACGTCGGCCGAAGAGCAATACACACGCGCCGCGTCATTGCAGCCTTCGAGCGGAGATTATGCGCTTTATCAGAAAGGATTCCTTCTGGGATTGCAGAAAGATTACAAAGGAAAGATCAGTCTGATGGACCGGGTTATCCGTGAATATCCCGAATCCCCCTACGCAGACGACGCCTTGTATGAGAAAGGACGTTCGTATGTGCTGATGGAAAACTACGATCTGGCGGCCGACGCTTTCAAAGAACTGCAACAGCGTTTCCCACAGAGTAGTCTGGCACGGAAATCGGGTTTGCAACTCGGCCTTTTGTACTTTAACAATAACCAGCCTGAGCGGTCCGTCGAAGCCTATAAGAAAGTGATCAGCGACTATCCGGGCAGTGAAGAAGCAAAGACGGCCGTACAGGACCTGAAATCGGTCTATGTGGATATGAACGATGTGGCATCGTATGCGAGCTACGTCAACTCGCTTGGCAATACATCGACCCGTTTCGATGTAAGCGAACAGGATTCTCTAACGTATTTTGCCGCCGAGAAGCTCTTTATGCGTGGCGATAATGAAGGGGCGCGCCGGAGTTTGAACAATTATTTGCAGCAATTCCCGCGTGGAGCGTTCAGCCCGAATGCCAATTATTATCTGGCCCAGATAGCTTTTGCGCAGAAGCATTACGATGAGGCCCGAACACGCTATGCGGCGGTAGCCGAAAGCGGCAATACGAAATTTCTCGAAGAGTCGATAGCACGCAAAGCCGAGGTGGAATACCTGCAAAAAGATTGTGCCGAGGCCATCAAGAGTTTCAAATGGCTGGCAGTTATCGCTGAAACGGCTCATAATCGTGAGGCGGCCAGACTGGGTATTATGCGCTGTGCCCGGCAGACAGGACAACAGACCGAAGCCTTGCTGGCAGCCGATGAACTGCTAAAAAGTTCGAAACTCAGACCCGAAGTAGAGGCCGAAGCCCGTTACTTGCGTGCTCAATCGTATCTCGGCTTGGGTGAAGAAAATAAAGCCCGGGTCGATCTGCAGGCACTGAGTAAAGATACACGTACGGTCTACGGAGCTGAGGCTAAATACTTATTAGCTCAGTCTTATTACGACGGAAACGAGCTTGACAAGGCCGAAAAGGAATTGCTGAACTTCATTGAGAAAGGTACGACACATCGTTATTGGCTTGCACGCGGATTCGTGTTGCTCTCTGACGTGTATGTTCGGAAAGGAGATAAATTTCAAGCACGTCAATACCTCACAAGCCTGCAAAAGAATTACAAAGGCAATGATGACATTGCCGGAATGATAACGGAACGACTCGCAAAACTGAAATAAAGAAAAGGATAGTCGAAATGTCAATGAAAAAAATGAAGAAGATGACAACGAAGAACCAAATACGGATATCGATCGCAGCTGTTTTATTAAGTAGCAGTCTGACGCTTGCGGCTCAGGAAAAGGAAACGAAATTGAACCGTGAAATGACGCTCGAACGCGAATATGATCCGAGTGTACAAGATGCGAATAAGGTCAATCGCCTCCCCGACCTGAAAGAGCCGAAAGTGACGAAGCATACGATCGAATATTCACCGTTCACCCTGCCGGCCGATCCGGAAAAGGAGATCGTCGTGCTTCCTTCGGGTAAAATCATGACGGCCATCCCTTACAACAAACGTCGCGGGTATCTTCGTCTCGGTACGGGAATGAACATGAATGTAGAAGGAGATTTCGGCTATCATCTTTTAAATAACCGGACGGATTTCCTGAATGTTTTCTTTTCCCACCGTTCGACGAGTAGCAAGCTAAAAGACTACGATGGAAGCGGCATGAAACAAAAAGCCAAGCTCAATGATAACCTCGGAGGAATCCATTTTCATCATCATTTCGACTTTGGCACGTTGCGCCTCGGAGGGAAATATGGCTACACAGGGTTTAACTATTACGGTTTCCCCTTAGACTCGCTCTACCGAATCCAACAACCGAGCAACAATCTGCTGCTACCACAGAGTTACCCCGCTGATCGCGAGAAGAATCAGGTAAACCAAACCATGAACGCATACATAGGCATCCGATCGAAAGCAGACGCCTTGCTTGGCTATCTGCTCGATATTGAATATCAGCGCTTCGGACAAAAATACGGACATACCGTCGACGTGGATGGCATACGTGAAAATCGATTCACTCTTCAACTGGGCTTTAGCTCACGTTTCAGTAATAACACTCAACGGGTAGGTCTTGCCGGTAAGCTGGACTATTTCAACTATACGTATCCTTCGAACAATAAGGGAGGTGATACCCTTGCCTTCGGCTATCAGAATCATGCCCAAATCACCGTGACGCCTTATTACCGTTACGCAGATGATAACTGGAAGTTACAGTTAGGAGCCAACGTGATGCTCATTACCGGCGATTCGTCCAAACTTTTTCTGTCGCCGAATATCTCGGCCGAAGGAAAGATAGCGGATAAGACGGTGCTATACCTCTATGCCGGAGGCGGTATTGGAATGAACGATGCGCGTTCGATCTCACAACTGAACCGTTATACGGATCATGGGTTAATGGTGAAACCGTCGCGTACATGGTTAGATTTGGAGTTGGGCATCCGAAGCGGCTTCGTTTCGAACATGTGGATGGAATTCTTCGGTGGTTACAAGATGACGGAAAATGAGGTGTTTTTCGTTCCGGCTAATTATGTCGGAACCAAGCACGATTTTGGGAATTACAGCTTCGCTTATCAGCCGGATGCTTCGCTGTTTCGCGTCGGTGCGTCGTTGAAGTATGCTTATCGGAAATGGGTCGATGCCTCGATCAAAGGCGTGTACCATAATTGGTCATTGCGCGACGGAGATGGCAATACGTGGCTCTCCGGCAAAGGGAATGGTTATAAAAGGGCTTACGGATGCCCCGAGTTGGAACTTCATGCCGATCTTGCCGTCCGTCCGTTCCGTCCGCTAACGCTGGCGCTGGGATATTATTTAGGTGCGAATCGTTATACGCTGTTCCATCAGAAAGAAATTAAGCTGTCGAACATCAACGATCTGAATCTTACGGCGACGTATAACTTCAACGATACGTTCGGCACTTATGTAAAGGTGAATAATATGCTGAACAGGCAGCAGGAACTGTGGTATGCTTACCCTACTCAGCAGTTTCATGTGCTGGCAGGTGTCAACCTCAATTTCTGATTCACTGATTATACAGATTCCTGTCGAAGAAATCGAGGATTTCGATCTCGCTCTGATATGCGCGATGGGCAGGACTGTCAGGGTTCAGTTCCATCGCTGCTAAATAGTTATTTAATGCTTCGCGGCTGTTGCCCTGCTTACGGTAGGCATTGCCACGTAAGAAAAAGGCTTCGTCCGACTCGGGATGGTCGGTCAGGTAGGCATCAAGCCGGCGGATAGCGTCGGCAGTTTGGCCTTCACGGATGAGTTGTTTTATCTCGTTCATGTTCATGCAGCAAAGATAGGGACTTGTTTGTGAACGGGAAGATCATCCGCTGTAAAAATCGTATAAAGATAAAAACGGCGCTGTCTCTGAAGTGGGAGCAGCGCCGTTCGATTGTATATCAATACCGGTAGATGTCCGACTTGAACGGCCCGTTTACCGGAACGCCGATATAATCGGCTTGTTTTTGGGTGAGTTTCGTGAGTTTGACGCCGACCCGCTCGAGATGCAGCCGTGCCACTTCTTCGTCGAGGTGTTTCGGTAGACAGTAAACGCCAATTTCGTACTTCTTTTGCCAGAGATCGATCTGTGCCAATGTCTGGTTCGTAAACGAGTTACTCATTACGAAGGAGGGATGTCCGGTTGCACAGCCGAGGTTGACAAGACGGCCTTCGGCCAACAGGAAAATCGAATGCCCGTCGGGGAAAGTGTATTTGTCGACCTGAGGTTTGATATTTTGATGCTTGATACCGGGGAATGTCATCAGTTTTTCGACTTGAATCTCATTGTCGAAGTGTCCGATGTTGCAAACGATCGCCTGATCTTTCATCGCCTTCATGTGGTCGATGGTGATGACATCGCAGTTACCGGTTGTGGTTACAAAGATATCGCCTTCTTTTATACCTTCTTCCATGGTTGTTACTTCAAAGCCTTCCATCGAAGCCTGTAGTGCACAGATGGGGTCTATCTCCGTTACGATCACACGGGCCCCATACGAACGCATCGAATGAGCGCAGCCTTTGCCTACATCGCCGTAGCCGGCTACTACCACGACCTTTCCGGCAATCATCACATCGGTAGCGCGCTTAATCCCGTCGGCCAGCGACTCGCGGCAGCCGTATAGATTGTCAAACTTCGATTTCGTTACCGAGTCGTTTACATTGATAGCAGGCACGAGCAGTTCGCCGCGCTCCATCATTTGATAGAGACGATGTACACCGGTTGTTGTTTCTTCCGATACGCCTTTCATTTCCTTAAGCATATTGTGCCAGCGTTGCGGGTTTTCCTTATGGATGCTTTCGAGGAGGTTCAGAATCACTTGTTCCTCGTGATTGGCTGCTTTGCGTTTAAGGATCCGGGGATCGTTTTCGGCCGCATATCCCTGATGGAAGAGCAGCGAGGCGTCTCCTCCGTCGTCGACAATGAGGTTCGGGCCTTTACCGTCGGGGAAACGTAGCGCCTGATCAGTACACCACCAATATTCTTCAAGCGTTTCGCCTTTCCACGCAAATACGGGCACGCCGGCCTTGGCGATAGCCGCTGCCGCATGGTCTTGCGTAGAGAAGATGTTACAACTTGCCCAGCGTACATCGGCGCCAAGGTCTACGAGTGTCTCGATCAGAACGGCGGTCTGAATGGTCATGTGCAGCGATCCGGTGATGCGTGCACCTTGAAGCGGTTTCTTATCCGCATATTTTTTGCGCAGCGCCATCAGCCCCGGCATTTCGTGTTCGGCGATTTCGATTTCCTTGCGTCCGAAATCCGCCAGTGTAATGTCTGCCACTTTATAGGGCAGCGTGTTCGTTGTTTCCTTTGCCATAACTTTCTTGTATGATTTTATGGCGCAAAGGTATGAAAATTTTGGATATGCTTTTTCCCCAACGCTCCGCTTCGCTACATATTGGACTGAATTAAGGCACCCTTTCAGGGCTGTTTTTTTATTGTTCGTTGTCAATGGTTAGCGTTTTTTTGCCGGATATCATGGAATAACCATTAACCATTGACAATTTTTCCGAGATTGGTTTTCTGTGCAAATTGACGAAGAGACGGGAAAGCTGTTTTCCTCTCCTCCCGGAGTTTTCGTATCTTTTCGTATCTTTGCCGTGTTTTTTTATGTAATAGAATGACAAGGCATCAGGTTATGAAGTCATAAATCCGCTTATGGAGAGGAAAGAAATTTACATCACCGGTGCGGGGATTGTTTCGGCTATCGGGATCGGTAAGGCGGAGACACTCGACGCGTTAATGAACCGGCGTACCGGAGTTGCTCCCGTACGATACCTGCAAACGACGCATACCGGGTTGCCTGTGGGTGAAGTGAAGTTTACCGATAATGAGTTGCGCGAGATGTCGCAGTTGATGCCTTCAGACGCATTTATACGCTCGTCGTTGTTAGCCATTCCGGCTGTGCGCGAAGCAATGGAACAGGCACGGATCAATCGTTCTGCAGCGTTGCGCATCGCTTTTCTTTCGGGGATCACCGTTGGAGGGATGGACAAAGCGGAGCGATACTACACCGATTTTCTCACGAACGATTCTAAAAATATTTATATCGAACTGAACGATTGCGGCTCATGTACCGAGCAAATTGCCGATTACTTCGGATGCTTCGGTATGGTTTCGACGGTTGTGACGGCTTGCTCTTCGTCAGCGAATACGCTGATGATGGGATGTGACCTGATTCGCGATGGACGGGCCGATGTCGTCGTAGCCGGCGGATGCGAATGCCTCTCGCGCTATCATGTGAATGGCTTCAATACGCTAATGATCCTCGATCATGAGGTTTGTCGGCCGTTCGATCGTGACCGGGCAGGGATTAATCTGGGAGAAGGCGCTGGATATCTCGTGCTCGAGTCGGCAGAAACGGCGCTGTGTCGGGGAGTGAAGCCTATCGGTAAAATATCGGGTTACGGCAATGCTTGCGACGCATATCATCCGACAGCCTCGTCGTCCGACGGTCTCGGAGCATACTTGGCGATGAAAGGAGCGATAGACGATGCGGGAGTAAAGCCCGAAGACATCGGTCACCTCAATGCGCACGGCACAGGTACTCCCAATAACGATTTGACCGAAGGATTGGCCGTCATGCGCCTCTTCGGCGAACGGATACCACCGATTTCATCGGTCAAGGCTTATATCGGACATACGACAAGTGCAGCCGGAAGCATCGAAGCTATCGTTTCCCTGTTAGCCCTCGAGCACAACTTCCTGCCGGTAAACCTGAATTTCCGCAATCAAATCAAAGAGCACAGTTTCGTACCGATAACGAACCCGGAGCCGCAACGTCCCTTGCATCACGTGCTCTCCAACTCGTTCGGCTTCGGAGGCAACGACTCCGCGATCATCTTATCCAAAAGCTAACCGCTCATGTCTGTCTATCTTCAATCAGCCCGGCAAATCTCTGTGCAACAACCTCTCTCCGACGAGTGGTTTGACCATCCCATAGCATACGGCAAGAAGTATGTGCCTACACTCGACCCGCAATTCTCCGATTATCTTTCTCCCCTGATGTCGCGCCGTATGTGTACGCTCCTCAAGCGTGCGGTCGTCGTGTCTCGTCTAACGCTCAAGGATGCGGACGTCGAAAGGCCCGATGCCATCATCAGCGGCACAGGACTCGGATGTATCGCAAACACGGAGCAGTTTCTCCTTTCCATCATGGAGAACAACGAACAATTGCTCCAGCCCACCTTTTTCATGCAATCGACACACAATATCCTGAGCGCAACGATTGCCATTGATCTGAAATGTCACGGGTATAATAATACGTATGTGCATCGCGGTACGTCGTTCGATCAAGCCTTGCTTGATGCTCTCCTGCAATTCGGGAGAGGAAAAGTCGAGACGGTGCTGGTCGGCGGATACGATGAACTGACGGAGCATTATTATCGCTTCTTCGACCGTCTCGGGAAGTGGGACTTCGAACCCGGAAAATGCTTTGCCGGCGAAACAGCTGTCAGCATGTTGCTCGGCAACGAGAAAGGTGCTCGTACGCTATGCCGGATCGACGGCGTAGAGTTGATGTATCGTCCGACACCTGTACAGATGCGCGGAACGCTCGACAGATTGCTTTCCGGGGCCGGTTGTGAACCGACGGAGATCGATGCCGTATTGACGGGTCTCAATACGCACCGACAAAACGATGCGGTGTATCACGATGTGATGGCACACCTTTTCGAACACTGTCCGACAATGCAATACAAACACCTCTTCGGCGAATCGTTTTCTTCGTCCGCATTGGGCGTATATGTGGCTGCCACTTGCCTGCATCGTCGGGAAGTACCGTCACACCTGCTTTGCGGGCGTACGAAAGCTCTGCCCGACCTCAAGAGGATTCTCGTCTATAACCATTACAACAATAAAGCTCATTCTTTCATTCTTTTGTCATCATGCTGAAGCTACTCTGCTGCTCAACCGTTCAATGCCTGTTTCTTGTAGCGGGACAAATCTTCCTGAAATGTGCGATGGCCGAAATCGGGACTTTCTCGTGGACATGGAAATTTTTCCGTCAAGCCATGTTCAGCTGGCAGCTTCTCGCTTCGGGATTGTCGATGGTTGTGGCGTCATTCATCTGGTTTTACATACTGAAACATTACGAACTGTCCTTAGCCTATCCTCTGATCAGCATCAGCTATATCTTCGGCACGTTGGCAGCCATTTTCTTTTTTCACGAAACTGTCCCTTTCACACGGTGGATGGGTGTTTTACTGATTATGGGAGGAGTTGTGCTGTTGACCAGATAAAGAAAAGAAGAACAAACAATCGAACGAATGGCATACTCGAGTATTATCACGAATTCATATGTACGGATTGACCAGGAACCGGCCAGCGTCGGACACAGGGTTTTGGCGCGGACGATTGACTCTCTTTTGCTGTTTGCTTACGTTTTATTGATCTCCGTGCTCTGTGGTATTTATATCAATCTCACAGAAAAAAAAGAAATAGACCTCGTGCTGGCGATCATGATAGTCGTATGTTTTCTGCCTGCCCTGTGTTATTCGCTCCTTTGGGAAGTTTTCAATCGAGGGCAATCGCCCGGAAAACGATTCGCAGGCATACGTGTCGTGATGAGAGATGGAAGCCCCCCTTCATTTTCTGCCTACTTGCTGCGTTGGGTGATGCTGATCATCGATCTGTATATGTCGTGCATCGGACTGATCCCGATGATTCTGACCCGTAACAACCAACGATTCGGCGATCTTGCCGGCGGAACCCTCGTGGTCAAAGAAAACGATTTTCGAGGGATACAGCTTATCTTTCACGAACTTCGTCATTTGACGGAAGACTATCATCCGATCTTCCCGCAGGCCGAACATCTTTCGCTCGAACAAATGAATCTGATCGCTGAAACCTTATCGGACAAGACAAACAAACGCTCGCAGCGCATTCATCAATTAGCGTTACAGGCCCGCAGTTTTCTGAAGATTGAAACAACAATCCCGGACGAGCATTTCCTCCGCACTCTCATGCGCGATTACCAATATTACACACTGGAAGAAATCTGATTGATGATGACGAACTCCTATTCTGTGATCCGCTTTATTTGGAGACATTAAAATCATTACTTTTACAACCATTTAAGAAAGAAAAGGTGAAAATCGGAACAATAGATTTGGGAGAACGGCCGGTCATGCTGGCACCGATGGAAGATGTGACAGACATTTCGTTTCGTCTGATGTGTAAGCAATTCGGGGCGGACATGGTCTATACCGAATTTGTATCGAGCGATGCATTAATCCGTCAGGTAAGCAAGACGGAAGAGAAACTCAAAGTTTCGGACGAAGAGCGTCCCGTGGCAATACAAATCTACGGCCGGGAAGTGATGCCTATGGTTGAAGCGGCACAAATTTGCGAAGCAGCACATCCTGACATGCTCGACATCAATTTCGGTTGCCCGGCCAAGAAAGTGGCGAATAAAGGGGCCGGGGCCGGGATGTTACGCAACCTCCCGCTGATGCTTGAGATAACACGTGCCGTAGTGAAAGCCGTAAATATTCCCGTAACGGTAAAGACGCGTCTTGGCTGGGATGCCGATCATCGCATTATCGTCGAACTGGCCGAGCAGTTGCAGGACTGCGGCATTGCAGCCCTCACGATCCACGGACGCACACGTGCACAAATGTACACCGGCGAGGCCGACTGGACGCTCATCGGCGCCGTAAAAGAAAACCCACGCATGCATATCCCCATTATCGGTAACGGTGACATCACATCGGCCAAACGGTGTAAAGAAGCCTTTGAGTGTTACGGGGTAGACGGTGTAATGATCGGACGTGCGAGTATCGGACAACCGTGGATTTTCCGCGAAGTAAAACATTTTTTACAGACAGGAGAATCGCTCCGCCCTGAGTCGTTCGTATGGTATCTCAATATCCTGAAACGACAGGTGCGACAAAGTGTGGAACGGCTCGACGAACGGCGCGGCATCCTTCATATCCGTCGACATCTGGCCGTAACCCCTCTGTTTAAAGGCATCCCCGATTTCAAATCGACACGGGTAGCCATGTTGCGTGCCGAAACTGTGTCGGAACTTTTCGAAATCATGGACGGAGTCGAGGAGATCATCCGAGATAAACACCCCACGGCGGATCAGTGAATCAAAAAGGCTTTTTTGACACGCCGGCGGTTGCCGTCGGCGTGATAAAGCTCGGCAAAAAAGATATATACACCAGACGACAGGCGGCTTCCGTCTGTTCCTGTACCATCCCACGAGATTTCGCCGTTAGGCGTTAGCAACTGGTTGTTTGCTATTTCCGCCACTCTCTTCCCATTGGGTGTATACACCTCGATCCGGCAACGATAACCCGTTTCATCCGTTCGGTAAGATATAACGTAACGGTCGGTAGTATGGAGATATTCGGGAGGTTGGATGGAAAACGAATAGTCGGCCTGTGTATCCCTGAACTGTGAATTTCTGTAGCCGGGCGTCGCGTAGCCTGCTTCCGAAGCCGCCGAAGTCCAGTTCGAAGCCTCTTCCGACGCTCCGTCGGGACGGATACGCTCCAACGACACACCTTTCATATGTCTGATCGCCGCATCATGCCACTTCGATGAGTAAGCGACCTTATCGATAATGAGAGAGTCGAACTTTCGCAACAGAACGATCGTGGCTTCACTGTTATGCAGGACAGGTAATTTGAGTTCATGGATCCGTTCGGGAAAAGGAGTCGTATAAAACTCGATCACACCACTACGACTTGAGGTCAGGACGAGATATTCGTCGGCCACAAGAGAGTCTTTGACCGATGTCAGAGGGTATCGCGTACCGATTTCACCGTTTGCCTTTCGGATCGCAAAAGTAAGGCTGTTTACCGGCAATATCCGTCCCGAACGATTATAGAGCTCGATGAATTCGCTTCCGCCGACGAATGGATCGAATAAAATCTCATTCACGACGATTTCACCGGGCTCGATTTTTATCGGCTCTTCAGGCGTCGGATCAGGTTGGGCCGGAGGGACTGGCGGTTGAGGAGGCGTAGGCTCGGGTGGTGAAGCAGGTGACGAATTAACCGTACCCGGCGTACCTCCTCGCGGGTCGGTACAGAGATGCCACGTACTATCCGACCCGCGTTCGTGCGATTTTCCGGCTACGGCTTTCGGGTAGTCGTAGGCGTGAATCATAAGCCCATCCGAGTTTTTTAAGGCGATATGCTTACCGCCATTGGCCAGATTCGCAGGGAACTTCTTTAAACCTATCCCCAGTGCCTCAGAAGGGATTACGATCTCTCGTCCTTCGTGATAAAGCACTGCATACCTGCCGGCAGGTAGCATAACATCGGGCAGGGCAACCGTCGTTCTATCGTAAATAAAAGTCCATCCCTTCAGTGAAAGAGTTTTGTCCGAAGCATTATAAATCTCGATATATTCCGTTTTCGGCAATGCCGTCAGTCCTTTCGGATTGGCCATCACTTCGTTCAGCAATACATCGCCCGGCTTTGATGGATCAGACGTTTGTGCCCGCAAGAAGACCGGCATAAGTATCAAACTGATGAGTAGCATCATGTGTTTCATTGTACTTCCCTCCTTGTTTCTCTGGCTGCAACGGATGAAAAATGTAAGGCGGATACCGTTTGCCGCATTTGTTTTTCTATCTTTGCAGCCGTATTTGAAGATTTCTGTTACAAATATACAACGAAAATAGTAAACATTCCATATCTTTCTATACACAACGAATAAAGATGAAAGTAGCAATTGTTGGAGTAAGCGGTGCGGTGGGACAGGAGTTCCTTCGTGTGTTCGAAGAGAGAAATTTCCTGATGGACGAGCTGGTACTGTTCGGTTCGTCGCGTAGCGCAGGACGTGAATATACGTTTCGAGGGAAACCGTATATCGTCAAAGAACTGAAACACAATGACGATTTCAAAAGCATCGATGTGGCTTTTACTTCGGCCGGAGGCGGTACTTCTATGGAATATGCCGAAACCATCACGAAACACGGCACGGTGATGATCGACAATTCAAGTACTTTCCGGATGGATGAAGACGTCCCTCTGGTCGTACCCGAAATCAATCCCGAAGATGCGCTGACACGCCCTAAAGGAATCATCGCAAACCCGAACTGTTCGACAATTCAGATGGTTGTTGCGTTGAACGTGATCGAAAAACTCTCGCATATCAAACGTGTGCATGTGGCAACGTATCAGGCTGCCAGCGGAGCGGGAGCGGCTGCGATGGACGAGCTGGTAAAACAGTATGTGCAGCTTCTCAAAGGTGAAGAACCGACGGTCGAAAAATTTGCCTATCAACTTGCTTACAATCTGATTCCGCAAATCGACGTATTCGCCGACAACGGTTATACAAAGGAGGAGATGAAGATGTACGGCGAGACACGCAAAATCATGCATTCCGACATTGAGGTGAGTGCAACGTGCATACGTGTTCCGGTGATGCGTGCGCACAGCGAAGCAATCTGGGTAGAGACAGAGCGTCCCGTCTCGGTCGAAGAGGCAAAAGAAGCGTTCGCACGAGCCGAAGGGGTCATCTTGCAGGATGATCCGGCTAAGAAAGATTATCCGATGCCGCTCTTCGTAGCCGGGAAAGACCCTGTTTACGTAGGCCGTATCCGCAAAGACCTTGCCCATCCGAACGGATTAACGTTCTGGGCGGTCAGCGACCAGATCAAAAAGGGAGCGGCTCTGAACGCGGTACAGATTGCCGAATACCTGCTCAAAGCCGGAGGCCTCGGCTAAGATCAAAAAAAAGAGGAGGGGAAATCCTCATGGTTTTTTCCCCTCCTGATAAAGACGCCATTCATGATAGCCTTCGTTCAAATTATGAACCGTATAGCCTTTTTCGACTAACATCTCGGCCGCTCTTCGGCTACGCCTACCGCTCCGGCAATATACCGCCACAGGCCGCGACTTGTCGAGCAACGAGTCGGCCTTCGCCAGAAAGTCTTTTTCCGTGACATCGATCAGGATCGCTCCTTCGATGTGTCCGGCCTTAAACATTTTCGACAAATACTCGTGGAAATATCCTGATGTGCTACCTACTTCAACAAATCATTTTTGGGACTAAAGTATAAGGTGTTGTTAAAAGTATAGGTTTTATTCTTTTTAGAACGTCAATATATTGACTATAGGAAGATTAACGCTTCTGGTATTTTCAAAAACTATAGCAACTTAACAATGCCGAAAATAATTATACAAAAAATAGTAGGCTGTTCACAAAGGTTCCATACCTTTGCACTTAAAACGTTTGTAGTAGTTGGATAGATGAATATACGAATTACATTAGTGAGTTTGCTTCTTTTTATCATTCCTTATTGGATAAATTACATACAAGGGCAAATTTCGGGCATTGTGATAGACCGGAAAGGTTTCCCTATTCCTTACGCAAACGTCAGCGTATTGTCTGCCGGAGACTCTCTTTTCGTTAAGGGCGGCGTTGCGGATTCAACGGGACACTTTCAAATCACAGACATGGAGCCGGATAAACCGTATATGTTAAGACTTTCATCCGTAGGATATAAAACCGTCCATTATCCCTATATTGCCGAAAGGGAGCGCATCTATCTTATGGAAGAAGACAATCTTTTGCTGGATGAAGTTATCGTAAAAGCCGAAACGCCTCAGGTGAGAGTCATTGATGGCCGATTAAGTTTCCCTGTACAAACGCTTGTAAAGAATAAACCTGTGACAAACGCCTTCGACCTGCTTGGAGAGGTGCCAGGATTAGATAAATCGGGGGATCGTATTTCGATTATTGGTGCTCCTTCGACTTCAATCATTATCAACGGAAAAAAAAGCTCCATGTCTGCAGAGCAAATCAAACAGATGTTAAAATCGATGCCTGCTAACCGAGTGAAAAGCATTGAAATATTATACGTGACTCCTACTTCGTTCGGCGTTCGGGGAGCATCCGTCAATGTTGTTTTAGATCGTTCCTCTGAAGAGAAAGGATGTCGAGGAGAATTTTATTCCAGCATATCTCAATCCTACAAGCTATCCCCTTCTGCCGGTGCTTCCCTCGTTTTTTCGAGAGAAAAAACAAGTATTGATATAAACTATGAATTTCGTCGAAAAGGTAATTACACAAAAGAAGACTTGTATTCCGTCCATACGCTGACTGAAGGGACATCATCCCCCGCAACATTCATAATTGAGCAGGACAACAAAGGAGAGAGCTTTAATCATGCACACCGTATACGGTGTGCACTGTTTCATTCCTTTTCGACCAAACACACCTTAGACCTGTCTTATTATACATCTATAAACCGTACAGATTCCCACAGAAAGGGTGCCGTTGCAATTGAAAACGTAGGAATGACTCACAGCGACAACGATTTGTCGGGAAATAGTTATCTACACGTCGTCTCTGCCGACTATATGCTCAGTACACTCTCTGCAGGAGGTGATTTTCTTATTTATAAGCAGAGAAACACCCAACAACAGTCTAACAGAGGGCAGCAGATGTACACTATAAACGGCAGAGCATTTCAATCGGTACACCAATCGAATTTTTATCTGACCAACAAATCGAAACTGTTCCGAAACGCGTCGCTTACTTATGGCGTAAGAGCCCTAATAAGTTGTGCGGAAAACACGAATACAACAGAACGCGACCGCATTTCCATTGAAAATATAAACCAGACCCAGAGCGAAATAATACTCGAAATTTTCAATGATTGGTCATATTCTTTTCTGAAGAAAGGAACTCTGTCTGCCGGAATTAGCTGCCAACATCACAAAGCAATGACTAATCCCGACGAAAAAATCTTGTGGAATAGGAATACATGGTATCCTACTTTGGGATTCACTTGGCGATTTAGCCCCACTCATGTCCTTCAACTATCATTTTCGAACGAGAAGCGTTATCCCTCGTATTGGCAACAAACCCCAACAACGACTTACCGCAGTAGCTATGTGTCGATTGCCGGTAATCCACAGTTGAAACCATCGGACGATTATATGTTTCGCACAGTGTATATCTTCAGAAGCAAATATATTTTCCAATTGTTCGGAACACGGAGTGCTCGAAATATCAGGCAGACCCTTGTTCAAAGTCCCGACCAGTTACAAGCCGTGTACCGTGTATCGAATTTAGATTATCGTGATACGTACGGTTTTCTCATCATCACACCATTCATGATCGGCAAACACCTTTCATCCAGAGTAATACTTTCGGGCTTCAACGTTATTGACAAAGGCCAGATTACTCATGTTTCATTCGACAGGCACATATGGGCCGGCCAAATCCGACTGAATAATACGCTGAATATAAGCAAAACTTTGTCCATGCAGATAAACGGGTATTTTATCAGTAAAGCGATTCAAGGCATTTATACTATCGACCCAATATATGACTTGTCAGTTGGAATACTCTGGAAACCTGCAAAAAAATGGGACATCCATCTGAATAGTGAAGACCTGCTGAAGGGACGCAGACAAGGAGTCAGAGTCGATGAGGGAGGGCAGTATTATAAGTTGAATATGGACAATGATACGCGGTTTGTCTCATTATCCGTTAAATATACGTTCGGCGCATTTAAAGCGCGTAACAGAGAGAATATAGAAACGTCAAGGTTAGGGCTATGACGAATAACAGAATAACAAATAAAAAGCTTTCCATTGTTATAACATTCTGTAATGAGGGAAGAGAGGTAAAAGAGACGCTAGAAAGCCTAAGAGTCTCTTCAGACGAGAGACTTGTTGATATTCTTTTAGTCAATGATGCTTCTGATGACAAGTTTGATTATAATCATATTGCTTCCAAATACAACGCTTCGATCTATACCAATAAAAAAAGAAAAGGAGTCGCAGAATCAAGAAATATTGGAGTTAGCCTAAGCAGGACACCTTATATAATTATTTTAGATGCCCATATGCGAATATATCAAACCGATTGGGCAGATATAATTCTGCACTTGCTTTCTATGTATCCAAGAACTCTCTTTTGCTGCCAGACACTACCGATAAATAAAGTGGGAGAAATTATATCCTCTACTCCAACAAGTTTTGGCGCATATATAGACATGCAAACAATGGGTGCCAAGTGGAATAAAGTTGATCTATCCCTCAAAGATTATATATATGATATTCCTTGTCTTTTAGGGGCTTCTTATGCTTTTTCACGCAATTATTGGCTTGAAATCCATGGATGCCGATGGGCTTAAAAGCTATGGATATGATGAACAGCTTATAAGTCTTAAATCTTGGTTGTATGGAGAAGGCTGCAGTTTAATTAAAACAATTTCATTTGGGCATATGTTTCGAGATAAGACGGATGTTCCATATTCTCTTTCCGAACTTGATTATACATATAACAAATTATTGCTTATTTGCTTGTTCCTGGGAAAAAATGAAGCACTCTCATTCTCTAAGAAAGAGAAATTACCATCAAATATCCTATATGAAGTTTATAAATATGTAAGTGATAATAAAACATGGCTTGATAAGATTTTTACGGCTGATAATAAAGCCAAGTTTTATCAAATAAATAATAAGGTAATTCAATTAAATGAGATAGCGGAAGCCGAAAAGCTAAGAGTAGGCATATTTTAATTCAAATTCATTATGAGAACAAAAAGTCAAAAACTTGGCAATTGGATTCTGGAAGAATCGATTGAGATTGATTCAATGGGATCAATCAAAGGTGGAAAATTCCAAAATTTTCCTTCAGCTCGCACTGATGAGTCTGGGTCAACTTATGAAGGTCAAACCCTCGAAGAAGTTATAGTAACCCCACCACCATCATCGGTATTTTAACTTAATTCTGAGAGAGGGCTGAGACTGCTTCAGTCCCTCTCATTTTCTTTTCTAATTTTTATAACAATGAAAAAATACAAAGTCGTATCTACTTATAAAACAGTTGGTTCTATCAAATCTATTTTGAATGATATCGGTATTCTGACACGAGAAGAGTTTTTGGTAACAATCAATTTCACTCTTGTCGGATTTCTATTGGAAATTCTGACATATCATCACTGAATATCGGTTCGAATGGGAAAGGAAGATCTTTTGAATACTCCCTTGCTAGTGGTTATGCTGAATTCATGGAGAGGCTTCAAAACAACTGCTTCTATTTGGTAGACGTTTTGCGACGCATCAATTCTTTGAAATAGAAAAAGTTTCTGATGTGTATATTCAACGTTTGTCTAGTGAAGGTCTCATATTTGATCACTACTATGATTCAAATGAATTATACATGAGCCCTGACACTTTGGTGTCAAAATATGGAAAAGAACTATGCAAGCTGTTTAACTACAAGGATATAGACGATTTCTCAAAAAGTCTACAAAAAAGATTTGGTAATAAAAAGTTCATCTGTGTTCCTTTTTATGCTGTTGAAGAAAACAAAGAGGTATACCTTCCTGTTGAATTGTGTTTGTTTGCTACTGGATCAAATGGTATGGCATCTGGCAATACTCCAGAAGAAGCTATTTTACAAAGTTTATGTGAGATATTTGAACGATATGCGATTTCGGAAATATACAATAAAGGCTTAACCCCTCCTACAATTCCTTTTGAATATTTTGAGGGAAAATCTATTTATAACAAAATCAACTATCTAACAAAAGACAAAGGATTTGAATTAATTATCAAAGATTGTTCTTTAGGGAAAAAATTGCCTGTAATCGGAGTTATTATTATTGACAAACAAAAGCAATTATACAATTTCAAAATTGCTTCTGATTTCGTTGCTGAAATAGCTTTGGAGCGATGCCTTAATGAATTACATCAAGGCTCACAAACATTTAAAAGTATCCCTCTGAAATATTATACATTTGAAGAAATTAATAATTTGAATGGTCCGGATTCGGCATTAATAAATCTTGAGAAAATCTTTGTAAATGGTAGTGGCTTTTGGCCTGTTACTATATTTCATAAATCCGAGTCATATAAATTCATAAAATTCGATATCGAATATGGGCAGTCGAATGAAAAAGACATTAAAATTGCAAAAAAATTAATCAAAAAGAATGGGTGCAATATCTATATTCGTGACAATTCCATATTGGGGTTTCCGACCTATTATATTGTAATTCCTGGCATGAGTCAAATAGATATGACAACTCCTAAATTAGAGCGCCTGCATAAATCCGAAAGTCTTGACCAAATAAGATACTTGGGAAATAAACACATTAATACAATAACCTTATTAGCAGAGATTGTTAATGAAGAGTATAACATTATAAAAGCCCAAAATAAAAGTTATACTAAGAATTATATTTATTGTATTGATCCTGATCTTACAGATCTTGACCTTGAACTATTAGGCTTTATGTTGAATTTCTATTTAAAAGATTTTGAAAAGGCATTGTATTATCTTGACATTTTTTTATCGGAAAAACACACATTGATATATCAATATTATTATGCTATCCGTGATTTCGTAGATTTATATCATATTAAGAATATTGATCCTACAGATATAAAAATAATGCTTGATCTAAAGTATTCAGAAGATTTAACCTCAGAATTATTTTCTGATTTTTCTAATCCTGAGTTAGTGTTCCAATATCATAACTTCCCTAAAGGATTTGATTTTACACCTGAACAATTTGATTCTTCTACGGCGTTATTACCTATATTGAGAATAGAGAAAGAGATGGAACGGTATTGTAAAGAAAATCCTATACAACAAATTAAACTTGCATCCATATTTCATTCTTAACTTTTAATGACTTTGTTGCAATGGATAAATTCCTAAAAAACAATGGAATATTTTCATCTGTACTGAAATATTAATTTTGACACATTGCTGATTATTAGTTAGTTGTTTTTCTATATGCACCTATGTTCTTTGAGAATCAGATGTCAACCGCTGGAACAAAGTCATTCCTTTCTATTAAACAAAAATAACTCCTAATAACTATGAGATCATCCTTGGCTATGAGACAAGAAATATTAGATGCCTTTTTTGATGGGATTCAATATAGTTCCATGCATTCGCATCAAGCGATATATATGTTTGATTATCAAAGTGACAGAGCTTTGTATATCTCACCTGCATGTGAAATTTTGCTGAATAAGTGTGGAGCTTTGAAGGTTTTTGAATTGACATACAATATCTTCCTTGAACAAATCGTATGCGGAAGTACTGGGTGGATTCATGATGCGAATACTGCAGCAATCAACTTTTTCAAATGCTTGTCCACCGAAGAATATAGACAATATATTCTCTCCTACAATTTCTATCTGAAAAGCTATAATTCTTCTAATCTTGTTTGCCATCGACTTACTCCAATTCAGCTAACTGATACAGGAAATGTGCATTGGCTACTGGGTAGCTTTTCTTTATCTTCCCATAATACTATTGGTCACATTCGCATCAGTAAAAGTGGAAGTTCTGTTTATTGGAAATATTCCGAGAATGAACGAAAATGGACAGAGAAAAAGAGAAAAAAGGAATAATCTTGTCTAACTTAGAAAAAAAAATTATCTTATTGTCAGCACAAGGGGTTCAAGAACAGGAAATCGCAAAAATGCTACATATTTCCACACCATTATTAAAGTTTCGTAAGCGCGAGCTGTTTATCCGGCTTAAAGTCAATAATATATCTAAAGCGATTCTTCGCGCTATTAATTATCATCTGCTATAAATATTCAACAAGCTTTCCCCTTGTATCAATAATTTTAGTGGATATACGTATATTTACCTATAATGATTTTTGCGTAAAAAAATATTGCATGTGAAATGAATTGATTTTGCATTCTGAATCTGTTCCCCGACGAATGAATTGCCCGATACTCGTTACCGCAACGCGACGAAGCTGCTTGTTTATCGTGGCGGATAGATGTGCGAAACAGTTTCCAACCTGTTTCCTGACGAATGTTCACCTGATGACCTGCTTGTCTTCAGCAATACGCGTGTCATACGAGCAAGATTGTTCTTTCATAAAACGACGGGAGCACAGATCGAAATCTTTTACCTCGAACCGGCCGAACCGGCCGACTATGCGCAGATATTTCGACAAACGAAGCTGTGTAGTTGGCATTGCCTCATTGGAAATCTCAAGAAGTGGAAAGACGGCACACGTACGCTATCTCTTGGAGAGAGAGCCGTCCAACTGTCGACCTTTTTCAGGACATGACACGGATTAACGTTCTGGGCGGTCAGCGACCAGATCAAAAAGGGAGCGGCTCTGAACGCGGTACAGATTGCCGAATACCTGCTCAAAGCCGGAGGCCTCGGCTAAGATCAAAAAAAAGAGGAGGGGAAATCCTCATGGTTTTTTCCCCTCCTGATAAAGACGCCATTCATGATAGCCTTCGTTCAAATTATGAACCGTATAGCCTTTTTCGACTAACATCTCGGCCGCTCTTCGGCTACGCCTACCGCTCCGGCAATATACCGCCACAGGCCGCGACTTGTCGAGCAACGAGTCGGCCTTCGCCAGAAAGTCTTTTTCCGTGACATCGATCAGGATCGCTCCTTCGATGTGTCCGGCCTTAAATTCGTCGGGACGACGAACGTCTACCAACTGAATCGACTTATTCCCTTTCAGCAAAGCATCGAACTCAGCGACTGAATACGATGTAAAATCTCCTCCGCTTGCTTTCTTCGTACAGCAAAGCGCAACAAACAATGATATAACTGTAATAAATTTCGTCATAATGCAAAAAATAGGGTGGCAAAGATAACGAAAAACCGGAAAATGTCGCTACCTTTGCCCGTATACGCATGATAACAATGAAAACAACATGTCTCATTCCGTTTGCCCTGCTTCCGGTTGTCGCACAGGGAGCGGAAACACAGGATACCGTTCGTCGTCCGAATATCATTTTGTTTATGGTCGATGATATGGGCTGGCAGGATACCTCACTGCCTTTCTGGACACAGCGTACGCCGTTTAACGAGACGTACGAAACGCCGAATATGGAACGCCTTGCACGACAAGGGATGATGTTCACGCAGGCTTATGCCTCAGCCATCAGTTCGCCCACGCGATGCAGCCTGCTCACCGGAGCCAACGCGGCACGACACCGGGTGACGAATTGGACGCTCCATCGCGACCAATCGACCGATGCCCAAAGTGATGCCCTTACTTTTCCGCAATGGAATGTAAACGGAATCTGCCAAGTGCCGGGTATCGAACAAACTTACTGTACGACCTCGTTCGTACAGTTGCTCAAAGAGCACGGATACCATACCATTCATTGCGGAAAGGCACACTTCGGTGCCATTAATACGCCGGGCGAAAACCCCGCACATTTCGGCTTCGAAGTCAACATTGCGGGACATGCCGCGGGAGGCCTGGCCAGTTACCTCGGCGAACAGAACTTCGGAAACCGTACCGATGGCGGCGCACAATCGCCCTTTGCCATCCCGGGACTCGAAAAATATCACGGCAAGGACATCTTCGCGACCGAGGCGCTCACGCTCGAAGCCATCCGCGCCCTCGACAAGGCGAAGCAATACGGACAGCCGTTCTTCCTTTATATGGCACACTACGCCATCCATATCCCCGTCGATAAAGACATGCGCTTCTATGCCAAATATCTCGACAAGGGATTAGACCCCAGAGAGGCGGCCTATGCCGCCCTGATCGAAGGGATGGACAAGAGCCTCGGCGATCTGATGGACTGGGTCGAAGCGCATGGCGAAGCCGACCGGACCATCATCCTTTTTATGAGTGACAACGGTGGCTTCAGTTGCGGATCGAAATGGCGGGGCGGTACGCTGCATACCCACAACGCTCCTCTCAAAAGCGGGAAAGGTTCCGCTTACGAAGGCGGGATACGCGAACCCATGATCGTCTCATGGCCCGGGCAGGTGAAGCCTCAAACCCGTTGCAATGATTACGTTATCATCGAAGATTTCTTTCCCTCCATTCTTGAAATGGCCGGAATAAAGAACGATAAAATCGTACAGCCCATCGACGGACGAAGCTTCATCCCCCTCCTCACCGGAAAAGGCGAAAATCCTTCCGACGGCCGAGCACTTTTCTGGAACTGCCCGAATCTGTGGGACGGAAGCGGCCCCGGAGTAGGTCTCTCATGTACCATTCGCGAAGGAGACTGGAAACTCATTTATTTCTATGAAACCGGCAAGAAGGAGCTGTTTAATATATCCGAAGATATCGGCGAAAACCACGAACAGTCCGCCTCTTATCCGGAACGTGTCACAGGCTTATCAGCAAAGCTCGGTACTTATCTACGCAGTGTCGATGCCCAACGGCCTTCGTTCAAAGCCACAGGCAAACCGTGTCCCTGGCCCGATGAAAAAAATGAAAAGCGAAAATAATTTAACTCTAAGAGACCTCCAGCAGCGGGTAGACGACTGGATCAAGATGTACGGCGTACGTTACTTCAGCGAGTTGACCAATATGGCGATCCTGGCGGAAGAAGTCGGCGAAGTTGCTCGTATCATCGCCCGTAAGTATGGCGATCAATCGTTTAAAGAGAGTGACAAGACGCGTCATCTGGCCGATGAGATGGCTGATGTGTTATGGGTGCTTGCCTGTCTGGCTAATCAGACGGGCGTCGACCTGACGGATGCTTTCGAAAGAAACCTGTGCAAAAAAACGGAACGAGACTCCGAACGACATAAGAACAATCAAAAACTAAAAGAATAACATAAGATGGAAGAACATGAACACGGGCATGCCTGCAATCATTCGCATGCCGACAAGTATCACGAATGTATAGAACGTTTCGATCCGGCGCTTTCGGCGGATGCCGTCGCGGAAAAAGTGAACAATCTACTTGAAAAGTCTTATCAGAAGAATTTCAACAGTGAAACCCTGAAACAAGTCTACGGATTGATCGACTTAACAACATTGACCACCCTCGACACAAAAGAAACCGTTTGGCAGATGGTCGAAAGAGTAAATGCCTTTGAAGGACTGTCGCCCGACATGTCGAACGTGGCAGCGATCTGCACCTACCCGGTTTTTACCGCGACGGTAAAGCAGGCCCTGACGGCACAGGACGTAAAAATTGCCGCGGTATCGGCCGGTTTTCCTTCGTCTCAGACATTCCCGGAAGTTAAGGTGGCCGAAACAGCCTTGGCCGTGATGGCCGGCGCCGACGAAATCGATATCGTGATGAACCTCGGCTGCCTGATGGAAGACGCCTGTGAAGAGGTGGCTGACGAAATCGCCGAGATCAAAGATGCTTGTCGCGACGCCAAGCTGAAAGTCATTCTCGAAACAGGAGCCTTGTCGACTCCGGACAACATACGGAGGGCTACGCTCCTCGCCTTGTATTCGGGTGCCGACTTCATTAAGACGTCGACGGGTAAAGGTTATCCCGGCGCCACACCTGAAGCTGTATATACCATTTGCCGTGTGATCAAACAATACCACAAGTTGAGCGGACGGAAGGTGGGCGTCAAAGTATCGGGCGGCATACGTTCGGCCGAAGACGCAGTGAAATATTATACGATCGTAAAAGAACTGTTGGGCGACGAATGGCTGACGAAGGAATACTTCCGTATCGGTGCCAGCAGCCTTGTAGCCGACATCGAACACCGGCTGGGACTCGGTATCCGTTAATACTGGAAGACTCCCCCACCCAAAAATTCACGTAGGAGAGAGGTCACGGGCAATTCTTCGAGCGGGATGTAGTTAAAATAGCGAAGGAATCGCAACAACCGATAAGCCTCGGCGCTCTCCGCATCTTTTTCGCGGATTTCGCTGAGGATCGGTTCGGCGAACTTACGCAATACGGCCAGCTCATAAATCATGGCGCTGTTGAACATTGCATCGGCATTCTCCTGATACGGAAACACCCACTTGTCTTCTCCCCGGCGTACTTTCGGCCACATAGCAATCGTCTCACGCGCCGAGTAACCGCGTGAACGGTAGTCACGCACGATACGTCGAAGCAGGCGGTTGTCGGTCGTGGGAATCCAGTTATGCCCGTCGAGCGAAATCGTCGTCAAGGCCGAGACATAGATGCGGTAAATATTTTCGGGTGGGAGGTGTGACGTCAGTTCGGGGTTTAACCCGTGAATTCCTTCAAGAATCAGGACGGAATTTTTCTGTATCTGTAATTTATCTCCGCGAAACACCCGCCGGCCCTGCTCGAAGTCGAACGAAGGAATTTCGATTTCTTTCCCGGCAATGAGCTTGCGCAGGTCGCTGTGAAAGTAGGGAAGATCGATCGCGTAGAGCGACTCGAAGTCATACTCCCCCTCGTCATCTTTTGGCGTGTCTTCTCGATTCACATAATAATCGTCGAGCGAAATCCCAACCGGATGTAACAAGTTTGTGATAAGTTGTACTTCGAGACGTTTGCAGAAGGTTGTTTTGCCCGAAGAGGACGGGCCGGAAATCAGGACCACGCGTACGCCTTCGTTGTAACGCGAAGCAATCTCCTCGGCGATGTGGGCAATCTGTTTCTCCTGCATCGCTTCCGATACCATGATAATCTTACGCGCGTCTCCGACCGATATGGCGCGGTTCAGATCGCCCACATAGTTGACACCGATCGTACGCTGCAACTCTAAATGCTCCTTATAGGCGTGGAACATCTTATCTTGACGCACCATCGGGTAAAGCTCGTGCACGTTGTCGCGCTGAGGTATCTGCAACAGTACACCATCGGAGTAGGGCATCAGATCGAACAGATGGATATAGCCCGACGAAGGTACGAGGCTGCCGTAGAAATAGTCGATGTAACCGTCCAGCTCGTAATATGACGTGTAAGCCATACCGGCCGTCTCGATCAGCAGAGCACGGTCGTTCATATCCCGCTCGTAAAACGTCTCCATCGCATCGGGAGTGCGTACATTGCGCATCTTGAACGGAAGATCGGCGTCGATCAGTTCTTGCATCCGCTGTTTGATCTGTTCAACATCTTTCTGTGTCAGCTTCCGGCGATTTTCGAACACGCAATAAAACCCTTTCGACACGGGATGCTCAAGATTGAACGGGGTATCGGGATAGAGGTCGTAGACGGCCTTGACAAGGATGAAGCAGAGCGAACGCAAATAGATACGATAGCCCGAAGGATGGGTATAATCGACAAAATCGATATCTTTCGGATTCCAACAACGATATGTCAGACTCTCGACCCGGTTATTGACCCGCGCCCCCAGCGGGCGGTAATGTAGCGGAGCCCCCAACATGACGTAAATCTCACTCAAAGACGAACCGATAGGGACCTCCTTATATAAATCGTTGTTTTTGCAATAGACCGTAATCGATTCTTTATCTGTTTTTGTCATAATTCTGTTTTTTTTGTATTTTTGTCCGCAAAGTAACAAAAAAATTATACAAGTCAATCTTTCTATGAACTATTCTTTCTTGGACTTTTTGACACTCGTCGGTTCGTTAGGAATGTTCCTCTACGGAATGAAAACGATGAGTGAAGGTCTTCAGAAAGTGGCCGGAGACAAACTCAGGAACATTCTTTCCGTCATGACGACGAATCGCTTTACGGGCGTCCTGACGGGACTTCTCATCACTGCCATGATCCAGTCGTCGAGCGCAACGACGGTGATGGTGGTCAGTTTCGTCAATGCAGGGCTGCTTACATTGGGACAATCCATCAGCGTCATCATGGGGGCTAACGTCGGAACAACCATTACGGCATGGATCATCTCGATCTTCGGATTCAAAGTTGACATCAGCATCCTCTCCCTGCCGCTCATCGGTGTGGCTATTCCGCTCATGTTCGCCAAAAAGAGCAGCCGGAAATCGTGGGGAGAGTTTATTCTCGGTTTTGCCTTCCTCTTTCTCGGGCTGGCTTACCTGAAAAATTCTGTACCAGACCTGCAAAACAATCCCGAAGTACTCTCGTTTATCCGTGACTACACTTCCATGGGATATGGTTCATTGCTTCTCTTTATGTTTTTAGGTTCGGTACTTACCGTTATTGTGCAGTCTTCGAGCGCCACTGTCGCCATTACCCTGATCATGTGTACCCAGGGATGGATCCCTTTCGAAATGGCTGCCGCCATGGTATTGGGCGAGAATATAGGAACGACCATCACAGCCAATATCGCAGCGATCTCAGCCAATACATCAGCCCGTCGTGCAGCCCTGGCACATCTGATGTTTAACCTGTTCGGAGTCTGCTGGATGATGCTTCTCTTTTATCCCTTCTCCGATATGGTTGCCCAAGTTGTTACGAAATTCGGCCCGGGCGATCCGCACGAAATAACGAATTTCATCAGCTCCCTTGATCCGGAAACCGTGAAACAGATTACTTCCGGCCAAGAACTGACAGACCCGAGGCTGATCGCCTTGCAAACACACCTCTTCTCATTGCAGGTTTCTGTCTCATACGGACTATCCCTGTTCCATACAATGTTCAATCTGTGTAATATTGTCATTATGATCTGGTTCACGAAGATGTACGTCCGTATTTGCTCGGCCATCATCAAATCACCGCGTGAGACGGAAGAAGAAGAGTTCCAACTTAAATATATTTCGTCTGGAATGCTTTCGACCTCAGAGCTTTCGCTTGTACAGGCCAAGAAAGAGATGGCTGTCTTCGGACAGCGTGTATACCGGATGATGGATATGGTTAAAGAAATCTTGTACGAGACAGATGATGAAAAATTCCTGAAAACATATAACCGCATCGAGAAATACGAGCAGATCAGTGACCGCATGGAGGTCGAAATCGCAGACTACTTGACTCGTGTGCTCGAAGGACGCCTCAGTGCCGAGGGAAAGAATAATATCCGCGTGATGCTTCGCGCCGTATCTGAAATCGAAAGTGTCGCCGACTCATGCAACAACATTGCGAAGATCATCAAACGGCGTAACGATGCGAAAAGTCATTTTACCGACGAGCAAAATCATAATATTGAACACATGCTGGCCCTAACCGATGCTGCAATCGTCCATATGAACGACATCCTGCACCGTCAGACCGGTACCCGCGAAGACATGGCGCTCTCCTACAATATGGAGAACGAAATCAACTCCTATCGAAATCTGTTGAAAAATAACAATATCGACAATATCGACAATAAGTTGTATAAGTATTCCGATGCCATCTTCTACATGGATATTATTTCCGAATGTGAGAAGTTGGGCGACTATGTGTTGAATGTGGTACAAGCTATCGTGGAGAAAAAATTATGATGCGACGAACATTTCTGGATGCCAATTTTCTGCTGCAGACCGATACGGCTGCCGAGCTTTTTCGCAAACATGCCGAAAAACTGCCGATTATAGACTATCATTGTCACCTCGATCCCAAAATGATCGCCCGAAACTATCAATTTGCCGATCTGACCGAGATATGGCTGGCCGGCGACCATTACAAGTGGCGTGCCATGCGTGCGAACGGGGTGCCCGAAGAATACATTACCGGTAACAAACCCTCGTATGAGAAATTCGAGAAATGGGCGGAAACAATCCCTTACACCATGCGAAATCCGCTCTACCACTGGACGCACATGGAACTAAACCGTATCTTCGGTATTCAGGAGACATTGAAACTTTCCAATGCACGTCATATATACGAAGAGTGTACGGCTAAGCTGCAAACACCGGAATATCGCCCGCAAGCGATTATGCGACGGATGCGGGTCGAGGTTGTTGCTACAACCGACGATCCGGCCGATACGCTCGAATATCACCGAGAGATTCGCGAAAACAGCTTCGGGGTTAAAGTGTTGCCCGCATGGAGACCCGATAAAGCGATGGCCATCGGAAATCCGAAGGCGTATAACGAATACCTCGACAAACTGTCGGCCGCAGCCGATCAGACCATCGGTACTTATAAAGAGCTTGTCGATGCATTGCAAAAGCGACACGATTATTTTGAGCGGGAAGGCTGTACACTGTCCGATCACGGGTTGACGACCTTCTACGCTGATCCGTACACCGATGCCGAGGTCGAAACGATCTTCGGAAAGGTACGTGCCGGACAGACGGTCGGAAAAGATGAACATGATCGTTTTTGCTCCGCCTTGCTGTATGATCTGGCTGTGATGGACTGTCGCTCCGGATGGGTGCAACAGTTTCATATCGGAGCGATCCGTAACAACAATGCCCGCATGTTCAAAAAGATTGGACCTGATACAGGCTTCGACTCGATCGATGATGTAACGGTAGCCGTTCCTATGAATCGCTTTTTCAGCCGTCTTGACGAAGAAGAACATCTGGCCAAAACGATTGTATACAATCTGAACCCGCGTGATAATGATTTGATCGTAACTAACCTCTATAATTTTAACGACGGGTCTGTTCCCGGCAAGATGCAATACGGTGCAGCATGGTGGTTTCTTGATCAATATAAAGGAATCGAGAATCAGTTGAACAGCCTCTCGTCGCTTGGCTTGTTAAGCCGTTTCGTCGGTATGTTGACCGACTCGCGCAGCTTCCTGTCGTATCCGCGTCATGAATATTTCCGCCGTATTCTGTGTAATATCATCGGGAACGAGATAGAGCACGGCCTGTTACCTGCTTCCGAATTTTCGTTTATCAATCAGATGGTCGAAGATATCTGCTATTACAATGCCAAGCGTTACTTCGGATGGTAACGTGGCGGGTTTTTCGTTGTGTTGCATCGTTCGATTATTTTATCCCTGCTCCTCTTATTCGACGTTAATCACTATCTTTGCGCCCCGGTTCGGGCTTTAATTGGGTTTTAAATTAATAAGAAGCAATATGTCGACAAAGATCAAGTGTATCGGTCTATTGACCTCGGGAGGAGATGCTCCCGGCATGAACGCGGCCATTCGTGCGGTGACGCGTACTGCGATTTATAACGGAATGGCGGTAAAGGGGATTTACCGAGGATATAAAGGATTGATCACAAACGAGATCGAAGATTTCAAGACACAGAGCGTCAGCAATATCATACAACGTGGCGGAACGATTTTGAAGACGGCTCGATGTGCCGAATTTCAGACCTCCGAAGGACGAAAGCTGGCGTATGACGTTATTCTTCAGCATGGTATCAACGCTATGATTGTCATAGGTGGAGATGGCAGTCTTCGCGGAGCTCGTGACTTTGCGCAGGAATATGATTTCCCTATTATCGGGTTGCCGGGAACGATCGACAACGACCTGAACGGAACGGATACGACGATCGGCTATGATACGGCGCTGAATACGATTATGGAATGTGTCGATAAGATACGTGACACGGCATCGTCGCACGAGCGTTTGTTCTTTGTCGAGGTGATGGGACGTGATGCAGGGTTTCTGGCACTCAACGGCGCGATTGCATCAGGTGCGGAGGCTGCGATTATTCCGGAAATCTCTTTGAAGAAAGACCAATTGGCTGAAATGATCGAGATGGGTTTTCGGAAGTCGAAGAACAGCAGCATCGTGCTGGTAGCTGAGAGCGAGGTGACAGGCGGAGCGATGGGTGTAGCCGAACGGGTGAAGAAGCAATATCCGGGATTTGACGTGCGCGTCTCTATTCTCGGTCATTTGCAGCGCGGAGGTTCGCCGACGGCGCAGGATCGTATCTTGTCTACTCGTATGGGAGTGGCAGCCGTCGATGCGCTGATCGAAGGACAACGAAATGCCATGGTCGGTATTCAAAATGAAGAGTTGACGCTGGTACCTTTCGTGAAAGCCATCAAAAAAGACAAACCGATTAACCGCGATCTGCTGAACGTGCTTCGGATCGTTTCAACCTAACATGACCGGGAAACCGTTGCGGCGGCTTCTGGAATATCTATATACGGCAGAAGAGGGATGGTACCTAAAACCTATCTTGCGCAATTGGAGGAACACTTGCAGGTCTTCCGCAACGAAGGCAACGCGATTTTTTTTCCGGCCGAGGCCGTTGATTTCGAGGGATTGGACTTGGTATATATCCGCATCGCAGACAGATACGGGGCATCCGAAGCTTACAGAACAGGCTGGAAGAAACTCTTGCAATACTTGTCAGACAGTCGGGAACTGAACGAAACAACCCGCTTTATCGGATTAAGTTTCGACGACCCGAATGTAACTGTGTTTCGGCCACGTCGAGCCATTACGATTGGGCGATAAAGAAAATCCGCAAACATAAAAAGACTGCAGGCTCTGCTGAACCTTAACCCCGGACTTGCAGCCCTTGTGCCCCGAAAGGACTTTTTGTTGACGATAAACAGCTTGTTGTCAGAGGTTGTAATTATTTTCCTGATAAATGGTACAATTACAAATGACGAATTACGCATGCCTCTTTCTGTCATTCCGAACGGAGTGAGGGATCCCGTACGGAGAGGAAAGATTCATCACTCACACTCTGAATGACAAATGTCCGAACGCAAAGGGCGCAAATGGACGCGAAAATCAATTACGAATTACGAGGTACGAATGCGAATACATCATTGTATATGCACCGTAGAGACGCAATGAATTGCGTCTCTACCATCCGCGGCCGAATCGGTTGTTATGGCGGGCGAACACTACACGGCAAACAAATCAACTATTCAACGCCCGCAGGGCATAACCATTAACCATTAATTTACGTCAGACTTTCAGCCCTCCCATGACCTGGCAACCATTTTCCCCAACGCTTCGCATTGGGCTGAATTATTACGCCCTTTCAGGGCCGTTTTCCAAATGTTAATTGTCGATGGTTAAAGGTTTTGTCGGGTACATGATTCGGCGTGTAACACGCATAACCATTACCCGAAAGGGCTGCAAGCCCGATATATTTCAGCCCCATCCCGTAAGGGTGGGGTATCGATGCTCATACCTTGGTTAGAGGGCTGTAAGCCTGACATAATCGTTAGCGGTCAGTATTCAGCTTTCGTAATTTGTCATTCGTAATTGTTCGTTGGCGTTCATCCAACAAATCAACAACTAAACAAATAAACATCTCAACAATTCAATATCTCAACGCCCTGCGGAATATAAGGGCTGTAAGCCTGACATAATAAATGTTTGCATGTTGACTTGTTTCAATAACAACTTTTTCGGCGATAATCACGCCGACAATAGTTTTTTCACGTCTCCGTTTTGCGTAAACACATGAAAAGGTTTACTTTTGTGCTGTTTTTATCAGCAATAAACGGTTAGCAGTTGAAAGAGATTTCGTTTATACGGCAAAACATCGCCAAGTGGGAAGGTCTGGAACAGGTGGTAGCATCCGCCGACACGCAAGACCCGGGGCGCCTTGCCGACGCGTATACCGAAATCACGACCGATCTTTCTTTCTCGCGCAGCCATTATCCACGGTCGCGTATTACGACTTATCTGAACAATCTGGCATCGGCGCTTCACAATGCGTTGTATAAAAACAAGAAAGAGAAACGGTCGCGTATATTGCTCTTTTGGAAAGAGGAGCTTCCGCTCGTAATGTACGAGTCGCGCCGCGAACTGCTCTATTCGTTTCTGGTATTCCTGTGCAGTGTGCTGATCGGAGCGTTCTCTGCCCTTCACGACGATACATTCGTGCGTCTGATTATGGGCAACGACTACGTCGATATGACGCTCGACAACATCCGCAGCGGCAAACCGATGGCCGTCTATGGCAGTCAGGGTGAACTGGGAATGTTTTTGGCCATTACGTCGAATAATATCTATGTCTCGTTTCGGGTGTTTATTGCCGGATTGTTTACCGGGATCGGCACGGGATTGATGCTTCTCTACAACGGCGTGATGGTCGGGGCGTTTCAGACGTTCTTTTTTCAGCAAGGCGTAGGGATGGAGTCGCTTCTCTCGATCTGGCTTCACGGCGCGTTAGAGATTTCGTCGATCGTCGTGGCGGGTGCAGCCGGCTTGGCGATGGGCGACGGGTGGCTGTTCCCAGGCACTTATCCGCGCGGATATGCTTTCCGGCAAGGCGCTAAAAGGGGATTGAAGATCGTCGTAGGGCTTGTGCCGATGTTTATCATCGCCGGATTTATCGAGAGCTTCCTGACGCGGCATACGGAATTGCCCGATATGTTGCGGGCTGCATTTATTCTGCTCTCGTTCGTGTTCGTAATCGTCTATTTCGTGATTTATCCACGTATGGTATGGAAGAACAAACATCATACATCCTCAGATAATGGAATATACTAATCCTAAAATTCGTTACTATCGGGTACGTACATTCGGTGAAAAACTGAATATTACGTTCGATTACCTTCGTGAGAACTGGCGTGTTATCCTCCGTTTCTCGCTTTACTTGATTCTACCCTTGTGTATTTTTCAATCATTTGCTCTAAACGCATATTTCTCAACAAATTTAGAATTAATGAAGGATCCAAACGGCTCAAAAGACATCTTGATAGAATTTGTTCTTCGAGGCGGTATATACGTCATTATCTATATGATAGGCAATATGATACTTTCTGCCCTTATCTATGGTATGATGCATGTGTATGATCACCGTACCGAACGACTGATGGAACTGACGTTCGGCGAATTCAAGGAAACACTTTTCCGTTTCTTGGGTAAATGCTTTCGTATCATCCTGTTTTATGGTGCAATGACAATTCTGGTAGGAGGTCTTGCAGGAATGCTTGCCACATGGTCCGTTTGGGCGCTTGTCGTCTATCTTATTTTCGTACTGATCGGCGCCCTGATCATCATGTTACCGATGGCGCTTCTCACCCCGATGTATCTCTTTGAAGAGCAGCCTTTCTTCGAAACCTTGCAGCGGGCATTTCGTTATGGGATGTCGTTCTGGATCGAAATATTCGGCGTTCTCTTTGTCTTCGGACTCATCGGAGGAATTATCAACACGGTAACTTACCTGCCCTGGTATCTGGTTGTGGTAGTATCTCAGGTGTTCATCCTGACCTCGCCCGATTCGGGGATCGACCAGTCGCTTTGGTATCAATTGCTGACGTACGTACTGGGGATTATCCAGTCGTACGGATCATATATTGCACAAATGGTGGGGATGGTGGGGATTGCATTCGAGTATTTCCATATCCGTGAGAAACGCGAGGGCGTCACGGTCGAAACGGAAATTTCCAATTTCGCGAACCTGTAGCACGCAAGCATGATTCACGCCGTCTCCGACACGATTTGTTACAATGCAGCCAGAATCGCGGAATATCAGTCCGATGCTCGCTATGACTATAACAGTCAGCTACAAATGTCGGATACCGGCCTGACGGAGATCATCCGGCAGTGGTTGGCGCATATCCTGCGGCGATTATTTCGCAACGCCGAAGTCGATACGATTGATACATGGACGGGATGGGTGTTAATCGGAGGCTTCGTGTTGGTGCTCGCACTTGCCATATATTTTATCCGGAAAAAACATCCTGCTCTGTTTATGCGCGAAAAGAAGATGCCAGATCTTCCTTACGACGTGGAAGAGGAAAATATTTACGGCGTCGATTTTGAGAAAGAACTGTCGGCCGCTTTGACGTCGAACGATTTCCGGTCGGCCGTTCGCCTTCTTTACTTGCAGACCCTGCGTTTTTTGGCCGATAAGCAAAGGATCGACTGGCGCATTTTCAAGACGCCTACCGAATATATTTACGAATTAAAGCCGGCAGTGCTGCGACCGGTGTTTCGCGATTTTACGAATCGTTTTTTGCAGGTACGATACGGTAACTATCAGGCCACGCCGGAACTGTTCGATGCTATGCGTGAGCTACAACGGCAAATCCGGGAAGGAGGGGAGGAGCATGAAGGGGAGTAAACGTTATTTCGTGATACTCGGCGTATTTATGGTGCTGGCTTTTGTATTTCAGTACTATTCACCCAAGCCGTTCCGGTGGACTCCGACGTTTTACCACAACGACCGCCAGCCTTTCGGATGTTACGTGTTCGATGAGGTGGTCGGGACGTCTGTCGTTGCGTATGAAGTCCAAAACCGGTCGCTTTACGAAATCTATATGGCAAGTGTCGATACGTTCAGGCTGTGGCAAGAACAGAGCGATTTCCTAATGGAGGATGAGACGTTTTCGGCCGAAGAGACAGAAGAATATTTTGAAGAGGATGCGTCTGATGACGAATACGATACCATCTATTTTGACGAAGATAACAGTCTAATCTCCGTGCGAGATGCGGAGGAAGATGCTTTCGATTTACCGAAGCCAGAGCTGCTACCCGAAGCGGGGCGGCGTGCTATCCTCGTAGTCGAAGAGCGTTTGCTGATGCAGCCGATCGATGTGAAAGCGCTGTACGGTCTGCTTCGGCAAGGCAATAAGGTGATGCTTTGCGCCTCGTGGTTCTCCGGTGCGTTGTGTGATTCACTCCGGTTTTCGACCGAGCATGATGCCGTCTTGGGCTATGTCCGTTATTTTGAGCGTTCGGTCAAACAAACTCGCGAACGCGACAGCCTTTATTGGGGGTTCGATACGCTTCATGCCGAAGCGATTTATGAAGTTTATCCGCAAACCCATTCGTCTTACCTGAATACAGGTGACGATACGTTGAAAATCAAAGCGCAAGAGTTGCGCTCTGAACACGATACGCTTGCGCGACCTCGTTCGGACAAGATGAGATGCGACTCGTCCGGAGTGCTCGTTTGCGACGGGCAAGGAAGGCCGGTAGCGATACGGGCGCATATCGGTGAAGGTGAACTGTTTCTGGTGACAACACCGCTGCTCTTCACCAACTACGGCATGCTCGACGGAAATAATGCCTCGTATATCTTCCGTCTGCTTTCGTGTATGGGGGCGGGAACTTTACCGCTCATACGGCTCGAATCATACGGCGAAGGCGCGCAGGAGTCAGGCAGCCTGTTCCGTTTTTTCCTGAAACATTCGCCATTGCGTTGGGCTTTGTACACAACCATGCTGACGCTTCTGCTGTTTATGTTCTTCACCGCCCGACGGCGGCAGCGGGTGATCCCCGTCGTGCAGCCACCCGCTAACGGGATGCTTCGGTTCGCGCAGCTGATCGGTCATCTGTATTATCAGCGGAAAGATTATAAAGAGATGATTAAAAAGAAATATCTGTATTTCTGCACAGAGGCAAAACGGCTTCACGGGCTTGATCTGCAATCGGGCGAGCCGGCAGAAACGCTTAACGGACGTTTGGCCCGAAAAATGGGACTGCCTGCCGAAGAGCTATGGCCGGCTTTCCGTGAGCTGAACGAGTTGCTGCACAACGATACACCGGCCGATGAGGCTGCGATGATACGCCATATCGACCGGATCAATGAATGGAAAAGCAAATTGGATTAATATGGAAGAAAGAGTAGAAACAATGGATTTGACGGGGTTCACGGAGAAAATCGGTCGGATACGCACGGCCATGTCGTCGGTACTTGTCGGGCAAGAGCGCACGGTCGATTTGCTGCTTACCGTGATGCTGGCCAAAGGGCATGTGCTCATCGAAGGCGTACCGGGTATTGCCAAAACACTGATGGCGCGACTGATGGCACAGCTCGTGGACGCACGCTTCTCACGTATTCAGTTTACGCCCGACCTGATGCCGTCGGATGTGCTGGGTACGTCGGTGTTTAACATGAAAACGAGTGATTTCGATTTTCATAAGGGGCCGATTTTCGCCGACATCGTACTCGTCGACGAGGTGAACCGCGCTCCCGCCAAGACACAGTCCGCCCTGTTCGAGGTGATGGAAGAACGACAAGTGACCCTCGACGGAACAACGTATAAGATGAGCCCGTTATACACCATTCTGGCTACGCAGAACCCGGTAGAACAGGAAGGCACCTACAAGCTGCCCGAAGCGCAGTTAGACCGCTTCCTGATGAAGATCACGATGCAATACCCCACGCTCGACGAGGAGGTGCGGATTCTGGAACGTCATCATGCGAACGCGCGGTTGACGTCGCTGGAGACGATCCGCCCCGTCCTGACGGCCGACGAGCTGCTGCGGCTCAGTGACTGTGTAGGCAAGGTATATGTCGAACCGTCTCTGCTGCGTTATGTGGCTGCCATCGTCCATCAGACACGCACGAGCAAGGCCGTCTATCTCGGCGCCTCGCCGCGTGCGTCGGTAGCGCTTATGCAGTCGGCCAAAGCCTTCGCACTGTTGCAGGGACGCGACTTTATCACACCCGAAGATGTGAAATTCATCGCCCCATCCGTATTGCAGCATCGGTTGACGTTGACGGCCGAAGCCGAGATGGAAGGTCATACGCCGTCGAAAGTCATACGCCGTCTGATCGAAAAAGTAGAAGTACCGAAATAATGTACCTGAGCAAGCGGTTTTACATCTTCTGCGTGGCAGCCGTCGTCCTGTTTCTGGCGGGCTACGTCTTTCCCGTGTTATTCATGGCGGGGAAGATGCTGCTCGTGGCACAGGCGCTGCTCTCGGCAGCTGACATTGCGCTGCTGTGGCGGCAGAAGGATGGAGTATATGCCGAGCGTTCGTGTGCCGCCCGTTTCTCGAACGGCGACCCCAACCCTGTACGCATCGCCGTAGAGAACCGCTATCCCTTCGCCGTACATATTGAGGTGATCGACGAGCTACCCGACGTGTTTCAGCGGCGCGATATTCTTTTCCCGCTCCACCTGCTATCCGGCGCTCGCAAAGAGATTGTCTATCAGCTACGGCCAGTGAAACGCGGCGAATATGGCTTCGGACATATCCGTCTGTTCGTCTCCACGGCCATCGGGTTCGTCGTACGCCGTATCACGGCTGGTCAGCCTGCCCGGGTCAAAGTCTACCCCTCCTACCTCATGCTGCACCGCTACGAGCTGATGGCCATCCATAATAACCTGACCGAATTAGGTATCAAACGCATTCGTCGCATCGGTCATCATACCGAATTCGAGCATATCAAGGAATATGTGAAGGGCGACGACTACCGCACCATCAACTGGAAGGCCAGTGCCCGCCGGCATCAGGTAATGGTCAACACGTATCAGGACGAACGGTCGCAACATATCTACAACATCATCGATAAGGGGCGCGTCATGCAGTCGGTATTTCGGGGGATGACCCTACTCGACTATTCGATCAATGCCGCGCTGGTACTCTCGTTCGTAGCGATCCGGAAAGAAGACAAGGCCGGGCTGATTACCTTTGCCGAGCGTTTTGAGACATTCGTTCCGGCCGGAAAGCAGTCGTCTCAGATGCAGCTCCTGCTCGAAGACCTCTACCGTCAACAGACTACCTTCGGCGAAAGCGATTACTCGTCACTCTACGTGCATCTGAACAAACACGTAAGCAAACGCAGTCTGCTCATCATTTACACGAATTTCGACCGCATCATCGGGATGGAACGCCAGCTGAGCTATATGCAGCAGTTGGCACGTCAACACGTCGTGCTGGTCATCTTCTTCGAGGATGTCGAGCTTCGTGACTTTGCCGCACGCCCTCCGCAGAGCTCCGAGGACTGCTTCCATCAGGTGATCGCCGACCGGTTTATCTACGAAAAACAATACGTGACGACCACCCTCCGCCGGCATGGCATCTATTCGCTCCTCACCACACCCGAAGACCTCTCGGTCGATGTCATCAACAAATACCTTGAGATGAAAGCCAAACGACTGCTTTAAGTTTAAGGCCATATTCCCCTTCGAGTGTTTAGATATTTAGTTGTTGGTTAGTTAGCGTTCAGCAGCCAGCGTAATTTAATTGTCAATTATCATGCAGAGTACATGATTTGGTCTGTACCACGTATAACCATTGACCATTGTTCAAACGCCCCAAGGGCATACAAGGGCTGAAAGCCCGTTCTGTTTCAGCCCCATCCCGTAAGGGTGGGGTCCCGTCCCACCTTGTTCGGAGGGCTGTAAGCCTGACATGATCGTTAGCGGTCAGTTTTCAAGCAGTCAGCTATTATCATCCAACAATCAAACAACTCAACCATTCAACAGCTCAACGCCCGAAGGGCATCACTTTTCATTTTTCATTTTTCGTTTTTCACTTCTTAATCAATTTCTGCGTGTACGTCTGTCCGTCTTTGACGACGCGCACGAAGTACAGTCCCGCCGGCAATCCGGCCATCGAGATTTGGAACGTCGGCTCATTCGTCCGGAACGAGCGCAGCATCGTCATACCGCTCCAGAGCTGGATTTCGTAGGGGCTTCTGTCGGTCGAGAGCACGCTTAATCCGCTGACTTCGTCCGTCTCCATCAGCTGCAAGGTCACTTCGTCCGTTGCCGGGTTGGGGGAGAGGGTGAAGTGAGAACGGGATGTTACCTCAATTGACAATGCTATGCTATTCGTGTAGCAGCCTTGTTGCTTAACGCGAACATTAATTCTTGCTCGTCCTTCCTTGAGAGGTGTAAGATGTGCTATATATCCACCTTGATGAGATACCGATACGATATTCGGATTATAATTAACCCATTCCCAGTTGCTAATGGGGATATTTATTAAAGGAGCATTATTAATACGGAAATGAATATCTCTATTAGGAGTAACTTGATACAAATTTAAACCGATCTGCCCATATGACATATCTGCATTATGCCATCCTATTCCATTATCATAAACAGATGCTTCTAATATTGGGTCGAATAACCATATGTTTCTGTTAATATTAAGGGGGTTACTGTTTATTCTGATATTTGCTCTTAATTCAACATCTCCTGTATTTCTACGCTTTAATGTTACTTTATCAGTTGTAGACGATAAGATTATAGCATTATTATTGCTTAAACTCCATTGAACTATTGCTCCTGCCGGCAGGTTTTCTATCGTATAGGTTGCCTGATCGCAGACCGATGCAGGGCCGGAGAGGTGGGGCTGATATTGGGTATTCCCCACTCCTACGGCATACCAGGCATTTTCGATCTGGTGCTCTAAGAAACTATTTGTGCCCGCTATTTCTCTTGCTGCATTAATCATTGATGTTCTGATTTGTGCATAAGAAGTTGTAAAGCGTAAATATCCACCGAAAACAGCTTTAACAATAAGATTTTCCGCATTATCCATCCCAATTCCCCATACTGAATAGTTTCTTCCCAAGGTATTTACTCCAGTACCTCCATTTACTAATAGGTAAAACCAGTGCGAAAAAACACCTCCACGCACATAACTGTCTCCTGAGTTATATTGTGGAGAAGCGTATGTATTTGCAATTTGACTCATCGCATTACTTGCATTCGTATTCTGTAAATTTCTTAAACAAGAATAATTTCTAGTAATTTGTTCTCCAATTTGCCATACAGAATTAGGATGTATGCGATGTTCCATTATAACTCCCCAAATATCACTCATCCCTTCGTTAAAAGCCCTTTGATCTGTTGTGTTGTTCCAGCCTATCTGAAAATGAGTAATACCGTGCCCAAACTCATGAGCAACCACATCAACACTTGCTAAGGGTTGAAAATCACTACCTCCTTCTCCAAAAGATAATGTGCGATCAATAGAATTCCAAAATGCGTTGTCATAATTATTGCTATAGCGTATATGTGCGTCAATTGTAAACCCATCATCATCCATGCTGTTTATATTGTGAGTATTGTATAATCTGTCGCAAATACGCTGTAATGCCCACTGCACGTCCAAGCCCATATCGTTGTTGTTGGGACGGTGTTCTGCCTGTGTCCAATTGTTATCATTATCCGTTATATCTACTCTGCTTAAGATATTCGTTCTCCCTTCTAAATTCCATGTATGAATAATTGTATTTCGTGTGGAATCGACCAAATGATAACTTCCTTGATAGTTATGTGTAGTTCCTTGTTGGCTTCCGGAATAGCGGGTCGCAAATGTTCCCTGTGCCGAAAAATCGATAAAAACTGGTTCAGTCATTCGCAGACTCCCCGTATGTGCATCTATAAATCCTACTTCTGTATTTTGCGGATAATCTGCATATAAATATACTCTGTAAACAAGTGCCGGCAAGGTATCCGTTTTTTCTAAAATTTCTTTTATAATCAATTCTGCTATATAATTGTAAATCGCTTTTTCCGGTATATTTTTATATTTAGCAAAATGCTTCATAGCTTCGTGTCCGGTAATAGAAGGCTTGGGGCTTACGTCGCTAGCATCTACGTAATGCCCATGTGCAAAGTACATTTTACCGTTTTTATAGTGGAAATTATATCCGGCTCCATCTATTTTAATTCCATTATAATACTGTTCGAAATGTTCGTGAATAAATTCTTTTTGTTTTTGTCTGTGCTGTATTTTTCTGAACTCATCGGTCGGTTTTACTTTAAGGATACTCTTAAAGAAAGTTTCAGCAGATGTCGGTATTATCACCCGCTTATCATCTGCCGAAAATTCTATAGACTCAAGAACTCCTTTTGAATTTTTTCGAAGAATGGTTTTTTGCGCAAGTGTACTCCATGTAATAGCCATCAAAATGACTGCTGAAATTAGTTTTTTCATGATTTTTATTTTTTACGTTGATAAATTTCTGTAAGATCGCGTATGGCAATTAAATCCAATGGAAATAATTGCATTTTATCCCTATAAAAAAGATATTTATACCTATAGTTGCACATTAATAGTACTGTATCGTTGAGGATGGAGTATTCGCATTGAAACGATGTGTATTGTTCCTTTGTGTAATCATACTTGTGAACAATACCCGATGGAAGAAACTCTCTATATCCGGTAGGAATAATTGGCCTCCCTCCAGAGTTAATCAATTCCCACTTCCCCAAGATTGCCTGTTCCGGATTGGCAGGAGGTGAATGCAACTGTCCATTCTCGCACCCCACTCCTCCTATCAGCAGAAGCAGGACACCTATCCATAAAATAATTTGCTGTTTCATGTTTTTCTGTTTTTTAAAGTTTATACTTGTTTCCGCGTTCCGGATATTTCTTTTACGCTGCGCCTCCGGTGCGGTTTGCGAGGCGCATCGGCTTGCCCTGATGGAGTATCGGTCGTTATTTCCATAACCTTGCGTTTTTGATGATACTACAAAGTTATAAACGATTTCTGAGAATACGTAAATATTTAAGCTGTTTTTTTGCGTCCTTTGCGTCGTTCTTTGCGAACTTGGCGGTAAGATCACCGCAAGGAACGCGAAAGTTACGCAAAGCACGCAAGTTTGTTTAAGCAAAACATCTCGACCATTAAATAAATCAACATTTTATATCAGGCTTACAGCCCTCCGCAGGAGTGGGTATTCTTTTTCCCCCGACGCTTCGCTTCGCTACACATTGGGCTGAATTAATGCGCCCCTGCGGAGCTGTTACAGCGGTCAGCC
>NZ_JUET01000072.1 GCF_001006485.1 Tannerella forsythia
GATACCGTGTATGAAACGGAAGGAAAGGACATCCTGACTTGCAGCGTCATCCCTTTAACAGATATTGAGATTGAACTGATATAAGCCTTTTGCTAACGAATAATGCCCAGGCCTGAGTATTTTTTTCGGCCATAAAAAAAGCCCGCATCAAGCGGGCTTTTTCTTAGCATGACAAGTCGTAATTACTTGTTTACGATTGCACGGTATTTTTCAACCATTTTAGCTGGTAAGATGTGTATAAGAGACAGGGACAGTCCCCGAGAGCCAGTAAAAAAGATTGGTTGACGTTTCATGCCTATGCAAAAGGCGTTCAGAAGATTCAATCCTTGGCAACCTCTGCCCCTAAAACCTTTCAATACTTTGAGCGTCTCAATCAGAAACTGATAACTCATTTCGAGCATATGGCAAAGTGTGCGGAACAATCGACGTCTTCCCACTTCGTCTTGCCTAAAATGCTGCCTGAGCATTTTGCCATTGATGACATGAAAAAACGTTTTGAATCACCATCGGCTCAAAAAGTTCCTTTAATTCAGTCTTTGTATCATTTGTATTTATATATGTCGTATACCTTTGATG
>NZ_JUET01000073.1 GCF_001006485.1 Tannerella forsythia
AAAGGCAGAGAAGTAAGAGGAGACGAGAGAGGAAAGAGTAGAGAAGCAAGAAGGGAGGGGGAAGAGGGAGGAGGGGGAAGAGGAAAAGAAGGGGAAAAGGGAGGGGGGGGGAGAAAAGGGACAGACGGAAGAGGCAAGGCAGGAGAAAAAAAGGGCAAGGAAAAAGAACAAGGCCGAGACGAAGGAGAAAGTAAAGGAAGAAGGGGAAGAAAAGAAGCAAGGAGGCTGGCGACACGGAGGGGAGAAGGGACGGGCGGAAGAGCGAGAGAAAAAAGAAGGAAGAGAAAGGGGAGAAGAAAAAAAGAAGAGAGGAAGGGAGGGAAGAGAAGGGAGGAGAAAAGAGGAGGAGAAGAAGGGAAGAAGGGGGAGAAGAGAAAGGGAAAGGAAGAAAAGAGAAAGGAGGGAGGAGAGAGGGGAAGAGGAGAGGGAAAAGAGGGGGAGTGAAGAAAGAAGAGAGAAAGAGGAGGAGGGGGGAGGGGGAAGAGAAAAAAGGGGAAAGAAGGAGAGGAAGGGAGAAAAGAAGGGGGAGAGGAGAGGGAGGAAGGGAAGGAGAGAAGAGAGAAAAAGAAAGGAAGAAAAAGGGAGGAAAAGGGGGGGAAGGAGGAGGAAAAGGGGAAGGGGAGGGGAAAAAAGGGGGAGGAGAAGGAAAAAGAGAGGGAGAGGGAAGAAGAGGGAGGAGGGAAGAGAAAAAGGAGGGGAGGAAAGGAGGGGCGGGGCATGGGAGGAAAAGGGAAGGGGGAGAAGAAGAAGGAGAAGGGGAGAAAAAAAAGGAAGAGGGAAAGAGGAAGAGGAGGGGAGAAAGAAAGAGGGAGGGGTATCCGATACCGTACGGTCAATCCC
>NZ_JUET01000074.1 GCF_001006485.1 Tannerella forsythia
CCAATTCGGGCCAATGTATCTTCCTCTCTCAAAACAATTTTCATTCGTTTTGACAGTTCAATCAATAACTCATCACCGGCATCATGCCCGTGTTGATCGTTAACTTTTTTAAAGCCATCTAAATCAATAAATAACACCGCCAATAAAGAGTTGTGCCGTTGGGATGTAAAGATAGCCTGTTGTAGCCGATCCGCTAACAAGGATCGATTCGGTAGCTGGGTCAACACATCATAATGGGCAATATGCTCAAGTTGTTTTTGCTGTTCTTTCAAAGAAGTGATGTCCGTAAACAAGGCTAAATAATTTTGCGTCATGCCATCGCTGTTCTTAATGGCCGTAATCGTAATCATCTGTGGGTAAACGACGCCGTGCTTATTACGGTTCCAAATCTCACCTGACCAATGATCC
>NZ_JUET01000075.1 GCF_001006485.1 Tannerella forsythia
CGCACGGCGAGACGATCTATATCCGCGTAGAGCGTAAAGATATCGCGAGCATCTACTCGGTAGCCGGCCAGTTAGTTCGGAGAATCGAACTGTCCGAAGGCGATACGTCCGTCCCGATGCAACGCGGTGTATATGTGGTGACACTCAAAGACGGCACGGTGCATAAGGTGATCGTGAAATAACGTTTTTTAGAGATCGCAAGTTTTATCGTTGGAAATCCCCTTGTGCGGCATGTCCGTACGGGGGATTTCCCTTTTATTTGCCTCCACACGGCATATCGGCATCGGGTGGGAAATCTCCGTTGCGGAATGTGGGTGGATGGGAAAAGTGATAAAATTAACTATCTTTGTCGTCCGGTCAGGAGAATCAATCCGTTTTTACATCTCCGGATTTCTGTTGAACGGGCAAACAGTATCAATAATTTAAATAGATCATTTTATGAAAAGAACAATGTTAGCGCTGCTGTCGCTTTGTTTTGTATGGACAGCTATGGCGCAGAGCGGGATTTATGACATCACCGTCAAGGATGCCGAAGGGAAAGAGGTCTTGCTGAAAGAGTACGAGGGTAAGACGCTGCTGATTGTAAATACGGCGACAGGGTGTGGTTTTACGCCTCAATACGAAGCCTTGGAAAAGCTTTATGAGCAATACAGGGAACAAGGCTTTGTTGTCCTCGACTTTCCCTGCAACCAGTTTGGCGAGCAGGCACCGGGTACGATAGAAGAGATTAAGGACTTCTGCACCCTGAAGTACGGAACGAAGTTTCCATTGTTTGAGAAAATCGAGGTGAACGGCGAGAACGAATCGCCGCTCTATACGTATCTGAAGAGCCAAAAAGGCTTCGAAGGTTTTACCGGTGAACGAGCCGATGCCATGAATGCCATGCTCAAGAAGAAAGACAAAGACTACGCAAGCAAGCCCGATATCAAATGGAACTTCACGAAGTTTCTGGTCGATAAGCAAGGGAACGTGGTGGCTCGCTTCGAGCCCACCGCCGGCATGGACGAGGTGGAGAAAGCTATCCGGGCTTTGTTGTAAACAGCTTGAACGTTTTTCCTAACACGCTCCGCATGGGGCTGAACTAATGTACCCCTGCGGGGCTGTTTTTAAATCGTCAATTGTCGGTTGTTAATGGCTATATAGCATTCAGTTGTCAGCATTCTGCATTCATAATTCATAATCGTTCGTTAGCATTCAGCCTTTCCGAGGTTTGGTTATAAGGTGAGCCTGTGTCTCTCGTTTTTGTTTGACTTCATCACGATTACGATCTTGCTTACCCACATTTTGCATATATGCGAAAAGGAACTATCTTTGTGAAAAATAAAAAATAAAAAGTTATGTTAGCAGACATCCACCAAATCATCACAGAGGCCGAAACGAAGATGTCGTCGGCTATTCGTTATTTAGACGATGAGCTGGCACGCATTCGCGCCGGCAAAGCAAGCCCGCGTATTTTAGACAATGTCAAAGTGTCTTATTACGGTAGTATGACACCGCTCGCCAATGTTTCATCTATCACGACACCCGATGCCAAAACGATGATCATCACTCCATGGGAAAAACCGATGTTGAAGGAGATTGAGAAGGCGATCCTCTCGTCCGAAGTAGGCATTACCCCCGAGAATAACGGTGAAGTGATCCGCCTTGGCATCCCGCCGCTCACCGAAGAACGTCGCCGTTCATTGGCCAAGGGCGCCAAACAACATGCCGAAACGGCAAAGATCAGCATCCGTAACACGCGCCGGGAGGTGATCGAGCTGCTCAAGAAAGCCATTAAGGAGGGAGTGCCCGAAGATGCGGGAAAAGATGCCGAGGCTACCGTGCAGAAGATTCACGATAAGTACGTCAAGCAAGTGGACGAGCTGTATGCGGCGAAAGAAAAAGAAATCATGACCGTTTGATGCACGGTCTTGTCGTAAAAAACACCGGCAGCCGGTATACGGTTCATACCGACGACGGACGGTCTGTCGATTGTAAGATCAAGGGCTCATTCCGGTTGAAAGGCATCCGGAGTACAAATCCGGTCACCATCGGCGACCGGGTCGAAATCGAAGAGAACCGCGAAGGCAGCGCGTGCATCACAGCGATCGATGCCCGCCGCAACTATATGATCCGGAGGGCATCGAACCTCTCAAAGGAGTCACATATCCTTGCGGCGAATATCGACTTGGCACTGCTCGTCGTCACGATTCATTATCCGCAGACGACAACGACTTTTATCGATCGTTTCCTTGCCACTGCCGAGGCCTACGGGATTCCTGCCTTGCTCGTCTTCAATAAAACAGACCGGTATGATGCTGATGAGCTTGAATATGTAGAAGAGCTGATGACACTCTATCGCACCATCGGGTACGATTGCATGAAACTTTGCGCTACGTCGGGCGAAGGAATCGACGCGTTGTCGGACAAGATCAGCAACAGGATTACGCTGCTGTCCGGCCACTCGGGCGTTGGCAAATCGACGATTATCAACAAACTGCTGCCGCATGCCAAGCTCCGAACGAAAGATATCTCCGAATATCACCAAACAGGCGTTCATACTACGACATTCTCCGAAATGATTCCGCTTCCGAACGGAGGCTATCTGATCGATACGCCCGGCATCAAAGGCTTCGGCACGATTGAGATGCAAGGAGGCGAAGTGGCGCACTATTTTCCGGAGATATTCAAACACTCGGCCGACTGCCGGTTTAGCAACTGCACACACACTCATGAACCGGGATGTGCGGTACGCGAGGCCATCGAAGCGCATTCTATCAGTCGGTCGCGCTACAAAAGTTACCTCAACATCCTTGAAGACATGGACGGCGCGAAATACCGCGAGGCCTACTGAAGCGATGTTACTCAGACAGCCGGCAGACCCATGCCTGTAATCTTGCGATACAGGTCGAGGGCGTAGACGTCCGTCATGCCCGAAATATAATCGAGCGCACATTGAATCTTCCCGTACGTCGTAGACGCCTTGATGTCATACTGACCCGGCACACGGCGGAGGAGCAGTTGGCTGTATGCATGCTCGGGATGGAGCACGGCGTCAATCACCGTCTCAAGCAGGTAGCCGAAGATACGATACCCTGCCAGTTCAACGTCGACCACCTCATTCGCGACGTAAATTTTCCGGTAAGCCACCTCCGAACACGCCTTATATGCCTGACGCGCCTGTTCGTTGATACAGTCGATCAGCGGCGCATCGAAGCTTCCGTCAAGTAACCTTTCCTCGTTCTCGATAAAGACCCGGGTGCATTCATCGACTAACAGTCCGATGATGCACGAGCGGAGATAGGCGATCTGCTCATTTGTGTCGTCTACCATAGCCATCGTCTGCCGAATGTCGTTCAGACGCCTTCCTTCGAAAAAACCAAGCAGCAGCCCGATGGCCTCTTCGCTTGTCAGCAAACGCAGCTTATGGGCGTCTTCGATATCCATAATCTGATAGCAAATATCGTCAGCAGCCTCGACTAAATAGACTAACGGGTAACGGACATACGCATCGGAAGCACCGGCTTGTCCGGGAATGCCCAACTCCCGTGCGATGCGGCAATACGTTTCTTCTTCGGTCTGGAAGAAGCCGAATTTTTTCTTCGCGGACGCATGGGTCGAGGCATAAGGATACTTAACGATGGAAGCAAGTGTGCTGTATGTCAGGGCAAACCCACCTTTTCGACGCCCGATAAACTGGTGCGTGAGCAAGCGTATGGCGTTGGCATTGCCTTCAAAGTGTACAAAGTCTTCCCATCGGCCGCCTTCGGCACGTACGCGAGCTTCGAGCTGTCGGCCCGCACCTTCGGAGAAGAATGCCGAGATAGCCCGCTCTCCTGAGTGCCCGAACGGAGGATTGCCCATGTCGTGCGCCAGACAGGCGGCCGAGACGATCGATCCGATCTCTTGCAGGTTGGTCGCCTCACCTCCGTATTTCTGTATCAGACGCGTAGCGATATTCGTGCCGAGCGATCGCCCAACACACGATACCTCTAAACTATGCGTCAGTCGATTGTGTACAAAGATGCTGCCGGGTAGAGGAAAGACCTGCGTCTTGTTCTGTAACCGTCGAAAAGGAGAAGAGAAGATCAGCCGATCATAATCGCGCTGAAAGTTTGTCCGTTCATGCTTCCGTTCATGGTAAGCCTCGATGCCGAGACGCTTACCGGATATTAATTCGTTCCACTGCATACCTGTTCCGGTTGAATCGTTTTGAAAGATGTTTTACTTTTTTGTTCCGGGCATGCAAAAATAACATAATTCGAACTAATTCCGGACAGATATTGTTCGGAAAACAATTTCTTCGCACGCAGGAAGACTTAAACCTAAATTCCACAATAAAGACGATATGCCATAACGGGCGAGCAAGAGGGCGAACACACAGGTTCACCCCTACGCAACGACCGAATACCGACTACTGACCGGAATAATTTTCAACATACTTTCAGATTGCTGTGGGAAAAGGTGAATAAATTTCAGTCTGATACTTTTTTTAATCTCCTGAAAACAAAATGACATTTTGTCGCAAAAATCCAGTTTTATACGCTTTGAATCAATTGTTAAAGATAAGACAAAATGACATAAGATTAAAAAATGAATCTATCTTTGCGCGGTTTTTTAAAACAGGAACATATAATCGATCAAAAAACGTATGAATAAACATCTATTATTTATGTTTGTGCTGTTTTTCTTAGGCACAAACGTGCTGTTGGCACAAAAGAAAGTGAGCGGCATCGTGAAAGAAGCCGACACGAACGAGCCGCTGATTGGAGCGACGGTTGTGGTGAAGGGAACAACGAACGGTGTCATTACGGACTTAGACGGTCATTACGCCATCGAAGTCAATGCGAACGAAGTATTGCAGTTTGCTTATGTGGGTCTTGAGACTCATGAAGAGACAGTAGGAGAACGTACGGTAATCAATGTATCGCTGGCCTCTTCGTCTGTCAAAATTAACGAAGTGGTGGTTACGGCCATGGGACTCGAACGCAAAGCTAAGAGCTTGACTTATGCGACACAGCAAGTAGGCGGCGGTGAATTGACCCGTGCCAAGGAGACGAACCTGATCAACAGCTTGCAGGGTAAAACGGCAGGCCTAGTCATCACCCCGAACTCTACCGGTGCGGGCGGGTCGTCGAAACTGTTGATCCGCGGAAACAAATCGGCGCAGGGTAACAACCAGCCGCTGATCGTCATCGACGGCATTCCGATGGCCAACTCGACAACGACGCAGATGGAAGGCGAGTTTGGCGGACGTGACGGAGGGGATGCCTTGTCGAACCTCAACCCCGACGATATTGCCGGCATCAGTGTCTTGAAAGGTGCTTCGGCCGCAGCGCTGTACGGAAGTATGGCTGCCAACGGCGTGGTGATGATTACCACCAAGAAAGGATCGGCAGGAAGCGTGCGTGTGGATGTATCAAGCAACACTACGTTCGAAACGCCCTTAGACGCTCCGAAACTGCAAAGCACGTATGGTGCCGCCGTATCAGGCTCGGGCGCACTGGCACAGGACAGCTGGGGCGAAAAAATCAGCGGCGAAGCCAAAGGAGCGAACCGCCTCGATGAGTTCTTCCGCACAGGAATGACCACGATCAACTCACTCTCAATCAGCGGAGGATCGGAAAGGACCCAAAGCTATGTTTCGTATGCCAACACGTCAGCAAACGGTATCATGCCGACCAATACGTTTACCCGTCATAACATGATGGCTAAAGAAACCTTCAAGCTGTTTGATAATAAAGTAACGGTTAACGCCTCCCTGAATTATATCACGCAGAAAGGCCGGAACCGTCATGAACCGGGACAATATCGCAACCCGCTGACCGGGCTTTATACGTTCCCTGCGAATGGTGACTTCCGTCAATACAAAAACGAATTTGAAAAGTATGACGATCTGAAAGGTTATCCCGTTCAACAATGGTATCGCGACGTAAATCAGGATTTCAGCGCTAACCCGTATTGGGTGCTGCATCGCAATCCGCACACCGAAAAACGCGATCGCGTGATGGCTTCGGCAAGCATCCGCTATAACATCACCGACTATCTGAACCTTCAGGGACGTTTGAACTATGACCGCATTGCCGATCTTTATGAACGGAAGATTTATGCGTCTACCTCAACCACGCTGCATAACGTGAACGGCGAATATCGTCAGGAACGTGATGACAGCCGTCAGTTCTACGGCGACTTGATGGCGAACTTCAACAAGACCTTCGATGTGTGGAGCGTGACCGCTTCGGTCGGAACGAGCTTTACAGACCTCAAGGAAACGGGGATCATTGCATCCGGCAGCGGCGACGTCTACATCCCGAATTTCTTCCATCTTGCCAATGGCTCGAAGAATGGCTCGGAAAACAAACGCTCGAAAACGCAGAAACGTCTCAATAGTGTGTTCGGTACGGCGCAAATCGGATACAAGGAGATGCTCTATCTCGACGTGACGGGACGTAACGACTGGTCGTCAACTCTTTCGTACACGCCCAACGTATCGTATTTCTATCCGTCGTTCGGATTGACGGCGTTGATCAACGAGATAACCACCCTGCCCGAAGCATTCAACCTGTTGAAGGCGCGTGCGTCATACTCCATAGTAGGTAACGATATGCCGGCTTACATCACAAACCCGACGCATAAGTTCCGGAACGGTTCGGTCGATTTCAACACAAGCGTTCCTTTTACCGAAATGAAACCCGAAAAACTGAAATCGATGGAGTTCGGATTTGATCTCTCGATGTTCGATAACCACTTCGAGATGGATTTCACCTATTACAAGACAAACAATACAAATCAGTACTTCAGCATGGAAGCCTCGGCTGCAACCGGATACAGCAATTACTATTTTAATGCCGGCGACATCCAGAATTCCGGCTTTGAAACGACGATGAGCTGGAGACAACCCATTACTGCTGATTTCTTATGGAAAACTTCGCTCAACCTCTCATACAACAACAATGTCATTAAAAAACTGGACGACCGTCAAGACGTAGCGAAAGAAAACCGTTTGACTCACGTAGGGCTCGGAAGCTTGAGAGGATATGACATGCGTCTTGTAGAAGGCGGATCGTATGGAGACCTGTATTCGAAAACGGTTGTACGCGACAAGAATGGGGTTATTCAGGTAGATAAAGAGGGGAATACTTTGGTTTCGGAAGATAAAGAATATGTTGGGAATGTGAACCCCAAGTGGAATTTGGGGTGGAGCAACTCTTTCAACTATAAAGATATGCAGTTCTATTTCCTTATCGACGGACGCATCGGCGGGAACTTTGTGGACTTGACGCAAGCTACGCTCGACGCCTACGGGGTATCCCAAAACTCGGCCGATGCACGCGACAATGGCGGAGTAGACCTCGGTAACGGAACGAAAGTCGACGCCGGAACATTCTATCGATCCATCGGACAAAAAGAGAAAGGGGGAGACTATTATGTGTACTCGGCTACGAACTTCCGCCTGCGCGAATTGTCGATCGGTTACGCTTTCCGCAATCTGCTCGGTGCCGGCAAAGACCTTGGCGTAAGCTTGATCGGGCGTAACTTGTTCTTCTTTTACAAAGATGCACCGTCCGACCCCGAAGTGTCAATGTCTACATCGAACGGTTATTCCGGATCGAACTATTTCGCACTGCCGGCTACACGCAGTTTGGGTATTAATTTGAAAGCAACATTCTAACATAAAGCAATCATATATGAAAACAATCAATAAATTCAATCTGAAGAACGGTGTGCTGGCCGCCGCCGTCATGGTATTTGGCGCAACGGCATGTACCAGCAATTTTGAAGAACTCAATACGGATCCGACCGGACTGACCTCTTTACAGGCTCAGCAAGTCGGCTCCTTCATGCAGGAAGCACAGCGTTCCATCTATTACAATCAAACAAACGGAAACTGGGAATATCAACTGATCCAAAACCTTAATGCCGACTTGTACTCCGGTTATCTGGCTATCCCGACCCCGTTCGCTTCGAACAATAACAACAGCCAGTACGTCATGATGGACGGATGGAATAATCAGGGATTCAAAGATTACTTCCTGCATGTGATGAAACCGTGTGCGGCCTTGTTAGAAACACAAACAGCCGACGATTACGTGGCTATCACCAAGATATTAAGAGTGGCCGGTATGTCGAAAGCGGTCGATACGTATGGCCCGATACCCTATTCAAAAGCCATCAAAGGAGGAATCTTTATCGAATACGACTCGGAGGAGGCGATCTACAAATCGTTTTTCGAAGACCTGGCCGATGCGATTCAACGACTGACTGCATTTGTTCGGAAGAACGGCGATGTGACCGGCCGTCTGAACTTCGACCTGATGTGCGGCAAGAGCCACACCACCTGGTTGCAGTTTGCCAATACGCTTCGTCTGCGCTTGGCTATGCGCGTGGTAAAAGTAGCGCCCGACCTGGCAAAGAAAGAAGCCGAAGCAGCCGTAGCTAATCCTTATGGCGTGTTGGAGAAAGTCAATATCGAGGTAAAAGACGAGAACACACGGAACCCGCTGATGGTGATCTGCCGCGATTATAACGACTGCAGCATCGGCGCTTCGTTCGAGTCGATCCTGAAGGGCTACAAGGACCCTCGTTTGGTTAAAATGGCTTTGCCCGTAGGATGGATGGATAAGGGAGATATCAAAGATCAAAGCGGAAAGGAAACGAACTCGATCGGTAAAATCTATGGTGTTCGGAACGGATTCGAGGTCCCGGCAGCCGGTGAATATAAGATGTACTCGATCCCGATGGTTAACACGGACGGCAAAGACCCCATGTCCACCGACTATCCGCTGCCGATTATGAAACGTGCCGAGTCGTATTTCCTTCGCGCTGAAGGCGCACTGCGCGGATGGGCTATGAAAGGAACAGCCGAGGACTTCTATAAGGAAGGAGTCCGTGTTTCGTTCGACGACTATAAGGTTTCGGCCGATTATAATGCCTATATTGAAGGCACCACAATGGCTGCCGACTACATAGATCCGCATAACCCGGCGTTGAATATGAAAGGAATGAACGATGTACCCGTGAAATTTATGACCGACGGAACGAACGAGCAGAAGCTGCAACAGATTATCACGCAGAAGTGGATCGCCGGATTCCCTGAAGGATTGAACGCATGGAGTGAATATCGTCGCACAGGCTATCCGAAGCTCTTCCCGATCATAGCGAACAAAAGTGCGTTCCCCGAACTGACAACACTCGGTATCCGTCGTCTGCCGTTCTGCCAAAACGAGAAAAGCTTTAACAGGCCGGGCTACGACTCGGGCGTGAAAATCCTTGAAGCGCGTGGCGGCAAAGATAATATTGCTACGCGTCTCTGGTGGGATACCCCTGCAGGAAACTTCTAAAAGTCTTTTTGGAAGTGCCAGAGAAATAGAAGAGGGTGTGTCTAAACGCAGCGTTTGAGCACACCCTCTCTATCGTATGTAAAATTATCAACGTACCGGTTTACCTTCGAGAATGGCCTGCGTATCCGACGCAATCATATATTCTTCGTCGGTCGGGACGACAAGGACCTTCACCCGGCTCTCCGGCTTGCTGAGAACGATTTCACGGCCTCGCTCATTCTCGTTCTTCTTCGTATCGAATTCGATGCCGAGAAACTCCATATTTTCGCAAACCTCGGCACGTGTAGACCATTGATTCTCACCTACGCCACCGGTGAATACAAGGATGTCGAGCCCGCCCATCGCCGCCGCATACGCGCCGACGTATTTCTTGATACGGTAATTGTACATCTTGAGGGTCAGGATGGCACGCGGATCACCGTTATACATCGCGCTTTCGATATCGCGCATATCGGACGACATTTCCGAGAATCCGGCTACCCCGCTCTTCTTATTTATCAGGGTTGACAGCCCGTCGGCATCAAGCCCTTCCTTATTCATGATAAACGAAAGCGCTCCGGCATCGACGTCACCGCAACGTGTACCCATCATCAATCCTTCGGTCGGCGTCATTCCCATCGATGTATCGATTGACTTACCGTTCTTAACGGCTGTGATGGATCCACCGTTGCCGATATGTGCCGTAATGATGCGCTGGGTTTCGTAAGGTACGCCGAGGATCTCGCAGGCACGACGCGAAACGTATCGGTGACTCGTCCCGTGAAAGCCGTAGCGACGCACACCGTATTCCGTGTACATGCGGTACGGGAGGGCGTACATATAGGCATAATCGGGCATCGTCTGATGAAAAGCGGTGTCGAACACAGCCACTTGCGGGGTACCCGGGAGGATTTTCTCCATCGCTTCGATACCGAGCAGATTCGCCGGGTTATGGAGCGGAGCAAGAGCGGAACATTCTACCACTTTAGCAAGCAGCTCTTTGGTGATCAATACACTCGAAGCAAATTCTTCTGCTCCGTGCACGACACGGTGACCCACGGCGTCAATCTCCTTGAAGCTCTGAATGCACCCATAAGTAGCATCCGTTAATGTATTCAGGATAAATTCGATCCCTACCTCATGGTCGGGAATGTCTTTTTCGAGTACGACTTTCTCTTCGTTCTTGTCCGAAAACTTCAGGAACGAACCTTCGAGACCTACTTTTTCGAGTCCTCCCTGCGCCATCACCTCGCCGGAGGTCATGTCGAAGAGCTTATACTTGATCGAACTGCTGCCGCAATTCAGCACTAATGTTTTCATACGCCTTTCTCCTTCTTTTGTGCGATGGCCTGATTGCACGAAATCGCCGCCATGTAATACAAATCATCAACCGAGCAGCCGCGCGACAAGTCGTTGACCGGCGCTGCCATACCCTGTAAAATCGGTCCGACGGCTTGTGCACCGCCCAAACGCTGTACGAGCTTGTACCCAATATTGCCTGCTTCGAGCGACGGGAACACAAGCACATTGGCTTTTCCGGCTACCGCGCTACCCGGCGCTTTATGTGCACCCACTGCCGGAACGAGCGCCGCATCGGCCTGCAACTCTCCGTCGATCTTCAGCGTCGGCTCCATCTCCTTGGCCAACCTTGTTGCCTCAACCACTTTATCAACCATCTCGTGCGAGGCACTGCCTTTCGTCGAGAAGCTTAACATCGCAACGGCCGGTTCTACGCCGGCCATGGCACGCGCCGTCTGTGCCGAAGAAATTGCAATCTGCGCCAGTTCCTGCGCCGTCGGATTCGGGATTACCGCACAATCGGCGAAGATCAGCAAACCATCCTTCCCGTATGACGAATCATTGACGAACATCAGATAGGCTCCCGACACGCAGTTGATGCCGGGGACTGTACGGATGATCTGGAGAGCCGGACGCAGCACATCGCCCGTCGTATTCCGGGCTCCCGCAATTTCACCGTCCGCATCGCCGGCTTTGATCATCAAACAGCCGAGGTATAGCGGATTTTCGACGCATTGAGCCGCCTTTTCGGGCGTCATCCCTTTAGACCGACGCAATTCGAGCAGTAACGCTGCATATGCTTCTTTCTTCACATGATTCTTCGGGTCGACGACAGTCGCCTTATCGATATGCTTCAACCCGAAATCACTGGCTAACCGGTGAATCTCTGTCGGCGAGCCGATCAGGATAATATCTGCTACTCCGTCGGCAATCAGTCGGTCGGCGGCTTTCAATGTACGTTCTTCCGTTCCTTCCGGAAGCACTATGCGTTGCCTGTTCGCTCGGGCACGCTCTACGATACTTTGAATTAAATCCATGGAATAAATACTTTTATATTATTATTACGTAAGTTCTTCTTAACATCTTAAACCTCTTTGTCTCCCGACAAGATTTGTTGCAAATCTTCGGCCGAGAGGTTAATACCGATCTTTCCGTTATGCGCTACCGATATGATTCCCCGCTCTTCGGAAACAATAATCACAATGGCATCCGTTTCTTTCGACATCCCGACGCCGGAACGATGGCGAAGCCCCATCTCTTTCGATAGCTTCAAGCTCTGTACGACGGGAAGGATACAACCGGCCGCCTTGATTTTCCCGTCTCCGATAATCATGGCGCCATCGTGCAGCGGGCTGTTCTTGAAAAAGATGTTTTCGATCAGACGGGTATTGACATCGGCCGTAAAGATTTCGCCGGTGTGAATATACGCAGATAAATCCATCTCACGCTGGATCACGATCAGCGCTCCCGTTTTTTTGCGTGCCAAATTCATGCAGGCCAATACAACCGGAGCAATATATTTTTGCTGCTCTTCCGTTTGCGTGTCTTTTCGCGAGAATATTTTCGCGAGGAATTTCCACCCGCGGTTCGAACCGAGTGCGACCAGAAAGCGACGGATATCATCCTGAAAAAGAATAACTAATACTAAGAAGCCTACACTGATAAACTTATCAAGAATAGCTCCCATCAGTCGCATCTCCAACACCTGAGAGACCAAGATCCAGACGATTACGACGGATACAATCCCGCTAAAGACCGTGAGTGTCCCCGAGCTTTTCATCAACTTGTAAATCTGGTATGTAAAAAACGCTACCAGTAAAACATCCAATGCATCTTTAATTCCGAAAGAGACCCACATAACGCTTGATTAAGATTGCATGAGCCGTTTTACGATTTCTATGGTTTCGGTAGCGGCCTTTACATCGTGCACACGCAGGATGTCGGCGCCGTTCAGGAGGGCATACGTATTCAACACGGTCGTGCCATTCAAGCTGTCCTCGGGAGTTGCATTCAATAATTTATATATCATGCTTTTTCGAGATATCCCGACTAACAGGGGCGTTTCAAAATGGATCGAGAATTCGGATAGCGATCGCATCAGTTCATAGTTTTGTTCAAGGGTTTTGGCAAATCCGAAGCCGGGATCGAGAATCACATCATTCACCCCCAATTGTCGGAGCGCCCTGACTTTTTGAGCAAAATAGAGCATGATGTCTTCCATCAGATCGTCATAGTCTGTATGCTGTTGCATAGTCTGAGGCGTTCCGCGCATATGCATCAAGATATATGGCACCTGAAGTAACGCAATTGTTTCAAACATCCGTGCATCAAGCATACCGCCCGAGATATCATTGATCATGGCTGTCCCGTATTCTTCGACGGCACGTCGCGCAATCGCCGAGCGAAACGTATCGACCGAAACGGGAACCTCGGGAAAGTCTCTCTGCATCCGCTTCAGAGCAGGCTTAATCCGTTGCCATTCCTCCTCCTCCGTAACCTCTGCCGCATCGGGGCGTGACGAATATCCTCCAATATCGACGATTGCTCCACCTTCAGCCAATATCGTCTCGATGCGCTGTGCTACGGCTGCCTCGTCTGCCTGACGGCTCCCTGCATAAAACGAATCGGGCGTGACGTTCAGAATCCCCATGACAACCGGCGACTTCAACGATAACAGCCGTCCGTTCAAATTGATTGATTTCTCCTTCATCCAGGCTTCCTTTTTCAAAAGTTTCCCCACAAAAGTACGGAAATAATATTACTTTTGCGTGATAATTGAACAGGAAGATGAATTTAGATGATTTATACGCTCTTTTCCGAAAACACCCTTGCATTACGACCGATAGCCGGAATTGTCCTCCGGACTCCCTCTTCTTTGCGTTGAAGGGTGATACCTTCGACGGGAACCGTTTTGCAGCACAGGCTTTGGAGTCGGGATGCACTTATGCCATTGTCGATAATCCGGCCGAGCAGAAGAGCGACCGAATGATTTTAACGGACAGCGTACTCGGTACCCTGCAACACCTTGCAACGCTTCATCGCCGAAAGCTCGGGACTCCCATTATCGGTATTACGGGAACAAACGGCAAAACAACGACAAAAGAATTACTCGCCACGGTACTTTCGGAAAAATACAAGACGCTTCATACGCTCGGGAATTACAACAATCCTATCGGTGTGCCGCTGACCTTGCTTCGCCTTACGGACGAACATGATGTGGCCGTGATTGAGATGGGCGCCAATCACCCGGGCGAAATACGTGCGTTGACACAGCTTGTGCAGCCAGATTACGGCTTGATTACGAACGTCGGGCAAGCACACCTCGAAGGTTTCGGCTCGTTCGAAAATGTCGTGCGAACAAAAGGCGAACTGTACGACTTCATGCGTGCGGGACGCAAAAAGATATTTATTCATCAGGAGAACGAATGGTTGCAGGGAATAGCGCACGGACTGGAGAAAATCGCTTACGGTCGCGAAATGCACGATGACACATTCGTAGCGGGACGAGTGATCGCGAGTCATCCGTTCCTCTCGTTTCAATGGTGGCAAAAGGACGGATATCTACATACCGTCAACACGCAGCTGGTGGGTGATTATAACTTGTGGAACGCATTAGCGGCTATCGCTGCCGGACGTACGTTCGATGTGCCTGCGGAGAAAATCAATCGGGCGATTGCCGGATATATGCCGACAAACAACCGATCGCAGTGGAAGAAGACAGCGCACAATACCCTGATTATCGATGCGTATAACGCCAATCCGAGCAGCATGCGTGTGGCGCTTGAAAACTTTGTCGCATGGGATGTTGCCCCCAAAGCCGTTATCCTCGGCGATATGCGTGAACTGGGCAAAGAAAGTCAGGCATTGCATGCCGATGTGATCGAACAGCTGAAAACCTGTCACTTCGACAAAGTGTTTCTTTGTGGCGAACAGTTTATGACCGCCGGTGGGAAGACGTATGACGGTTTTCCATCGGTCGAAGCGTTGGAGGCTTACCTTACAACTAATCCATTACACGGTTATCATATTCTGATTAAAGGCTCTCACGGGATGCATCTCGAAAAAATCGTCGAGAGATTGTAGGCGAACGCATTCATGCATAATCTGGTTTAGGTTATGAAAAAGTTGAATGCAAACTTTTTTATATGGTCGGATGCTCGAAATCACCTATCTTTGCGGCGCCTATTTTAATAAGAGCAACTCTATAATGGACTTCTATAATGAACGAAGTACGAACATTTCATCGTATCATAATCCGGTTGATTAAATGCAGTATTACTTTGATCCTATGCTGCTTCTGTGCGTCCGAAACGTTTGCTCAACAGACGTTTCGTCCTGTAGCGCTTGAGGCCGTTCCTGCCTCACCCCGATCTCTGGCTGACGATACCCTGTCCTTCATGATATGGAAAGGACGAAAAACATTCTTCGACCGTCAGGCGGTCAGGATTGGATTGGCTCCGACGATATTTTTCACAGCCTCGGCACTCACGTGGGGAGAGCGGGAAAGCATTCGGAGAAAACGGAATCGTTACATCCCGGGCTTTAAGAATGTCTTCGATGATTATATGCAATACGCTCCGGCAGCGGCTGTTTACGGCATGAAACTTGCAAAAGTACGAGGGCGCAATAGCATGTCGCGCACCCTCCTTTCTCATGGGGCAAGTCTGGTTATTATGGGAGCACTTGTCAATTCCGTCAAGTATACGGCCCAAGTGGAACGGCCTGACGGATCGACACGAAATTCATTCCCTTCGGGACATACCGCTATGGCTTTTACAAATGCCACCTTCATGCACAAAGAATACGGGATCGTCAATCCGCTGTACAGCATTGCGGGATATTCGGGGGCGACTTTTACGGCTCTGGGACGCAGCCTGAATAACAGACATTGGATGCCCGATATACTGGCCGGTGCGGGAATCGGGATATTGTCGACTCAACTCGGCTATTTTTTTATCGATAAACTATACGGGAACGAAGGTGATTATATCGGGCTGCTGTCTCATGTCAAAGGAAACGGTCACCCTTCGTACCTCTCGGTCAAGTTAGGCAACGCCACAGCAATGCGCAACCTGATGGGATTGCTGGAGAACGGTGCGCGAACAAAGCCGGGATTCGAAAGCGGATTTGAAGGAGCCTGGTTCATCGGCAAGCATTGGGGGATAGGAGGCGAATTTGCTTTTATGAGCTTTCCGGTCAGTCCATCGGATTTGCTGGACGAAGATTCTCCCGATCTGGGCAAGGTAAAGCTAAAAACCGAATCCATTGGCACGCTAAACCTTGGCATAGGTCCTCATTATGCACTCGAACTGGGGCGTCGATGGCTGTTTATGACTAAGGCTGAGACCGGATTGGCTTTCGGAGCAAAAGGAAAAATCCTTTATGAACTGGAAAAAGAGTATCCCGGAATAGAGAGAGAAGCAGAGATACTTTCCTATAAACCTCATACGGCCTGGAGAGGATGTGCCGGCTCATCAATCACCTATAAATTTCATGATGAGTTGGGGCTTTCGTTTTATGCTAATTATAATTACTCGAGGCCGACAATCCGTTTCAACCTCAGTGAAAGTTTGAGGGAAACGGAAGATGAGGTGCTCCGGGTTGAAGCCGAGCAGACGTTTGATTATTTAGGTATCGGCCTGCGACTCACTGCCTTTTTCTGAAAACAAGAAACAGCGTCATTTTTTTGTGTGGAGGAATCATTATTCCTGTTTTTTCGTATCTTTGTCGCAGAATAACGCGGCTGTGGTGTAATTGGTAGCCACGTCAGACTTAGGATCTGATGCTTCACGGCGTGGGGGTTCGAGTCCCTTCAGCCGCACCGAGGGGGGCAAAACGCAGTGTTTGGACGTACCCTCTTCAGGGGTGTAAGTAAGAAGGAGGCAGGTTATTTTTTTCGTTCCGCCTGTACCATCTTATACATTCTGTCCGAGGCGCGAATACGCTCGGCGGTCTTGATCGAGAAGCGTTCGCCTTTGCCGGTCGACGGAACGGGTTTCAGGTCTACGCGTATCTCTTCAACCGTCTGAAACAACGCACCCGTCGTAGGGCCGGTGATCAGAACCTCATCGCCCACACGCAGCTCTCCGCTCTCCATCTCGAACTCGGCCACGCCAAGCCCCGTAAAATACTTGATACCTCGTGCGACGTACTCTTTGCGTTTCGTAGCGCTCGATCCGTAATGACTGCTCCATTCACCGAGCCGCTGCCCAAGGTAATACCCGTCCCAAAAGCCACGGTTGAAGACCGACTTCAGCCGTTCGTCCCATGCGGCAATCTTCTCGTCGGTGAACGACTCTTCACAATATGCCTGCACGGCTTCCTTGTAGCACGATGTGACGATATGCACGTATTCCGGTCCGCGCGCTCGCCCTTCGAGCTTGAACACCCGCACGCCCGCATCCATCATCTTATTCATAAAATGAATCGTTTTTAAATCTTTGGGCGACATGATGTATTGATTTTCGACATCGAGTTCGATATTTGTTTCCCGATCTTTCACCGTGTACCCGCGTCGGCAGATTTGCATGCAGGCGCCACGATTGGCCGAAGCGTTCATCTCGTGAAGGCTCAGGTAGCATTTGCCCGAAACGGCCATGCAGAGCGCACCGTGGCAAAACATCTCGATGCGGATCGGCTCACCTTTCGGACCGTAAATTCCCTGTGTGCCGATGGCGTCGTAGATGGTGCGTACCTGTTCGAGGTTCAACTCGCGTGCAAGCACGACGACATCGGCAAAACGAGCGTAGAATTTCAGCGCCTCCGTATTCGAGATGTTCAATTGGGTCGAGAGGTGTACTTCCTGCCCGATGCTGTTGGCATAGGCCATCGCCGCTACATCGGCCGCTATGATCGCGGAAACGCCGGCTTCCTTCGCCGCGTCGATGATGGTGCGCATGAGCGGCAGGTCTTCGTCGTAAATCACGGTATTCACCGTCAGGTAGCTTTTTACGCCGTGTTCATCGCAGATCGAAGCGATCTTGCGCAAGTCGTCTGTGGTGAAGTTATTCGACGAGCGGGCACGCATGTTCAGCCCCTCGATGCCGAAATATACCGAATCGGCTCCGCCCTGAATGGCTGCCATCAGTGATTCGTACGAGCCGGCAGGAGCCATGATCTCAAAATCGGATATGTTACATTTCATAAGCATACAAGTTAGTTTATAGGGATATCGAGATGATCGGCCGGAATGTCCGGGGGTATATTATAAGAGACGAACCGCTGTGTGGGGTAAGCCCACCGGATGTCGTCGTGTGCTTCGAGGGCCGTCAGGATATCTTCCCAGATGGCCGATTCGATGCTTCGTATCTTTCGCGGTTCACAGAGATAGCGCCCCGTCAGACGGATACCGTTTTCGACAAGCGTGAGGTACACAATCGGCGTGAGGTATTGATAGTGCACATAATACATTTTGCTTGCCTCACAAAGCCCTTCTTCGGCCGATTGAACCACATCTGCTCCGTATTGGTTGAGAATTTGCAGAAGAATCTCTTTCGTTTTCGTCCAGTTGCTATCGAACGTGATACGTACCTGTACCTCGTTCCAGATGTATTTGAAGCCCTGATCGTAGTTGGCTTGCGGCATCGTGAATACCCGTCGGTTGGGAATATGGATGATGCGTCCCGTACTTTGTTCGGCATCAATACGGTTACCCACTTCGAGAATCGTGAATTGAAAGAGCCGTATGTCGATGATATCTCCCTTATCTTCGCCGATCTGTACACGGTCACCTACCGTAAAAGGTTTTCGCACCATGATAAAGAGCCATCCGGCCATATTCTCCAACAGGTCTTTGAGTGCAATGGCGATCCCTGCGGAGAGTAATCCTAAAAATGTTCCTACGTGATGAAAAACATTAGCCCAGACCATACCGGTCAGGAGAATCACGGTCGTTGGAGCTGCGAACGACATGATCCGTTTCCACAGATAACGGCTCTTGTGATTGTTCGTGCTCTTCCATACGAATCTCAGGATGGTGATCCGTATGAGCCATACCAATAAGATAATGACTACAGAAACAATGATCTTCTTCTGTGTATCGGAGTCCATACCCTGCGCAAAAGAGAAATCCGGAAAGAGTGCCTGCATACGTAAACCCAACCAATTTAAAATTCAAATGTAAATTAATACATGCAACACGAAGTAAAGAAGATAAAAGGTTTTTCCCTTCTATCTTTAGATCAAAAACTTTACTTTAGTGCTGACCGATGAAAAAGAAAAATCATTTAACCCCAAAGGACAAAGGTACACAATTTTTACATTGTTCAAGCAAAGCTGTACGTAAGGTTTTATTGTTCGATTTGCTTTACCAATCTCTCTTTTTTATGGGAAAGAGGATTAAATGAATAGACAAACACACTTGTCAAGCTATATCCATCCTCAAGAGAAACGTTTGATAAGCATAATGAAACGGATAGTAAAAGAGTGTTCAATGTTAATTGTATCCATGTAGGAAAGCGGCAAAAGAGTTGAAGTGTTAAAAAAGCACAATGCTTATCCTGCCGTGCAATATTGCTTCTTTCGTGTATCGTCGGTTAAATAGGTGGAATATAGTATAATATAATTAAAATGTGTAAAAAATCAAACTTCGAATCTCTCAAAAACAAATCTTTCGCATCTTTGCAAAACGCTGTTGCATTTCATCCTTGAATCTGCGCATGTGCAAAAATAATTTTGCCGGTAGAAAACTACAGAAAAAAACAACTATCTTTGCACAGGTTTTTGGAAGCAAAAAACCTATGGAGAGATGGTAGAGTGGTCGATTACAGCGGTCTTGAAAACCGCCGTACCGAAAGGTACCGGGGGTTCGAATCCCTCTCTCTCCGCTGGAAGGTTTCAGAAGGTCTTCACAAGGGTCTTCAAATTAGCCTTCAAAAAGCAGATAATCGTTGTAAAATCAAGGTTTTACAACGATTTTTCTTTGTATATAGCCCCATTGCCTGATGGCATAAATCCACTTTTGACAATCATCTCTCGGTCATATTCTGCTACACATAGTGCTACAGAAAAATTGTAGCAACAAAAAATGTAGCAGTGACGAGGTTCTGAATACCAATTTGACGGCATCAATTCTTTCTCTTTCAATGGTTTAGATAGTAACTTTGTAGCCGAGTGCTACACTAAAGAATGATGCATTATGAGAATGAATTTCAAGGTATCCTTCTACCTACGCTCAAACTATGAGAATAAAGAAGGGAAGTCGCCTGTTATGCTCCGTGTATTTCTGAATGGAGAGATGGCAAATTTCGGTTCCACGAAAATCTTCGTGGACAAAACATTGTGGAATAACACAGGTAGTCGTCTTAAAGGTCGCACCACCGAAGCCTTGTCGGTCAATGCCGCATTGGACTCCATTTCCACTACACTGAATAGTATTTTCCACAAGTTTGAGAATGATGAAACCCTGTCGTTGGACAAGATCCGTTCGTACTTTGTCGGAAAAGACAGAGAATACACTACTTTCCTTCCTGTGTTCGACAAGTTCAATGATGACATCAGGCAGCGTGTTGGGCATACCATCAGTCAAGACAGCTTGCAGAAGTACAGTGTCCTTAGAAGACACTTTCGGGAGTTTCTATCCTATAAGTACGCTCGCAAGGACATCAATCTGACAGAACTCACACCTGCCGTGGTTCAAGACTTTGAGTTATATTTGAGTACCGTTGCCGGATGCTCTTATAACACCTCGGTCAAGAAGATGAAGACGCTTAAAACCATAACTATCTATGCACAGAAGCGTGGGTATCTGTTGCACGACCCATTCCTCAATCACCGCTTCCACTTAGAGCCGGTAAACCGAGGTTTCCTCACAGATGAGGAAATACTGAAGATTGCCAACAAGGAACTGGGTATCCAACGGTTGGAACAAGTACGGGATATGTTCATCTTCTCTTGTTTCACAGGTTTGGCATACATCGATGTGGCCAACCTTACGCCCGAGCATATCGTTACGCTTGACGACAAGCAGTGGATTATGACCAAACGGCAGAAGACGAGCGTGGAGACGAATGTCCTTCTACTGGATATTCCCAAGAGCATCATTGCCAAATACAACCACAAGACCTATCGCGATGGCAAGCTCTTTCCCATTCTGAGCAATCAGAAAACAAACTCTTACCTCAAAGAGATAGCCGACCTTTGCAGCATCAAGAAGAACCTTACCTTCCACCTTGCCCGACACACCTTTGCGACGATGTCGCTCAGCAAGGGTGTACCGATGGAAAGCGTGAGTAAGATGCTCGGTCACACGAATATTAAAACTACGCAAATATATGCTCGTATCACCAACAAGAAGATTGAGCATGACATGGAGCAGCTTGCGAACAAGCTCGGAAAGTTCAATACAGCGATGGGCGTTTAATCAGATTGTACAACTATAAAATCAGACATCATTATGAAATCTACAGAAAAGAAAGAACTGTCCTACTTCCGTTTGAAGTTGGAAACTTACCTCAACGAGCATTTTCCCGAAATGTCGGGAAACAATCCATTCATTACAGCACGGTCGGATGAAGCGCTGACTGCCTACTGTGATGCCGTGGCACAAGGCTTCTCTCATCCCGAAGCCGAGAGTATGGCAAGCGAAGTCCTGTATCAAGGGCTGCATTTCTCCCGATACGATACCCTTGTTTCCGTCTTGGAGCGGGAGTTCGAGCAGGAACTGCCGTCACCTCTTCCCGAAAAACTCGCTCCGATACTGCTAAAAAACAAGGCGATACAAAGCGTATTTGCCAAGTATGACCTTACAGACGACTTTGAGGCAAGTCCGGAATACGAACACCTCTACACCGAACTGACAGGCACGATAGTCCTCCTTATCGAAAGCAATCACCTGCCTACAATAGGCGGAGGGAACGATACCGTATAATCACCCAACATCGGAAGCGTTTCAGTATCAAGAGCCAAGATATGTACTCCGCTTCACACGACAAGGGACAAGCTCTTGTCTTTGTGTCGCGCACTATCTTGTCCACGCTCTTGAAACTCTAAAATGCTTCTGATATGGATATACAAGTTATGAATACAGACGTTCACAATCCCGCTTTCATTCGGGCAGGACAATCCAATGATACTCGTAAGGAGGAACCCCAAGGTTCTCCCATGACACCTATGCTTCATATACGATGGTCTCGCATTATCGAATTGACTTTGCTTATCGCTATCATTGTCGGTGCGGTCTATCTTCTCTCCAAGTTAGTCACACCCCAAGTCGTAACAGCCGTAACGGTCATTGCAGGTTTCCTGATACTGCGCTTTATAGTCCGGATAATCCTAAAAGTGACATTTACGCTTCTGAGCTTTCTTTTCTGGCTGGCGATACTCTGCGCCATCCTGCTCTGTGTGCTTTGAATAGCACGTTTCTGTAAGGCTTTCATTCTATTTCATCAGGTGGTTATCTCTCACGGAGATAGCCACCTTTTCTTTTTGCTACTATGGCATAGCACTTCTGCTTCCAGCCCACAGCTCCACATTATGCGGTGTAGCTCAAGATTAGTGCTGTTCCTTTTTGTTCGCAAAGGTAGTTACGGGGATGATGGACTGCACAAGGTCGAGCCTAAAGGTTTGTTTGGAAATCTCCACACCTGCGGGTCGTATTTTCCGCCAAAACCTTGTGCCAGTCCCACCCCGCTACCTTGATATTGCTATAAAAGGAATCAGCATACTCCGATCTTTGGACGCATAAAAAAAATGTCGCTATGGATAAGCAGAAAGTAAATACAACATCTTCGATGAAAGAAAAAGGATATAGCTTCTCCTCTCATTACCGCATTAACCCTGTGGCTAAAGAAAGTGAGCAAGTGGTGGCTACCAAGTTCGTGCAGTGGGATGTACCTTTATTGGAGACCCTTAGAGAGGGTCCTGTTTATCTCCTGCGTGCGAAACTCAATCGTGGCGAGCGTATGAGCCGTGAGGAAAAGGATTGGCTTTGTGAAGCGGTGAACTCAAACACCTATTTCAGAACCGCCGTACCACTACGAGGATGGAGGTTTGACTTTTTCGATGTATTGAAGAAATATCTTGTCAATCAGTATGGACAATGGTCAGAGTATTACGCTCCCGACCGCACCAGCCTAAGAGCCTACCTATATGGGCGCATCAATCAGATAGTAGAAATCCCTAAATACTAAAGGACGATGAAAGGAACAGAACATTTTACCCGAACGATAGCCGAGTACTTGAACCAGCGTGCTATGACAGACCCCTTGTTTGCACCCAACTTGAAGAAACCCCACAAGAACATTGAGGAGTGTGTAACCTACATTTTGAACGAAGTACAGAAAAGCGGTTGCAATGGCTTTGATGACGATGAAATCTACTCTATGGCAGTCCACTATTACGATGAGGATAATATAGAGATAGGAAAGCCTATCAACTGCCAAGTGGCAGTCAATCACGTAGTGGAACTCACGGAGGAAGAGAAAGCAGAAGCACGGCAGGAAGCCATTAAGCAATATCAGCGAGAGGAACTTGCCAAGATACAGAAGCGGAACGAACGCCCCAAGAAAGTACAGCCCCAAGCACCCCAACAGCAAACCTCACTATTCGATTTGTAGCCTATGAAACCGAGAAATAAGTTTGAAAAAGCGGTACTTGATGAAAGCAAGAACCTCCGCCCTATAACCAAGACACAATGTAAGTGGGCATTTCGTGAGTGTATCTTCCATTACGCCTACCGCTTGCCCAAAGGTCGCACCACTTGTATGGATTGTGGGCATAGTTGGACAATGGAAAAAACAACGGACACTTGCACCTGCCCCCATTGCGGGGCAAGGTTGCAAGTCAAAGAAACCTTTGAGCGTAAATTGAAACAGAAGCAGTATTTCACTACTCTAACCACTTGTGGAGAGTATCAAGTACTAAGAATGTTCCTCCTTTCCGCAGAAATTGAGAAAGGTTGCAAGGCTCAACATTATACCTTTGAAATAGGTCAATATTGGTGGAATGCACAAGGACGAAAGACGATAGTTGCCGTTCAGAGAGTGTTGGGCAGATACATCGACACCTTTTCCTATTGCTCTCCTATGGCAGTCAGAAACGATAATGAAGCCTACCGCCATATATCATACTCTCCGATATATCCTAAGTTCAAGGCAATAGACACGCTACACAGAAATGGGTTTAAGGACGATTTTCACGGCATTGCTCCGATAAGACTTATTCCTGCCCTTCTCTCCGACTGCCGAGTAGAAACGCTGATGAAAGCCGAACGATATGAGGATTTGAAGTACTTTCTTTCCCAAAACAAGGGGATTGATAACTATTGGGACGTGTATAAATTAGTGCTTCGCCACAATTATAAGGTAAGCGATATTGTCCTTTGGTGCGACTATGTGGATATGCTCCAAAGATTGGGCAAAGACACGCACAATCCGAAGTTTGTTTGCCCTCCCGACCTTATAGCCGAACACAACAAACGAGAAAGCGAACTTCGCAGACAACGAGAAAAAGAGGAAATAGAGCGGAAGCGACAGAAGGCAATCGAGGACGAGGAACGCTTCCAAGCACTCAAATCCAAGTTCTTTGGGATAGCCTTTTCGGATGGAACTATCCAAGTGAGAGTATTGGAAAGTGTGCAGGAACATTTGGAAGAGGGAGTATCAATGCACCATTGCGTATTTTCCAACGAATACTACCTCAAACCGAACTCGCTTATTCTCTCTGCCACGATTGAGGGCAAGCGAGTAGAAACGATAGAGGTAAATTTGGATACGCTCCAAGTGATGCAAAGTCGTGGAGTATGTAATAAAAATACGGAATACCACGAGCAGATAGTAAACCTTGTGAATGCCAATCGAGGTCTTATAAGCCGAAGAATGAGAGCGACAGCATAAAGTATGAACCATTAAATTATCAGAGATATGAAAACCGAGATTGAAAATATTATTATTAATTGGGCGGACGAGATACCGCACATACTCATCAGGGTTATCAACGCGATAACCCTATCCGACAACAAAGAGGAGTTAAGGTCGGCTATCAACAAAATAGCCGAAGAAACGGAACTTGATAAGTTCTTTGCATACGGCTATGGCGCACATCACTTTTGGCTCACACACCGCAAGGTATCCAATGGAGAGCCAAAGAGATACAGATTATTAAAGGTGGAGTTTTAAGGTTATAAAGAGGACAGTTTACAAGGTGCAGAATAAAGGCAAAAGCCACGCAAATTTCGGTTTGCGTGGCTTCTTTTCTTTGTCTTTGAACCAAGCCAGGCGACCAAAAGAAAAGAAGCAAAAGAAAGTCGCAAAGAAAGGATACTCCTTAAGTTGGTCATTCTCAAATTATGGGAGGTAAAACAGCGCAAACTCCACCTGTCTCCGTCTCACCAACCCTTGCAGGATTTTCCCCTCATATCGGCAGAACGAAACATACTCCTTATAGAAGTTCCTGTCCCCTGCTTCTATCTTTTGAAGCAGTCGGCTCTTAGGATGTTTGCCATAACCGAGCAAACGACCGACACCTACATTATAGGATAGCAAGGTCAACAACAAGGCATCTTTTCCATACCCTTTGAAGTATTCAAATCGCTTCATCAAATCGGCACGGAGCAGGGCGTCCGCCTGCCGTTCCGTCATATTGATAGTAAAGTTCTCTCCCGGCAATAGCCTATGCCCATATCCAACGTATGGATAATGCTCTCTCCCGTGTAGTCCCTCAAAGTATTTCACGCAGACGACCACCCTCTCAAAAGGAGGCAAATCTGCCAACCGCACCTTGCGCTGGGCAAGGAGTGGCTGACAGACTATACACAACATACAAAATCCTATCAAGCGCTTAGCCATCCACATTGCTTGTTCGATGTATGGCAGGTACAGCGGATTTCTCCTCCTTTTCATTATTGAAACTGAAGGTCAGTTGCTGCATCCTACCGTGATTATCCTCTACATACACATCAATCGTCTGGCGGTCGGTGGAGAGTGAAGTGTAGTACAAACGAAACAAATCTTTGTTGAGCGGATAGCGGTCGTTGGGCTTGAAGACCATACCATTATCCATTCTCAGCGTTCCCTTGCCATCGGACTGGAAATATCGGATGGTGTAACGAGTGTCGGCAAAGTCTCCTCCTCGCTTTAGGGTACAACGTATCTCCGCCGTCTGCCCTTTTACGACGTCCTTCTGAACGGGCATCGCTTCGAGCGTGAACTCATAAGACTGTTGTACATCCAACTCCCGAGTACAAGCAGATAGACAAAACACGGCGAGGGAGAGTACCCCCATTACCCAAATCGTATTCAGTATTCTTTTCTTCATTGTTCTTGTTGCTTAAAAATTAAACCTGAATCCAGCTGAGAGGGCAGGACGAAAACGATGGACATCCGTTCCGAAAAGGAAACGTCCCTGTGCCTTGACAAGAAAGAGAATCTTGTCCGTGAGGAACACTTCCACCGAACTATGCACGGCACCTCCATAAACGAAATGGGAGCAGTCGAGCAACGTAGCTCCGTCGGGTAGCAGTTTCTTGTCCTCATTCAGTTCTTCATAGCCACCCAAAGCGGATATGCCGCCATAGAGAAACACGTTCTTGCCATTGTCTGATAGTATCGGGTGCATATAGCCGACTTGTAAGAGAGCATCTTTGAGTTTCACTTCGTACTCTCTATATGGCATGTTCTGCTGTTCATACTCTGCCAAGGCAAAAGCATAGTTCTCACGTTTCAGATAACGAGTGAGTGATACCCCCACTCCGAAGTTATCCTTGGCGAAAAGTTTCTCTCCCTTGATAAGGGGTACACTGCCCACAACTTCAATCCCTTTTTGCTTCGGGATTAGTCGCTGTGCGTGCGATGGCACGGCAAAAGCCATCGCCATCACGACACAGATTGTTAATAACAGAAACTTCTTCATTACCATTTGAGTTTAAGGTTATCAATCTTTTTGGCGAGCAGTAAATCTTCCTGCTCAACGTAAAAAGTCAGCGTGCGTCCCCCATTTCGCTCATATAGCGTTACTTCCAATTGCTTGTCCTCTGAGAGGGCAAACTGCTCCAACACGAATACGGAATGTTCGCTATCCTTACCTCTTACCTGCATTACCTGATGATAGGCACGCAAAGGCTGAAGCACCTGCTCCTGAATGGCGGTGCGTTTTGCCACCTTCTTATCCACCACCTTGAACGCGATGAAATCAACCGAGTACGGCATATTCGTGCTGTTTTCCATACGGGTGTGGAAGTAGAGCAAGCCGTTATGGGCATACAAGCCACGCAGCAGGAACTTCATGCCGAACTGCTGCGTCCCAATGTGCTTGATGGTACGTTTGTCGTTCTGATAGATGGTCTGCATCATCAGCTTGACCAAGACGGGCGACTCGTTACCGAGTTCCTTAAAGTAGATGTCGGCACGGTTGCTCGGTAATCGTCCGTCTGTTGGCGACAGAAAGTCCTTCATCTCGATGTTGAGCTTCTCCGGTTCGGAAGCATACTTCACGTTGAAAGCATAGAAGGAGCCGTCCTCACAAATCACGCTCATATTGGTCTCCGTTTCAAAGTCCTGCACGGCAGCTTTTACACGCAATACGTTTTCCGCATCCTCCGATTTCCCTGCAATCAGGTTATTGCTACCCAAGTCCACGTAGCGAATTGGGGCAGGGAAAATAAGATGTACGGTTTTCTCAAAGGCGACCTCTAAGCCGTATGGCAGGACGACACGCCCATTAGGGATGGCACGACTCATGCCTTGAAAGAGTTCGCCCGAAGAGAGTGGACGATTTGGGGTGAGAGAAACATTGCTGTCAGTGTTTTGAGCAAAGGCTGCTCCCATTGCAGAAGTAAGGAGCATCACAGATAAAATCCATTTTTTCATTGTTGCTATTGATTTAATTGTTTTACGATTTATTTTGTCTGAACCAAGAAAAGGCGATAGCCCCCTTTGAGCGTTACCTTGACAGTACGCAGTTTCTTTTGGAGCAACTGACTTGCCCCCTGCATCACGCCACGAGCCGCTTCAGATATAATCTGGTCTTTGGCGGAAGAAGCGAAGGTAAATGAAGTCCCCATCGAGCCACCGATGTTCGCACCGATCTCTTTGAGAGCGCCCAAGTCCTCCGAGCCAGGGATGTAGATACCCTCCTGCCCATCAGTATCGTATGCCGAGAGCTTGACAGCTATGATATGCCCGTCCACCTCAATGCGCCTAATGAGAAGGTGCATACGGTTGCCCTCTATCTTGGCTTGTGCGATGAGTTTACTCTGGCGAGGAATACGTAAATCCTTGATTCTTGCCGTTTCCATCAATCGCAGAGCCACATAGTCGCCCTCTTTGAGTACTGTCGTTCTGTCCACCACCACTTTGAGTGTGTTGCGTATTGAAGATGATGTAGCAGTCGTGAGCGAATGGAAGCCCAAGTTACGGGGCTTTGTGCCGTACTCTTGGATAAATTCTTTGTCTGTCATTGGTCGTTCGAGGGAGGAAACCACCTGCTTACGCTCTGCCAAGACCTCCATGGAGGGGGCAGAGGAAGCGGGGGACGCTGTTCCGGACTTATCCTCCGTTGTTGGACGCTCCTGAGCAGTCGTGAAAGCGTTGGGGGGCATACCACTTGTGGTCGTCGTAGGCAGGTATTTCGCAGCCATTTGGTAACTCTTTTCCATCAGGGCAAGTTGTTTCCGCTCTTCGTCCTCTTCTTTGTAGCTCTGCTCAGACAGTTCCTTTTTGAGTTTATCAATCTCTTGGCGCATCGCCTCACGCTCCTCCTCATGAGGGTCGGAGGCGTAAAAGGAGTTCAAGAGGCGTGTGTTCTCCTCGTAGCGTTGCATCGAGTTCTCAATCTTGGCTGTCGTGGCAGCCGCTTGTGCACGCTCCGCATCAGAAGGCTCGGTGTTCTCGGCGAAGTAGTCCGATAGCCTACCCAACTCCTCTCGGGCTTGCTCCTCCTGCTGCATCTTGTCCCCCAGTTCATAGGCTTTGAGCTTATTGCCCGTCAGTTGCTCGGTTGTTGCCTGTGGGATACTGTCGTTCAAGCCCTGTTCGGCAGCGGTCTTATCCTTGCCCGATGGGGCGAAGATAAACCACATCGAAAGGGCAAAGAGCAGTCCGAGTCCTCCGAAGACCAAGCCCTTTTTGAGTTGTTCTTTCTGTTTATTTTCCATTGTTTTTACATACTAATTGATGAATGTTTTCTGTGATACGATGAAGGCTGTCCGTTTGTATGGGGCTGTCCACCACCTCGCTCGTGGGGAAGGGCAGCACTTCCTCCCTTTGGGGAAGAAAGAACTGCGCAATCATCCAGACGGAGCAGACCAAATAGACAAGACTTAACCCGTAGATGATGAACTTGCGCTGCTCGGTCGTGAGCCTGTCGCACCGATGGCGAAGCCACAGGTGCAGCTTCAGATAGTAGCGAGCGAGCAAATAGTTTCTTTTCCTTGCCATTGTCTTATCGCTTATAGGTTTGAAGGTCTCTGTTTTCTCGCACGAGAAAGTGCTCTATCAGAAAACCTTGTGGATTGCTATCCGAGCGGACGGAGTTTTGCAATCGACAAGTCGTGATGAGGTTTCGTTCCGTGACATTGCTCTGTCTGATGATGAACATCCTTGCATAGGTCGTCACCTCGTAGGGATGAAGGTCAAAGTTGCAGTGGATGGAGTCTATCTCCACACGCTGATTGACATTACCAGAAATTGCTCGGTTGTAATAGCCCTTCTCTGCCAAGTCCTTGTAGTAATTAAAAGCCGATTTGTCGCACAAGAGAAAGGCACGCTCCATATTCTTTTCGATGGCATCCTTGTCGGGGGCGATGGTGAAGAAGAGTTCATGAAAGCGACGGACGTGTTCTCGAGCTTCCACGGGACGATTGTTCGCTGCATCTTGGCTTAATGCCAACATCAGCGACTTCCCTTGGTCGAGCACATAGATTTTCTCCCGTTGCTCCTTGGCAAAGGCATACGAGGCATAGACGGCATAGCCGCTGACTGCCATACATACGATGGCAAAAACGAAGGCATAGAGCCGTATCTGCTTGAATGAAGTTTCGATATTTCTAAGTGATTTGAATTCCATTTATTTGCTGTTTTGATGATTATTTTCCTTTGAGTAATGCTCCCTTGATTCGTCCGATAGCATTACCTGCAACGGCACCTGCTCCACCTGCGACAGCTTTACTGCCTGTGTATGCTCCCTGAGCACCACGTTGTGCCGTTTGATTGACATTGCGACCATAGGAGCCGATGCCACCACCGGCTTCGATAATCCAACCCGCAACAGTTGGTACGCAGAAGTAGCCTACGATTCCGATGAGGAAGAAGACGATGTAGTACCACGACCCCATATCGGGCAGGTAGTTAGGATCACTAAGAGCGGCAATATCTTTCTGCACCATCAAGACCTGTATCTTGGTGAGCAGAGCCGTCAGGATGGAGCTAACGGGCAACCACAGGTAGACTGAGATATAGCGGGAGAACCAAGCGGTCAGAGAACCCGACAAGCCATCCCACACTGCGATACCGAAGACTATCGGACCGAGAATTGAGAGAACTATAAGTATAAAAGTGCGGAGCGTGTCGATGATCAGTCCTGCCGCATGAAAGAGCAACTCCATCAGGTCGTGGATGAGTTTCATAAGCCACTGCTTGGTCTGATAGGCAGCACGCTCTGCGTACATTCCTGCTATTGTCACCGCATCCTCCGGACCGATGATACCCATCTCTTCAATCTTCTGGTCGAACTTCTCATTGGACACCAAGTAAGCCGTTTCGGGATTTCTGAGATAGGCTTCCTCCTGCAATTTATCTCTCTTGGCAGTCAGCTCCGCCAAGTTGTTTTCTTGCTTGTGCACCATCCGTTCCGTACCCTGCACCACGGGCGAGAGGACGGCATTCATCGTTCCCAGTACGATGGTCGGAAAGAACATAATACAAAAGCCCAAGAGAAAGGGGCGAAGCAAGGGAAAGACGTCAATAGGCTCTGCACGGGCAAGGGATGCCCATACACGCAGGGCGATATAAAAGAGTGCTCCGAGTCCTGCAATTCCCTTGGCAATCCCCGTCATCTCTGAGCAGAGCGGCATCATCTCCTCATAGGTCGAGCGGAGTAAATCGTGTAAACTGGCAAAATCCATAACGTATCAGATTTACCAATAACGACTTTCCATATTGCCGTAAAGAGCCTTGACCGAGGCAAGGTCGTTCTTCTCTCTGGCACGTACATAACTCACGGAGATATTCTTACGGGTATAGTAGGACACCAGCGAGCGATATTCTCTAAGTGTAGTATAGATACGGTCAATCGTCTGCATACGCTCGTGGTCATTCATCGAGAGAACACCCGATTTGGCAACGGACTTCAACTCCTTCAGACTCTCACCACTCTCTTGTAACAGCTTGGCATACCCAGAAGCCATCGCCGCCAGTTCAGAGGGACGGAAATTCTTATCCGAGAGCATACGTTTGTAGGAGGTCACGTAAATCTCCGAGATGTCGCCCACCATCAGGATGCACTCCTTGACCTTATAGGCATCCCCGATAAGGTTGTTCACCTTCTTCAGAGCATCGTAGTACTTTTTGGTGTCGTTGTAGAGTTTCTCCACCTCCTTGAATCCGTCCAAGGTATTCTTGACCGTCTTTGAGGCGGTGGCGATTTCCTTGACCGTATTGGCAATGTTGCCCGCAAAATTACCGGGGTCTGTCACTACCCATTGGGCATGGGCTTTAGGAACGAAAAGGCTCAATCCGAAGAGAGCCATGACTAAATACTTCTTCATTATTGCTATGTTTTGATTGTTCGTACTTATTTCTTCTTATTTCTTTTCTCATTGGCAAGCTGACGGATAGCTGTCTCGATGTCGCCTCCGAGCAATTCAGCACGCTGCATGACTTCCAGCTTCTCGGTTTCCTCGGTGGTATAGGTTAGGTATTCCTCCATACTCACCTCTGTGGCATAGACCGCACTCTGCATACCACCCAAGCCTATCCACACTTCTTTATAGAGTCGGTTCGGGTCATTGTTCTGGTTGATGGAGAGTATTTGGCTTTTTTCTTTTTCAGACAAGCCGAGCATCGCCTGTATGCCGTCGAACTTGGTCATATACTTGCGTTGGTCAAGCAGTATCTTGCAGTCGGAGTTGTTGATGATACTTTCCTTGACGATGGGCGACTGGATGATGTCGTCCACCTCCTGCGTCACGACAATGGCTTCCCCGAAATACTTTCTCACCGTCTTGTACAAATATTTTATATAGTCTGCCATGTTAGCCGAAGCAATGGCTTTCCACGCTTCTTCAATGAGTATCATTTTCCTGATACCTTTGAGTCTTCGCATCTTGTTGATGAAGGCTTCCATGATGATAATCGTCACCACGGGGAAGAGGTCTTTGTTATCCTTCACTTGATCAATCTCGAAGACGATGAAGCGTTTACTGAGCAAGTCGATGTTCTTGTCCGAGTTCAGCAGGAAATCGTAACGTCCCCCTCGGTAGTATTGCTTGAGGGTTGTCAGGAGATTGTTGATATTGAAGTCCGAGAGTGTTACCTTGATGTCCCGTTTCTCCATATCCTTGCGATAGACGTCTCGCAGGTATTCATAGAAGGTATTGAAACAGGGCGTAACACTATGGTCTGCACATATCAGCTCGATGTACGAGTTCACGGCAGAACCGAGTTCGCCCGCCTCCGTCTTGGTGATATGCTCATCGGCACTTTTCCAGAGCGTAAGCAACAGCGTGCATATACTCTCCCTCTTTTCCACATCGAAGAAATAGTCGTCGGTGTAGAAGGGATTAAAGGAAATCGGGCTTTCATTTGTGTAGGTGAAATAAACCCCATCTTCGCCTTTGGTCTTGCGGTGGATGAGTTCGCACAATCCCTGATACGAGTTTCCTGTATCGACCAAGAGGACGTGCGCCCCTTGCTCGTAATACTGGCGTACCATGTGGTTGGTAAAGAAACTCTTGCCACTTCCCGAAGGACCCAAGATGAATTTGTTTCGGTTGGTAATCACACCTTTCTTCATCGGCAGGTCAGAAATATCCAAATGGATAGGCTTGCCCGAAAGACGGTCAGCCATCTTGATGCCGAAGGGAGAGAGCGAGTCCTTGTAGTTGGTCTCTGCCGTAAAGAAGCAGAGGGCAGGCTCGATGAATGTATAGAACGATTCTTCCGCAGGAAAGTCTGCGGCATTGCCGGGTATGCCTGCCCAGTAGAGCGTTGCCGCATCGATGGTATTGTGGCGAGGCTTACACCCCATCAAGGCAAGGGCTGCCCCCACATCATTCTTGATTTGCCGCAGTTCCTCTTTGTTATTACTCCATGCCAGCACGTTGAAATGGGCACGAATAGAAGTCAACCCTTGCGAGTGGGCGATGTTCAGGTATTCTTGTATCCACTCCTCGTTAATCTGGTTGCTACGGCTGTAACGTGCCAGCGAGTGCATGTTTCTTGCCTGCTTCTCGAAGCGTTCCAAGTTGGCATCGCTATCCTCAATGAAGAGGTATTGGTTGTAGATATGATTGCAGGGGAGCATCAGACCTACGGGAGAAGCAAAGGAGAGACGGCAGTCGCTTCTGTCTGTCGATAGTCGCTCATAACGGCTGTCAGTGTTCACACTTGTGGGTAAATCATCGGTATCGGAGAGTGTGTGCAGACACAAAAGGTTGTCGCCTACACGCACGAGGTCGGCACCCAAGCGGATGTCTTCCAACGAGGCATGTCCTTCTTCAGAAAGAGAGAAGTAGCGGTCTAACAGACCACTCCTTTCCTTTGTGCCGACCAATTCTTCCTCCGTCATGCGGATAATCCTTATCTGCTCCGTATCATTGATGATACGCTCGAACTGACCCACGGCTTCCAAGAATTTCATCACTTCGTTCTTGTTGGCAATCTCCTTAGGCAGAAGACGTCCACGGCAGAGTGAAGAGAAATTGCTCTGTTGTGCCAATCGCTGTTTGTTCGTCTTGGTAAGAAACAGATAGACCGAGTGGTGCAGGTACGGACGCTCGTTAAAATGCCGTTCGGAGGAGCGGGCAAGGAAGCTCAGTCCGCCATCGGAGAGTTTTCCTTGATAGTCTTCCCTAATGAACCAATCCTGTTTGTGGACGATGCTGTAATCGGGCAAAACCTTTACTGCTTTGTTCCAAGCGGAGTGCATCGCTTTGTATTCGGCGGAAGTGACGGTGAAAAGTTCAGGCAACGCCACACGGAAAGCCACCGTGATGTCTGCATCCTTGCTTACGATATATCCCTGCTCGATGGAGAGCAGGGGGAACTTCGACTCCAAGGTTGTTATCTTACTGTTGTTTCTCATTCTTCTTTCTTTTGAGGTTACGGATAAGGTGACAGGTCGTGTGGCGATTTACAAGGTAGCGTGGGTGCATACGCACCGCTCCCTTTTTCATCAGTCCATACTGCCCGTACTTGCGGTTCATGGCGAACGTTTGCCACACCACGAGGGTGGCACCCACTACGCCTATGACCAAGCAGGCTATCTGGCTGACTCCGCAGAGATAGAGTACGACCACGAGGATGAAGACAGCCAGCAAGCCTCCCGCAAACAGAAAGAGGTACTGTGCCTTCAGCCCCTTGAACTCCACCGTCCGACCTATACCTTTATTGATTTCCCACTCTGCCATTGTTACAAGAAGAAGGAACGAAGAATGGTAGCTGCTACAATCAGGAAGATACAAGCACCAAACCAAGAGGCTGCCGTCTTGCTCGTGTCGGGGTCGCCCGAACTGAACTTGTTATACACCTTTATTCCCCCAATCAAGCCCACCACGGCTCCGATGGCATAGATGAGCTTTGTGCCCGGGTCAAAGTAACTTGTGACCATCTTCGTGGCTTCGTTGATACCTGCCATACCGTTTCCCTGTGCGTATGCTCCTGCGGTAGTGGCGAGGACAAGAAGCATCATCATTGCAATTTTCTTTCTGTTCATTGTACTATTGCTTTATTGAGTTGTTAATAAATAATTGCGTTTTATCGGAGTCGGCAAGGGTGGCTTCAGGGCGTGTACGATTGTTTTACTTATTTGCCACCCTTCCGATACTCCGCATCCGTTGTCTTAGAGATAGTAGGAAAGCGGTCTTTCCTCCATATCTTCGTCGTTGTCTTCACCGCTCTTTTCGGAGGAAGCGGGTATCGTATCCTCCGCCTGTTCCGCTTCTTCTGCCTTGCGTATGGCGGCGAGAAGTTGCTGATGATCCGGTTCTTGCTGGAGCGTCACCTTCTTCATATACTCCATCAGGTCAGTACCCCGTATGGATTGGAGCGTTTCGTGAACTTCGGCTTCGTCCTCCTCATCTAAAGCGTCGTCTTTTCGGCTCCATCGGCTGACCCTTGCCAAGTCACGGGAGAGAATGGCGGTAGGTGTTGTCTCGGGTATAGCCTCGTCTGCGATTTGCAGTTCCTCTCGGACAATGGAGTCTTCATCCGTCTCGTCCATCGTGTAGGCAACTTGCATCTCATTCTCACCCTCCTCCATATTGCTTTCCTCTTCTTCCGATACTTCCGTGTCATCGGCTGTTTGTTGCTCTGTTTGAGCGTTTTGCATCGCAAAAGTATTGGGATTTTCAATCGCTTTTTCAGATGAGGAAACAGCGGGAACTCGAGGGATGGAAGAGGAAATGAACGCCTTGCTTCGCCCTACCAGAATATGGGAGTCATCTTCCTTTTTCGGCTCTCTTTGTGGTAATGGAGTAGTTGCACTTACCTCTTTCCTTTTCTCCCCTTTCTTACGGAAAGGGAAGCACTGAAAACAGAAGTACACGATGCCCAAGAGCATCCAGACCACGCCTAAGAACAAGAGGATATTCAGTAATATCTTTTCCATCATAAGTTGAGTGTTTGATTGCGTTTATACTGTGCCGCTGTCTTGTTCAGCAGGGCTTGATGTTCTTTCAGATGTTCAAGAAGAATGTTCTCGATGTAGGAGGTGATGGTGGTCTTGGCACGGACATCACGAAGAACATCTTTGAGGAGTTGCAATATCTCACTGTTGATGGTAAATCCGGATTTGCCATTACGGTCTGACAAGCGGACAAAGTAGCGTTCTTGGTACTCCTCAAAAGATAGCCCGACCGGCATACCTTCCTCCTTGTTTCCTTTGACTCTTGACTTTCTTACTGGACGCTCCTCTGCTGCTTTTTCTTCCACAGATGATTCTTTGGACGGTTGGACATGACTTTCCTCTTCTTCCGGCTCTTCGACCTGCATCCGCTCCAATTCCCGCTCGTAGTCTGTGGGCTGGTCATAGAAAGGAGACTCTTCGGGTGTGCGTACCTGTACACCGTAATTACCCATCTCCTTGAGTTTCTTTTTCAGGATTTTCTGCCGTTCTTCAGTAATGGAACTCATAGGCTGTCGGGGCTAATCTGACATTTATCCATCATTTCCTGCACCCAAAGGTCAATACCTGTAGGTTGGCGCAAGGCAAGTGCAGGAGGGAGATAGGAACTGCGGAAGACGCCTTTCACTCCTCCTTGCCCCAACTCTCTGGCGAACCTCACCGAATGATAGATACGGGCATCAAAGAGGTTGATTTCCTCATCCTTCGCATATTGTGTGTAATAATCCATAACGACGGTGCTCGCATTACGATTGATTTTGTTCCACAGCAGAAGCAAATCCTTGATGCGGGCATCGCTGAGACTGACTCCCAAGTCCCTTATCGCCTTGGCATAGGCAAAGCTGGAGACCAAGGATTGGGGATCTGCCTCGATGGGCGTGATGATATAGTCCACTTCAATGGAGAGTTCGAGCAAATCTTCCGTCTCTGCATGACCGGGGAAATCGAAGATGACAAGGCTTCTTTTCGTATTGTGCGAACTCAGGTATTCCTCTACATCTTGAATCGCCTCTTTCGGGGTGGAGCGGATGATGGGATAGGCAGGTTTGCCAAATTTGCTGAAGAACTGTCCCATCTGTGCTGTAAGCTCTTCACTCCCCTCGATGATTCTTCGCTCCCTTTGTCGCAGTTTGAAGAACGACTCTTGCGTACCGTCACAATCCACGACCAAAAGGGATACTCCCTTCTCATAATAGAGAACGGATGCGAGCACTTCGGCAAGGCTACTCTTTCCCACGCCCCCCTTTTGGGAGGCAAAGCCCAGAAAGATGGGCTGTTTTTTTGTCTCTTGTTTCATTGTCATTTGCACATTGCGTTATAAACTTTGTTTTACGAGGTCAATCAGTCAGTCTTGACCGATTGATTGGCTGACTCTCCGAGCTACTGTTCAACTGACTTTTTGACCAGCCGACTTACTTACTCTTTGAGTGATGGACTCTCTTACTTTCTGTCCGTCTAACCAACCTTCCGATTTACTCTTTAACCGACTTAGATCATCGAAAAATGGGTCGGTCAGTCAGTCGTTTCTGACCTAAATCCGCTGCAAATTAAGTCAGTAAATCAGTCGGTCACAAGCCTTAAGGAAGTGCAGGGAAAAGGAAGGAAAAAGAATGAATATCGCTTATAGTGAGCGAATTACATTCCTGCCGTAACTTTGCAAGCAGATAGAAAACATGGAGGTAACCTCCCCGAAGCGGACACCCTGAAAGGTGGATGCTCCAATCGCATCAACTCTTGATACCGGCAAGGTGTGTCTTTGTAACACAAACCGCAGTTTGTACCACAAAGACCCTTGCCCCGAAGGGGAGAGAATTACTCCAAAGTCGTAATTAAAAGAAGAAACAACAGATGAATAAACAGACAGAAAAGAATAATGGGCAAAAAGCCTCTGAAAAGCCTCGATGGGATAACTGGCATGTACGTCTGCCCAACCCGAAAGACCAGCAACGGGCGATTGATTTGTTCCATAAATCAGGTGCGGAAACCAAGTCGGATTTCGTGCGTGGTCGTATTCTTGGAGAGCATTTCAAGGTGATTACGGTGGATAAATCCGCCGTGGAATACTATCGAAAACTGTCCGAACTGACGGCACAAATTCACAAGATTGGCGTGCTGTATAACCAGACTGTGCGTGCCATCAACAGCTATCATAGCGTAAAAACTGCACAGATACTGCTTGAAAAGTTGGAGCATTTATCAGCTCAAATTATCACTTTGCAGGAACAAGCTATCAGTCTTACCATAGACTACCGTAAGAAATGATTGCCAAGATTTCAGCAACGGAGAACCTTGGAGGAGCACTGGGATATAACTTCAAAAAGGTGGAAAAAGAGGAAGCAAGCATTCTTCTTGCCCAAGGCTTGTATCAAAACAAAGAGGGAACTTATACGATGGCAGAGGTATTTGCCGATATGCAAGCACTTATCCCGGAGAAGTGCCGAACAAAAAAGACGGTGTTTCATTGCTCGCTCAATCCGCATCCGGACGAGAAACTCTCTGATGAACTTCTTGCGCAGATTGCCAAGGAGTATATGGAAGCACTCGGCTATGGCAAGCAACCCTACATCGTGTTCAAGCATAACGACATCGCCCGTGAGCATATACATATCGTATCGCTTCGGGTAGATAGTAATAGAAGAAAAATCAATGACAAGTTCGAGGGCAAAAGAAGTAAGCTGATTACTGATGCCTTGGAGCGAAAATACAACTTGATTCCAAGTTCAAAAGTTAATGAGAAAGCGGTAATAGAAACGCCCAAGATAGATACCACAAAAGGAAATATCAAGGAGCAAGTGGCAAGCGTTGTCCGCAGGGTTCTGAAGCATTACCGCTTCTGTTCTTTGGGCGAACTCAATGCCATTCTCTCCCAATACTATATTACAGTAGAAGAGGTGAAGACAGAGTTTCGTGGAAAGAAGTATGACGGAGTGGTCTATGTTCCAACCGATGATAAGGGAGACAAGGTAAGCACACCCATCCATGCCTCGGACATCGGTCGTGGTGTGGGCTATACTGCCCTACAGAATAGGATACAGAAATCCAAGCAAGGCATCAAACCGCTGATACCTGCCGTAAGAGAGAAAGTCCTGCAAGTTATGCGTACTTCCCCTCAAACAGAGGAAGCTCTGCAACAACGAATGGAGGAACAAGGCTTGCGAACGGTTATCCGAAAGAATGAGAGCGGACGCATCTATGGTATCACATTCATTGATGATAAAGAGGGCGTTGCTCTTAATGGCTCACGATTGGGCAAGGGATATGCCGCCAATGCGTTTAATGCCTACTTCGACAATCCTAATCATAATCCCTTCTTGGACGAAACGCTGTATGGCAATCCGTCCTTACGTTCCGAACAAACCAACATTGTCTTGCCGATGCAGCCGAACACGGAGGAAAGCGACAATATCGTCGATGAACTCATGGAGGAACTTGTTGGCGAACCTTTCGCCCCAACGGGTAATGATGATTGGAAGGAGGCGACTTGGCAACGCAAGATCCGAAAAGCAAATAAGGTCAAACTCAGACGAAGTAAACGATAAACGAATAGTATTCAAACAACGATTAAACAACAACAATACGATTATGGCACAAGAAGATGATTTAAGGGCATTGGGCAAGATTATGGATTTTATGCGGGGGATTTCTGTGATATTCCTACTTGCCAACTGTTATTGGTTTTGTTACGAGGCATTCCAGCAATGGCATTTCACATTGAGCATCATCAACAAAATACTGATGAATTTTGAGCGGACTACGGGCTTGTTCTCGTCCATCCTTTGGACGAAACTCTTTTGTGTGGTGTTCCTTGCCCTTTCTTGTTTGGGGACGAAAGGGGTGAAGGAAGAGAAAATCACGTGGCCAAAGATTTGGACGGTGCTTTTCTCAGGCTTCGTCTTTTTCTTTCTCAATTGGTGGGTGCTGGCATTGCCCATCGGTAAGGTCGGTGCCGCTTCGCTCTATATCTTTACGCTCTCCGTGGGCTATATCTGTCTCTTGATGGGTGGCGTATGGATGAGCCGACTACTCAAAAACAACCTGATGGACGATGTTTTCAATACAGAGAACGAGAGCTTTATGCAGGAAACACGATTGATGGAAAATGAATACTCGGTTAATCTACCTACACGATTCTACTACAAAAAGAAGTGGAACAAGGGCTGGATCAATGTGGTCAATCCCTTTCGTGCCTCGATGGTGCTGGGTACTCCGGGGTCGGGTAAGTCGTATGCCATCGTAAACAACTATATCAAGCAGCAAATTGAGAAAGGCTTTGCCATGTATATCTACGATTACAAGTTCCCCGACCTCTCAGAGATTGCCTACAATCACCTGCTCCATCATTTGGACGCTTACAAAGTAAAGCCACAGTTCTATGTGATCAACTTCGATGATCCGAGGAAGTCACATCGATGTAATCCCATTAACCCAGCCTTTATGACAGATATATCGGACGCGTACGAGAGTGCCTATACCATTATGCTTAATCTCAACCGCTCATGGATACAGAAGCAAGGGGACTTCTTCGTAGAGTCGCCAATCATTTTGCTGGCAGCCATTATCTGGTTCCTCAAAATCTATGAGAATGGGAAGTATTGTACCTTCCCTCATGCCATTGAGTTTCTGAACCGACCCTACGCACAGATATTCCCAATACTCACTTCCTACGATGAACTTGCCAATTACCTTTCTCCTTTCATGGATGCTTGGGAGGGGGGCGCCCAAGACCAGTTGCAGGGACAGATAGCTTCTGCCAAGATACCGCTATCCCGTATGATTTCACCTGCTCTTTATTGGGTGATGACAGGCGATGATTTCTCGCTTGATATCAATAACCCGAATGAGCCGAAAGTCCTTGTGGTGGGCAACAACCCAGACCGTCAGAATATCTATTCGGCTGCACTCGGACTCTACAATAGCCGTATCGTGAAGCTCATCAACAAGAAGAAACAACTCAAATCCTCGGTGATTATCGACGAGTTGCCGACTATCTACTTTCGTGGACTGGACAACCTTATCGCTACGGCACGAAGCAACAAGGTGGCGGTGTGTTTGGGTTTTCAGGACTTCTCACAGCTTACCCGTGACTATGGCGATAAGGAGAGTAAAGTAATTCAGAATACGGTAGGAAATATGTTTAGTGGGCAGGTGGTTGGCGAAACAGCCAAGACACTCTCCGAACGTTTCGGCAAGGTGCTTCAGCAACGGCAGTCGATGACCATCAACCGCAACGACAAGTCCACCTCTATCTCTACACAAATGGATAGCCTTATCCCTGCAAGTAAAATCTCCAACCTCACGCAAGGTATGTTCGTGGGGGCTGTGTCTGACAATTTTGATGAACGCATCGACCAAAAGATTTTCCACGCAGAGATAGTGGTGGACAGTGCCAAGGTCTCTGCCGAGATGAAAGCCTACCAACCCATACCCGTGATAGCGGACTTTACAAATGAAGATGGCTCCGACAATCTCAAAGAGACCATCGAAGCCAACTATAAACATGTGAAACAAGAAGTCCTTGCTCTAGTCAACAGCGAAGTAACCCGTATCAAAGGTGATGCTACTCTTTCCCACTTAATTAAAGAGTAATCTATCTTACAACTCAATATCTCTAAATATTCTAAGAAGATTGCTCAAAACTGAATCGTTTGGAAATTCATAAAACACGGTTGTAAATCTTAAGTCTATTGGTTTAAAGTAGTAGAATACGCTCAAAGTATTAATACCCAAGAGCGCACGGGAGACTTCGAAATGGACTTGATTATCGGCAGGGGTGGAAGCAAGGCTATCCTAACGCTCACTAATCGGAAAACAGACTTTGACATTATTTAGGCACTTCCTCACGGACGCAAAGCAAAGCCCTTAGTCAAAGAACTGGTCAAGAGATTGGCCTATCTCAAACGAAGAGGACAACTACATTCTATCACAACGGACAACGGACCAGAGTTTATGGCTTTTGATAAGATTAAAAAGCGCCTCAAGGTGCCGGTGTATTTCGCCAGACCATACACTTCTACGGACAAACCACACATCGAATACCTGAATGCACTCATTCGGCAATATCTACCGAAACATTCTTCTTTCATTGATATAACATCTAAACAGATTGCTATGATAAAACATAAACTAAACCATAGTCCCTGAAAAAAAATTAAACCATCCCCCCTCTTTTGAATCTTTCTTCCTAAATTTGACTTAGTATTGCATTTATCTATGGAATATGCAGAATAGAACAATATCCAGCCTAAGTATCTACTTCTTTATTAACTTCAGAGATAACCTGTGCTACGAGTTCAGTAAACATTGAATAGTTGGAATTACAAATATCGACAAATAGATTATCAAGCTTGTTAAAAACATAGTCTTCTTTGGGTATGATAATGCTATATAAATATTTACCTTTGTTTTTTACACGTGACGTACTAGAGATGTATCCTTTTTTTTGAAGTTTTCCAACGATTGATGCAACCGTTGTATATGGCCAAGGAGATGAGATATCTCTTATAGAAAAAGGCGATGCAATTTTCCAAATAGTAGCCATAATTAACTCCTCTTTTTGTGTTAGTTGGGTCATATATGCGCTTTAATTAATTTCTTTTTAGAATCTCTGCAAATGGGATATAAGGCGGAATATATACAAATCTTGAATGATAAGCAAAATCAAAATAAGCTGTAATAATTGACTTCATATCAGATACGGATTTTACACTAGAAACCAGCAATGGAATTATATGTTCATTATATTTCAGCACAATAGAGTCACAATTAGCAAATATAGATTCTGTATTTCCTTGATAAGAAAACTCGCACTGTATAGTAATATCCTTACTTGACAATTCACTACTAACAAATGCTTTCCCATTTTTTATTAACACAATGTTGATGTTATTCTTTGTATTCCCACCATCACTATCCTTCTCGGACAATATATACATGTGTGAAAATTGTGTTGGAGATATCTTTTCTGAAGAAAAAAAAGTCTCTTCATGAGAAACAAATTTTACATGATCTTTTAATTCAATATGAAAACTAATTTGGCTGGCAATATCACTGTTTCGTTCTTTTGTCAATGATAAGATCCACGGAGTTAAAACTATGAGTAAAACACCAATAGACAACACCCCGATTTTATAGTAAGATGACGTTTTTTTTGACAAAATTCGATTGATCTCTGGACTATGCTCCATAGTAGTATATGACTTGTGAATTTAGATATAAAGATGATTAGCCTCCTAGCTCCAATTGATTTTTAATGAGCGTGTAATAATTCCCTCTAAGACGGATTAGTTCCTCATGGGTTCCTTGTTCAACTACACGACCACGTTCCATTACGATTATATTATCAGCTTCTTTTACGGTACTAAGTCTATGTGCAATAATAATAGCTGTTTTTTCTCTGCAGAATGACTTTAAATTCTCCATTATTTGCTTTTCATTATTAGCATCAAGAGAATTTGTTGCTTCATCAAGAAATATAATACTAGGATTTTTATACACCATACGAGCTATTAGTATTCGTTGTTTTTGACCTTGACTCAATCCCGCCCCTTCCATGCCAATTCGAGTGTTATATTTCAATGGCAATGTCTCTATATAGTCATGAATACAAGCAATCTTTGCAGCTTCAGTGACTAAGTCTAAATTAACTCCAGTCAAATCAGAGAGAGCAATATTTTCGGCAATAGTGCTTGAAAAAATAAAGCCATCTTGCAATACGGCACCAATACTTGATCTCCATTGGAATGGGTTGATGGTACTAACATCACTGCCTCCAATTGTGATTTTTCCACATGTAGGGGTATAAAAGCCTAACAATAGTTTCATTAAAGTGGTTTTCCCACTGCCACTAGCTCCGACTATTGCAGTTACCTTTTTTTTGGGAAATTCCATGTTAAGACCGCAAATAACCATTTTTTCTTCTGGATAGTTATACGAAAATGAAAGGTTGCTTACCCTTATATCCTCTTGATGATTATCTAAAAGAACATTCTTTGTGTCATATTCGTCTTGCATCGTTCGAATTTCGTTTATCCTTTCAATACTAATTGCAGCATCTTGTGCAGATCGAGCAAACTGAATGAGTTGTTCTATTGGAACAGACAATTGACCTATGACATACATTATAGACATCATTTCTCCTAAAGTCAATTGACCGTCAACGACAGAAATTGCGGCAAGATAAGTAATGATCAAATTCACAAATTGACCGAAAAAGAGCCCCCCGGTTCTTTGAATTTGAAAAAGCAATAGACTCTTGACTCCAATTGTGTATAAATTAGCTTGTAGCTTTTCCCACCCCCAAATCTCTTTTTTTTCACTTCTGTTGATTTTGAGTTCTGCTATTCCTGTTATAAGTTGAATTAATTTAGATTGTTCCCCCGATGCTTGAGCAAATCTACGATTATCCAACTCATGACGATATTTTAAGAAAAGCATTACCCATATAATATAGGCAGTATTTCCCACAATAAATATCACCAAGAATTGTAATTTATAATAAGCTAGTAGCGCAGAAAAAACAGCTATATTAATCACGGAAAACACTGCAAGAAAAGACTCTCCTGTGAGGAATCGTTCTATCCTTGAATTGTCTTCGATTCTTTGCATAATGTCTCCTACATTCTTACTATCAAAGAAAGCAAGAGGAAGTCGTACTATCTTATGAAGAAAATCAGAGAGAAATAGTATATTTATTCGAGAATTAACTTGGAGCAAAGCCCAAGAACGCAAAAAATCCACTGAAAATCGAGATACGAGAATACCCAATTGAGCAAGAATGATAAGCCAAATTAAACTCTTGTCCTTTAGTTGAATACCACTATCAACAATTTTTTGAGTAAGAATGGGAAACACAAATCCCAAAACACTAGTAATAAGGAGGAAAACAAGAATATGAATAAAGAACAACTTGTATTTCCGTGTGTATGGAAGAAGTGTCCTCCATACCTCTAATTTATCTTTTTGTGAGAGTCCTTCCGTAAAATTTTTGCTTGGAGACAAGAGTAATACAACACCTTTTCCTTCATTGGTCTCAAATAAAGAGCGAAACTCATCCATCGAAAATTTACAACGGCCCTGCGCTGGATCAACAACATGAAATACGGTGGTGGAGCGATTAGATGTAATCTTGTAGCAAACCATAAAATGTTTTTGGTTCCAATGAATAACACACGGTCCATCCAGATGATGAACCAAATCATGCGCAGAAATCAACCCAGGGGTTGTTTCAAACCCCAACCTTTTAGCTGCCACGTCTAGTCCAAACAGTGAGACTCCGTCTCGTGCAATACCTGAAAACTTCCGAATAGTCTCAATATCTACATCCTTTCCATAGTATTTCGCAATTATTTTCAAACATGTTGGACCACAATCCATTGAATCATATTGCCGATAGGGATATACCCTCTTACGAAAGAAATAGTCAAAAACGCTTGCTCTCATTACTGGTTTTTCTATTTCTATAGCTAGCCCTAACGGAATTGAACCGGTATGAAATATTCAAACTCACTCCTGAAAAATCCTGTTCCTCTATTTCTTTGGAAACTATCCCCGACATTTCCCTCAATCTATAAAGCTTATTGTCAAGGAACAAATTCTGTAGGGTAAAATCGAAAGTGAAGTTCTTAAAGCTTTTTGAAAGCATAACATTATAATTCCATCTCCTAGAGAGGTCTAGGAAGAGATTGTTACTCCTAGTAGAATAGCTAGCAAAGAGGCTAGAACGCCAACCTCTCCCAAGATCAATATAGTGCTCACTCGTAAGTCTGATCATTGGGCGGTTATATGAATGTCCATGATATTCTACAAACTGCTTTGTACAGTTTAGGCCTATTGATGGAGAATAAGGGCCAAACGAATCTTTCCAATTTAAACCGAAAAAAAACATAGAGTAATTGGGGATATTAATCACACGCTTCAATACAACATTCTCGTTGGATTCATGCTTCGTCAATACTGTTGCTGTGGTGTTTTGTATATAATTACAGCTCAGATTAAACGAGAATTTCTTATACGTACCGATGAGTTGTACTACATCTTTTGTTTGATTGAGCAAAAAAGGATTTCCTTGCTGGTAAATATATTGATTCTCAATAATCACAAAATTATTTAAAGAGGAGTATGCAGGTCTGTTGATGTTCATCCTATAAGATAGAGTCATCTGAAAGTCCTTCTCAAAATAGGATAAAGAAAGGGTTGGACTCACAAAATGAGGAGAGGACTTTTGAAAGGTGGGTTTTATGCCGTTCTGTATGTAAGACGACATTTCATATTCATAACGTAACCCTGCATACAACGACATTTTTTTCCATTTAGTCCTTAAGTCCAAGAATGAAGCCAAAAGGGTTTGCTTGTTTTTTATATTTGAATTTGCAACATCTGTCGTTAATCCCTCTTCATTTTTAAGAAGGCTATTCCTATTGAAGCTAACCGTCATCTCGGTACCATACCCCAGCATTACGCTTTTTATTGGGGTTTGAAAAGACAACATTATAGAGTTCATGGCAAAACTTTGCTTGCCTGTAGTCTCTATAGATGATGAAGTTTCAATTTCATCGTACGAAAAAAGTTTGGTACTGCGTCCAAAGAGAAACTCATCAGTAACATTCACGCTTGTTTTCCCAATCTTTCCGTTGTAATACAAGCTAGAAGTTGATTTATATGGCTTTGTGTTTAACTGAGATGAAAATGGAGTATTCAATTGTTCAACCCCATTCTCTGAATGTATTAGACCACTTGAATGGATATCAAATTTCGCATTCCCTATATTGAAATTAGAAATAACACCTATATTGGTCTCTTTCGATGGGGATAAGTTCAAGTTAAATCCTCCTATAAGGAAATCACTCTGGTTGATTATATTTGCAGTACTAGAGGTTTCTGATAAACTGCCATCATTACTCAAAGCATAGTAATCGCTACTTCGATTTGACATACCTGTATGACTATAACCAACATTAAAGTTCCAATAAGTTCGCTTGTTGCTTTGTGAAACATTGCCCCCCGAATATGTGCTAAGTTTATTTTGCATTAAGGCATATTGAGAGACCGATAAACTTGTGCTGTTGTGTTTTTTGATAGTATTTATCTTAATCACAGATTTAGTGGAGGCCTTATATTGAACTCCTGGTGTATTAATAACTTCGATACTTGCAATATCTTGAGAACGTAATTGTTGTAGAATGCTAGCGTCTTGCACCTTTTGTCCATCAAGATAAAGTGTCGCATCACCGCCAGTCCCCAAAACAGAATAGGAGCCCCCACCTCCTTGAACAAAAGGTATCCGATTCAATAAATCGTCCATAGAACCACTGTTCTTCAACGAAGGAACAGCCGCAACATTGGCGATAAAAGCTCCATCCTTCAACGAGAATACTCTACGTTTCCCTATGACCGTCACCTCTTGAAGATGTTCAACATGGGGCTTTAATAACAAACGAGCATTTTCTCGGGGATATGAAGCCAATGGTTTAATCAGACTTTCATATCCAACAGAAGTAACTTTTATCAATTGAGGAAACTGCCCTTCAATCTTCTTTTGCTCTAAGTTAAAAGAATACATCCCATTTTCGCTAGTAACACCTCCTGCAAGAAAAGAAGAATCTTGAGATAGTATAATCACATTAGCAAATTCGATAGGAACTCCAGTCTCTTCGGAAAGCACTTGTCCTGAATACAATACCTGTGAAAAAACCAAGGGTTGAGATATAAAGCAAAAAAATGCTGCAACTAATAAGTTCTTCATAATTGACGCTATTCGTTGTTAATCAAATCATTTACTCCTTGCTATACTATAGCTGATCGGATTTATCTCCTTGTTGATGTAATTTGATATTGTTATAAAATCTTTGAAATCAGATGGACTCCACATGGCAGTCGCATAAAAAGGGGTTTTGTAATCCTTCCCTTGTATAACGTAGATAACAGAAATATCTCCAAAATAGTCCTTGATGATCATCCTATTTCTTCGCTTTACCACATATACACTTCTAGAAAAAGACCAAGAATCATTCATATGTGAAAGCGTGTTGGTTGGAATATCTAGATACGTGCACACCCACTGATCTGATTCGAAATCGAATTGGTATACATATCTAGCATCTAATTGGCAGTTGTTCTTATTTTTTACAATGATAAAATCCTGTGAAACTGCAATAACAACATTTTGGGCTGAATTGCATTCCTGCAAGATCGTGGAAACATGCACCTCCAACTCCTCTGACAATCGGTCTTTTTTAAAGGTTAATCTCTTCTCTTTAAGATTCAATGCAGAAGGATTTATTTTCAGTATAGGTAATTCATTATTTTCAATAGAATTATTTTCTGCCCTTACAACAAATCCTTCAGCAAAAAGTAATTTTCGGTATGTTACACATGAAGACACAATACCCACAAGTAAGCACACAAAGACCGATAAAATCACACATTTCTTCATAACTTCATTACGGTTTATATGAACATTTTAATGGTTTGGAGTATATATTCTCAGGTTCATGCAGAAAGCAACGGCAATCAAGGCAAGCATATCTAAACTCACAATCTTGACATTCGTCCACCATATCCTTGGTTAAAGACCAATATTTCCTAAATTCTGGAGAATTAAGTATGTTTTTTAGTTGTAGTGCACAATCGTCAAGCAATCCATAACAAGTAGGCATTTCTGGACAATTTTTGATCTCTCCTTGCTTCCCGATGTAAATCTTACGATATAGACAATTATTGTGATTTTTTGATTCAGTATATAATTGAGTTTGAGCTCGCATTTTCGTTTCAGAAACACAACCACACATGTTGCAGGCATTCATCGGGAATTTCTTTAAATGGACGCTTAAATCACTGCCGACATTAAAGACCTTGCTCTCTTTCTCTGAGTATAAAACAAAAGAACACACTCTGCCATTTCGCTTTTTAAACTCCCTGAAATCCAATGAGTTTAATTCATCTAAGCAATTACAATGAATTTCTATAGACCTCACAGTTGAATCTGCAAAAGCCATTATATCGGGTTCCATAAAATCCAATTTTACTGGATAAAAATATCTAAGGCTTACGGCTGCACAAGAAACTATACTGAGTTTCTCTGCCAAACTTTTCATAGAATAAGAGGAATCTGCTCCTCTATCTATGATTGCATTTTCACAAACTCTCTCGGTATGATGTTCTGTACTTAGTGGGCGAAAAAAACAATCTTGGCTGGTTACTATACACAATTGATTTTTCTGGAGTTCATCTACGAAAAACTTCTCTTGAGAACTAGAATTGTCAGTTGATATTTTCCAAATTCCCATATTATCAGCATCTTCAAATACTGAAAGAAATTTATTAGGAAAACGATAAATCCCATTTCTTTGTAGATCGTAAATACAAGAATTATTCCTTCCTTTTACAATAACACAACAAGGAGCCAATATGACGGTTTCTCTTTTTTCCTTCATTTTTATACTGATTTCGCCCTAGTTAGTATCTTGTCTATCCGTATTTTAATACACTAAAGAGACATACACCTAATAGATCAATCTATATCTGGAATTATAATGTCTTTGAAGTAAGAAAACGACACATGATCTTTGTTATTATAGTAGGAGCAAGATAAAGACCTGTATTCAACTTTCATAACAGAGACCTCCTTATTTTCATCTATTTCTTCTGCAAGAAGAGCATTCAGAGAAAGTGAAGAGAGAAAATCTTTCTCCGAATTAAACCGCTCAAGAAATCTTTTCATGATATTCCTTATCTTTTGCAATGAGAATATTTGCCACTTTTTCATGTAATCCATAATTACAGGAATAGTCAACCATTCCAAACTGACCTGTCGGGTTAACTTCTAGGAAAATATACTCATTTTCTGGTGTTAATATGAAATCTATAGACCCCGTATTTAGAGACAATTCTGCCATAAGATCCACAACTTTGTCCTCAATATTCTTTGGCAATTGAAATGGAAGAAATCTATTAGGATTGTCAAAATTATACTTTCGATAGTCTGTTTCTGTATTTTCGTCATCCTGAGACATTATAGCCATGGAAAAACATTCTCCCATAAGAAAAAACACCCTAACTTCAAATTGTTTGGGGATGGCTTTTTGAACCATTGATGGGAGAAATGAATCTGGCATTTTACAAAGATCTTCTTCCTCTATCAATGTTGTATACATACTATAGTTCTTCCCCTTTGAATAAATTACAAGGGGGTCATAAATTGACTTCGATATAAGATCCCCCTCAATATTTCTAATCTCTATGAGTTTTTCTAGCCTATTTACAACATATGTAGCTGGAACTAAAAGCCCTACACGTTGTGCCTGTTTCAGAACTACAAATTTATTCAATGCGATATTCCGTGGATCAGTTAGCCAAAATGAAGATCTAAAATAATACTCAAAAGCCTCTATAATTTTTGAGAACTCAGTAGCGATATACGATTGTGCTGTTGGCTCAAGAATTCGTTGCAGTTTCTGATATTGAGGACTTTTTCTAAAAAATCCAAACTTTCGGAACCAAACAGATCCAATCTTTTGAGGGTCAATAACACGACCATTACACTCCAAGAAATCATCGTTTATGGAAAGTTTTATTGAGTCGTTCAATAAATCAAAGGAATTAACACGTATGCATTCTCCCCCCAATATCTTGATGTGATCCATCACGATATCCGAGGAGTAATCTCCATAATTAGAAAGAATTAATACCATAAACGAAAATTACAAAAAAGAATGCACAAGAGCAGACAGAAAACACTTCTATAGTAATTCTTCCATCCACCCTTGTGCAACTTTTAACGTTTAAGATTGATTATTGTAAAATCAATCATTATGAATACCATCATCCCCATCACAACCATTTCCATGTTCAGGGCAATCAGGATCATCGGGCTCTAAGGCCTCACTTTTTGGAGTCACTGTTACCGTGTGAAGAGTGTAACCTCCCTTCACAGCTTTCATCCCTTCATTGTTGATCTTCACAAGACCATCAAATTCATTTTTCTTCATAACACAGAACTAAAAAATATTTTCCCTACTCTTTTATTCGCCTTTTCGGGTTCCGGCTAGTTCCGAGAAAGTCTCACAATGAAACGGAGACTCCTCTTACGTGAGCGTAATGTACAAATTAAGGTTTAAATAACCAAATTTTCACGCTGATTTTTTCTCGAATTGTCTCAGAGACAATCATAACTGCCTAATAATTAGCATGATAGAATTTATTGAGCCCTAATGTTTTTGCATACAACATTTGCAATTTCTTGCCTTATCCTTATTTTCCCTGACTTCTCTCTACTTGTAACTTTGTAATGTTTTCGCCTATATATTTGGTGTTCGATGATGAATTACTCACTCAATAACAAATAATTATGGAATCGAACAACTATGTATTGGTCTTGGAAGACCGCACAGAAGTGAAGAACGGACAGGAGGCTGGTAAGCTCTCCGTCGTTTCCGGGATTGACGAGAAGGGCAATCTCAAAACCACCGAAGCCAAAGCGACAAATCAGGCTTCGTTCTTGAAGTTCAACAGCAAGGACGGACTGCTGAAGAACTTCATGGACAACTTTCTCAAACAGTTCAACGATCCGACCCGCTTCGGGCTGTACAAGGTCTTATCCAACAACGTGGAGCAAGGCGTGGACAATCTTCGTACCATGCTCCAAAGCCGTGAGAAGCCCGAAAACAAGCAACAACTGGCAGAAATGGGCGTACCCTTTGAGGACTATCTGCCCCGACAGAAGAACGCCACTGCCATCGACCCCGAAAAGGTGGATTGGAAGACGCTCGACAGCCTCGGGCTGTCCCGTGAGCGATTGGAGCAGAGCAGAGAACTGGAGAAACTGCTCAACTGGCAGAAGAGTAACCTCGTGACGATTGCCGTACCCGTTGGTGACACCACCATCTACACCGAAGCCCGTCTTGCTTTCCGCACGGACGAGAATGGCAACATCGGCTTGGCAGTCCACTCCATGCGCAAAGAACCACAACTGGACTATCCCTATATGGGCTATAAGTTCTCTCCCGAAGAGAAGGAGCAACTCCTCACTACGGGTAATCTGGGCAAGACCATCGAGGTAACACCCAAGAATGGCGAACCTTTCTCTGCATACGTCTCCATTGACCCACAGACCAATGAGATTATTGCCTTGCGTGCCGACCGAGTGAACATCCCCAAGGAGATCAAGGGCGTAACGCTCTCTGATGCCCAGTACAAAGACCTTGTGGAAGGCAAAGCCGTGAAGGTGGAAGGTATGACCGCCAAGAGTGGCAAGTCCTTTGATGCAACGCTTCAGGTCAATGCCGAGAAGAAAGGCATTGAGTTCATCTTTGACAATAGTCGCGGATTGAAGGAACAACAGCAACAAACCCAACAACAGGGTGCACCCCATAAGCTCTGCGGTCTGGAGCTTTCCGAGAAACAGCGTGAAGCCTTGGACAGTGGCCGCACGCTCTATTTGAAGAACATGGTCGATAAGGAGGGCAAGTCCTTCAATGCCTATGTCCGTATGGACAAGGAGCAGAACCGCCCCCGTTTCTATAAATGGAACCCGGACAAGAGTCAGAAGAATGGCAAGGTCGAAGCCGTGGCTGAAGAACACAAGACACAGGTAGCCGTGAATAACCACGGAAAAACCAATGAAGCCACCAAGCACGTGAAAGAGCCTCTGAAGACGGGACAGACACAGCCCACTGCCGCCCAACAACAGAAGCAGGAGGAGAACAAGCAGAAGAAGTCTCGTGGACGTAAGATGTAGCCTTTAATCCCTTTACCGATTATGACAACTTGTATTATTGCCGAGAAACCCTCGGTAGCCCGAGATATTGCCCGCATTGTCGGAGCAACAATCAAGCAGGACGGATATTTGGCTTCCACTCCGTCCGCCGATTTTCAATTGGAAGGTAACGGCTATATCGTTACTTGGGCAATGGGACACCTCATTGCCCTTGCCATGCCCGAAGCATACGGTTTTTCCGCTTACAAAGCTGAAGACCTACCTATCCGTCCCCTTCCTTTCCAACTCATCGTTCGCCAAATACGCAAGGACAAGGAGTATATATCAGACCCTGCAGCACTCAAACAACTCAAAGTGATACGTTCCTGCTTTGACAGGGCAGACCGTATCATTGTCGCCACCGATGCAGGGCGAGAGGGAGAACTCATCTTCAGGTATATCTATTCCTATCTGAATTGCCGAAAGCCCTTTGAACGTCTTTGGATAAGTTCCCTCACGGACAAAGCCATCCGTGAGGGCTTGGCAACGCTCAAGAATGGTTCGGCTTACGATTCTCTGTATCACGCTGCCCAAGCGAGAGCAGAAGCCGATTGGCTCGTGGGCATCAATGCGAGCCGTGCCTTGTCCATTGCACGCGGGGGTGGTTATTCTTTGGGGCGTGTACAAACCCCGACCCTTGCGATGGTCTGCCGTCGGTACATAGAGAACCGTGATTTTACCTCGGTTCCTTATTGGAAACTATCTGCCATTACGGAGAAAGAGGGCATATCGTTGAAAGCCGTGGAAAATACGGCATTTGACAATGAAGCCACGGCACAGACTGCTCTCGCTACACTTCGTCGTCAGAGCCGGCTTACGGTAAAATCGGTCGCAAGAAAGGTGGGCGGCACACCGCCACCACTCTTGTATGACCTTACTGCCTTGCAGAAGGAAGCCAATAGACGCAACGGCTTTTCTGCCGACAAGACCCTCTCCATTGCCCAGAGCCTTTACGAGAAGAAAATCACGACCTATCCCCGCACAGGCAGTCGATACATCAGCGAGGATGTCTTTGAGGAAATACCCACCCTGCTCCGCAAGATAGGAGAGACACTCCCAACTCCGCTCAATCGCCATTCGATGGACAATGCCAAGGTAACCGACCACCACGCCATCATCCCCACAGGTGAAACACCTTCCGGCTTGTTGGCGGATGAAGCAACCATATATAATATGGTAGTAACCCGCTTTGTCGAAGCCTTTTCTCCCGATTCCGAAGAAGAGCGTATGCAGGTGGAACTGACAGATGGCACCAATACCTTCACGTGGAAGGCTTGCCGTCCCATCTCCTTAGGCTGGAAGTCGGTGCAGAATGAAACGAAAGAGGGCAAGTCAGAAGATGAAGAGCAAGACCTTGCGATGCTTCCTGATTTGAAGGAGGGTGAAGAGCTACTGCTACTCTCCTCTGAAATCACCGAGCATAAGACCAAACCAAAGCCACTCTATACTGAAGCAACCTTACTGTCTGCTATGGAGAATGCAGGAAAAGAGGTGGAAGAAGCAGACAAGCGCAAGGCGATGGCTGAGTGCGGTATCGGCACACCTGCCACAAGAGCCAACATCATCGAAACACTGATACTCCGTGATTATATCCGCAGGGAAAAGAAGTCCATCGTTCCTACGGACAAGGGCTTGTCGGTCTATGAGATCGTCAAGGATAAGAAGATTGCCAATGCGGAGATGACGGGAGCGTGGGAACTGACTCTTGCAGCCATAGAGGCAGGACAGATGCAGGCAGAGAAATTCACGCAGGGTATCAATGCCTATGTGGGTACTATTTGTGAGGAACTGCTCGCGCTTACCGGTGTGCAGAAATCCTATCCGACCTTTTGCTGTCCCAAATGTGGAAGCGAAAGCGTAGGTATCTATGCCAAGATAGCCAAGTGCAGGAACGAGGGGTGCGATTTCCACATCTTTCGTGAGGTGTGTGGCACGTTCCTCTCTGAAGACAATATCCGGGATTTGATTTTTACGAAACGGACACCCATCCTCAAAGGCTTGACCAGTAAGGCTGGAAAGAAATTCAATGCCCGATTGGTCTTGCAGGAAGATGGTACCACCACCTTTGAGTTTGAACAGAAAAAGAAGAAACAGGGAAGTTGAAAGCGACATCCCCTTAACCGACCGTCTCTATTATGGCATACAATAAGAAAGAAGTGTTGCAAGCCAATACGGAAGCCATCCGTGTGGTCTTGCGATTGGAAAAGGAGCGCAGGGAAGCCACCGAAGCGGAAAAAATCCTGTTGCGTGGTTATCAAGGCTTCGGTGGTCTGAAGTGTGTATTGAACCGCACGGACAATCCTGACGACATCCGTTATTGGAGCGCGTCGGAACAGCATCTGTTTGAGCCTACTCAACGGCTCAAGCAGATGATTTACCGTGAAGCCGTCGATGCCAATACCGCCAAGTGGTATTGGGAGAGCATCAAGGCGAGTGTGCTGACCTCCTTCTATACCGACACCCGTATTGTGTCTGCCATTGCAGACGCACTCTCTGTGTCAGGGGTGCATATTAGGCGATGTCTGGATCCATCGGCAGGTATGGGAGCGTTTGCTGAAACCTTTGCAGGGAAGTGCGGTGCTGTCGATGCCATGGAAAAGGATCTCCTTACGGCACGCATCAGCCAAGCCCTACATCCCTATGGGCAAGGGAACATCATCGTACAGAACCAGCCCTTTGAAGCCATTGCTCCATTGGAGGAGAAAGACAAGTACGACCTTGTAACCAGCAACATCCCCTTTGGGGACTTCATGGTCTATGACCGTGAATACAGCAAAGGAAAGGATATTCTCAAACGGGAATCCACACGAGCCATCCACAACTATTTCTTCGTGAAAGGCTTGGACTGCATCAAGGAAGGAGGACTTTTGGCTTTCATTACCTCGCAGGGCGGATTGGACAGCCCGAAGAACGAAGCCATCCGCCGTTATCTGATGCAGAACAGCCGACTTATTTCTGCTATCCGCCTGCCATCGGGAATGTTCAGCGAGAATGCAGGCACAGAGGTCGGCAGCGACCTCATAGTCCTGCAAAAGCAGTCGGGAAAGGAAATCAAAGAGGGTATCGAGCAGCAGTTTATTCAAACCACCGCCGTTTCCAAAGGCGATGGCTTTTCCATTGCCTTTAACCATAACTCACTCTTTGAGGGGGAATGGAACGAGATTTCCCATAGAACCATTGCAACGGAACGCACGATGGGGACAGACCCATACGGCAAGCCTGCATGGGAATACCGCTTTGATGGTAGCATTGACGATATTGCGGACAGTCTTCGGATTCAACTATCGCAAGATGTAGGAAAACACTTTGACCGAAAACTCTACGAGACGGGCATACCGATGACGGAGGAAGAGCGACAAGCCAAAGCTGCCAAGGAGCTACACGGGTTCGGTGTAACGGTGGACTTGCACGAAGAAAAGCCAACGGAGGATAAAGAAACCGAGAATGCTTACATTCTGATGCCCGACAACATCCGCAAACAACTTCCCAGACTCTATGCTACGGAAAAGCAGCTCATTGGCGATAAGACGGCATACGCACGCTATTTCTTTCCGATGGGAGCATACACGGCTTATCTCTTGGAGTATGACCCGAAGACCCGTATCGGTTTCGGTGCCGTGACGATGGGTTATGGGTGGGAACTCGGTTATATCTCCTTGGACGAAATGGAGGAAGTCAAAATACATGGCTTGGGCATTGAACGAGATCTGTACTTCTCTCCCACCAAGCTGCATGAGATAGCCGAATTGGAAGAGATAGTCCAAGGACTATATACTAAAGAGGTAGTTGCAGAAGTTCCCGAAGTTACGGTTGTGGAAACTCCTCAAATAGTAGTTCAAGAGAAAGAGGCTTTGGAAAAATCTCTTTCGGACGTACCTCCTACTAAAGAGGAAATAGTCGTGTCGGAAAAGCCCAAGCAGGAACAAACACCTTCCTTTTCTGAGTCTGCTCCCGAAGGTGTACCGACACTGACACTTCATCGCCAATACAAGGAGGAAGAGCCTGTAATACGTACCGATTTAGAAGCCCCTCGCAAGATGAACGGACAGATGGTCTTCTTCGACGATGACCATCATCCCGTGCCCGTGATGGATGCAAGAGCGGATAACAGCCCAACCAAACCCCTTCTGTTTGCTCCCGAAGAGTACAATCTCTGGAATCAGGAAGTAACCAGAGTCAATCAGGAGATAAAAGAACAGGAGGAGCGCCCGAAGAAAACCACTCAAGAAGTTCTTCCACAAACTGCTCCAACGGCTTCATCCAACAAAGTTTCCGGTGGGAAACGCACGCAAGGAAACAAGAAGAAGGCTGAAACGAGGTATTATCAAACCACTCTTTTTGATATGATGGAAGAGGTGGAGCAGAGAGCGCCACAGCCCATACAACAGGTCAAGAAAGAGTTTGATGCTTCACCACGTCCCTTTCTCTCCTCGCCAACCTCACATCTGAGGGATGGCTCTATTGTCTTTCAAAATGGACAGATAGGTTTCCTTTCTGATTTGAAACGGCAGGCGACCTTCAATCCGATGGATTTGCCACACGCCCAACTCTCACGCCTGAAAGCCTACATCGAGATCCGTGAAAGCTACCATCGTCTGTATGACTATGAGGCAGGCAATCATATGGAAGACAGCGAGGAACGCAAGAAACTCAACCGCCTTTACGACGATTATGTCGGTCGCTGGGGTTATTTCAACCAAAAAGCGAACACCGATGTCATCAAGATGGATGCCACAGGATTGGAGATGCTTTTCTTGGAACGCTCCGAGAATGGCAAGTACATCAAGGCGGACATCTTTGACCACCCGACGGCATTTTCTTCCACCGAACTGACCGTTGCAGCAGACCCGATGGAGGCACTCGGAGCATCGCTCAGCAAATATGGAACAGTGGAACTTGACTATATGAGTTCCCTGCTTCCCGACATGGAAGAAAGCGACATCATTTCGGCTTTGGAAGGACGCATTTACTACAATCCCGAAGAAGATGCCTATGAAGTTTCGGATAAGTTCATATCGGGCAATGTCATTGAAAAGGAAGAGCGAATAGCATCTTGGCTTTTAGATCACCCCGAACACGAAGAAGCCAAGCAAAGTCTCGCTGCTCTAATGGCAGCTCGTCCGACTCCCATCCCCTTTGCCGACCTTGACTTCAACTTGGGGGAACGCTGGATTCCTTCCAAGGTCTATGGGGAGTTTGCTTCAGAGTTCTTCGGAGCGGAGATTGGGATTACTTATCATGCCAATATGGATGAGTATTCCATTGTCTGTGACCGCAAGAATGCCAATATATGGCACAAGTATGCGGTACGGGGTGAGTTCCGTCGATACGATGGTATCAACCTGCTGAAGCACGCCTTGCACAATACCATTCCCGACATCAACAAGAGCAAGGAGGTAAGGGATTCCGTAACAGGAGAGACCAAGACGATTAAGGTGCGGGACGGGCACGCCATACAGATGGCGAATGCGAAGATTGAAGAGATACGGCAGGGCTTTGTCGATTGGCTTGGACGCACGCCCGATACATTCAAACAGCAACTCTCGGATAGGTATAATCGCCTGTTCAACTGTTTTGTGCGACCGAACTTCGACGGCACGCACCAGTCATTCCCCGACCTTGACCTGAAACGACTGGGCATTCCTGACCTATACAAGAGTCAAAAAGATGCCGTTTGGATGCTGAAGACCAATGGGGGTGGTATCTGCGACCACGAGGTGGGTGCGGGCAAGACGCTTATCATGTGTACGGCAGCATACGAGATGAAACGGTTAGGCTTAGCCAACAAGCCGATGATTATCGGACTGAAGGCAAACGTCTTTGACATTGCCGATACCTTTCGCAAGGCTTATCCTAATGCCAAGATACTCTATCCGGGTAAAGATGATTTTACCAAACAGAACAGACAACGCATCTTCAATGACATCAAAAATAACGACTGGGACTGCATCATCCTCACGCACGAGCAGTTCGGAATGATACCGCAAGCCTTGGAGATACAAGAGGCTATCTTGCAGAAGGAGATGGACTCCGTAGAGGAAAACCTCGAAGTGCTCCGTCAGCAGGGGGCAGACATTTCCCGTGCCATGCTCAAAGGGCTGGAGAAACGCAAGCAGACGCTGGAAGCCAAACTTTTGGATATTCAAGACAGTATCGCAGATCGCAAGGACGATGTGGTGGACTTCAAGATGATGGGCATCGACCACCTCTTCGTGGATGAGTCGCACCAATTCAAGAACCTGATGTTCAACACACGCCATGATAGAGTTTCGGGATTAGGCAATCCCGATGGCTCACAGCGTGCCCTCAATATGCTCTTTGCCATCCGCACCATTCAGGAGCGGTCGGGCAAGGATTTGGGAGCTACTTTCCTTTCGGGAACAACCATCAGCAATTCACTCACGGAGTTGTATCTCCTTTTCAAATACCTTCGTCCACAGGCATTGGAAAAGCAGGGTATCAACAGCTTCGACGCATGGGCAGCCGTGTTCGCGAAAAAGTCCACCGATTATGAGTTTTCCATCACGAATGACATCATACAGAAGGAACGCTTCAGAACCTTCATTAAAGTGCCCGAACTGGCTTCTTTCTATGCGGAGATTTGCGATTTCCGCACAGCAAAGGACATCGGCATCGACCGTCCCGAAAAGAACGAGATACTGCACAACATTCCGCCCACGCCCGAACAGGAGGTCTTTATCGGCAAACTGATGGAGTTTGCGAAGTCCGGAGATGCCACGCTCTTGGGGCGTGCGCCACTGAGCGAGAAGGAAGAAAAAGCGAAGATGCTTATCGCAACAGATTACGCCCGCAAGATGAGCTTAGATTTACGCATGATTGATTTGGAGGGATACTCGGATCATATAGACAACAAAGCGAGCCACTGTGCCAAGATGCTCAACGACTATTACCGGAAGTTCGATGCACAGAAGGGAACACAGTTTGTTTTCTCTGATTTAGGTACTTACAAGCCGGGCGAATGGAACGTTTACAGCGAAATCAAACGTAAGTTGGTAGAAGGCTATCACATTCCATCGCATGAAATACGCTTCATTCAGGAATGCAAGAACGAGAAGGCAAAGAAAGCAATGGTGGATGCCATGAACCGTGGCGACATCCGCATCATCTTCGGTTCTACCTCGATGTTGGGAACGGGTGTCAATGCCCAGCAACGTGCTGTGGCTATCCATCATTTGGATACACCTTGGCGACCATCAGATTTGGAGCAGCGAAACGGGCGAGCCGTGCGTAAGGGAAATCTTATCGCCAAGGAGTTTGCGGATAACAAGGTCGATGTCATCATCTATGCCGTGGAACGGTCGCTGGACAGCTACAAGTTCAATTTGCTTCACAACAAGCAGTTGTTCATCAATCAGCTCAAAACAAACACCCTTGGTAGCCGTACCATCGACGAGGGTTCAATGGACGAGGATAGCGGTATGAACTTCTCTGAATATGTAGCAGTACTTTCTGGCAACACCGACTTACTGGATAAAGCCAAACTGGATAAAAAGATAGCCACCTTAGAGTCTGAGAGAAAGAACTTCCTCCGAGAGCGGGACACCGCAACAGGCAAGTTGGCGGAGATTGATAGTTCCGTGTCTTTCCATTCAGATAAGATTAAGGAGGCTAAGGCGGATTTGGAGTGCTTTGAAAAGCGTGTGGATCGTGATACAGAGGGACTTCCAATCAATAAACTCACAATTAAGGGTGTAGAAGGAAGTACAGACATCAAGGTTATTGCTGCCCGATTGCATGAGATTGACGAGAAGGCACGCACCAAGGGTGAGTACAACAAAATCGGTGAGATTTACGGCTTTTCCGTCATGGTTAAGACAGAAAGCACCTCAAAAGACTTGTTTGATTGCTCGGTGAACCGTTTCTTTGTCAAGGGACAGGAAAGTATCTACTATACCTATAATAACGGTAAGTTGGCGACAGACCCGAAACTTGCGTGTGAGAATTTCATCAATGCCTTGGAGCGCATCAAGAAAGTGATTGAATCACACGAGAAGGAAATGGAAAAGGTTTCTGCAAACAAGGAGGTCTATACGACCATTGCGAGTGGGTCGTGGAAGAAAGAGGACGAGCTTCGCTCTCTCAAAGGGCAGGCAGCCGAACTGGATAGAAAGATTGCACTCACGCTCGCACCACCGGAGGAAGAGAAAGAAATGGAAGAGGAAAAGCAGGTGCAAGAATATGGTATTTCGGGAAAAGAGCCAACACAAGAAACAAGATGCTCTGCCGAACCGATTTCACATAAACAAGCTGAAAAGACTCCTCCATCAGAGCAAGTCACTCACCCCCCACAAGACAACCGAGGAGTAATGAATCGGGTGGTTATATCGAAACCCAAATGGAGATAGGATAGATGGTTGGGGATTTTGGCAACAAATCGCTTTTATTGCCAAAATCCCCAATCCATATTTTTGTTCAGAGAGCCTAACTTCTGAGCTTTCAATAGTAAGATAACCTTTACTCTTTTGTTAGGTCAATCCCTCTCAGAGATTTCAATATTTTCAAGAATGAAGCCTTTATGGTTTCTGAAGACGGGATTTCTCTATAAGCTATTGCCGATAAATTCTCTTCATATTTGGGAGCCAGAGAATCCCATAACTTATCAAAATCCATCACTAATGGAGATTGATTCAAATCTTTTAGGTCTTTCCATCCGGCAGGCTCGTCAAAGGCTTCTTGATCATGTTTGACCAAGGTTTCCACATCATTCACAAACTCTTCACTACAAACATACTCCTCCAATTCTTTGATAGCTAACAATGCGTTCAAATCATAGAAATGGCGGATTTTAGACGATAAGGATGCCAACGGATCCTCGCTTATAGAGAATCGAATGAGAGAAACAGTTTTCTCGCACAAGGTTTGTCTAAGGGACAACACATTCAACTCAAAAGGTTCAAGGTGGTATTGAGTCACCACATCCTCCATATTTCGCTTTTTCAGGTATGTGGTTACAAATGGCTCTATCATTCTTTTTTCATAAGGGAAAGGATTGGCAAATGCGCTTATTTCCACAATAATTCTCGAAGGAATTGGATTTACAGACACATCTAAACCCACCTGAGCATCGTAGGAGAAGGCTTGCTTCCTATATTTTGAGCCTTTTGATATATCTGAAAAGGATTTATCCTCCGTCAAGCCGGCTGTTACCTCTTTCATCAAGTTGGATAAAAGCATCTTAACTTGATTGCCACTCATATTCTCACTGATGACAGCAAAGTCCACATCCTCAGAGTATTTATCACAACTTGCGATAAGTTTTCTTATCGCAAGTAAAATATTATCCAAAGTACGACTTTTGCACGACTGATTATTAATTGCTTATCAGGGATACTTTTTGCCATCACTTTGGATAATATTACTACCGTCCTAAGTTTTTTAACC
>NZ_JUET01000076.1 GCF_001006485.1 Tannerella forsythia
CCCTGTACATAACCATTACCCGAAAGGGCTGCAAGCCCGATATATTTCAGCCCCATCCCATAAGGGTGGGGTCCCGTCCAACCTTGTTCGGAGGGCTGTAAGCCTGACATGATCGTTAGCGATCAGTGTTCAGCGTTCAGCCATCAGCTTCCATCCAACAATCAAACAACTCAACAAACTCAACATTTCAACATCCAAACGCCCGAAGGGCATCACTTTTCACTTTTAGTTTTTTACTTTTCTCATTTTTTGATCAACTTCTGCGTATACGTCTGTCCGTTTTTGACCACGCGCACGAAGTACAGTCCTGCCGGCAGTCCGGTCATCGAGATTTGGAACGTCGGCTCATTCGTCCGGAACGAGCGCAGCATCCTCATACCGCTCCAGATTTGGATTTCGTAAGTGCTTCTGTCGGTCGAGAGCACGCTTAATCCGCTGACCTCATTCGTCTCCGTCAGCTGCAAAGTCACTTCGTCCGTGGCCGGGTTGGGGGAGAGGGTGAAGAAGTAGTTTGAGCCACAACTGTATTCATACCTTGCCAAAGGTATATAACAAGGATATCCTGTGATTTGTACCGTGATCATATAGGTGCCGGGACCGGGGAATGTGACAACCGGTTGGATGTTTATGAATGATGTATTCTGATAATTCCCGATTAAAGTATAATCGCTTCCGTCTATTTTCGTATAACTCCAATAATAATTCAATGGAACACGATATAAGTCTCCATTTTCTCCTTGAGGTGACGCAAAGAAACTGGCAGAATTGCTTCCTGAATAGCCGAGAAGCTGTACCTGAAATTTAGGTTGACCGGTCATTACACGTTCTTCTCTGATGGTATACGGGTTTTCTCCTCCCGTAAAAATGTTGGCTTGTATATTGGTTAGTGCAAAGGTTTGATCTGTCACCCGTAACAGTCCGTTATTACTGATCGTAGCAACATTTGGATTGGATACGCTCCACTCCACGATAGCTCCCGCCGGCAGGTTTTCTACCGTATAGGTTGCTTGATCGCAGACGGACGAAGGGCCGGAGACAGTAGGGGATTTTGAGGTATTCGTTGTTATTACACCACTTCCATTCGGGTCTAACCAATTACTCAACCGCGTGCTGTTTGTGCCTCCTCCCGTCCAAGAACGATGAAAACATCCATACCAAAATTGTTTAGAGGAGTTACACCCTGGATAGCCATTATGCAGCTGTCCTATAACTTTTTTTTGTGGGTTAAACAAAGGAGAACCTGATGAACCGTGTTCTAAAGTCCCATTGTCAATGTCTACGAACCAATGAGTAGTACCTGAATTTGTTGAACCTGCTGCCGTCTCTGTAATTAAGTCATTGTCAAAAGAAATTTTCATGACGTCTCCCGACGGATGGTGAATCCCCGTACCTGCAGTCGGTGCATTTCCGCTTCGATCCCATCCCAACCACGAAAAGCGGGAATCGCCGGCAGGAGAGTTTCTCAATTCCATTAATGCAAAATCGGTATTATTCCACGCCGCCCTGAATGTTGCCCGATTATAGGTTACTCCACTTGTTGCATAACCTCCGCTGCATGACGACATTTTGTATTGGAATTTAAACATCCAATTTTCGGCATTGGAAATTTCGGATGATGATAATGATCCTTTCGGGATATCCGTATCGATACAATGAAATGCCGAGAGAAAATACGGTCTGAAACTTTGATTGGCTGTCATCAGCAATGAACCGCTGCACCATTCCGTACCGTTAGAAAGAAGTACTAAGGCTACAGCATCCGACTCTTTACTCCAAGCAGGAAAACAAGCAACATTGTTGTTACAATTCCCCGAACTTCCTATCTGACCGTATGCCATATCGGAAAACATATTTTCGTATGCATGCACAACTCGTTTTATTGTCAGTTGAGATTCGTTTCTTTTGTTCGAAGGTTCGAACAAATAGATGGTTACCTTATCCCCTTTGATCAGGTCGGTCAGGAAATGACCGTTCTCCGTATTTACTTTCGAGGTAACCGGACCATAAAGCATATCTCCTTCTTCGTTGGATATGTATAGCTCAGCGCCTTCGGGCAAGTAGAAATCGTTGAATACAAAATTAATGGAGTAGGCCCCTTTCGATTCAATCGCCATTGTCCAAAGTCTTCCGTTTTCTGTATTGGTCCATTCTCCGTCGGCTAAGGTGATATGGGTGTCGAATCCTTTTCCAAAACGAAACGGCACATTGTCGTCCTTTTCCTGTTGTCTTGCGGATGCTATTTTTTGTACATCGAGAGGAGGCATTGCTTTTATTTTCGCTACCCTCCGGTGTTCTTTCAGCAGACGGTTTTGTTGCAAAGCGTCTCTGTTCGGAAAGAACCTTGTCTCTACTTGTCCGTATATTCCTAAAATAGATGTGGACAGGAATATGGCTGTAAATAATGTCTTTTTCATCTTATTGGATTTTAAAATTAATTTTGAAATGTAAGTCATTTGTTTCTATGTGTTTATCTCCCGAAACAGGGAATAATTTAAATTTATGAGAGAAACTGGTGTAATAACTTCCGGTTTTAAGAGGCTCCCTCTTTAGGCTCTTATAACGAAAATCTCCACCTTGAACGATCGATTCTTCAGGATGACCCCATGGTACTTTAAAAGTATAAGAATTTCCATGTTTGAATAAATCTCCAAGACCTTCGAGAGTTTGAGGCAATGCTTCGTAAGATTTTCCAACAGATTCTCCGGATGAACCTGAAATGGAAAAGAAATCCGTCGCATTAGCACATTGGTAGATATCACAATAACAGTCCTTTCCCGTCTCATTTTTTATTTGGAAATAAAAGCTGAAATTTTCTCCTTCTTTAAAGACGGTAGCCGGTTCCCCTTTTTCGTTAAGCAGGCAGAATTTAAAAGCGAGACCATTTATCTTCCGCTCTATAACGGCTTGCTTCCCATCGGGCGATATCTCCCATAGCTGATCATCATCCTTGTTGCAGCTTGTCATTCCTGTGGTTATCCATAGAAATAACAAGCTTAGAAATAATGTTTTTTTCTTTGTTTTCATGTTCTTTCTTTTTTAACGTTCATAATTATCTTTCGCGTTCCGGATATTTCTTTTACGCTGCGCCTCCGGTGCGGTTTGCGAGGCGCATCGGCTTGTCAGGTGGAGTGTCATTGACTTTATCTTCTGCCCGTATTATCGCCATATCCGGTGCAGATAGCTCTTGCGTAGAAATACTTCTTAATAATTGAGACGGAGTGCTACCAAAGCTAAAAGGAGCTTCATTGGTCGTTATTTGTGCGCTTAGGAATTGTATAAAAAACAAGTAGCCTAAAATAGAAAATATAGTCTTTTTCATGACTTCGAGTATTTATAAAGTAAGTAATATTGTTTATTGTCGTAGAAAAATTTCAGTTCATTTTTCTCCCATGTGTACGATTCGAGCTTTCTTATGATACGATAAAACAACGCGGCATCACCGTTATGGCTATCTCCAATTTCTGTCTCTATATTAAAAAAAGGAGGTGATGTGAGATCTATTGCCATAATATTCAACACTGAACCTCCTCTGGCTTTTGTTTCGGAAATAAATTTAAACCAGTAGCTGCCTTTCGGTGCAAGAGGAGTGATTTTCCCAGTCTTTGTATCTACTATTCCAGCCAGATCCCACCGAGTACCGGTCAGTTGCGTAGGAACCTCGTAGTCCTTGTTCTTCTCGCACCCCGCTCCTGCTGTTAGCAAAAGCAGGGAACTTATCCATAAAATAATTTTTGTCTTCATGTTTTTCTGTTTTTAAACGTTTATACTTGTTTCCGCGTTCCGGATATTTCTTTTACGCTGCGCCTCCGGTGCGGTTTGCGGGGCGCATCGGCTTGTCAGGTGGAGTGTCGGCTGTTATTTCCATAGCCTTGTGTTTTTTATGAGATACTGCAAAGATAGATACAGTTTTTGATTATATGCAAATATTTTGTCTGTTTTTTTGCGTCCTTTACGTAATCTATTGCGAACTTGGCGGTAAAATTACGCAAAGCATGCAAGTTTGTTTAAGCAAAACATCTCCACCATTGAATAAATCAACATTTCATATCATTACAGCCCTCTTCGCAAGAGTGGGTATTCTTTTTTCCCCAACGCTTCGCTTCGCTACACATTGGGCTGAATTAACGCACCCCTGCGGGGCTGTTACAGTGGTCTGCTATCAGTTTTCAAGCAGTCAGCTATCAGCCAACACCTCAACACCTCAACGCCCGAAGGGCATCACTTCTTAATCAACTTCTGTGTGTACGTCTGTCCGTCTTTGACGACGCGCACGAAGTACAGTCCTGCCGGCAGTCCGGCCATCGGGATTTGGAATGTCGGCTCATCGGTCCGGAACGAGCGCAGCATCGTCATACCGCTCCAGAGCTGGATTTCGTAAGCGCTTCTGTCGGTCGAGAGTACGCTTAATCCGCTGACTTCGTCCGTCTCCATCAACTGCAAGATTACTTCGTCCGTTGCAGGGTTCGGCGAGAGGGTGAAGGGAGATATCGTTCTACTACAGGAAACCGCCGGTATCTGGACTTCTTTCCATGTTCCCCAACCACATTCACTACGTGCACGCACTGAAACCGTCGGACTTCCGGGCAATGGGCTTAATGGAATAACTGTAACAATGAAGTGATCAGCATATATGCCGTTATCGCCCGGATGATGAGCGATTTGCCAACCGTTACTGATTCTCCATTCATATTCGCGTATGTATCCCAAATGATTACCTCCCGGATGATCGGCCATTATGGCATTGGGATTATCGGTACATAAAGTACCGTTAGAATTCAAACTCTCGACAGTCAGTGTAATGTCTTGTGAAATAGGAGTGCCAAGACATATTTTCAGTGGAGTTAATGCAACAGATGAATTGTTAATGGTTGCTCGTACTTCGCATATGCCGTTTCCTCTGCAAGTAAGTACTCCGTTTGAACTGTTTATGGTGGCAATATTCGGATTCGATACGCTCCACTGCACCGTTGCGCCCGATAGCAGGTTTTCTACCGTATAGGTTGCTTGATCGCAGACGGACGAAGGGCCGGAGATGGAGAAAGGATATCCATACAAATCCCAAACAGCCAGACAATCATCATTGTCTAACTGTCTTTTTATGCCAGTATAGTAAGGATACATTAGAGCAGAAGAAACATTGGAATGCTCAATTCCTAATAGATGACCGATCTCATGTGCCGCAACTGTAATTAAGTCAATACCAGAACCATTAATCGACCAATTTTCATCATCATCAAAGTGCAAATGACCAGCATAATTTCCTCCTGCCGGTGGGGGATAAAATGCATGTGCTAATATACCTGTATTTCCATCAAAAGGATATCCGTCACCATGATTCCCTTTTTCCCATTTAATCTTTATATCTGCTTGATTGGGATTGTATACTTGTATGAAAGATAAAGTAGATTTATCACTCCATAATGCAAAAGCGCTTCTAATGGCATTTTCTCTTTCTGTAGTCGTCAAATGGGACGAACTATTATAAATATAGTATTTCAAGGTAGTTTTATTCCATTTTGAACCTTGAAGAACATAGTTATTGTCCCCTGTTAAAGGGCCATTATCGTATAGGCGCTGTGAATAAACTTTGAATATTGCAATCGTAGATAGAAAAAACAAAAGAATAAATCGTTTCATATTAATTGATTTTATTGATTGACATTAGATTTATACAATAAGAAGTTGTTCCCGCAGGAAGTGTAATCTTTAATGTTGATTTAGATATTTGTCCTGAAAATATCACTTTTTCTTTTTCCTTCATGTATTTACTGTCTAGATTACAAGGAAAATATAAAGTCACATTATCATAACTATTCGCATCGGACACCGAGATATACCATCGTTTAACCTCTGTATTATAAGAAATAATCCCTGTTAACTCTGATACATCTTTTATTATCTCTTTATCACAACAAGAAGACTGATCTTTCTTACATCCCACTCCTCCTATCAGCAGAAGCAGGACACCTATCCATAAAATAATTTGCTGTTTCATGTTTTTCTATTTTTAAAATTGATACTTGTTTTTCGCGTTCCGGATATTTCTTTTACGCTGCGCCTCCGGTGCGGTTTGCGAGGCGCATCGGCTTATCCCGGTGGAGTATCGGTTGTTCTTTCCATAGTCTTATATTTTATTGTTATGTACGGCAAAGATATAAATATTTTTTTGATCAGATGCAAATATTTTGTCTGTTTTTTGGATATTTTTTTTGTGTCCGGAAAATAACCGTTAACCATATTCCAACCAAGGGCTGAAAGCCCGTTTTATTTCAGCCCCATTCCGCAAGGGTGGGGTATTGATTCCCCTGTTTTGTTTTTTTGAGGGCTGTAAGCCTGAATGAATATTGATTTAGATCCCCCTTTGTCATTCCGAACGTAGTGAGGAATCTCGCGGGGAAAAGGAGGAGATTCATCGCTTCGCTCTGAATGACAAATTAATTGTTAATTGTCAATGGTTAATGGTTATTTTTCAGGTACATGATTCGGCGTGTACCACGCATAACAATTAACAACTGAATTATGTTATGCCGGGTACACGGTATCCGAACGCAGAGGAACATCCCCCCTCCCCCCCTTCAAAGGGGGAAAAGCGGAGCGAAGGGGGGATGTTATCCCTTCAAAGGGGGAAGAGCGGAAGCGAAGCGTTGGGGAAAAGCAATATCTCCGTTGGGAGGGCTGTAAGCCTGACGTAACCATTGTCGTACATTCGCACATCCATTATTAATGGTAAACGCCGAACAGGGTATCGCGTAATTTGGGTTTAATGGTTCGTCAGTATTCAGCTACCACACGTTTTCAATTGCGCTTATTTGCGTCAATTGCGTTCGGATCAGATTACACATTGGGCTGAATTAACGCGCCCCTGCGGGGCTTCTTTTCAAATTGTCAGTTGTTAATGGTCATCGAGTAGCCGGCTTTCAGCCAACAGTCAAAACAGCTCAACAGCTCAACAATTCAACAACTCAACGCCCGAAGGGCTATACTTTTTAGAAGAATTTAAATGAGATGGGGGGATTATACGAACTTACCCAAGATTACATTCGATAAACGCAACCTTGGGTAAGTACTAAATATTTGAGAAAAAAGGTCTGTTACTCTACGTTGTACCCAGACAGCCGGACTTTCGGGGTATTGCCGCGCGTATCTTCGTCTTTCCAGCGGATGTTAACTGTTTTCTTCTCGCCGGGAAGCAGGGCGAAGTAATTGTCGGAGTAGAATACGGGGAGGAATTGCAAGCCGTCCTTTTCTCCGGTCACATTCACGCGGATCATCAGTGCGGGCGTTGCCGTCGTATTTTCAACCGTGACGGTGGCATGCCAAATACCGTCGGGATCTTTCCGAGTATCGATCGCAGGGAGTAATTTTACTTTCGGCAGTTCGCGTAATGCCTGATAATTGTTTTCTTCGAGGCTCCGATGATAGAAGTTCTCGGAAACAACCGCTCCGTTTTCGGTTAGTGTCAACTTGATAAAGTGCACCTTCGAGAGGTCGGACGGAAATTCGAGACGGATACATTTGTCTGTCGTATCTTCATGACTGTCGACGGTCGCCTCTTTTTCCCAGACTACGGACGCGTTCATATTCAGCAACTGTGCTTTCGCTGTCAATCCCTTGCGCATGCCGCCGCTGTAATTGACGACTTCTACTTCGTCGGTGGCGGGATTCCACTGGATGTGCAACGGCTCGGAGGCTTTCTTGATGGCAAAATAGGCGGCCGTCGGCTCGAAATAATAATCGTATGTCTGCCAAACCATCGAGGGCCAACAGGGATGACTCATCCACATGAGAAGCCCTTTGCGGTTGAGGCTGCGCGATTCGAAGAGACTGCGGTGCCCGTCATAGTTCACCCACTGCGCCAGTTCGGCAAACTCCTTCGCGCTCTGCGGCTCACCGTATCCCTTGGCGATGATTTCGTTGAACGAGGTACATCCCTGAGCGCCTTCACGCGTATAATCGTGCATTCCCCACTGATGATCCTGCGGCCAAAGCCCTTCGGGCGAGAAGGTGCGGAGCATGCTTTCGTACGTCATGACGTTGGGCATCCCGCGCTCGCTGTGGAACTTGTCGTTACCCGTTTTCAGCGTAAAATATTCTTTTGCCGGGAGCATGCGGTAGGGGCCGTGTCCGCTCACCACGTCGTCGGCCGAGCTGGAGATATAATGTATATCGGGATGTTTTTCCCGGACGATGCGACGCAGCGCCTGATCGATCTGAGCCGGCGGGAATCCTTCGTTTCTACCGCAATAAATGGCGATGGACGCATGGCTGCGGATACGTTTCACGTAATCTTCGGCATTGGCAATGAACATCTCGGGGTAATACGGATCGGGGCCGTCGGCAGGGTTGGCCAGCCAAAAGTCTTGCCAGATCATGATGCCGTGGCGGTCGCAGGCTTCGTAAAGCTCTTCGTCACCGATCATGCCGACCCAGTTACGCATCATCGTGAAGTTCATATCGGCGTGATAGGCCACCGCGATGTCGTATTCGCGACCGCGATAGTTCAAGTTCGACTCACTAAAACCCCAGTTTCCGCCGCGACCGATAAAGCGACGTCCGTTGATGAAGAGGCTCAATATACGGTTATCTTCATTAAACGTCATCTGACGGATGCCGGCCTTGAAGTTGCGTGCATCGGACACCTTATCGCCAACTTTGAACGTAAAGTTCGCGTCGTAAAGATTCGGAGCGCCGTACCCTTTCGGCCACCACAGGCGCGGATGTCGCATGTTCAACTGCGGATAAGCTGTCGCGTCGAAAACGACTGTTTTTTCTTCGCCCGCAGCCAGCTCGACCGGCTGTTCAAACGTGATTTCGCCGATTTTGCCTTCGAGCGTACCTTGCACGGCTTTTGTATCCCAGTTCCGGACGATGATGCCGGCCGTCAGCTTGGCCGAGGTCGTATCGGGCAGGGGAAGTACGGAGCGCACAAACGGATCGGCGACGGTGACATGGCCCGTCGTTGTGAGCGATACGTCGTTCCATATTCCGATGTTGCGTCCGCGCATGGTCGGGATCCAGTCCCATCCGATCGTCGCATGGAACGTCGGATTATCGGCGCCCAGAATACCTCCGTTAAAGTCGGTGCTCTGACGGTTCTTCTCTTTGATGGCGCCGATGTGCGCATTCTTCACAATCTCGACTGCAACCACATTCTTCCCCGCAACGACAAGGTCGGTCACGTCGAACTTGCCCCGCATGAAAGCTCCCTCGATACGTCCCAGTTTGTGGCCGTTCAGATACACGTCGGCTTTCCAGTTGATACCGTCGAAATTGAGGAACAGACGATCCTGTTTGAAGTTTTCGGGCAGTTCGAATTCGTCGCGATACCAGAAATTGGAGTAGAAGAACGATTCGGAGATATGCAATTGGTTATCGGCATAATTCGGTTCGGCTATGGCGCCGGCGTTTTTGAAGCTGCTCAATACCGTTCCCGGAACGGTGGCAACGAGCCAGTTCTCCGGCTTGTAGTTGGGTGTCGAAATCTCTTCGCCCGTAGCCGTCACTTCCGATGCACGGCGAATCATCCAGCTTCCGCCCGAGAGAGACATCCGCCCGTCTGCTACGGCCGGTCTTTCGACAGGGTAGGGCACCAATCCTCCTACGCCCATCACTTCGATTTCGCTCAGGATATAGCGGTTTCCGTCCGATGCTTCCTGCATCAGCACACGCACGTAACGTCCTTTATATTTTTTGTCGAGGGTGATCTCGTCCGTCAGCGCCTCGCCGCCCGGAAGGTCGGCTACATCGTCCCATTGCTGCGCATTGTCGGATACCTGCACTTTGCCGCGAACGGCTTTGTTAATCCAGCGTAATACGACTTTATCGAATTCGGAACGGCTTCCCAGATCGACATACAGCCATTCTTCGCCGGCAGAGGCGCTCATCCATGCGCTGTTGAAAAACTTCGACGGTTTCATCTCCACGAGTCCCTCGGCATCATAGAAATTCGCCTCCGTAAACACCCAACTATGAGCGCCGGCCATCTTCAGAGTCACCCGATAATAGGGGCTGTTGACTTCCTGCTTGAAAGTTATCGTTTCGTTCAGTTTCCGTACCGACATATCGATCTGCTCCGTCTGCTTGTTCGGATCGGTTACCGGCACACGGTACGATACGGCTTCGCCCGGCAGGTTGTTTCCGCTCAGGCGGCCTGCTTCCGTCCATTCCTTTCCATCGGCCGATGTAAGGCAAACGATCTCATAGCCGTCCCGGGCTGCTTTATCGTCATACACAAGCGTTCCTACGAGCGAAAGTTTGCCGACCTTTGCGCTGTAATTTGCAAGCGAGAACTGAAAGTACGTATCATCACCCATAAAGGTGTTTCTGGAATATGGGCCTTCATCGATCATCCATTCACGTTCACGACGCGGCACGTCACCTTCGGGGGTGGAGAGATTCAGGTATTGCAGCTGCTTGTCGGTCACGATCCCGTCTGTCGCAAGTTGTGCCGTGAGGTTGTAGTCGTAGCCGGAAGAAGCGAAGGCAGCCCTGCGCAGGGCGATGTTGCGATAAGTCATATAATCCGGCGATAAAGAAGGAGAAAAATCTTCCTTGGGATTACCGGGATATTGCCCTATCCCTCGTGTATAATAGTCCGATCGTTCGAACGATTCACTGCTCACTTTCGTCTCTTTGCATCCGCAGAGAAATACCGAGGCCGCGATGGCCGTACAAAAAGAAAAGACCCCTGCGGCTCTTTTCCGCTCTTTCCATTTCTTCATGATTTATTTTGATTATAATTTGTTATATGTTCGTTTCGTGTAATTTTCATTTCAATATGCTGTGTTTGTCCGGTCTAAAAAAATGTTTGCGGAAAGGAGGCTCGCACCATCAGGTTTTTGATCGTTTGATGCGGATAATCGCTTTATTTTATCCGCCTGACCGGTGCTACGCTCGTCAGATCGACGGTTACGGTCACTGCCAACTGCTCGATATGGAGCTGTAACCGGTTTTTCCCCAGTTTGCGGATCACTCCCGAAACATGTTTCATGGCGCCATTCAAAATCTCCACTTCCTCTCCTATGGAAAGGACGTGGTTGGCTGCCTGCTCCAGAAACGAATGGATGGCATCGATCTCTTCCTGACGAATAACGGCAGGTTTTCCCGAATAGTAAATGATGCGGACTACGCCATATACTTTCAACAGCGACATCAATTGCGCTTCCGAACATCTTACAAAAACATACGACGAGAAGAGGGGTTTATCAACCATCTTCACCCGATCCGACCAGACTTGCGGAGAGCGGTGCAAAGGCAAATAGCTCTCCACGCCCATTCCTTTCAGCCGTTCGTCGACTTTCTTCTCCGCACGCGGCGAAGTATAAAGAACATACCAGTTTATATATGTTTCTGCGCTCATTTTGTTCATTTTTCGTATTCCGAGAGATAATAATAAGTTGAGCGCGAAGGCTGACTTTCCATCCGGTAACGGTTCGACGCGGTAACGCAAAACGAATACTCCTTTTCCTCATGCCGATCGATGGGCAGATACAGTACATTCTCCCGGATACCTGTTGCCAGAATCGATTGAGCCTTGGTCATATCAATCGAATCGGACTGTGAATAGTAGATGGTATAGGTATAGTCGTCTGAACTCCTTCCTTTCCACGAGAGTTTCAGCCGTTCCTGTTCACGTACGACGACGATTTCCTGCGGTGCGCACGGCACGGAATCCTTTTCATTCATCCAAACCAGAGGGGGAAGCTGTGCGGGATATTTAAAGAAACGGTTTTTCAGTTCATTATACAGCCCTTTCTCATTCTTAATCACAAACTGTGTCCGGAAGAAAGCGCAACCTTTTACTCCTTGACGGCGCACATAACGGATCTGATCGGTGATTTCGGAGAGCTTCCAGTTGCCCTCTTTTTTACTCAGGCGATAGGCTCCCAAACCGACTACCATGTTTCGCTGTCCGGAATGTTCAAGCCAATTGTTGACAAATGGATAAAAGTCTTGTTGCTGATAATACATCATGGGCACGATCATGTCCTGTTTTCCGGCTTTCAACCACGCTCGCGGATCTTGATACGCATCTTCGTAAGCAGTCCATCGAGCATTCGGATGCTGCCTCTTGCTGTATTTGCCGAGAGGAGAACTGCTCACCTGCACCCAGGGTTTCGTCTTCTTTACCCAATCATGTGCACGCGCAATTATCCGGTTGATATTATCACGTCTCCAATTTTCAAGACTTTGCCCTTTCCCGTACTTTTGATACGTTTTCTTGTCGGGAAAAAATTGTGCTCCCTCCGGATAACGAATATAATCGAATTGAATACCGTCAATATCGTAATTTTTTACGACCTCTTTCACTAATGAAAGAAGATAATCGGACGTTCCCGGATGACCGGGATTGAGGTACCAGTCGCCACGATGTTTTATACATAACTCCGGATGGCGTTTGACAACCGATGCACATCCCTGTTCTTTCACCATTTTGGCCGAACCGACAGGGTAGGTCACGAAAAATGCGTGACATTCCATGCCTCGTTTATGACATTCGTCGATCACGAATGCGAGTGGATCATATTCCGGCCATTTTCCGCATTGTCCGGTAAAAACGGCCGATATCGGTTCTATTTGCGAGCGGTAAATCACATCGCCTCGCAGCCGGGTTTGTACAAAAACCGTATTGAAGTGGGCTTCTTGCAGACGATCCAAGATGGTACGCAATTCCTGCTTCTGCCGGTTTCGTTCGGTTTCGTTCGTTGCCGGACTTGTCGGCCAGTCGAGGCCAAAGATCGTCGTCAACCATACGGCACGAATTTCGTGTTTGGGGTGGTCGTCATCTGCGGCCGACAAACTGCCGGCCCAGATACACCACCACAATAGCACGACGATCTTTCTCATCTCCGTATTATTTCTGAATAAACTTCAACGCCTCAACGGGAATGTCGGTCGTGATAAAGTCAACTCCCGCATCAATCATTTCCCGCATCAATGTCGTATCATTAACCGTCCAGATATTGATACCTAATCCCAGTCGTTTGGCATCGTTGAACCACTGCCGATTTTTCCGCATCACGCTGTAATGATAATCAAGACCGGCAAAACCTTCTTGTTTCAATTGTTCGGGCGACAACTCGCCGTTCAGATAATATACTTCGGCTTCGGGTGCCAAACGAATAAATTCGCGTGCCGCGTCAAGACTGAACGAAATATAATCCGTGCGATGTTGCAACTTTTTCTCCCGTACCAAATCGACAACCATACGTGCCGCCAAACGATTTCGTTGCGGTGTGGCATGCGGTTTCAGTTCAAGGATCAAGCGGATGCGTTTTGTACGCCGGGCGGCTTCCAGATATTCGCGCAACGTCGGAATTTTTTCTCCATTGGCCAGCGCGATCTGCTGAATCGCTGCATAATTTATTTCCTGTATTTTCATTTTCTTGACCGTTATATCATGGAAAACAATGGGCACGCTGTCCGCCGTCAGATGTACATCGAACTCTGCCCCGTAGACCCCGATACCCTCCGCATTCTCGAGGGATACAATGGAATTTTGGGCAGCCCCTCTGGACTGCCAGAAACCACGGTGCGCAATGACGCGTACTTTGGGTGTAAGAATCTCCGGTTCGTCTATCTGTGAACAGCTTGTGAAAAAGATACAGAAAGAGATTATTCCTGTTAATATACTCATATCGTTCTGCATACTATTGGTTCATCAAATAACGTTCTGCTTCGATGGCCGCTTTACAACCACTTGCTGCTGCCGTAACGGCCTGTCTGTAATGGGGGTCTGCCACATCGCCAGCTGCAAATACACCGGGAACCGTTGTTCGAGGTGTGCCGGCCTCGGTTTGGATATATCCCGTTTTGTCCGTAGCGAGCCACGGTTTGAAGATATCCGAGTTGGGCTTATGTCCGATGGCCAGGAAGAAGCCGTCGATGGCAATGTCGACCATTTCTTCGTCCGGCTCGCCCTTGCGTTTCACTAAATGAGCGCCTTCTACTCCGTTTTCGCCAAAGAGTCCAACCGTATTATGCTCGAACAGCACCTGAATGTTCGGTGCGTTCATCACACGCTCCTGCATGACTTTCGAAGCACGCAGGAAAGGTTTCCGTACAATCAGATACACCTGTGAGGCCAGTCCGGAAAGGTACAGCGCTTCTTCGCATGCCGTATCGCCTCCGCCTACAACGGCTACTTTCTTCTTGCGGTAGAAGAAGCCGTCGCATGTGGCGCATGCCGAAACTCCCATACCCGAATATTTCTGCTCGTCGGGCAATCCCAGATACTTGGCTGATGCGCCGGTGGCAATGATCAATGATTCCGCTTCAATCATTTTTTCGCCGTCGATGGTAATTTGATACGGTGCAGCCGATAAATCTGCTGCCGTAGCGATTCCCTGACGTATATCGGCACCGAAGCGCAACGCCTGCTTTTTCATGTCTTCCATCATCTCCGTACCGGTCACTCCATCCGGATAGCCGGGGAAATTTTCCACTTCAGTTGTCGTAGTCAACTGGCCACCGGGCTGAATCCCTTCGTATAATACCGGGGCTAAATTAGCTCGCGAAGCATAGATGGCAGCCGTGTATCCTGCCGGTCCCGAGCCAATAATCAAACAACGCACTTTTTCGTTTGTCATATTCTTAACTGTTTGTTTTGTTTTTGGTTTTATTTTTATTATTATCGTAAATCTATTTCTGTTACTCCCGGGTAATCAGCCGGATTGAATCGGAAGATGTACTCCGGCTGATTGATATCCGTCTGCATCTTACGGATGCGGATTACGCTGCGCACACCGTTTTTCAGGGTCACCGTCAGGCGTACCGGCAACGAGGTGGCGCGCTCGATCTGTACTTCGACCTTTGCCACGTCGCCGTTTTTTTTCGAGGTCAGCATCACATCATCGGCCATTTTACCGTTGTCGGACGTGCTTTGACCGATATAGGAAAGCGTGAAGCCTTTCTTATAAGAGCGAAGGAGGGTCATCGGATTGGTAAACTCCAACTCGTCGCCTGTGGGGTTGGACAGGTTGACCTCATCGGTCCGGACGACGTACGTCCACTGCGTCGTACCGTCGTACCATGTCCGTGTATCGGGTGTGATAAGTACGAACTTGTCTCCTTTCATTTGTATGGTGCCCTCGAAACTTTCGGAAACGCCTTGTTTTTCGTGGCGAATGTTTGCCGCAAACGAGGCTTTTAATCCGTTTGATGATTCATACGCAGCAGCGGCCCTGTCTAAAAGCGCCTCGGCCTTCTGTGCCGTGACAACTCCTGCGACCGAAAACCATAACATTATTATAATTATATACTGTACTCGTTTCATGACTTTAATGTATTTAATTTCTGTTCCAATGAATATTCGTCCTGTATCAATACCTGACGCGCCTTGCTTCCTTCGTAGGGGCCGACGATGCCGGCGGCTTCGAGTTGATCCATCAGCCGTCCGGCACGGTTATAGCCGATTGAAAATTTACGTTGAATCAATGAGGTAGAACCTTGCTGTTGGAGGATGATGAGTCGCGCCGCTTCGTCGAAGAGCGGGTCACGATCGGAGAGGTCAACGCCCGATGCTTTGTCGGCTTCACCTTCCGGCACATATTCCGGCAATTCAAAGGCCGTAGGATATCCGGCCTGCTGTCCAATGTAAGATGCTATCGCTTCCACTTCGGGCGTATCGACAAAAGCACACTGTACACGAGTCATGTCGCTACCTTGCGAAAAGAGCAGGTCACCCCGTCCGATCAGCTGATTGGCGCCGGGCGAGTCGAGAATGGTGCGCGAATCGATCATCGAAGAGACACGGAAGGCCACGCGCACGGGGAAGTTTGCTTTAATCGTTCCGGTGATGATGTTGGTCGACGGACGTTGCGTGGCGATAATCATGTGAATACCTACGGCGCGCGCTTTCTGCGCGATTCGTGCGATCGGCATTTCAATGTCGCGTCCAGCCGTCATGATCAGGTCGCCGAACTCGTCGATGATGACCACGATATACGACATATACTTATGCCCTTTCTCCGGATTCAGGCGACGGCTGATAAACTTCTCATTATAATCTTTGATGTTACGGACGTGTGCTTTCGTCAGTAACTCATAGCGGTTATCCATTTCCTTACAGAGCGAATTTAGCGTATGTACCACTTTCGTAAAATCGGTGATGATCGCTTTCTCTTCGTCGGGGAGCTTTGCCAGATAATGACGTTCGATTTCGGCATAGATGCTAAATTCGACCATTTTGGGGTCGACGAGTACGAATTTCAGTTCGGCGGGATGTTTCTTGTATAGCAACGAGGTGATGATGGCGTTGAGCCCGACCGATTTTCCCTGTCCCGTAGCACCGGCCATCAGCAGGTGGGGGGCTTTGCAGAGGTCGAACATAAAGACGTCGTTCGTGATGGTGCGTCCCAGCGCCACCGGCAGATCGTATTTGCTCTCGATAAATTTGCGCGAACTGATTACGGATTGCATCGAAACGATCTGAGGGTCTTTGTTGGGCACCTCGATGCCGATCGTTCCCTTACCGGGCATCGGGGCGATGATACGGATGCCGAGTGCGGCAAGGCTCAGGGCGATATCGTCTTCGAGGTTACGAATCTTCGAGATTCTCACCCCCTGCGCCGGCACGACTTCGTAGAGCGTGATGGTTGGCCCCACCGTTGCTTTAATTGACAGTATGCTGATACCGAAGTTTTCGAGTGTCTGCTTGATGCGTCGCTGATTATCGGTCTGCTCCGCCATGTCGACTGGTCTTTCGGCCTGTTCGTATTTTTTCAGCAGGTCGAGTGTCGGGAAACGGTAGCTGGACAAGTCGAGACGAGGATCATAATCGCCCATGGTCGAATTGTCGTACGGTTCTTCTTCTTTGGGCACCTCGATCGTAAATACTGACTCACCGTTGATGATTCTGTCACCATCAGCCATCGGTCTGATTTGCGGCTCGTCGTCAAAATCTGCTGTACGGTACGGATCATCATCGTATGTTACCGTTATATCCGGCGTATCTTCTTCGTCCTGTTCTTCATCATCTTCTGTGGTTGCATGATAGGTTTTGGATCTCATATAACCCTTCTCTTCGTCGTCTTCTTCCGTATCCAGACTGTTCTGTGCCTGCTGCTTTCCAGTCAATCTGTTCCGATACCACGAGAGGTTAAGTATCTGTTGCAACCATGGCATCACACGTTTACTCGTAAAAATGGCAATGACAAGCAAAGAGACCATCAGCAACAGCACCGTCCCCGGTATGCCGATATTCCGAATCAAGACCTCGGACAATTCATATCCGTGACGCCCCCCTAAATATAGAAACGAGTCTTCGTAACCTTTCAGAAAAACGAACGACAGAAAGAGCGAACTCCAGATAAGCAGTGAGCTGCACAACAAAAAGCGTTTCATGAGCGACATCCGGCAAACGCCCATCAGATAGACGCCCAACGACCCGAAAAAGTACAGCAGAAAGAAAGACGCCACGCCAAACCAGCGGTTCATGATCAGATCGGCGATAAAAGCACCACGCACGCCGGCCCAGTTTTGAACGCGTCCACGGTTGATCAACAGGTCTTTCAATGGCACATTTTCGATGGCGCTTTGGTCTGCCCCGCCTGTAAAAAAGAAAGAAGCCATGGCGATGCTTACATAAATCACCGCGAAACAGAGCAGCAGCCCCACAAGAAAACGCAAGCGTTCATTCGTAAAGAAGACGCTCAGTGATCCCCATATATCATTATCCGCTTCTTGCGAACGTTTCTTTTTTACCGTCTTTTTTGCCATTTTTTTGCTTATTCCCTCCCTGTTACCAAATCACAGGACGAAATAATTCAGCGGGCAAAGATAGCGATATTTCTCTAATAAATCAAGCTGAACGAACGAGCTGACCGAGGACACGTTAAGCATGAAGAAAACACGCTAAGCGTTGTATCCATAATACAACTTTTTTATCTTTGCATCGAAAGAATATGATGAAACTTAAAAACTTTTCATCTGCTTTTATGATGCGGAATTTGAAAATTATCCCGTACCTTTGTGCGTTTTTTAAGAAATAAGTTATCGGAAAATATGTATAGAACAAGAACTTGCGGTGAATTGCGCCTGTGCGACGAAGGACAAAACGTGACACTGGCCGGATGGGTGCAGCGGACACGGAAAATGGGTGGCATGACTTTTATCGACCTGCGCGATCGATACGGTATTACCCAGTTGGTATTCAACGAAGAAGTAAATGCCTCACTTTGTGAGCAGGCCAATAAGAAGATCGGACGCGAATACGTTATTCAGGTAACGGGTACCGTCAAAGAACGTTCGAGCAAGAACGCTCATATCCCCACGGGCGAGATCGAATTGATCGTTTCCGAACTGAACATTCTGAATGCGGCCATGACCCCGCCCTTCACCATCGAAGACGAGACGGACGGCGGTGACGACTTACGGATGAAATACCGTTATCTGGATTTGCGCCGGAACATTGTCCGTATAAATCTCGAACTGCGTCATCGCATGGCATTTGAAGTACGTCGATACCTCGATAACGAGCGTTTTCTGGAGGTCGAAACTCCCGTATTGGTCAATTCAACCCCCGAAGGAGCACGGGATTTCGTGGTGCCTTCGCGTATGAATCCGGGACAGTTCTATGCGCTGCCGCAATCGCCTCAGACGCTGAAACAGCTGCTGATGATTTCGGGCTTCGACCGTTATTTCCAGATCGTGAAATGTTTCCGTGACGAAGATTTACGTGCCGACCGTCAACCGGAATTTACGCAGATCGACTGCGAGATGAGTTTCGTGGAGCAAGACGACGTACTGAACATCTTCGAAGGGCTGACGAAACACCTTTTCAAAACGTTACTTGATACAACGTTCGATACTCCGTTCCCACGTATGACGTGGCACGATGCCATGAAATATTACGGATCGGACAAACCGGACGTACGCTTCGGCATGAAATTCGTCGAACTGACTGAGATACTTCAAGGGGCGGGTTTTCCGGTATTCGATAACGCAACATATATTGGCGGTATCTGTGCGCAGGGAGCGGCAAGCTATACCCGCAAACAGTTAGACGGATTGACCGAATTTGTTAAAAAACCTCAGATCGGCGCCAAAGGACTTGTTTACGCTCGTGTAGAAGCTGACGGAAGCGTGAAGTCGAGTGTCGACAAATTTTATTCGCAGGAGAAATTGCAGGAAGTCAAAGCGGCCTTCGGCGCTCAACCGGGCGATCTGCTGCTGATCCTCTGCGGAGACGAGGTAAACAAGACACGCAAGCAACTCTGCGAACTGCGTCTGGAGATGGGAAATCAGCTTGGTTTGCGCGACAAAAACAAATTCGAGTGCCTCTGGATTGTCGATTTCCCGCTGCTCGAATGGAACGAAGAAGATCAGCGCTTTTATGCCGTGCATCATCCTTTTACCTCGCCCAGACCTGAAGATATTCCTTTGCTCGAACGTGATCCGAAAGCCGTTCGTGCGAACGCATACGACTTGGTCATCAACGGCGTCGAAGTCGGTGGCGGCTCAATCCGTATCTACGACAGTCAACTGCAAGACAAGATGTTCAACATACTTGGTTTTACGGAAGAACGGGCGCAGGAGCAGTTTGGCTTCCTGATGAATGCTTTCAAGTACGGCGCCCCGCCGCACGGTGGTATTGCTTTCGGGTTAGACCGATTGGTGTCGATTTTCGCAGGGCTTGACTCGATCCGCGACTGCATGGCATTCCCGAAAAACAACTCCGGACGCGACGTGATGCTCGATGCACCCTCGGTTTTGGAGGAAAGTCAGTTGAGAGAGTTGCATCTGGAAATTGATTCGGAAATTCGCGGAAAACAATAAATCCTCATACGCCTATGTTACGTATCAGAGATATCTTGCAAGAAATCGAACGTCATGCGCCGCTGTGGTTGCAGGAATCGTTCGACAATTCAGGCGTTCAGGTGGGTGATGTCAATCAGCCGGCACAAGGCGCACTTCTCTGTCTGGATATGACCGAAGCGGTGATCGATGAAGCTGTCGAACTCGGATGTAATCTGATCATTGCACACCATCCGCTTGTGTTTAAGCCCCTCAAGTCGCTGACGGGAGCAAACTATGTACAGCGTTGCATCATGAAAGCGTGCAAGAACGATCTGGTCGTTTATGCTGCTCATACGAATCTGGATAATGCAACAGACGGAGTAAACTTCAAGCTGGCTGAATACCTTGGCTTGCAAAACGTTCGCATCCTCAACCCGCAACAAGGCATCCTGCTGAAGCTGGCCACATTCGTACCCGAAGCCCAGGCCGAAGTTGTACGCACGGCGCTCTTCGAGGCCGGGGCCGGCCATATCGGTGCTTACGATGCTTGCAGCTTCAACATCCGGGGCGAAGGGAGTTTTCGCGCTTCGGAAGGGTGTCAGCCTTTTGTCGGAAGTGTCGGTACGCTCCATCGGGAACCGGAAATTCGCATCGAGACCATCCTGCCCAAATATCTTAAAAGCAGGGTGCTTCGTGCATTGTTCGCCACCCATCCTTACGAAGAACCGGCCTTCGACTTTTATTCGCTCGAAAACGAATGGCAGCAGGCCGGATCAGGCATCGTCGGCTCGTTGCCTGAAGAAGAAGACGAACGGATGTTTTTACAACGCATCAAAGAGACACTGGAACTGCACTCTCTCCGTCATTCGCACCTTACGGGAAGAAAAATCCGCAAGGTCGCGTTGTGCGGAGGAAGCGGAGCTTTCCTCATACCCGAAGCGATCGCTGCCGGTGCAGAGCTCTTTATTACCGGCGAAGCAAAATACAATGATTTTTTTGATGTGGAAGACCGCATCCTGCTGGCTGTCATCGGACACTATGAAAGCGAGAGATGCACAAAACATATCTTCCGTGATATCATATCAAAAAAATTTCCTACCTTTGCCGTACAATTTTCGACAATAAATTCGAATCCCGTAAATTATATATAGAAACAGAGCACATGGCGACAAAGAAAGAAGAAACGGTAAAAAAGAAAGGAACAGCGGCTAAAAAGGCGCCTGCAAAGAAGAAAGAAACAACGAAAAAGTCCTCCGTTGTTGCAACGGAGAAGGAAAAGACAGGAAAAAAGAAAGCCGCTCCGGAAGTAAAGAAAACGAAAGCGCACCCCACCGTTGCCCGAACAGAAGGAATAATCATGGAAGAGGGAACTTCGACTCCGGTTGCAAAGGGTAAGGCTGATAACGAAGATAAAGAATATACGATAGAAGAACGGTTATGTTCGCTCTATCAGTTGCAAACCATCATGACGGAAATCGATAAGATCAAGACGTTGCGTGGAGAGTTGCCGTTAGAAGTGCAGGATTTGGAAGACGAGATAGCCGGACTGGAAACGCGGCTTCAAAACTATCAGACCGATATTGAAACGAATAAGACGAATGTGATTGCATATAAAAATAAGATTTCCGAGTCGAAAGAACTGATGGAAAAATATAAATCACAATTGGATCATGTGCGTAACAACCGTGAGTTTGATAACCTCTCGAAAGAAGTGGAGTATCAAGGGTTGGAGATAGAATTTGCAGAGAAAAAAATCCGGGAATTGAACGCTGCGGTTGATGTCAAGAAGCAGGAAGTCAAGCAATGTAAAGAAATACTCGAAGGGCGAAAAGGGGATTTGGATATGAAGAAAAGCGAGTTGGAGGAAATCATATCCGAGACGCGTCAGGAGGAAGAGAAGCTCCGCGACAGAGCCAAAAAATTGGAAGAAACGATCGAATCCCGTTTGTTGACTGCTTTTCGACGTATCCGCAAAGGAGCGCGAAACGGTCTGGCTGTTGTTGGTATCGAACGTGATGCATGTGGAGGTTGCTTCAATAAAATTCCGCCTCAGAAACAAATGGACATCAAGCTACGCAAAAAAATTATCGTTTGCGAGTACTGTGGCCGTATCATGATCGATCCGGTGTTGGCCGAAGAGAATAAGTCTTAATTATATATTTGGAAATTGTTTTCAGCAGGGATATCGGGATGCTTGTCCGTATCTCTGCTTTTTTATTCTCCCAATATGCTCCGAACCATCCGCAAATACATCGAACAGCACAATCTGCTCCAGCCTGATGTTCAGATCATCGTGGGGCTCAGCGGAGGAGCGGACTCCGTGGCTCTGATTCATGTATTGAACCGACTGAACTACCCATGCATCGCAGCCCATTGTAACTTTCACCTGCGCGGAGCAGAAGCGGATCGCGATGAAGCCTTTGCCCGTCAGATTGGAGAATCGCTCCAAATCCCATTCGAAAAGAAAGATTTCGACACGGTAGGATATGCTAATACTCACAAAATCTCTATCGAGATGGCTGCACGAGAGTTGCGCTACCGATGGTTCGAGACGCTTCGCACAACTTACCATGCTCAGGCTATTGCGGTTGCCCATCATCAAGACGACAGCATTGAAACCGTACTCATGAACCTGATTCGGGGCACCGGTATCGGCGGACTGCACGGCATCCGACCGAAAAACGGATACGTCGTCCGGCCGCTGATGGCCGTCAGCCGATCTACCATCGAAATATGGTTAGAACAGCAAAAAATAACGTACCGGCAGGACAGCACGAACCTTTCAGATGCATATACCCGTAACGTTATTCGTCTCCGCCTCCTTCCTCTGATGGAAAAAATCAACCCGTCCGTGCGGAAAGCGATCTTGCGAACCAGCCAACATTTGTCTGATGTTGAAATGATATACCGGTCTGACATCGAAAAAAAACGCGCCAGCCTGCTCGACGATCGGGAGCGCATCTCTATCAGCCGTCTGCTACAGTCGGAAGCGCCCCCCACTGTTCTTTATGAACTGATTAAACCTTACGGATTTACACGTGAATTGACACAGACGATCTTCAACAGTCTATGCGGTGAACCGGGCAAAACATTCTTTGCTCCCGAAACCGATTATCAGATTTTGAAAGACAGGGAACACCTGATCTTATCCCAAAAGCACAACCGAGACGAAACGATATATCCGGTCGAAGTCGACGGCATACTCCATACTCCCATCAACCTCCGAACGGAAGTACGGGCCGTCGATCCTTCGTTTATTATTCATAAGCATCCTTGCGTAGCCACCTTCGACTGCGATAAATTGACCCTTCCGTTGACTTTACGCACATGGCGTCGGGGAGACTGGTTCATTCCTTTCGGGATGAAAGGACGCCAAAAACTAAGTGACTACTTTTCCGACCATAAATTCAGTCGCTTGCAAAAAGAACAGACGTGGTTGCTTTGCTCCGGAGAAAATATTGTATGGATTGTCGGCAGACGTACGGATCATCGTTACCGTGTTGGGAGCACTACCAAAAATGTGTTGATTGCAACTGTTTTTGAGTAAAAAATTTGTCGTTCATAAAAAAAAACGCTATATTTGCAGCGTCTTCAACCGTTAGTAGGGTAAAAACGAATAATCTCTCTCTCGGGGAAAAGACAAACAATCCGGACTACATAAATTTTGACTGATTATTAACAAAAGCAAAGAAGGTATGGAGGGTATCTTGTTCATCACAGGATGATCGACTTTCCGGAATACCGAAACTCATTTGCTCTATTTATATCGTATGCAGAAATATAATATTCTTGAACTCACGGAAAAAGAACTTCCCGAATTGCAACAGATCGCAAGCGATTTGGGAATTAAAAAGATGAAATCCCTTGAAAAGCAGGATTTGATCTACAAAATCCTTGACGAGCAGGCTGTTTCATTAGCCGGTATCCAAATGGAAAAAGAAAAGGAAAAAGAAGCTCGTAAATCGGAGCAGAAAGCTAAACAGGCTACTGCACGTAAAAACCGGGTTACTGAGAAAGCTGTTCCTCCAACGGATTCCGATAACAGCACGCAAACAGAAAAAGTAAAGCGAAGACCGGGACGACCGCGTAAGAACCCCATTGTCCCCCCTCCTGTTCCTCCTAAAGTCGAAGCGACCGACCTCGCTGAAAAGCCTCGTCGGAGACCGGGACGTCCCAGAAAGATTCAGAGGATAGAAGAGAAGCCGCAAGAAACAAATGATTCGACACAGAACGTATCATCTCCAACGGTAAAACCTATTCCGGAAGTGTTGCCGCTTGCCGAAACGGTGAACGAGCATGTAACGAAACCGGTTGAAACGACTTCTGCAACTTCGGTCGAAACCGGAGCCCTAACCGGAACGGTCGTGAAAACAGACGATCCGGCTCGCAGAGAAAAGACGGAATCGCAACCGGAAGAAAGTCCCAGGAGGCTGATATTTAAACATGCGAACGATACTCCTTCGGTGCTCGATCAAGTGTTGCCGATGCAACCACCTACTCCTCAACGCGAAAAACAACCGAACGAGGGGAAGAACAAGCCGCAATATAATAATCGGACGAATAATAACAATCCCAACCAACGCAATGTTCCGGCCAATAATGTGCCGGCGTACGATTTCGATGGAATCCTGACAGGAACAGGGGTATTGGAAATCATTCAAGACGGATACGGATTCTTGCGCTCGTCGGACTATAATTACCTGACTTCGCCGGACGATATTTATGTATCGCAATCCCAAATCAAACTTTTTGGATTGAAAACGGGAGACATCGTCGAAGGTCCTATCCGTCCGCCCCGAGAAGGGGAGAAGTATTTCCCGCTGGTGAAAGTCGACAAAATCAACGGACGCTTACCCGAAGAAGTGCGTGACCGTGTGCCTTTCGATCATTTGACCCCGTTGTTCCCGGATGAAAAATTCATGCTGACTGCCCGTCGATCGCCGAAAGTGTTTGATCATATTGCAGTGCGAGTGGTCGATCTCTTCTCTCCGATCGGTAAGGGACAGCGCGGTTTGATCGTTGCCCAGCCGAAAACGGGTAAGACGATGCTGTTGAAAGACATTGCGAATGCAATTGCAGCCAATCACCCTGAAGTGTATATGATTATCCTGCTGATCGACGAACGCCCCGAAGAAGTAACCGATATGGCGCGCAGTGTCGACGCCGAAGTGATCGCTTCTACATTCGACGAACCGGCTGAACGCCACGTAAAAATTGCCGATATCGTACTTAATAAAGCTAAACGAATGGTGGAATGCGGGCATGACGTGGTTATTCTTCTCGACTCCATCACCCGTTTGGCACGCGCCTATAACACCGTCCAACCGGCTTCCGGAAAAGTGCTTTCGGGAGGAGTGGATGCCAATGCATTACAAAAACCGAAACGTTTCTTCGGTGCAGCCCGAAACATCGAAAACGGAGGCAGTCTTACCATTCTGGCTACAGCATTGACCGACACAGGATCGAAGATGGACGATGTGATTTTTGAAGAATTTAAAGGTACGGGAAACATGGAGTTGCAGTTAGACCGGAAACTTTCGAATAAACGAGTATATCCCGCTGTCGATATCATTGCCTCAAGCACGCGCCGCGATGATTTGTTGCAGAGTGATAACACCATCAACCGAATGTGGGTATTGCGTAAATACCTATCGGATATGAACTCGATCGAAGCTATGGAGTTTGTGAAGAAACAGATGGAAAATACCCTTGATAATATGGAATTTTTGGCCTCGATGAACGGATAAACAATCATCTGATCAAACGAATAAGAGCAGGAGCAGGGCTGTCCGAAGGTCGAAGATCGAACGGATAGCCTTGTTTGTCCGGATAGGTTTTCAAGAAGCATGGTCAATGTGTGAAATAAAGAAAACTCTATGAATGAAGATGGAGACGTCGAAAAATATTCCCGGACGGAAGTTGCACGGGAAAAGAAAAATACGTATCTTTGTGTCGAAATTGTAATGATTTCAATTTGGTATTATATAAAAAAACAAATTCATTAAATTATGGAACCGATTATTAATTCGCAAATTCCTGAATTTAAAGTTCAGGCATTTCACAATGGAGAGTTTAAAACCGTATCGAACAAGGATATTGAAGGTAAATGGGCTGTCTTCTTCTTCTATCCGGCCGACTTTACGTTTGTTTGTCCTACGGAGCTGGTTGACATGGCCGAGAATTACGATCAATTCAAAGCGATGGGTGTAGAGATTTATTCCGTGAGTACCGATACGCACTTTGTCCATAAAGCATGGCATGACGCTTCCGAGAGTATTCGCCAAATCAAGTATCCGATGCTTTCCGACCCGACAGGATTGCTCTCGCGCGCTTTCGGCGTGATGATTGAAGAGTCCGGAATGGCTTATCGTGGAACGTTTGTTGTAAATCCCGAGGGTAAGGTGAAGGTCGCTGAAATTCACGATACCGGCATCGGACGCAATGCAGACGAATTGCTTCGCAAAGTTGAAGCGGCTCAATTTGTTGCTGAAAATGACGGGGAAGTATGTCCGGCAAAATGGAAAAAAGGTGCATCTACACTTAAACCCAGCATTGATCTCGTCGGTAAGATTTAAGTTACAGATGTAGGGTTTTCTTTTGGGAAGAGGCTGTCTTTGTGTGTTGTGCACAGATAGCCTCTTCTCATCTTCCCTCAATCCCGTTCAACAGAACCTGCTAATCCAAATGGCTTCACGATATCCCCTTTTATGGTGATTTATCAGATTATATCCCCATAAATAGGGAGAAAAAATGACCGGTTTTGTGATAAAAACAATTACCTTTGTCATCAAAAAAAGAAAAAATCTATGGAGAAATTGCTGTTCTCGGAAAAAATGAAATTGGCCGATCTCATCTCGGTTAATCATAGTCTCATACTTATGTTGCCGCGTTTTGGCATTCCTCTTGGATTCGGAGATAAAAGTGTAAAGGAAATATGCCTCATGAACGATGTATCGGCAGACTTTTTTTTGCTTGTGTGCAACGTTTATGCCTTTGATTCATATCTTCCTAAACGGAAAATGATCGAATCGACTGACATGCGCTTGCTTGTTCCTTATCTTCTGGCTTCGCATCGTTATTACATGTACGAACATCTGCCCCATATCGAATGTCATCTTTTAAATGTTATCGATAAAGTAAACCCCAAATATGGAGAGGTGCTCAAGCGATTCTTTAACGATTACAAAAGCGAGGTTGGAGAACATTTCAAATACGAAGAGCAGACCGTATTTCCGCATATTCAGGCGCTCTTGTCCGGCGAGGTCCATGACTCTTACCGTATTCGCGATTTTGCCGAAGCGCATAGCAACATCGAAGATAAATTAAATGATTTAACTCAAATCATTTTCAAATATCTGCCCGCAAACGCTTCACCCAAAGAATCGATCGAACTTGTCTTTGACATTTTTCAACTTTCGACCGATCTTAATAAACATGCCCTGATTGAAGATAAGATTCTTGTACCCTATGTAGAAATGCTCGAGAGAAAAAAGAAATGAGCCGCAAAGAAAAAATACTGATTGTCGAGCCCGCAGCCATCGTAATCGAAGGGCTTATGCGGATTCTCAAAGAATTTTCCGAATTTGAAATACTTCCTCCCCTCGAAGATATGGACGATTTCAGGGAACGTCTCGTCGCAGCTCGACCTGATATCCTCCTGATTAATCCTACCATGCTTCCTTATTCCAAGAGGCCAGCCGTTTTCAGTCTTTTGCAAGATTATCCCAGGATGACGATCGTCGCCCTTGTCTACCAATATATCGATAGCTCAGTCCTACAGTCTTTTCACGGTATTCTCGAAATCAGGGAAGCACGAGAACGTATTCCCGAAATACTTACCGAAGCTCAAACCTCAGCATCCACCCATAAACTTCCGATGGATGCAATGAACTACGAACTTACGAAGCGAGAAACAGACGTCCTCGTTCTGGTTGCTAAAGGGTTGATGAGCAAAGAAATCGCAGACCGGCTTCACATCTCCGTACATACGGTCATCTCTCATCGTAAAAACATCACTCGTAAAACAAACATCAAATCTGTTGCCGGACTTGCGATGTACGCACTGATGAATAATCTTGTCGAAGAAGATTCCATTTGATCCGCTCTATAAGCTCTTTCATTACTTGGATTGACCATCCGATAGTGGGAGGGAGGGCTCATAACTAAAAAAAAATGTACCTTTGTGGCCAAATTTTAAAAAATAAGATTGTTTATGGATTGGCTGAATGAATTGTTATGGGGCGAGGGAATCGCCCATTCCGTGATGTTGTTATCATTGGTTATTGTTGGCGGAATTTTGTTGGGAAAGGTAAAAATCGGAGGTATTTCGTTGGGAATTACGTTTGTGTTGTTTGTCGGCATCTTTCTGGGGCATTTCGGTTTTTCGATTCATCCGGAGATTTTACATTTCTTCAAAGAGTTCGGGTTGATTCTATTTGTCTATTCAATCGGGATGCAGGTAGGACCCGGCTTTTTTTCATCGTTCAAAAAAGGAGGGATAACGCTGAATATGCTGGCTGCCGGGGTTGTGTGTTTAGGAGTGGTGACGACACTGGTTATTCATTATGTAACGGGCGTTCCGATGGAAACGATGGTCGGCATTCTTTCCGGTGCGGTGACGAACACCCCCGGACTGGGTGCGGCACAACAAGCTTATTCCGATATACACGGCGAAACGGCCCCTACGATTGCTCTCGGCTATGCCGTAGCTTATCCGTTAGGAGTTGTGGGAATTATCCTTGCTATCGTGAGTATCCGTTTTCTTTTCAGGATTGATTTGAAAAAGGAATCGGAACGCTTGAATGCTGAAGATAACAAGCATGAAAATGAACCATTTCCTGTTTCGCTGCTCGTGAAGAATCCGGCGGTGTTCGGAAAAACGGTCGGCGAGTTGTCGGCACTGGTGGGAGACCGGGAGTTTGTGCTTTCGCGTATCTGGTACAATAACAGCAAACAGATGGAGATTGTTTCGGCCGATACGGTGCTGAACGAAAACGACAAGGTATTGGTTGTCACTACCGAGAATGATGCGGAGGCGATCAAGACGTTCATCGGCGAAGAGATTCAGATGGATCGTAAGGAATGGATAAATCTGGAGAGCCAGTTCGTCAACCGCCGTATTCTGGTTACAAAATCGGAGGTGAACGGCAAGCAACTCGGAGAATTGAAGTTGCGCAAATCGTATGGTATCAACATCACGCGGATCAGTCGTGCCGGGGTCGATTTGGTGGCGACGTCTCATCTGGTGTTGCAAGTGGGCGACAGGGTGAATGTTGTCGGAACGGAGGCATCGATTGCAGCAGTCGAAAAAGCGCTGGGCAACTCGATGAAGCGATTGAATGAGCCTAATCTGATTTCAATCTTTCTGGGGATTGCGATCGGAGTCTTTCTGGGAAGTATTCCGATTTCTTTTCCCGGTATTCCGCAGCCGGTAAAATTGGGATTAGCCGGGGGACCGTTGATTGTCGCTATTTTGGTGAGTCGTTTCGGATATAAATATGGATTGGTGACTTACACGACGGCCAGCGCTAATCTGATGCTGCGTGAAATCGGTATCACGATATTTTTGGCTTGTGTCGGTATCGGTGCCGGAAAAGGCTTTGTGGACACGATCATCCACGGCGGCGGACTTTTATGGATTGGGTACGGTTTCATCATTACCGTTTTGCCATTGATGATAATCGGTGCGATTGGGCGGTATTTCTACCAAGTGAATTATTTTACATTAATGGGACTGCTCGCGGGAAGCACCACCGATCCGCCGGCACTCGCCTACTCGAATGCAACGGCCGGTAACGATGCCCCCGCGGTAGGATATGCAACCGTTTATCCGCTGACCATGTTCCTGCGTGTGCTTACAGCACAACTGATGATTCTGTTTTTCGCCTGATCCCATGAAGTTCGGGCATACAAAAACCGGCTACCTCATCTCTTCTTTGCAGGGTAGCCGGCTTCGTTTTCCGTGGTCTCGTTTTTTAATCACCGATGACGGGGTAAGTCTTTAGACCCGTTTTTTATTTATTAGTAGTTTTTCTATTATTTGCTGTATTTATAATCTACCGTTCCGTTTACCGGACACGATGTGACATTGTCAATACAATGTACCCCATTGACGGTTCGCAGTGTATACGCTACAATCCGACAATTATTCAGGTTCACGGTTCGTTTCAGTTTGATCGGCTTCGTATCGATCGTAAACGTGCGGGAGGCTTTCTTTCCTGTTCTGATTTCTCCCCAATCAATGCCTGTTCTTGGGTCGTCATCGGAGAGTTTATATGTGGCCACATGATTATGTACATAGTTGAGGTCTACCTCCTCATGGGTAATCATTTGACCATATACGATCCCGTCTTCGACAACGAACGCATAGAAATGATAACGATCGGTTTTGTTCGTCAGAATATTGGCTGTGAACTGAATCGTTCCATCCGTTACTTTTGACTCCATAGCAATACCGGTTTGTGAAGGACAGAAAGCATTCATGTAATCGATTGCCGAGATCAATTTTTGGGGGGTACTCGTCGGATAAATATTCACCTTTTGGTTGAGATCGACCAGTGAAGATGGCCACGAGGGGCAAAGCATATCAGCTGTTTTGCCAAGTACGCCATAGAGTGTTTCATAGTTGATACAGCGGTTCTGTACGTGCAATACAATGGGGACGATTCGGTTGGGTCGTTGTTTCCTTACATCGTTGATCGCTTGCGTCATGATGGGGCACGTGTTGCAGGCGGCCGATGCAAATTGTATGATACAAAACTGTTTGATGAAAGACAGCGGCACATAGGTTGCTTTAAGAGAAACCTCATCCGATTTTACATTGTCGTAAACGGCATAGAAGGTATATGTTTCGGGTTCGGTCGTTTTAAATGTTTTTCCGTCGTAAACCGTGTCAAGCGATCCTTTTTGCATGATCACGGCTTTCCCGGTCACATCTTTCCCGTCTGCGAAAACCGTGAAAACCGTTTCCTCCGAGCCGTTGGCTTTGATTTCGCTTTTGCTCAGTGTCAACGTAACGGCTTCCGTTGCCGATCGGATCGTTATTTTTTCCGACTGTTCTCCGTTGTATGTTGCGTAAAAAGTATAAATCCCGGACTTCTCGGTCGAAAAGCTATGGCTCTCGAGCTTCGTTTCGTTCTCTCCTTTCAGTGTAATGACTGCCAATGAAGTTACATCTTCATCGTCGGCTTTCACGGTAAACCGAATGATGTCCGTGCCGTTCGGTTTGAGGTTCGCCTTATCGGTTATCAACTTAATGACAACTTGTGTGGCTGTGACAGTGATCTCGTTCGACTTTTGTCCATCATATAGAGCGTAAAAAGAATAGGTGCCGGTTTTTGACGTGGCAAAGTTGAACTGATTAAGTCCTTCGGTCGAGGTCGATGATGAAGGCACGATAACCACACCTTCAACCGTTTCTTTTCCATCGACTTTGACGGTAAAAGTCAAAGAATCTTTCCCGTTGGCTTTGATGGTTGTTTTGTTGGCCGACAAGGTTACCGATACCGGTATGTTTTCTTTTTTATCGGAACATCCGAAGATACTTAAAACGAATAGAATGATTGCAATAAGGTTGAATGATCTATAATTTTTCATTTATTGACGTTTATGTTTAAAATACGGCGTAAAAGTACGGATTTATTGTTTGAACAAAATGTAAAAAAAGTTTCATTTTTGGAATGGTTGGTCGTTATAGACTGTTCATGAACTTGGGATATGAAGGCATATCTCCCGAAGTATGCAAAAAAAAAAATTGAAAGTGAATTGTCTGTCGTCAGTGAAGATGGATCGAATTTTCGATAGAGTATTTATGGATAATTTTGTTGAAAAACGAAACGTGATATTCTTAAAAAAATAGAAAAGGCGGCCTCATGGGGCTGCCTTCTCAAGGGTCAACATGCTTTTTCCGTTTTTATCGGCAAGATGCAGTTGCTTTTCCGATTGTCCCGGTTTTACTTGCGTTACTTTTTCAAAAGCATCCAATATTTTGCTTTCCGTTTCCAGATCAGGACAGTCCATTATTGTTACGCGCGGTTCGGAAAACGACAAGGAGGAAGGTTGCTTCGCATCAAATTCCGTTTCCGTATTCATCAGGTTGCACCCTGCATTTCCGTGCAGACGGAGGGTGTTGCCTTCCTTTACGAATTTAAAGAAGGCTCTTTCTGCCTTTACAGCTTTGCCGTTTACTTCCACAATCTTCCAGCGACCGATCAGTTTCTCGGCCGTTACACGCTTCCCGCTATCGCAGGCAATCATTGCGGCGATACATGCCATCGCCAACATCCCATTCATTTTTTTCATTGTTATGTTTTTATCAATTATACAACGATAAGACGCGAAAAGAAAGCAAAATGTTTTGTAAAAGAGGTGTTTTTAGATAAAATTAACAAATTAGATTTGATAAAATCCTTGATAATAGGTCGTTTGTATCTGCTTGTCTTTTTACTGGCATCGTAATAATTGGGGTTTGTGTTGAATCGTGTGAGACCTCTGCAAAAGTCTTTTTACACCCAAAAGCCACTATTGATAATCAATGAGTTATATTTATAATTTCGCTATCTATATGAGGTTTTGCAGAGGTCTCCGTGTGTAGATAAAAAACCACGGAGCAGTCCCCGAAAGAGCTTCGCGTGAAAAGGAAATGTCAAGGCCTGCATGGATTTTCTGTCTTAAACGCGTGCTCATGGCACAATTAGAATTATCTTTGAGGGATACTATTAATGTATAATCTCTTATAGATTAATTTTCAGTCGATTGAAGTGAAGAATGTTATCTTTGTGCATGGCACAAAGTAAGTATATTCATAGATCATAAAATGTGACAGTTTTGCTCTATCACATTCCCCAAAGAAGGGGCGGATTTATTGGGGGGAAATGAAAAAAAACGGGATGAACCTTTCAATTGGTTCTCCCGCTTTTATCATTTAATCGATAAATAGTGTGCTGCGGGCATCTGCTTTTATCCGATTTCAATCATGGGGGCGCCGGCTTGTATAGCGTCGCCTTGTTTCACGTAGATGCGAAGTACCGTTCCGTTATAGTCGGAAGTGATGTCATTCTCCATCTTCATTGATTCGAGGATAAGCAGACTGTCATTCTTTTTCACCACGTCTCCTTCTTTGACCATGATTCGCATGATGCTTCCCGGCATCGGGCATTCCATGATGTGTCCTTTGACTGTTTTTTCGGTTGTCGGTGCGGCTTCTTGCTTTGTCTCGCTTTTCGCTTCCTCGGCAGGGGTTGCCTGTTTAGCCTGAGCATTGAATTCTTCTTCGCGTTTTTTGCGGAGGAATCCGCTGGCTACGGCAGGGAACAACTCCATCAACAAACTGTCTTTTTCGTCTTTGGCCAATTGCACGCCTCCGAACTCTTCGAGTACGGGATTGTCCTGACGTTTATAGTTCGACGTATCGTACGGCGTTTCTACCGGAGAGCCGGTGATTTGTTCGCGGAATGTGGGATCGACCGGAACGGGAGTTTTTCCGTATTCCCCTTTCACCAGTGCAATGAACTGATTGGACGGGTTGGCATATTTCGGCCGGCCGTTCTTGATGTTTAAAGCCGATACGACAGCTTGCGCTCCTACAATCTGACTGGTGGGGGTAACGAGCGGCGGCAGACCGGCGTCGAGGCGTACGCTCGGAATCAGCTTCATAGCTTCTTCGAGCAGGTCGAGGGAGTTGAACTGTTTGAGCTGTGCCACCATGTTCGTGTACATTCCGCCGGGGATTTCGGCATCCTTCACTAAATTATTCGGTTTCGGGAAGTTGAAGTAAGCTTCGATGGCATGACAAGCCGCCAGCAAGGCTGGTTCGTCGTTGTGGCGTACAGCTTCGATGGCTTTGTCAAATTCACGGTCGATTTCTGCCGGAAGCGTATCGGTCAGTGGGTTAAACGGTTTCGGGAATTGTTTTACGGCATCGAACGCGTCGAGTTCTTTGCGGATACCCAGCAATTCCTGATTGATCTTTGCCACAGCTTCCATGTTTACATCGAGTTCGACGTCGAGTTTCTTACAGAAGAGGTAGATCAGCTCGATAGCGGGGGCAGCCGGTCCACCTGCAAAATTCCAGATATTCGTATCCACAATATCGACACCGTGATAGATCGCTGTCAGAACTGCGCCCAAACCAAATCCGGGTGTACAGTGTGTATGGAAATCGATTGGAACATTCAGGTGTTTTTTGAACAGCGGGATCAGCGTGGCCACGCGCGAAGGCGGAATAAGGCCGCTCATATCTTTGATCGTGATCATATCAGCGCCGAGAGCCAGCATCTCTTTCGCCTTGTTCACAAAGTATGCATCGGTGAACACTAACTCATGCTTGGGGGCTTCAACTTCTTTCTTCCCGAAAAGACCGCTGAAAAAGCCTCTTTTTTTTGTTTCGGCCTTCGACACATCGTCATACTTGGGGTCTACGGTGTAACACACGGCGCAATCGGCCATGCCGCCATATTTTTTAATGGATTTAACACTCGATTTTACGTTATCTACGTCGTTCAGAGCGTCGAAGATACGCATCACGTCCAACCCGGAAGCTACCGCGTTACGGAAGAATCCGTCGATGATTTCGTCGGGATAGGGTGCATAACCGTAAAGATTGCGTCCGCGTGACAAGGCTGTCAGCTTCGAGGCGTTACCAACGGAGGCTTTAATTTTTTCAAGTCTGTCCCACGGATTCTCTCCCAAATATCGCATGACCGAGTCGGGTACGGCTCCTCCCCATACCTCCATGGCATAGAAATTGGCATCTTTGTAGTAAGGCAACACTCTGTCGACCTGCGACTGGTTCATACGTGTTGCGAAAGCTGACTGTTGTCCGTCTCTCAGTGTTAAGTCTCTGATTAAAAGTTTCTGCTTCATGATTAATCGTTTTTTTTTGAATGAGATTCGTTTTTATAATTTGGTTTGCTCTTTTATCTTATTATTAGATAGGTTTTCGCTGCATTTTCGATCGAATAGCAATGAAAACCAATCTCTTTTATCTCGTTTATTAGATAGTTTTATTTAATACAAAATACCATGCTGCTGCAAAGTAAATACTTTTTCTGAAGAAACATCCCCTAATTAGAGAAAAATTTCTTTAATAGAAAAAATCCTTTCGTTCAACAAGCAAAATAAACCATCAGTCCGGCCAGGATAATATAGCCGATGGCATACGGCAGAGCACTGCGAAGGATCTCTCCGTCACGTCCAGGCATATTGCACGAGGCCGTTGCGATAGCAATACTTTGCGGTGAAATGATTTTTCCGCCGGTTGCTCCTGCCGTATTGGCGGCGACTAACCAGTTAGGATCGGAATACGACAATTGAGAAGCTACATTGGCTTGCAGCTTGCCAAACAGAATGTTCGACGATGTGTCGCTGCCCGTAACAAACGTACCGATGGCTCCAATCAGCGGAACAAACAACGGATAGTAAGCCCCCGTAGCGGAAACAAGCGCCGAAGCAATCACTCCGATCATGCCCGCATAGTTCATTACCGATGCGATGGAAACGAGGCTCATGATCGTAATCACGGTCTTATTCAGATTTTTCACGGTACGGGCTAAAACTACAAACAGTTTCTTTGCCGAAACGCCTTGAATCATTCCGCCGATAAACGTACCGAGGAAAAGCATCAATCCGGCATTGGATATCCATCCGAACGAAAAATATTTGCCTTCGGCATAGATGGGCAGATGCACATGACTGACAAGGTGTGTCCGGAGAAACTCATTGATCGGCTTCACCAAAGGTCCGCTGATGACAATAAAAAACAGAATGAAACCGTAGACGCTCCATGCCCGTAAAGCCCGCGACAAGGTAATAGGTTCTTCGCTTGCCGAAACTGCGGCAGGTTCGTGTCCTCCGGCAAAAAGACGTGCATAAACGACAATGGCTAAAATGGCTGCCACGCTTCCGAGGATGGCCGGTGTTTCTGCGCCTAAATATCGTGCGCAGATATATTGCACGATCAGCGAAATACCGCCTACCCATAAGGATAGCAAGATGTGTTTGAGAATCTTTTTGGGCGAGCTGTCGGTGAGTGTAAGGATCACGAACGGAATAAGGAGCATCAAAGGCGATAGTTGTATGACCACTTTCGAGGCTATGTCGCAAATGGCTTCAGGCGTCGCACTGCCCGAAGGGGCGACCTCATTGGCCAGCGTAATCACCGGCACACCTACCGCACCGAACCCTGTCGGCACACTGTTGGCAATCAGCGATACCAATGCGCTGAACCCCGGTTTGAATCCCAAGCTGATCAAGATGGCAGCGGGGATTGCAACGGCTGTTCCGAATCCTGCCATTCCTTCCAACAGACCTCCGAAACCCCATACGAGCAGAAGCACGATGATTCCACGGTCATTCGTGAGCGAGGTGAACTGTTTTTTAATGATCTCGATCTCTCCGCTTTCAAGCAGCGTGTTGTAGCTGTAAATAGCCATCAGAATGATGATCAAGATCGGGAAAGTCGCTTTCAGAAGGCCTTCCACAAAAGCCCACAACACCCCGTCCTGAGTATAATTCTCAGGTGTAAATCCGAGAATAGGAGCAGCAAGCCACGCGATCAGCAATGTTGCGACAAGGGTAAAGAAGGCGCTTTTGTGCCCGGCCATCTTCACACCAAGCATCAGTACGAACAAGAGCAGGATCGGGAAAACAGATAATAAAATGTTCATGACATGTTTATTTAATTGGATTTGTAAATAAATGAATTGTAATCATATAAGCAGTACTGTAACCTGACGCGGGCCGTGTGCTCCCATAACGAGTGCCTGTTCGATGTCGGCCGTCTTGGAAGGACCGGACATAAAGCCCCTGAATTCTCTGGGATGTTCGTTGGGTACACGTTGGTAAGCATCGTGCATGGTATCGACCAGTTGGTCTTTCGGAAGAAGCATCAGCAGGGATTCGGAAATGAAATAGATGCCGCGTTGCAAGTATTCCTGTTCAAAATATACGGCTGCATTTTCACACACACCGAAAATACCGCGGCAGATGACGAGATCGGTGCCGTTCAATTCAGCCGGCGTATCGATATCGTCGGGGTTATACGTGGCGCAAGTGACTTCCGGAAGATTGCAGGCGATGCGTACCGCATCGGGGAAAAGACGTCGCACGGCATCGTCAATCGATTCGCCTTCGCCGAGTACTTCCGCGCGACCGCCTACTCCGGCTGATATCTCGATAAACTGTTTGAGTTTATCGGGGTAAACAACATGTGAAATGTTCACTTCGGGACGCGGAAAAGACTCCTTAATGTTTTCCTTCAAACGATGAATGATAAAATCTTTGCTGTTCATTTCGATTCTTGTTTCGTATTTTTCTTTTGATGATTCTGTTTCCACCACGCTTCGAACGACTGTTTGGCAAAGCACGGCATTTCTCTTTCTTTGCCCCATGCGTTCAACCCGTTGTACAGGAAAAAGCGCGGCAGTTTATTGGCGATGGGAGCCATTTTCAGAGCAGAGTGGAACAGAGACGGGCGTTCCATCAGGAATTGCATCCCTTTACTCATCATCTTCTTCTGTGAATTGGCTTGTCCGAATCCGTCCAACTTCTGACGCCATACGTATATCTGTTCGCCGAGGTCTACCATGGCAGGACAAACGTTTGAACATGAAAGGCATAGTGAGCAGGCAGAGACGTTTCCGCTGTGTTTCTGCGGGTCATGAAGCATACCGAGATTGATGCCGATCGGGCCGGGAATAAAATACGAATAGGAATATCCTCCGCTCCGACGGTATACCGGGCAAGTATTCATACATGCTCCGCAGCGGATGCAATTCATGCTTTTGCGATGTTGAGGCATACCCAAAATCTTGCTGCGTCCGTTATCCACGATGATAAAATGTTGTTCGCCTCCCGTATGGGGTCGTCCGAAATGCGAGGTATATGTCGTGATGGGTTGTCCCGTTGCCGAACGTGCAAGCAGACGCGTGAAGATACCCAGCGATTCGAGGTCGGGGATGATCTTGTCAATCCCGAACGCGCAGATATTGAGCTTCTGGCACGACATTCCCATATCGGCATTTCCTTCGTTCGTACAAACGACCACTTCGCCTGTCGAGGCTACGGCAAAATTGCCTCCGGTCATACCGGCATCGGCGTTCAGGAAGTCTTGACGAAGAGCCCTGCGCGCCTGACGGGTCAGATAGGTGGGATCGAAATTGTCTTTTTCGCTGCCTAATTTTTCTTCAAACAACTTACCGACAATCTCACGTTTAATGTGGATGGCGGGCATGACGATATGGCTCGGATGGGCATTGAGAAGCTGAAGAATCCGTTCTCCCAAATCGCTTTCGATGACTTCGTACCCTTTTTCGATCAGGTATGGATTCAGGTGACATTCTTCCGAAAGCATCGATTTACTCTTTACTAACTTGCGTGCACCATGGTCACGGAGAATCCCTTCGATGATCGAGCGATATTCTTCGGCGTCTTTGGCATAATGTACATGACAACCGTTGGCCGTCGCCTTCTTTTCGAATTCCTCGATCAGCTCCGGCAGATGTGAGTTGCTGTAGAGTTTAAGATCGCGTACGGCATGTCTGAGATCTTCCCATTCGGGTATCGCATGTGAGAGTCGGTCGCGTTTCGTACGTACCATGTATAATGTTTTGTCATGCCATTCGGCATTCACTTTGTCGGATAAAAAGGCTTTGGCTGCCTTGGCGTGTGTAGTACTCATAATTGTGCGGATAAAATTTCTAAATAATGGATTGTACGGATCGGATAGTGCTCTCGCTCGATAACACCTCCCATATGCATCAGACAGGAGCTGTCGGCCCCGGTAATATATTCGGCTCCGGTAGCGATATGATCTTTTACTTTGTCGCGTCCCATACAGGCCGATACTTCGGACTCTTCGACTGCAAACATTCCACCGAAGCCGCAACATTCGTCCACGCGTTCGGGCTCTACGACTGTAACGCCCGGCACTTTCTCGAGTAGAGCGCGAATCTTGTTGTAATAGGGAACGGTCAACTCCGATGCGGAAGAGAGGTGAAGTTCTCGTACGCCGTGACAGCTGTTGTGCAAACTGACCTTATGCGGAAAATGAGAGGCAAAATGTTCAGGCTTTACTACATCGTGAAGAAATTCCGTAATATCGTAGATGTGTTTGCTCGTTTCGCAGACGTGTTCACCGTGCTCGGAGAGAATACGGGAATGGTTTTCTTTGACGAAAGCCACGCAACTGGCCGAAGGACCTACGACATAGGTATAGTTTTTGAACAATTGCTCGAAGCGCTTGGCTAACTTCAACGAATCTCCTTCAAATCCTGCATTCGCCATCGGCTGTCCGCAGCAGGTTTGTCCGAGAGGGTAATCAACGTCTATCCCAAGACTTGTAAGCAGTTTGTAACACGCGATGCCGATGTGCGGATAGACGGCATTGACATAACAGGGAATAAATAATCCTACTTTCATAACCACGTAATTTTTTTATTATCGAAACAACTAATTTAATTGAATTATAATGTGTACTTCAACTCAAATCGCGCCCAGTTATATGGGTCGGCACCATTGAAATAAAAATTTCCGGGAGTAAAGTGTTCGAAAAGGAAATGTCCTGTCCAGTTTTTATGAATCTGGTAACTGAGTTTCATGATAAATAAATTGCCTCGTGTTTTTCCTCCGCCCGAACAAAAAGCCGTTTCGTTAGGTTGGGGTGCTGATAAATGCAAATAGTCGGCATTAAACTTTACATTCGAGGCGAGTGTAGCGCCAAAGCCGAGATTAATTGCATTGATATTCGACCAATAGCCTGCTTTCCCTTTATTTTCAGCGATCAGCGTATACACGTACGATTCACTCCATTTCGGCCAACGACTCCAGAGGGGATCCCATCCTTCTATTTTCTCTGTCTTGGGGTCGTCGCCACTCAGATAGAATGCGCCAGCCGATATACAGTCAAGCAGAGGAACAGATCCTCCTAATTTATAATCTAAACGGGAATATCCTCCGTAAGATTGTCTGTTGAACCGATCAACTTTCCCTAACTGGTAAGCAAATTCTGTGGTGAAAGAGAAACCATTCAGAAACGGCAAAGATAATCTGGTACCTACCGTATGAGTATGAGCTTCCGGCAGTGCATCATACTTGAGATAATTCTTATAAAAATAATAAGTTGACCAGTCAAGCTGCTTGATCTTCGCATGGTGGTGTACTCCTAATCCGCTGTTTGTTTGTTCTTCCAGAGGCTGATACGGATCTTTCTCGTGGAGAATGGGAAGAAATTCTTCCTTTCTGGTGTTATAGGTGAAAAATGCCGTGAGTTTATTCCGATCATTGAAGCGATAGACCGTTTTTAGCGCATTAAAGTAATTTGAACGTGAACCCACCAACGGATTACCGTCGATACAGATAAACCCTTCGTCCAGCATGATGTTTTGCCGTCCGAGACGAATATCAAGCGGTAAGTTGGCAACGTTTTGATAATTAATATATAACTGGTTGACAAAGATTTCGTCCAGTGTTGTTTTCCTGGATGAAGGAGACATCCAGATACGGGCCTCATTGCCCAATTCAAGTTTCATTCCCAAATGCGTATTCGGAGTGTATTCCGCACCCAGGTAAGTTCGCCATCGTGTGAATGTTAAGACATCTTTGTCTTTGTCCAATGTAATGGCTTTGTCAATGGTCGTCAGGCGGACCCGTTCGGAAAAAGACAGTTTGAATTTGGAGTCTTTCTCTGTTTCCTGTGCTTTGATGTGGCATAAGCACATCAAAAGGCAAATGATAATAAATACATACTTTTTCATTGGTTTGGTCGGTTTTAGATTCATATTTTTTATTATACTATGGTCCTTGATTGATGCATGATACATGGAATAAGGATGAGAGACCTATGTCAATCATACCTGCACGCCTTCTATCTGCAAAAAGCGTGTATATAGTGCTTTCTTGTGGTGACTTAGATCGCATGTTTTACACATTTTTTTTTCGTAAATATACGGAGTCTTCCTTTGTATTGCCAAATAAAAAGTGTAAAAAAGATTTCCTTCTTTGATTTTTTAATATTTATTTGATGATATCAATTTATTTTGGTTGTATTTTAACTTTATTTTATCGACTGTGGGTTTGTACTGTTTGTTTTGTTTTTTCTATTTTCGTCTGTTTTAAAGGCATTTCAACTTGTTTCATAAGTTTCATGGAGTAAATCTCTGCAAAACTTATCGGGTAAGAGAAAATTTTTGTAAGTTTGTACCCCAAAATGACGGAAATGAATGTTCATCCATTGGAAGATTTTCAATATTGCCCCCAATGCGGGACATCAGGCTTCGTTATACACGATGGTAAATCGAAGCGTTGTGAAGGTTGCGGCTTTGTGTATTATTATAATTCTGCGGCATCGACGGCAGCCCTCATTTTGAATGAGCGTGATGAGTTATTGGTTTGTCGGCGTGCACAAGAACCGGCATGCGGCACTTTCGATCTTCCGGGAGGATTTTGTGATTGTTCCGAGACGGCCGAAGAAGGTGTTATGCGTGAGGTACATGAAGAAACAGGATTGGACGTAATGCGTACGATCTATTTATTCTCATTGCCCAACCGTTACCTCTACTCCGGATTTTGGGTACATACGACCGATCTGTTTTTCCGCTGTGAGGTACCTGCTTCGTCTGTGCCAATTGCGTGCGATGATGCATCGGAATTGCTTTGGATACCGCGAAGCAAATTGAAAACAAGTGATTTTGGATTGGAATCCATACGGAAAGGGATTGAGATTTTTTTGTCCGGAAATTTTTGATCAGTGATTTTTTGAGAACCCAACGAATGATAGTCGAACCCAAATAAAAATTAGTATGTTAATCAGGCAATTATCTGTTTTTCTGGAAAACAAACAGGGGCGTTTTACACAAGTTGCCCAATTATTGGGGCAGGAAGGAGTTAATATGACGGCGTTTTCCGTTTCCGAGAATGCGGACTTCGGCATTTTGCGCCTGATTGTGGATGAAACGGATCGGGCGCTTGACATACTTCGCCGTCATAAGTATGCAGTCACGGAGGTGGATGTTTTTCAACTCCGTTGTCCGAATCAACCGGGTGCACTTGGACGTGTGATGGATATCATTACGCAAGCCGGAATTTTTATTGAATATATGTATGCCTTTTCGGAAGGCCGTTCAGGGTATGTGATTGTTCGTCCGGATAATCTTGAAGAATGTGCCCGAGCCTTAATGGAGCGCGAATTGGAACTGACGTCTATGAGTGACTTGTATGAGTTGTAAATATTAACGTTCGAGAAGAGGAAAGTTTCGGGGAGAAGCATTATCTTTGCAAGCCAAATGCAGGAAGATGAAAAAGATTATCTATCTAATGATAACAGGTTTGTTGTGCGCCTCGTGCGGAGAGTACAATAAACTGCTGAAAAGTACGGACTATGAGTTGAAGTATTCGTATGCCAAGAAATATTTCAACGAAAAGAAATACGCTAAGGCAGCTACTCTGCTCGAAGAGGTCGTACCGATATTTAAAGGGTCTACTTATGCTGAAGAGTCATTGTATCTCTTGGCACAGACCTACTACGGACAAAAAGATTATCAGACCGCTTCCGAATATTTTAAGACATATTATAACACCTATCCGAAAGGAGAGTTTGCAGAGCTATCACGCTTCTATTCGGGATACGGGTTATATCTTGACTCGCCTGATCCGCGCCTTGATCAGTCGCAAACGTATGAAGCGATCTCACAGATGCAACTCTATATGGAGTATTACCCACAGAGCGAGCGTGCCAAACAGGCACAGGAAATTCTGTTCGAACTGCAGGAAAAACTTGCATATAAAGAACTGCTTGCTGCACAGTTATATTACGATTTGGGGACGTATATGGGGAATAACTATCGTTCGTGTGTGATCACAGCTGATAACGCTTTGCGTGACTATCCCTACTCCAAATATCGGGAGGATTTGATATTTCTCAAAATCAGATCGAAATACGAATTGGCTGTTGTCAGTGTGGAAGACCGTTTGCAAGGTCGTTACCGCGACGTGGTCGATGAGTATTATAATTATAAGAATGAATTTCCGGAAGGAAAGTATATGAAGCAGGTACAGAAGTTTTTCGACTATGCCAACTCTCAAATTACGACAAGTTATTAATTTAAATCGACTTTGATAAGATAAAATGATGGATTATCGCAAGACAAACGCTCCGACGACGACCATTACTCGCGACATGATCAAATTATGTCACGGTAATGAAGATAATGTGTACGAAACGGTGATGGTTATCGCTAAACGTTCGAATCAGATTGCTGCCGAGATGAAGCAGGACTTGGAAAAGAAGTTGCAGGAGTTCGCATCGTTTAACGACAACCTGGAAGAAGTGTTCGAGAATCGCGAGCAGATCGAAATCTCCCGTTACTACGAAAAATTGCCGAAACCTACGCTTATTGCTACTCAGGAATATACTGAGGATAAGGTGTATCACAGGAATCCTGCAAGAGAAAAAGATAATTTTTGATGATTCAGCGTATTCAAACCGTTTATCTGCTGATTGTCGCTGCATTGAATTTGGCTGTCGTGTTTCTGCCGTTGGCCGTTATTCAGTCGGGGAAGACGTTTTATGTTTTTGGTGCTTCGGGGATGAGCATGCCCGAGCCTCCTCACGAATTGGTTTATCCGACATGGGGCTTGATGGCATTGTCAGCCATCATCTCTTTGCTTGCGCTCGTCACGATATTTCTCTATAAGAAACGGATCTTGCAAATCCGCTTTTGTATTTTCAACACCTTGCTGATGATTGGTTTTTACGCGCTGTTTGCTTTTTCTCTCTGGGAAATTGCAACTGTTTCTCAGCCATTTCATTTCAGCATGCGGATTGCTGTTGCTTTCCCCTTAGTGAGTTTGATCCTGAATTATTTGGCGATTCGCCAAATCGGGGCAGACGAAGCATTGGTGCGTTCGCTCGATCGGTTACGGTAGGCGTCTTTCTGCGATGAAGGTTGTCAAACACTTGCTTGTTTGGGGCAGGAATACGCTGCTCTTCTTGTTCTTTTTTAGTATTCTGCTTGTCGTTCTCTACAAATGGATACCGGTTTATTATACGCCGCTGATGTTCATTCGTTCGAGTGAACAGGCGGTTCCTTCACGTAAACATCGCTGGGTGCCGATCGAAAAAATTTCACAGTCCGTACCTTTGGCTGTAATAGCTTCGGAGGATAATCTTTTTATGACACATCACGGATTTGACCGAGAACAAATCCGTAAGGCCATGGACGAAGCCGAAAAAGGACGTCGCCGCCGAGGAGCCAGTACGATTTCACAACAGACGGCCAAGAATGTGTTTCTGTGGCCGGGCAAGACCTATTTTCGGAAGGCACTTGAAGCGTATTTTACGGTGCTGATCGAACTGATATGGGGAAAGGAGCGTATCATGGAGGTTTATCTTAACTCAATTGAAATGGGGAAAGGGATTTATGGGATCGAAGCAGCTTCAAGAACATATTTCTCCAAGTCAGCCATCGAATTGACACGGGGTGAGGCTGCGCTCATTGCAGCCTCATTACCTAATCCGCGGAAACGGAATCCGGGCAGTCCGTCCGCGTATATGTTACAGCGGCAAAGCGAAATCTTGTCCCTGATGCGTAAAGTTGAAAGTGTGCCGTTGGGATATCGACGTCCGATGAAAGCCGAAGCGGAGGAGATGAACAGAAAAAAGGCGGATCAGGAGCAGGAAAAAACGTCTTTGCCCGAAGAGATTGCAGGACAAGAAGAAACAAGATATCCTCAGCTTACGGATACCGTGAACCGTGACTCCGCCGGAGTATTTACCGAATGACTTCCTCTTCATTTACATTTTGTGATTTGGGGCGTATCTCGTACGAAAAGGCCTTGATCGTTCAAACAAATGCATTTAATAACTTAATTACGAGAAAAGTGCAGGGTGAAAGCGGTGAGAATGTACTTTTTTTCTGTGAACACGAACCGGTTTTTACATTGGGGAAGCATGGCAAGGAGACGAATTTGCTTGTTTCCGAAGAGAGATTGAATCAGCACGGCATCTCTTTTTATCACACGAATCGGGGAGGGGATATTACGTACCATGGACCGGGGCAGATTACCGGCTATCCTGTATTTGATCTGGAGCAGTTCGGTTTGGGATTGAAAGCATACATTGACCGTTTAGAGGAAACGATCATTCGCTTTCTATCACTCTACGGGTTGAAAGGCGGACGTATGACCGGTGCTTCCGGGGTGTGGTTTGATACTGATACCCCGAAAGCTCGCAAGATTTGTGCCATAGGGGTCAGAAGCAGCCGTTTTGTGACCATGCACGGGTTTGCCCTGAATATTTTGACGGATCTGTCTTATTTTTCCCTGATTCATCCATGTGGATTGGTAGATAAAGGAGTGACCTCTTTAGCTGCGGAATGTAAAAGCGTTCCGGACTTTAACGTGGCAAAGAAACGTTTGGCAAGTCTTTTTGAGGAGATGTTCCCACGGGGCGGCATTGGCTGACTGTTATCATTCTGCTTTCTCAATGTGCAGCCCGATTGTTTCAATACCTTTTAATTGCTCGTCACGCATTCCCTGCCGGATACAGAGTGTGTATTGTCCTTTGTGCGGGAATAAATAGCGATTACGAACGGAAATCGTATTATGATAAATCGAAATTCCATGGCCTTTCCATGTGCCGTAATTGTCGGCAAGGATACATTCTATGGTGTCGCGCACCATGGGTCCGACAGGGCGTTCTTCTGCACAAAGCAACCAGAGGTTCTGGTACGGGTAGAAATTGTTGTTTCGAATCTCTAATGAGATATCGTAAGGTATTGTAATATCTTCGATTTCATACGTGAAATAATATTCCTTATCTTTTTGCCAGGGATTTTCAATCCTCTGATAGGAATCGTAATGTGCCGTATTGGTGCAAGATAATAGAAGAAGTCTCACTATCCATAGTGCCGATAGCAGCCGGAGTCGACTTTTATTCATCGGAGGGCCTTTCTTGAGATGTTTTTCTTTTCGAGGCGGGACGGTCGTTCTTCGGTGCATTATTTCCCTCGTTTTTCTTTGGCGGCGTATTGTCGTTATTTCTTGAAAGGTTTCCTCTACCGCTTTTTCGGCGAGGAGCGTCTCCGACTTTTGTCTCCGGACGATTTTCGCCTGACATCCGCTCACGCGGATTTTCGTTGCCGGGTTTGTTGTTTGCTCCGGACTGTTCGGTGTTGGCATTCTTTTCTCCGTTTCCCAACCGTTTTTTCTTTTTCTTTTTCACCGAGTCAAATCGACTGACATTGCCATCCAAAATGTCGTGCGTATCAATAGGTTTGACGTTGGCTCCTGCCAGATGTTCCGGCTCCAGCGTATCGGGTTTAATCCCCTTTTTGTTCAGGCCGATGACTTCAAACACCCTTGCTGCCGAGATAGTGACGATATTTGCTGCAATCATTTTATCGGTAGAGTAGGTGAGCTCTTTCTTGAAAATATCGGTCTTGAAATGATAATACGTCCGATCTTTTGTTTCCAGTACGATTTTTCGCGAGGGCAGTTGCTTTTGTACCTCGGCATAGGCATCTACTTCGTAGTTGATGCAGCACTTAAGCTTGGCGCATTGCCCTGCCAATTTTTGCGGATTCATGGAAATATCCTGAAAACGTGCGGCCTCTGTAGCGACCGATACGAAGTTCGTCATCCACGAAGCACAGCAAAGCTCTCGTCCGCACGGACCGATCCCACCGATACGTCCGGCTTCCTGTCGTGCGCCGATCTGCTTCATTTCGATACGCACATGAAAGTTTTCGGCCAAGACCTTAATCAGCTGCCGGAAATCAACTCGTCCTTCGGCAATATAATAAAAGATCGCCTTATTTCCATCGCCCTGATATTCGACATCGCCAATTTTCATCGACAAGCCGAGATCGGCAGCGATTTGCCGTGAGCGGATCATCGTCTCGTGTTCTTTGGCTTTCGCTTCTTCGTAACGTTCCAAATCGCCGGGTTTGGCGATACGATAAATCTTCTTGGCGGTTGTATTGTCTTGACGAACATTATTTTTTCGCATCTGAAACAACACCAGTTTACCCGTCAGCGTAACCGTGCCGATGTCATGTCCCGGATTCGCTTCTACTGCAACGATATCGCCTTTGTTGAGTGGAATTTTCGCTTCGTTCAGATAATACCCTTTACGAGTATTTTTAAACTGCACTTCGACATAATCCGTGGCGTGCTCTGCTTCGGGAAGGTCACAGAGCCAGTTGCATGTAGAAAGTTTGCCTTTCGAATGCTTACAACATCCTCCACGTCCCATGGCACAGTTTCCCGTATTTTGTACGAAATCCATTGTGTGCTGTCAGGGGATCAGATCGTGTTTTTTAAATACCTTCCGGATAGCTTCAAGGGCGTAATCCAATTGTGTTTGCGTATGCGTAGCCATCAGGGAGAACCGGATCAACGTATCTTGCGAAGCAACAGCCGGCGAAACAACCGGATTGACAAAAATACCCTCGTCGAAAAGCTCCCTCACAATGAGGAACGTCAAATCGTTATCTCGGATGAAAAGCGGAATGATCGGAGTTGAAGTATGTCCGATCTCACAACCCATTTGGCGAAAGCCGTCCAGTGCATAATGCGTCAGTTTCCACAAATTTTCCATGTGTTCCGGTTCGTTCAGCATGATGTCCAGCGAGGCGTTGGCAGCAGCCACAGAGGCCGGTGTACAACTTGCACTGAAAATATATGTACGTGAATGATGACGAAGGTAGTTAATCGTATCTTTATCTGCTGCAATAAACCCACCTAACGAAGCAAATGATTTGCTGAAAGTACCCATGATCAAGTCAACATCTTTCGAGACACCGAAATGATCGCATGTACCGCGTCCGTGATTGCCAAGTACACCGATTCCATGGGCTTCATCCACCATGATGCTGGCATTGTATTGCTTGGCCAGCCGTACGATTTCGGCCACATGGGCCACGTCTCCTTCCATGCTGAAGACACCGTCAGTGACGATCAGTTTCACCTTGTCCGGCTCGCATCTACGGAGTTGTTTTTCCAACGACTCCATGTCGTTATGCTTATATTTGAGCTTGTTTGAGAATGAGAGACGGATTCCTTCAATGATGGAAGCATGATTTAACTCATCCCAGATCAGGTAATCTTCGCGTCCGGTGATGCATGAAATGACCCCTTCGTTTACCTGAAAGCCTGTTGAGAAAGAAATAGCATCTTCTTTACCGACGAACTTGGCCAACCGTTTCTCCAATTGCACGTGTATATCAAGTGTGCCGTTGAGGAACCGCGAACCGGCACATCCGGTACCGTATTTTCGGATCGCTTCCATCGCCGCTTCTTTGACTTTCGGATGGTTCGTTAGTCCCAAATAGGAGTTGGACCCGAACATCAAGACTTTTTTTCCGCCGATAATAACTTCTGTATCCTGATCACTTTGGATTTCGCGGAAATATGGATAGATACCGGCAGCTTTCGCCCGTTGCGGAGCGTCGTATTTTGCTAGTTTTTCTCTTAATAAATTCATATATTGTCGAGGTTTGCCTTTTCTTTTGAAAAAAAATCAGCGGCAAAAGTAGTAAAAAATCAAGATATATACAATGGGGGTTAAAATATTGACTAACGTATCGCTGCCCCGGTCGGGTGATTGTCAGTCTTTGCTTTTCTCTTTCGATATGCTGTTTTCAGACAGGTAGAATGCCTGTGTCAGTTGTCGGTAAGCGGCTGTGCGTCGGTGCATCCAGTCTTCGAGTATCAGTTCGTCGGCTGTGATCGCTTCGGCAGGAAGGGAGGACAGTTCTATGAGCAGGCGTTTGGGAGAGCCTCCTTCAACTGAGATGACGCGGGTCTCGCGTATGGTATGCAGGGCTTCATTTTCGGCTGTGCTTATCAGATCGTCACGTTGTGCGAAAGGCAGGATCAGTGCGATTCGTCCATGAGGGGCAAGAAGAGCTTTTCCCGTGTGAAGCAGATCGGCGAGTGTCAAGGTATCATCATGTCGAGCCAGCCGGCGTTTTCTTTCAGGGCATTTCATTGATCCCTTGAAATAGGGAGGATTGGAGACGATCAGATCGTACGGTTTGATCACAGTCAATGCGTAGGCCTGAAATGGAGTGTGAACAATCCGGATACGTGTGCGGAAAGGCGACTGGCGTATATTCTCCTGCGCTTGGAGGTAAGCGTCGGCATCCGGATCAATGGCGTCGATTTGCGCTTCGGTATTACGCTGCGCCAGCATCAGCGCAATCAGTCCGGTACCCGTCCCGACATCGAGCATCCGCATCCGGCCATGCACATTGACCCATGCTCCGAGCAGGGTGCCGTCGGTCCCTACTTTCATAGCGCAACGGTCGTGCCATACGGTAAACTGTTTGAAACGGAAATACGGATTGGACATCGTCAAAAAAATCATGATGAAACGGCCGCAAAGATAGATGTTTTTATCATTGCGGTGCCATGTTTATCCGTTTATCTCCCTTGTTTTCCGTCTGCCTCGAAGCGCATTCGATGATGTTCCCGAATCTCCCGTCGTTCGTTGATAAAATCTTGGATGCGTCTGTTGTCATCATCCTGTTTCTCGGTTGTATGGCTATGTTTGTGCCGTTTGGGATAGAGTACCGTCATCACCTGCTTTTGGGTGAGTATCTTGGAAAACTCAGCGTAATAATTTTCGCGGATGTCGAGCCTTTTACGCTCATTTTTCAAATGTTCTTTGAATCGTTTTTCAAGCTCTTTGTCTGTCGGCCGGTTAATGCTTGCGACGTCATGGCGGGCCTTTGGGCATTCCGAACGGCATTCCTGCAACTCTTTGAGGTAAGACTCGTACATTGGCTTGAACCGGGCTGCCGTCCGGTCGTCAAGCATGAGCCGGCCGGCTACTCGTTCGACTTTCATTTTGATACGTTCGCCGATATTTTCAGGACAGCACTTTTCGCCCTGCACGGCGTTGTCTTGTGCCCTTGTTTGTGAGCCGCACAACAAGAAACTCATCGTAGCTATATAAAATACGTTCATTTTCATATCGTCAAAAGAATAAAATCGATATTAAGACGTGTTCGGTTGCCGAAGGTTTATCCGGCAAGTGAAAATTCGGGACAATTCTTTTTCTCCGACGCGATTTTGTGATTTGTAAAATAGTTGTATTTTTACGGCTTGAAATTAAAAAATGTTATGGAAATAAGAACGTATATCGAAAGACATAAGGACCGCTTTCGTGACGAGTGGTTCAGTTTGTTGCGTATCCCGTCGGTGAGTTCGCAGAGCGAGCATAAGGCGGACATGGTCAAGTGTGCCGAGCGGTGGAAAGAGTTGTTGCTCGCTTCGGGGGCGACGCGTGCGGAAGTGATGCCGACAGCTGGCAATCCGGTGGTGTATGCCGAGCGTATCGTTTCGGCTTCGGCGCCGACGGTGCTCGTGTACGGACATTACGATGTGATGCCTCCCGAGCCGCTGGAGCTGTGGAAGAGCAACCCTTTCGAACCCGAGATACGCGACGGACGGGTCTATGCACGTGGTGCCGACGATGATAAGGGGCAGGCGATGATTCAGGTTAAAGGGTTTGAGACGGCTTTGCAGACGGGGATTTTGAACTGCAACCTTAAGTTTATCCTCGAAGGAGAAGAGGAGATCGGCTCTATCAGTCTCGGCGATTTCTGTGCGGCTAACAAAGAGTTGCTCGCCGCCGATGTCATTCTTGTTTCGGATACGAGTATGGTAAGCGAGGAAACGCCTTCCCTGACGACCGGCCTGCGCGGATTGTCTTATTGGGAGGTAGAGGTGACAGGGCCTAACCGTGACCTGCATTCGGGACACTTCGGCGGAGCGGTGGCCAATCCGATCAATGTACTTTGCAAACTGATTGCCGATATTACGGATGCCGACGGGCGCATTACGATTCCCGGTTTCTACGACGATGTGGAAGAATTGTCTGACACGGAAAAAGCCATGCTTGCGCAGGTGCCGTTCAGCGAAACGAAGTATAAACAGGCGATCGACGTGGATGAACTGTTTGGTGAGAAAGGCTATTCGACGCTTGAGCGTAACAGTTGCCGTCCGTCGTTCGATGTATGTGGTATCTGGGGCGGCTACACGGGGGAAGGAGCGAAAACCGTCCTGCCGTCGAAGGCGTACGCCAAGCTGTCGTGCCGCCTCGTTCCGAACCAGCAGCCTGACAAGATTACGCAGCTGATGATTGACCATCTTGTGTCTGTGGCTCCCCGCTACGTAAAGATCAAAGTGGTTCATAAACACGACGGCGACGCGTACGTTTGCCCGATCGATCTGCCGGCCTACAAGGCGGCCGAAAAAGGTTTTACGATTGCATTCGGCAAACAGCCGCTGGCGGTGCGCCGCGGCGGAAGCATCCCGATTATCCCCGCCTTCGAGAAAATCCTCGGCATGAAATCCGTGCTGATGGGCTTCGGACTGGAACGTAACGCCATCCATTCGCCTAACGAGAGTTTCGGGCTGGATATGTTTTATACCGGTATCGAGGCGGTGGCGGAATTTTATAACCACTATCGTCCATGAGCATCCTGATTCAATCCGTCGAATGGAACGGTCGGCCGACGGATCTTCTGATCGAGGGGCAGACTATAGCGCAGGTGGCACCGATGATCGACCGGCCGGCCGATACGGTAATTGACGGGCGAGGCAAGGCCGTCATCCCGGGACTTATCAATGCCCATACGCATGCGGCCATGACGCTCTTTCGCGGCTATGGCGATGATATGCCGTTGATGCCATGGCTCGAACAAGTGATCTGGCCGAACGAAGCCAAGCTGACCGAGGAGGATGTCTATTGGGGGGCCAAGCTGGCATGTCTTGAAATGTTGCGTAGCGGAACGACGGCGTTTCTTGATATGTATCATAAACTCGACGCTACGGCGCGCGCTGTCGAAGAAATGGGGTTGCGTGCCGTCCTTTCCGAAGCGTGCTTCGATCATTTCAAGCCGGCCGTTGCCGAGCGAAACAAACAGACGATCACGCGTCGTTTCTCATGGTCCTCGCCTTATAGTGACCGGATACGTTACGCTCTCGGGCCGCATGCCATCTATACCGTTTCGGGTGAACTACTGCAATGGGCCGATGCATTTGCCGCCGATCATGGCCTGCTCATTCATACGCATCTGGCCGAAACGGAGTATGAAACGAAGGAGTGTCTCCAACGTTTCGGACTTACGCCGGTGCGCTACATGAATAAATTAAGACTGCTTTCGCCGCGTCTTGTCATGGCGCACGGGTTGTATGTCGACGACGAGGAGATCAGGATGCTGGCCGATCACGGGGTGAAAGTGGTGCATAACCCGGCCTCGAACATGAAGCTGGCTTCGGGCTATCGGTTCAAATATGAAGAGATGTGCGCCGCCGGCGTGACGGTGGGGTTGGGCACAGACGGCTGTTCGTCGTCGAACAATTTAGATATGATCGAGGTGATGAAGCTGGCCTCGTTGCTGGGTAAAGTGTGGCGCGGTGATCCGGAAGCCATGCGATGCGACCGGATGCTGTATGCCGCTACCGAAGCCGGTGCGGCGATACTCGGGATCAATGCCGGGAGCATCGCCGAGGGTTGTCTGGCCGATTTGTGTCTGATCGACCTGCATCAGCCGGTCTTCTCACCGAATCACCACTTCGTGTCGAATCTCGTCTATGCCGCCAATGGCAGTTGCGTCGATACGGTGATCTGCGACGGACGCATCGTGATGCGCGACAGAAAAGTGCCGGGCGAAGACGAGATCATGGAGCACACTGCAGCGTTGGCCTATGATCTGATGAAGAGAGAGCGATAAGATTGAACAGTCGATTGTACGGACCGAGGTTGCCCGTTTCCTTGAGGGTTTTCTTATCTTCGAACGTTTTATGTTTGTTTATGGGTGTATTATAAATAAGTTGCTCAAAGCATACAACGGTACGATATCCACGTGCCGTTCCGCATGATCGTCCTTTTTGTCGCAGTAGGACAGATGACCGAAATTTTCGAGTGATGTACGGAGGCCGCGGGAGAGCTTGCGTTCGCGCATGAAAATCCAAAGGCTCTGCATGCTTCCCTGCGTACTGGCTTTAACCTCTATGGGGAGTATCTTGCCGTTTTGGACTTTGACGTAATCAACCTCTGCCTGACTGTTCCTGGCATGATTCTGCCAGTAGTGCAGGTCGGGTTTCATGAAGCAGTCGCCGTATTTCATCATCTCCAATCCGGCAAACATCTCGGAGGCACCGCCCTTGTTCACGAAATCAACCTCGGTAGCCATAAGAATATCGGCGGCAGGGATGTTGAGCATGGTCTGCATGACGCCCAAGTCAAAGAAAAGATACTTGATGTAGCCTGCGAACAGCTGTCGCAGGCCGGGCTGCTTTTCAAGGTTTACCTCCACAAAGTAGCGGAACTGCTTGCCGAGTTCTCTCACGGCAGTGGACTTGCCCACCTTCCTTTGATAGTTTCCTCCCATCGTTTCACCTTTAATTTTGCAGCAGAAAAACAGACCCGCCGCATCCTCCGGCAACGGCTCATGGGGTTCTTCACAGGTGGCCTGTTATAATAAGGTATGTGAGACAAGACGACAATATCATCAACTCTTTTAATTTAATTCAAGCAACAAGTATGAACAAAAGACGAACATTTTCGACCAGCCGGATGAGCAGCACCAAGCCCGGCTTGAGTGATGCCACGGCGAGAAAAGGTGCGCGAAAGCGAACAAAACCGCTTATTCCGCCGCTCAGCGGCCGATGGGCACGAGTGGGTCTCAGCGTCCTGTTCTCCGCAACCGTAGCCGTCGGCGCACAGGCGCAGAGCACAGACGGGAGCGGAACACAGCTGCCGCGAGACCAAAGCAGCGAGCTGCGCACCCGCACTTGGAGTATTTATACCGAGGGCGGACTGTCGTGGGCAAGCGACGTATGGTATCAGAATCTCGATGCCAAGCGCAGTTACAAACAGTCGCCCGCCATGGGTGGCGGCGTGGACTTCACCATCCGCCCCTGGGTGCGCGTGGGGGCGGAGTATCTTTGGTCGCGCTACCGCCGTGAGCAGCGCTTCTCCGTGCTCGACACCAAGACGACGCCCATCAAGGCGTACGGCAACTACCTGATGAACTACCACAACGCCAAACTCGGCTTAGGCTTCAACTTCATGGAGCTGTGGCCCCGCCGCCGCGCGCAGTGGCTCAACATCTGGGTGGGCACGGGCGCAGGCTATACCTTTGCCAAGGGCAACGAGTACGGTATCTACATCAGCAACACGCAGACGCAGGGCGGACAAACCACGCCCATCGGCGAGGGAACAACCATCGGCAACGACTCGGAAGTAACCATCACGGGCAGCATACGTAGCACGAACCGCCACGAGAAGTTCAACACGCTCTACGTTCCCGCCTCGCTCCACATCGAGGCCGACATGAGCCGGGAGTTCAGCATCGGCCTGAAAGGCGAGACGGACCGGCTCTTCAACCGCAAGGGCATCGCTCCGAAGCGTTTTGTCTTCGGACTGGTGACCCTGCGCTATACTTTCGTAAAATAAAACCAATAACCAACTGAAATATGAAACGAATTCAATCCATTCTGCTTGCCATCGCCATGCTGTTGGCAGCACCCGCGTTCTTCACCTCGTGTCAGGAGGACGCACCCGATATCCATTACACCTTGAGCGTGTCGGTCATCAACGACTTCACCAAGGTCGTGGAAGAAATCAATAAAGGTAAACTCGATCACGAGGAAGCCATCAGGAAGCTCACCGAGGCCATCGACAAGATGAACGCTGACCGGCAGACCAAGCTGCAGGCCATCATCGACGTGCTCACCTCCGTGAACGCCACGCTCGAAACCAAGTTTGCAGCCATTGAGGCGGTCATCAAGGCACAGACCCTTTCGCTCGAAGCAAAGCTCGCCCTTATCGAGGCAGCCATCAAAGCGATGCTCGACTACGGCGACTACTACGCATGGGGCGAGACAGAACCCAAAGCAGAATACACTTGGGCAACCTACAAGTAGATGCAGGCGGGCCAGTCCGACTGGAAGCACGTTACCAAGTACACCATCGCCGACGGCCAGACCGAGGGCATCTGGTATGACGCCGGCGGCACCTTCATCGGCGACAACAAGACCACCCTCGAAGCGGCCGACGACGCCGCCACCCGGAAGCTCGGCTCTCCGTGGCGCATGCCGACCAAGGAAGAAATTCGGGAACTTTTAGACCACTGCACTTGGAACTGGACGACGCAGGACGGTGTGAACGGCTGCGAGGTAAAGGGCCCGAACGGCAACTCCATCTTCCTGCCTGCCGCCGGCTACCGCAAAGGTTCCTTACTCTACTATGCCGGCAGCGGAGGCGACTACTGGTCGAGTTCGCTCTGCGCGGCCTACAGCGGCCTCGCCCGCTACCTCGGCTTCGATTCGGGCGCGCGCGGCTGGTACGACAACGGCCGCTACTACGGGTTCTCGGTGCGGCCCGTCCGCCCATGAATTTGCCTTGCCCCCACGGGCATGACGCGATAAGCCCCCCACTCGTGGGGTATCATCGTACTCCACGAGTGACTTGCCGGGATATCCCACGGATGGGGTGCAAAAGGCACGATTACAGAACAAAAGTCATAAACTGATAAACGAGACCTGATTTGCTTGGAAAATTCCCCAAATTAGGCGTTTTAGGCTCTAAAAAGGTATTTTAGTATCTCCTTTCTCCCTTTTTGAAAAAAACATTTACCTTTGTAAAGTCGGGTAACAGCATGTACCCGTTATTTTTTAGTAATAAACAAAAATTATTCTATGAAAACAAGAACATTACTTCTTTGTGCAACGATGGCTTTCACAAACCTGGTGCACGCTCCGGCACAGCCCGGTTATACGCCTTCGGCAGACAATCTGAAAGCCCGGGAAACTTTTCAGGACGACAAGTTCGGTATCTTTATCCATTGGGGCATTTATAGTATGCTGGCCGATGGCGAATGGGTCATGCACAACAAAAACCTGAATTGGGAAGAATATGCCAAACTGGCCTCGGGCTTCTATCCGGCCAAGTTTAATGCGGCAGAGTGGGTTGCTGCTATCAAGGCTTCGGGAGCGAAGTACATCACGATTACTTCGCGTCATCACGACGGTTTTTCCATGTATGCTACCCAACAGTCTGATTATAATATTGTGGATGCCACGCCGTTTAAACGTGACGTGATTCACGAATTGGCTGATGAATGCCGTAAGCAGGGCATCCGTCTGCACCTTTATTATTCACATTTGGACTGGCGACGCGACGATTATTATCCGTTGGGACGCACAGGAAAAGGAACCGGTCGTACCACACAGGGCAAATGGGAAGATTATTGTGCGTTCATGAACAATCAGCTGACGGAATTGCTTACTAACTACGGCCCCATCGGAGCTATATGGTTTGACGGAATGTGGGACAAGGACATCTATCCCGACGGGATGACAGCCAAAACATGGAATCTCAATGAACAATATACTTTGATACATCGTTTGCAACCGGCTTGTTTGATCGGGAATAATCACCACATCACTCCGTTCGCGGGGGAGGATATCCAGATATTTGAGCGAGACCTGCCCGGCGAAAACAAGGCTGGACTTTCGGGACAGGATATCAGTCGGTTGCCACTTGAGACATGCGAGACAATGAATGGAATGTGGGGCTACAAAATTACCGACCAAGATTATAAATCGACGAAAATATTGATTCAGTATCTTGTCAAAGCCGCCGGAAAAAACGCTAATCTGCTGATGAATGTAGGTCCTCAGCCAAATGGTGAGTTGCCGACCGTGGCAGTGCAGCGGCTTCGCGAAATGGGTGAATGGATGAAAATCTATGCTCCCACCATACAGGGTACGCGGGGCGGAGTAGTCACTCCGCGCGACTGGGGAGTAACGACTCAGAAAGGAAAAACACTGTATGTGCATGTGCTGAATCTCGACGATAAAGCCCTGTTCCTTCCTTATGCGGGCAATAAACTGAAAAGTGCGGTAGAGTACCAAAGTCGTAAATCCGTTCGATTCATCCAAGATAGAGACGGCATTCTGCTGAAATTTACGGACAAACCCCATTCGCCCGATTATGTGCTGGAACTGACATTTGCCAATGAATTGCCTCTAAACTAACAGAAATATCTTTATGAAACATCCTATTGATGGGGTGTTTCATAAAGGTTAATTCAGCGCGTTTTTTACCTGAAAATACACATCAATATGTTGGATTTTAATAACACAAAAATTGCTTTTGAAGCAAAGACAGACGCAGAATTGAGAAATGCGTACATATTATTTAATACCATTAAGCATCCTTCTCTCGTAAAACTTGCGAAGTGGGGGAGCGATCTTGCATTGAAAATACATTTTCCCTTAGGATGGATCGTAAAGCCTACATTATATAAACAGTTTGTAGGAGGAGAAACGTTGCAAGACTGCCAAAAAACAATCCGTCTGTTGAAGCGTTTCGGTGTTAAGTCGACGCTTGATTTTTCGGCAGAGGGAGAACAGAGCCCCGATGGCATCAAGGAGACCATGGAAGAAACCTTACGCTCAATCGATAATGCAAAGGATAATCCGGATATCGCTTATGCTGTATTCAAACCATCAACGATAACGACCGATGCATTGTTATCGAAAGCATCCGAACATCCGGATCAGTTGACTGATGCGGAAAGCAGCGATTATGAGATTTTTCAACAGCGTTTCATGACGTTGTGCCGAAGGGCCTACGAGAATGGAGTACGTATTCTGGTGGATGCTGAGGATTATTGTTTTCAGGATGCAATAGACAGCATGACGGACGAAGCCATGCGGCTCTTTAATAAAGAGCGTGCAATCGTATTCGCTACGCTTCAGATGTATCGTCATGACCGCCTCCCCTACCTGCATCGAATCCTTACCGATGCCAAGGAAAAAGGATACATTGCCGGAATAAAATTTGTACGTGGAGCTTATATGGAAAACGAGCGTGCTCGTGCCACGGCGATGGGATATCCTGATCCGATTTTCAAAACGAAGCAGGAAACAGACGACAATTTTGATGCAGGCGTAAAGTATGTTATGGATAATCTCGAACATTTTGAGCTTTTTATGGGAACACATAACGAAAAAAGTAACTATCGGCTAGCTAAACTGATTGAGGAGAAAGGCTTAAAGCATGACGATCAACGAATCTTTTTCGCACAATTATTAGGCATGAGTGACAATATCTCATTTAATCTTGCTCACAAAGGCTATCGGGTTACTAAATATGTGCCTTATGCAAGCGTCAGAGACGTAATCCCTTACCTTATTCGCCGTGCCGAAGAGAACACTTCCGTTGTCGGTCAAACCACACGTGAATTGAACATGCTTCGTCTCGAAATGAAACGTCGTAACAAGAAGTAAGATGGAGCAATTGATAGAAGTTCATCCTTTACCTCCTTTTGCTCCGGAAGGTGCAAAGATGTTGATGCTTGGCAGTTTTCCTCCACCCAGAGCACGTTGGAAAATGGATTTTTTCTACCCGAATTTTCAGAATGATATGTGGCGGATTTTCGGGGTCGTCTTTTTTAAAGACAAATATTATTTCCTGACGGAAGATCAAAAATCTTTCCATGAAGCGAAAATTCGTAAATTTCTGACTGAAAAAGGCATTGCTCTCTGGGATACGGCAATGGAGGTAAATCGACAAAAAGGAAATGCGTCGGATAAATACCTCGAGGTACTTCGTCCGATTGATCTGGAACAAGTCTTATCCCAATTACCGGACTGCCGAACGATCGTGGCAACCGGTCAGAAAGCATTAGATATCTTATTGATGCTGACAGGAGCAAAAGAACCGAAAGTCGGTTCGTCGACCGGCACTGTCTTTTGCTCTCGCCAACTGCGAATATACCGAATGCCTTCGTCATCAAGAGCCTACCCCAAACCTTTGGAAGAAAAAGCGGTCGTATATAAGAAAATGTTTGAAGAAATTGGCATAGCAACATAAGCGCGTTATAATAGTGGGGTAAGATCCGTTTCCTGTCTTTGATATTGTAAACCGTATGAGCCATTCGACTTTGCAACGCCGAATAAAAAGGAAATGGTTCTTATAAATATTTAAGAGTTATACGGTTATTATAATTCCCAAATTCTGCTAAACAATTTAGTGATTATTCCGGATCAAACATTGATTGAAATTTTGGCGTGAGACGTTTTTAAGCCAACATAAAAATTTGCAGATTCAAAAAAATGGTCTATCTTTGCAACGCTTTTTCAGAAAGTGCCGTTTAAAAGCATATCTGAAGGAAGGATGGGTGAGTGGCTGAAACCAACAGTTTGCTAAACTGTCGTGCGGGTAACCGTACCGGGGGTTCGAATCCCCCTCCTTCCGCCGAAAAATTTTTCAGTTAGTCTGAAAGATATCAGAGAAAAGAAAAACGTCTTAATCAAAGAAGATTAAGACGTTTTTCTTTTTGAGCAAACTTTTCTTTTGGAAGAAACGGAACGGTTCCGCAGAAGGCGCTTGACGCCAATCGTAACCTCAAGCAGAATCCCGGCTATTAATTGACGCCTGTATCGCTTACGCCTCCGGCATAAAGCACGGAGGTGTAACTTTGTATGTTAATTTTTTTGCAGATATGAAAAGAATGTATATCTTGCGCTCGTATTGGTTCTGAAAAATCTATACAGGGAAACAATGTCATGTATTGCGATGAGCTTCGTGTCGGGAAATATCATGAAAATTACGATAGCCAGTTACAACTCCTGTTTCCGGAAATACGCTCTGAAATTTTACCGTGTGAATGAATGATAAATTGAATTTTTAAGGAGTGACTTGTATGAAACAAGAAAAGAATGCAAAGATCGGGCGCTGGAAAGCAGGGCTGCTTGCGGCGTTGATGTGTGTAGGTGTGACTGTGGCTTATGCCCAACAAGTCAAGGGAACGGTATTGGACGAGAACGGAGAACCGATTATCGGTGCCAATGTAGTAGAGAAAGGAACGATAAACGGTATGGTGACGGACTTGGATGGACATTATACCTTGTCGGTGTCCAATGTGGAACATGCCGTTTTGCAGTTTTCTTACATCGGTTATAATACGAAGGAAGAAGCTGTAAAGGGGCGTAGTACGATTGACGTAACAATGCAACCGTCTGTTGTGAATCTGGGTGAAGTTGTGGCTATCGGATACGGCACGCAGACACGCCGCCAGATTACCGGTTCGGTGGCGAATGTGACGGAAGATAACTTTAACAAAGGGCTGACACGCGATGCGACCGATTTGTTGCAGGGTAAAGTGGCCGGGTTGATGATTAATTCGGGCTCGGGCGATGTGACAAGTACATCACGGATGCGGCTACGTGGTGTTACTACTTTGCAGGAAGACATGGGGCCGCTTGTCGTGATTGATGGGATACCCGGCGGCGATTTGAGCACGGTGGCACCCACCGATATTGAGTCAATTTCCGTGTTGAAAGATGCAACTTCGGCTGCGATTTACGGCTCACGTGCAGCAGGCGGCGTGATTCTTATCACAACGAAAAAGGGTGTTGGTAATCAAACGACTGTCAACTACGACGGATATATGTCGGTCGATGTGCTGGCGAATAAGCCGAATTTGCTCAATGCGGATCAATGGCGTGCCTATGCCGCTTATTCCAAGCAAGACCCGTCGGTTTACGACCAGTACGGAGCTGATACGGACTGGTTCAGCGAACTGACACGTACAGGATTGTCACAAAATCATAGCTTGTCGCTGTCCGGTGGTACGTCGAAGGGCAACTACCGTATTTCGTATACGTATCAAGATCGAAACGGAGTGATGCGTGACAACAAGCAGGAGCGTCACAGTTTCCGCTTCCAAGTGCAGCAACGGGCTATCAACGATCGTCTGCGTGTAGGACTGACCGGATCGGGAACGATTACCGATCAGCAATTACCGGAGGCAGGGAACTACATTTTGGCGTATAGCATGTTGCCCGTTTATCCGGTCTATAATGCCGACGGCACTTATTTTACAAAGGTCAATGCAGAGTTTGATCAGGGAAACCCTGTACAGAATCAGGACTTGAACCGCAAAGATAACGAGATGCTTTATTTCTATGGTTCGGGTGATATTCAATTTGAACTGGCCAATGGGCTGAATACCAAATTGAACCTTTACAAAAGTCGTTTTTCCGATACGCGAAGCGAATTTAACAATTCGACGACCGAAGACGGACAAAGCGATCAGGGAAATGCGTATAAACGGAACCGTGTGTGGAACCGTAACCTGCTCGAATGGACAATTGACTACGAGCGGGCATTTGGAGCCGACGAAGAACATAAGATACAGGCCTTGGCCGGTTATTCGTGGGAAGAAAATGCGTATGCTTACTTTTTTGCCCAGAACCGAAATTTCCTCTCAAACGATTTGTCTTACAACTCACTGCAATCAGGAAACGGCCTTAAAACGGGCGATGTGGAATCCGGCAAGAGCGCCTATAAGCTCGTTTCTCTGTATGCCCGTGCTTTTTACGGCTATTACAATCGCTACATGATCACGGCCATGCTGCGTCGGGACGGATCGTCCAAGTTCGGTAAGAATAACAAATGGGGTATTTTTCCCTCTGTTTCTGCAGCTTGGGGCATCTCCGAAGAAGCGTTCATGAAGGATATCAATTGGGTGAACGATCTGAAGCTACGTGTAGGATACGGTGTCACCGGTAATCAGACGGGACTCGATCCGTACCGGACTCTCGAGTTATACGGCATGAAAGGCATCTATTACAACGATGGTTCATGGAAAACGGCTTATGCAATCAGCCAAAATGCCAATCCCGACCTGAAGTGGGAGTCGACTGCTACAATGAATCTTGGTCTCGATTTTTCGTTGTTTAACGGACGGTTCGGAGGAAGTGTCGAGTTGTACAAAAAGAAAACATCGGATATGTTGTATACGTATGCCGTTCCCACACCTCCATTTGTTTATGACCGCATGATGGCCAATGTCGGCGATATGGAAAATACAGGTGTTGAGATGATGTTCAACATCGGTGTGATCCGAAACAAGGAGCTGGACTGGACAATGACACTCAACGGATCGTATAACAAAAATAAAATCACGCGCTTGTCAAACAACCATTATGAGACGGACAAGGTCTATGTAGGCAGTCCGTGGATTCGCGGAGGATCGGGAGTGACGTCTCATATCGTCGAAACGGGACGTCCGGTAGGACAGTTCTATATGTGGAAATGTAAAGGTATCAGCGATGAAGGAAAATATATCTTTGAAGACATCAATCATGACGGAAACATCGACGACGCGGATCGTACGTATTGCGGTACGGCATTGCCGGACGTGATTTTCGGATGGCAGAACACCGTGAACTATAAAAGCTGGGATTTTTCGGTTTTCTTCCGAGGCATGATCGGTAACGAAGTCTTTAATGGCCCCCGCGCCGCTTATGGTAATAATACGTATCTGCTCGGAACCAACGCATTGAACGATGAGTTGATCTATAAATTGAAAGGACAGAACTCGCAGATATGTTCGTACTATGTGGAAGACGCATCGTTTATTCGTCTCGATAACATCGCACTCGGTTTCACGTTCAATACGAAAAAAATCGATTGGCTCAGCAAGGCACGTATTTATGTGGCTGCCCAAAATCTCTTTGTTATCACCGGATACAAGGGACTTGATCCGGAGGTACAGTTAGGAGGACGTAACGAGACCGACCGTGCCAACAGCTCGAGAACAAGCACCGGTATCATGGCCGGTAGCGGACTGTATCCCGGTATCGAGTATCGCGATTTCTATCCCAAATCGAAGACTTTTACAGTGGGACTTAATGTAACATTTTAATAATCCGTATAAAGAATGATAATATGAAGATCAAATCAATCATATCCATGCTGGCCAGCGTTGCCATGCTCTTCTCCCTCTCCTCGTGTTTCGATCTGGAGGAGACGGTCTATGACAAAATCCCTTCCGATACTTTCGGGAAGAACAAGGCCGAAGTCGAAGCCATTATCGGGCCGGTCTATAATACATTGAAAAAATATTTCCCCTCAAATTGGCTCTATCTGAGCGAATGTACGGGAGATATGGCTATTAATCCGACCCGTAAGGGCGGCGACTGGTTCGACGGCGGAAGATATCGTGATCTGCACATGCATACATGGACTCCTCAGACGGGAACATTGCGCGGATGCTGGGATGCAGCGACGCAATCCATCTCCTCCTGTAACTTGATTTATGCAACTATCGAATCTTCTCAAAGCATATCGGACGGGGATAAAAAGGCGGCTTTGGCTGAAATACGCGGTGTGCGTGCTTTCTGGCTCTATTGTCTGATGGACGCTTTCGGCAATGTGCCGCTGGCTGTCGACTTTAAGGATACCAGCCTGCCGGAAACGAAGACTCGTCAGGAGGTGTTCGATTATATTGTGCGTGAGCTGGACGAGATCAAAGACCTTCTTCGCTCCGATGTGTCGAGCGCAAGTTACGGCAAATTCACGAAAGGTGCCGCATATACCTTGCTGGCCAAAATGTATTTGAATGCCGAAGCGTGGGGCGTACGTACGAAAAAGGCGAATAACTGGCAAGAGGTCGTAAATGCCTGCGATGCAGTCATGGGGTTGGCCTATGTGCTTGAGCCGAGCTGGAAGACGAACTTCCAGATCAAGAATGAGACCTCACGCGAAGCCATCTTGTCGGCCTGCTATAGCGCTAATGATACGGAAGACAAAAACACGTTGCACCTTCGTACTTTGCATTATAAAGACAACCTCGCTTTGGGAGGCACGTGGAGTGCATGGAACGGAATTTGTGCAGCGACGGACTATGCCAAACTCTTTGATGAAGATGATCAGCGACTGAAAGGCTCATTCCTGATGGGCGAGATGAAAGACCCGGCTACCGGTCAAGTATTGATGACTGCACACGATCGTCCGCTGGTACACTACATCGACGTGGTTCAGATCGAAGGCTCGCAATACGAAGGTTCCGTATGGGGACAAGTCAATCAGGAAGACGGTTATCGCTGTTATAAATGGTCGTATGATAAGGCTACTCTGGGGGCGATGGAGAATGATTTCATTATTTTCCGTCTGGCCGATGTCTATCTGATGAAGGCTGAGGCGCTGGTTCGCATGGGCGGTGATAACGGTGTCGCCACGAAACTGGTTAATGCTATTCGTGAGCGAGGATTCGGTAATGCGTCGCACAACTATACGTCCGTCACTCTCGAACAGGTTGCCCTGGAACGTAAATTGGAGCTGGCTTGGGAGTGTTTTTCCCGTCAGGACTGTATTCGCTTCGGTACTTTCCAGAACGCTCGTTACCTCAAACCTGATACAAAAGGCAAGGAGCACTTGAAAATCTTCCCGATTCCGCAGACGGCGCTTGACGCCAATCGTAACCTCAAGCAGAATCCCGGCTATTAATGACGCTTGTATCTCTTACGCCTCCGTGCTTGATGCCGGGGGCGTAACTTTTTTTCTTTTTTCTGTGGCCTATTCCGGAAAATGATATACCTTTGCGTGATGCTACGGATTATTACACATATAGAACGTGTATTGATGGTCAGCGACTGCGTAATTGTTCCGGACTTCGGAGGTTTTGTGCTCCGGCGACGTCCGGCTCTCTTTACGGCCGAAAAAAATGCCTTCTCTCCGGCGCATAACGAAATAGTGTTTAACCCTGCTCTCAATCATGACGACGGCCTTCTGACCGAGTCGTATATGCAAATGTATGGGATGAACTTCTGTGAAGCACAGCAAACCCTCAGACAAGACCTGGACGAATGGAAGAGAATACTTGATGATCACGGAACGGTTTCATCCGGTCGACTCGGATCGTTCCGCCGGAACGAAGATGGGACACTTATCTTCGAGCCGAAGACCGCTTATTATACCATTGACGTATATGGGTTGACATCGTTTTATATGACGCCTGTCGGAGCGGAGCGGAATCACAGGCAACCGGGTGATTTTCCTGTTCTTCCGCAAGATCGCCGGAGCAAACAGGCGGTTCGTACGGAAGCGGTGCGTAAAGCCTCTCTGCCGTTACGTATGATGGGGCGCATCGCCGGTATAGCCGCGGCGGCTATCGTGCTGTTCTTTTTGATTACTCCTCCTGTCAAGGAGGTGAATCGGAACTTCTACACAGCCGGATTTGCACCTCCGGAAATACTGACTTCTACATTTTCAGCTGGTGAAGGAGAAGAAGAAAAAGAAAAAGCATCTCCGGTACAAGATATAACAGAGGCGAACAAGCCGATTGCCGCCATGTCGTCTCATCCGGAGGCGTCTATTGAGGCAACTGCCGGAGCAGTGCAGAAAACAACCCAAGCATCGGCCGAGATAGCCATAGAAATAGAAGATGTAGTCAACCGATCGTATTATGTGATTATCGCGAGTTTCGATTCCCGCAGTCGCGCCCGGAAGTTCGTTTCGGAAGTCGATCCGGCGGAATGTCGTCAGATCGGGATGGTCCGGAGCGGTCAGCGGATACGTGTTTATGCCGCAAAGTATGACAACCGGGCAGAAGCCGAAGCATACGTAACTCAGTTGCGGAAAACGGAAAAGTTCAAAACATCGTGGCTCTATATCGGCTACCGGGAAAGCTGATACATCCATATATTATTGTGACTATTGAGGAACACACAGTCTGTTTAACAAATAAATAAAGAAAAGTTTTATGGCAGAAGCAAAAGAGAAGCTTTTTCCCGAATTTCCTCCCGTATCCACACAGGAATGGATGGACAAGATCACTGCCGATCTCAAAGGAGTGCCGTTCGAGAAGAAGCTGGTTTGGAAAACCGGCGAGGGATTTAATGTGAATCCTTTTTATCGTGCCGAAGACATTGAGGGAATGGCGACTGTTACGTCGCTGCCCGGTGAGTTTCCGTATGTTCGCGGAACAAACGTTTCTAACGCATGGCTTGTTCGTCAGGACATTGAAGTGACCGACTGCGCGTCGGCCAACGAGAAAGCCAGACGTCTCGTGGCCGAGTGCGGAGTGACCTCTCTCGGATTCCGGATAAAGGGCGAACGCGTCAGCGCGGATAATATCCGGACATTGCTTGAAGGTATTTGTCCCGTAGAAACGGAACTGAATTTTATGACCTGCAATCGCAGGGCGGTAGAATTACTCGGCATTCTTACCGGGTATTACAAAGAAAAAGGAGTTGACTTGAACAAGGTGCAAGGCTCTGTGGCCTACGATGCCTTCAAGGTGCCGCTTGTCAAAGGCATTGCACTTGAGAGCGACTGGGTAGAAGATGTGGTTGACGTGCTCAAGGCCGGCGAAGCATTGCCGCATTACCGTGTTTTGGCCGTACAGGCCTCCAACTTGAGCGACGCCGGTTCGTATATCACACAGGAGCTGGGCTATGCCATGGCTTGGGGGAATGAACTGCTCGCTAAACTGGCGGAAGCAGGGATACCGGTAGACAAAGCAGCTAACAGGATCAAATTTAACTTCGGTATCTCGTCCAACTATTTCATGGAAATCGCAAAGTTCCGTGCGGCGCGCTGGTTATGGGCCGAAATTGTGAAGGCTTATGATGACCCGGCATGTACCTGTCCGCCGGACTGCTGCGATAAGACGGCAGACGACAGCGCATTCTGCCGTTGCGCCTGCAAGATAAAAATACATGCACATACATCGGCTTGGAACATGACCGTGTTCGATGCCTATGTGAATATGCTCCGTACCCAGACCGAAACGATGTCTGCCGCCATTGCGGGGGTCGACTCGATTACCGTATCGCCTTACGACGATGTGTTCAAAACACCGGACGAGTTCTCGGAACGCATCGCACGCAATCAGCAGTTGCTCTTGAAAGAAGAATGCCACTTCGACCGCGTTGTCGATCCGGGAGGCGGATCGTATTACATCGAAGTATTGACGCGATCCGTAGCCGAGGCGGCCTGGAAGTTGTTCCTCGAAGTCGAAGACAAAGGCGGTTTCGCCGTCGTGGCGAATGCCGGCGAGGTGCAGCAAGCCGTCAACGAGTCGAATTCGGCGCGTAAGAAACAGATTGCCACACGACGGATCAGCCTGCTCGGAACGAACATCTTCCCGAACTTCACCGAGATTGCCGGCAACAAGATCGAAGCCGATAGCGAATGTGGCTGTCATTGCCATAAAGATTCGGAAATCGCAAAACTCGATTTCTCGCGCGGAGCCTCAGAGTTTGAAGCCTTGCGTCTGGAAACAGAGAAGAGCGGTAAACGCCCCAAGGTGTTTATGCTTACCATCGGTAATCTGGCCATGCGTCTGGCACGTTCGCAGTTCTCTTCGAACTTCTTCGCTTGTGCGGGCTACGAGATTTTCGATAACCTCGGCTTCGAAACCGTGGAGGCCGGAGTGAAGGCAGCCCGTGAGAAGAATGCCGATATCATCGTACTCTGTTCGAGCGATGACGAATATGCGACCTTCGCTCCCGAAGCGTTCAAGCTGACCGGAGGCAAAGAACTGTTTGTGGTAGCCGGCGCTCCCGCATGCATGGACGACTTGAAAGCGGCCGGCATCGAACATTTCATTCATGTGAGATCGAATGTGCTGGAGACGTTGCAGATGTTTAACCGAAGCCTTCTTTAAAAGAAAAAACAAAGACGATGAGACCGAATTTTAAAAATATCGATATTCAGAAAGCTGGTTTTGCTGCCACGAACGCAGCGGAATGGGCGAAGTCCAACGGCATTGAGGCCAATTGGAAGACCCCTGAGCAGATTCAGGTAAAGACAGTCTATACGAAAGAAGACCTCGACGGGATGGAGCATCTGCATTATGCCTCGGGGTTGCCACCTTATCTGCGCGGGCCTTACAGCGGTATGTATGCCATGCGCCCGTGGACGATCCGGCAGTATGCCGGATTCTCAACGGCCGAAGAGTCGAATGCCTTTTATCGCCGTAACCTCGCTTCAGGCCAGAAGGGATTGTCCGTAGCGTTCGACTTGCCGACGCACCGCGGATACAATGCCGACAACAACCGCGTGGTGGGTGACGTAGGAAAAGCCGGCGTGTCTATCTGCTCGCTCGAAGACATGAAAGTCCTGTTCGACGGGATTCCGTTAAACAAGATGTCTGTTTCGATGACGATGAATGGAGCCGTGCTACCGGTGCTCGCGTTTTATATCAATGCGGGTCTGGAGCAGGGAGCCAAACTCGAAGAGATGCAGGGAACGATTCAGAACGATATTCTGAAGGAATTTATGGTGCGTAACACGTATATTTATCCGCCCGAATTTTCGATGCGCATCATTGCCGACATTTTCGAGTACACTTCGCAGAATATGCCGAAGTTCAACTCGATTTCGATTTCAGGTTACCACATGCAGGAAGCTGGCGCAACGGCCGACATTGAGATGGCTTATACGCTTGCCGACGGAATGGAATATCTGCGTGCAGGCATCAATGCCGGGATCGATGTGGATGCTTTTGCTCCGCGACTGTCGTTCTTTTGGGCTATCGGCATGAACCATTTTATGGAGATCGCCAAGATGCGTGCCGCGCGCATGCTGTGGGCCAAGATTGTCAAGAGCTTCGGTGCAAAGAACCCCAAGTCGCTGGCGTTGCGTACACACAGTCAGACGTCGGGGTGGTCGTTGACCGAACAGGACCCGTTCAACAACGTCGGTCGCACGTGTATCGAAGCCATGGCCGCTTCGCTCGGACATACGCAATCATTGCACACGAACGCGCTCGACGAGGCTATTGCTTTGCCGACCGACTTCTCGGCACGTATCGCGCGTAACACGCAGATCTATATTCAGGAAGAAACGCAGGTATGCAAGGAGATCGATCCGTGGGCCGGTTCGTATTACGTCGAAGCATTGACGAACGAATTGATCCACAAAGGATGGGCATTGATTCGGGAAATCGACGGCATGGGCGGAATGGCTAAGGCCATTGAGACCGGCCTGCCGAAGATGCGTATTGAAGAAGCCGCCGCGCGCACGCAGGCACGTATCGACTCCGGCGTTCAGACCATTGTGGGAGTGAATAAATATCGTTTGGCCAAAGAGGCGCCGATCGATATCTTGGAGATCGACAATACAGCTGTACGTGAAGAGCAGGTAGCCCGTTTGCAGGATTTGCGCGGAAAACGCGACGAAGTAGCGGTACAGAAAGCGCTGGCCGATATCACGGAGTGCGTGAAGACAAAGCAGGGTAACCTGCTCGATCTGGCCGTCAAAGCGGCCGGTTTACGCGCTTCGTTGGGCGAGATTTCCGACGCTTGCGAAGCCGTTGTAGGGCGTTATAAAGCAATTATCAGAACGATATCGGGCGTGTATTCATCAGAGACAAAAGAAGACGGCGACTTCCGCAAGGCGTGCGAGTTGGCCGAGGCATTTGCCAAGAAACAGGGGCGTCAGCCGCGTATCATGATTGCCAAGATGGGGCAGGACGGACACGATCGGGGCGCCAAAGTCGTTGCAACAGGTTATGCCGATTGCGGATTCGACGTAGATATGGGACCGTTGTTCCAGACACCCGAAGAGGCTGCCCGCGACGCGGTAGAGAACGACGTGCACGTGCTGGGCGTATCGTCGCTTGCTGCCGGACATAAGACGCTTGTGCCGCAGGTAATCGAAGAGTTGAAGAAACTTGGCCGTCCGGATATTCTGGTTATTGCCGGAGGCGTTATCCCCGCACAGGATTACGACTTCCTCTACAAAGCCGGTGTAGCTGCAATTTACGGTCCGGGAACATCGGTGGCCAAAGCCGCATGTCAGATATTGGAAATACTTCTTTCCGAGTAAAAAAAGGATTTTTTTTTCATATTATTTAAAATTAGTATTGTTGGAGGTTGTCTCTCGTGAGAGAGGCGGCCTCTTTTTTTCTGCCTGAGTACTACGATCAATGAGGAGGGGTCTTCTGCGTAGCAACCGTTCGTGTATCAGCTATCAAAGAGTCCTCGTTGCAAACAACCGGAAAAAGGTAAAAAAAGTTATCTTTGCCGTTTGAAAAAAAGAAGAAGATGGTTTCAATCGAAGGACTGACCGTCGAATTCGGCGGTTTTACATTATTAGACGGTTTGTCGTTTGTCGTCAATCGCAAAGATCGTATTGCTTTGGTGGGGAAGAATGGAGCGGGAAAATCGACCCTGTTGAAAATTCTGGCCGGCATGCAGCAACCCACACGCGGAACGGTGAGTATCCCGCGCGACACGACAGTGGGCTATTTGCCGCAGCAGATGCAACTCTCCGACACCCGCTCGGTGCGCGAAGAAACAGAGCAGGCCTTCGCGCATATCCATGCGACGGAAACGGAGATTGAGCGCATCAACCGGGAGCTGTCGAAACGAACGGATTATGAGTCGGAAGGATTCCGGAAACTGATCGACCGGATGACGTGGCTCACCGAGCAGTTCCAGATGATGGGAGGTACGAATTACCATGCCGAGCTGGAGCGCACACTGTTCGGACTGGGCTTTACGCGCGACGACCTCGAGCGCCCGACGGCAGAGTTCAGCGGAGGATGGCGCATGCGTATCGAACTGGCCAAGCTGCTCCTGCAACGCCCCGACGTGCTCCTGCTCGACGAACCGACCAACCACCTCGATATAGAGTCTATTCAGTGGCTCGAAACGTTTATGGCCGCCTCAGCCAACGCGGTGATCCTCGTCTCGCACGACCGCGCGTTTATCAACAACACCACACACCGCACCCTTGAGATCGAACTCGGACATATTTACGATTACAAGGTGAAGTACGACGAATATGTGGCGCTTCGCCGTGAGCGTCGCGAACAGCAATTGCGCGCTTACGAGAACCAGCAGAAAATGCTGGCCGACACCGAGGCTTTTATCGAACGGTTCCGCTATAAAGCGACGAAGGCCGTGCAGGTACAGTCCCGCATCAAGCAACTCGCCAAGGTGGAACGCATCGAAGTGGACGAGGAAGACCACGCGATGCTTCATCTTAAGTTTCCCCCGGCGCCGCGATCCGGTTCGTACCCGATAACCGTAGAAAGTCTGAGCAAGCGCTACGGCGATCACTTGGTGTTTGCCGACGCCACGTTTACCATTCATCGTGGCGACAAGGTTGCTTTCGTGGGTAAGAATGGCGAGGGAAAATCGACGCTCGTGAAGTGCATCATGGGAGAGATTACCGATTACGGGGGAACGTTGCAGCTCGGGCACAACGTCCGTACGGGATATTTCGCGCAGAATCAGGCGCAGTTACTGAACGAGCGGAAGACAGTCTTCGAGACTATCGACGATGTGGCGCAAGGCGATATCCGCACAAGGATACGCGATATACTGGGCGCGTTCATGTTCGGCGGTGAAGCGTCGGACAAGAAGGTAGGCGTGCTTTCCGGCGGCGAGCGCAGCCGGTTGGCCATGATTCGTCTGCTGCTCGAACCGGTCAATCTGCTGATTCTCGACGAGCCGACGAACCACCTCGACATGCGCTCGAAGGATGTGCTTAAAGAAGCGTTGCGCGAGTTTGACGGCACGTTGATCGTCGTCTCGCACGACAGGGAATTTCTGGACGGACTGGTCGATAAAGTCTATGAGTTCGGGAACAAACGCGTGCGTGAGCATCTGGGTGGCATCTATGAATTTCTGGAGCGCCGGAAAATCGAGACGTTGCAGGAGCTGGAACGCAAAGCGCAGACCGTGGCTGCTCCGGCTGTGACGACGAAGCAGCCGGAGAGCGTGAACGCCGGAATGCCCGACGCGAAGCCGCAAGCCGTGCGCTCGTACGAAGAGCAGAAGGAGCGGGCGCGGCGTTTGCGTAAGCTGGAAAAGGCCGTAGCCGATGCCGAACAGGAGATTATGACGTTAGAAGACAAAATCGCCACGCTCGAAGCACGTATGGCCACCCCCGAAGGAGCGGCGGAACCTACGCTCTACACCGAGCACGGCCAACTGAAAACGGCGCTTTCCGAAGCAATGGATCGCTGGACGGAAGCCTCCGAAGCGCTGTCGGAAGCCTCCGCCTCGTAATGTACACAGGCGTTGATCGCCGCATTACTTCACGACGTAGACAATCTTTGCATACTGCGCCACCCGAAAAGCCCCGAACGGGTTCTGCCTCAGATCCGGCTCGTAGACCACATTACCGTATACACGCGGAGGATAGGTAAACATCGGACGCCCTCGTTGGGCATTGTCAAGCGAGTTGGTCGTCAGCAGATCGATGAATTGCCGGTAAGCGTTCGAGACACGATAGAGAATAATCTCCACTTCATCCCCCTTGGTAAATTCGTCGTTGATGTTTGAGCCGGTGAAGGACAGCGATATTTTGCCGTCGGTATAAAACGTATCGTCGATTTTTTATATGTCGGAAGTTGTTTTTGTTTTCTCGTAGATGAATTTTCCGCTTACTTTGCCCTGCTTCTCAAAAAGGCAATGGCGCGTTCCATATCGTCGGGTGTATCGATGCCGATAGTTTCCTGTTCGGTGATGCCTACGCGGATGCGGTAGCCGTTCTCCAACCAGCGCAGCTGCTCGAGGCTCTCGGCCTGCTCGAGCGACGATTGCGGGAGGCGCGCGATTTCGCTCAACACGCCGGTACGGTACGCGTACAGCCCGATGTGTTTGTAGAAAACGTGTTGCGCCAGCCACTCGGTATGTACCTTTCCGCGGATGTAGGGGATGATGGAGCGGCTGAAATAAAGCGCGTCTCCGTTTTTGTTCATGACCACCTTCGGGGTGTTGGGGTTGAAGAGCGTGGCCTCGAAATCGCCGTCTTTCGCAAAGGCTTTCGCGAGTGTGGCGATTTGTACTTCGGGCGAAGAGAAGCATTCCTTGAGCCGCTCGATCTGTTGCGGACGGATAAACGGCTCGTCGCCCTGAATATTGATGACGACGTCGAATCCTTCGCCCACCTTCGTACATGCTTCGTGGCAACGGTCGGTACCGCTACGGTGCGCCTCGGAGGTCATCACCACTTCTCCGCCAAAGGCTTTGACGGCGGCTTCGATGCGCGCGTCGTCGGTCGCGACATACAGGCGGTCGACCGTTTCTATCACTTGTTCGTAGACACGGCGGATCATCGGCCGTCCGTCCATGTCAGCCAGCGGCTTGCCCGGAAACCGTGTCGAGGCGTAGCGTGCCGGTATAATGCCCAAAAATTTCATGCCTTTGCTTCTTTATTTGTCGTAATCTTTTTTTCTTTGTCTCGTCATAAAAAGGCAGGGGCGCTGTTTATTTTTTCCTTTCCTGACGTTTATAATTCTGCGCCTGCTTCTGTTTGGCGCGTTGCTTCTGCTGACGCTCCAGTTCGGCCTGCTGCTTGCGCTGCATCTCGGCCATCCGTTCCATCCAGCCGGCACGTTTGCGCGGTTTCTTTTTGTTCTCTTCTAATTTCGCCAGCAGTTTCTCTTCGTTCACCATGAAACGGATCGAGAGGGTCTGCAGAATTGTGATCAGCGTTGAGATCAGGAAGTAGTAACTCAATCCGGCCGAGGCTTGATTGAACATGAAGAAAAACATGACCGGCATCATATACGTCATCATTGCCATTCCGGGCATCTGCTGCTGACCGGTATTGCTCATGTTCATGTTAATCTTGGAATAAACAATCTGCACGATGGTCATAAGCAAGCAGAAAAGGCTGATATGATTTCCCATAAATGACGTGATGAGCGGGATATTCGTATTCCACGAGAACACGGCGTCGAACGTAGAGAGGTCTTTGGCCCACAAGAACGATTGCTGGCGTAATTCGATCGACGTGGGGAAAAGTCCGTAGAGCGCAATCAGGATCGGAAACTGCAATAGCATGGGCAGGCAGCCGCTCATGGGACTGGCGCCGGCGCGGTTATACAGTTCCATCGTCGCTCTTTGCAGCTCCATTGCTTGTTCTTTCTTCGGGTATTTCGCTTTCAGTTCCTCGACTTGCGGACGCAAGACGCGCATCTTCGCCGTTGAGAGATACGATTTGTATGTCAGCGGGAACAGTACGAATTTGACGATCAGTGTCAGCAGGAAAATAATCAGTCCGTAGCTGGCGATATACCGGCTTAGGAAGTCAAAGATCGGCATGACAAAGTATTTGTTGATGGGGCGTACCCATTTGTACCCCATCGGCACCAACTCATCGAGCGACAGTTCGTGCTCTTTCGTTGCGCCGTTGTCGTATTCGCTGAGCAGATGGTATTTGTTGGGACCGATGAAATAGCGGAAGCCAATGCGTTTGTGAGAGGTCAGGTCGAAATTGACCGAAGTCGTCGTCTTGAATTCCTTCAGGTGCGCAGTGTCGGTGAGCAGACGCGATTCGAGCGTGGTAGCGGTGAACGCTTCATCGGCAATGATCACTGTCGCAAAGTATTTGTTTTTATAGCCGATCCATTTCAGTCGGTTGGCAATTTGTTTGCTGTCTTCTTTCGATTCGCTCAGCTTGTCTACGTCATCTGCCGCATATTTGTAGTACAAGCCGGTGTACTGGTCTTCGTATTTTCGTCCGTGCTCGAGCTTGCGGGCTTTCTGCCTCCACGTAAAATCGAGCGAGTGAGTGTTCGGCGTTAGAATGTCGTTCAGCCCGGCACTCTCGATCGTGTAACGGATCATGTAATTGTCGGGTTCGAGCGTATAGGTAAAATCCATGTGCCGTCCATCGTCAATGGCCAATCGCATCACGACCGATTGACCGTCGGCGCTCGGGATGGGAGTGAAGTAAAGATCGGACGTGTTGATGACGCGTTGATTGGCCGATATCATCGTGATGCCGAAGTCGGACTCATCGGCACCGTCGAAGAGGACGAGCGGCTGTTTATCCCAGGTCGTATATTCTTTCAATCGCGCGTAAGAGAGTTTGCCGCCTTTACTGCTGATTTTTACCTCGATCTTATCGTTTTCGAGCGTCACGAATTCTTCCGTTCCTTCGGCGGCTACGGCAAAATCGCTGAGATTCTGACGGAACCTTTCGGTACGCACCGAATCGGGTAAATCTTCGGGCATTTCCGTTGCGGTCTGTTGCGTCTCCTTCGCGGATTGATTCAGTGCTTCGAGGCGCGCCTGTTCTACGCGAACCAGCGAATCTCTGTAATGTTGTTGAGCTTCTATTGCTTCCTGAGTCGGGCGGTTCAGCCACGTGAATAGGAACAAAATCACCCCGATCAGTATAAAACCGATAATCGTATTTTTATCCAATGACATTTTTTTCTTTACTTCCTTACTACTGTACTATTATTTTTACTTTCTTGCGATGGCCGCTTGGATGAAGCTTACGAACAGAGCATTCGGGCTCACAACCGTACTGTCGTATTCGGGATGGAACTGTACGCCGACGAACCATTGCAGGCCGGGCAGCTCGACGGCTTCGACAAGTCCCGTGTCGGGGTTTTCGCCTACGCACTTCATCCCTGCCGCTTCGAAGGCCTCCTTATATTCACTGTTGAACTCAAACCGGTGGCGATGGCGTTGCTGCACCAGCTCCTTGCCGAAAGCCTGATACAGTTTCGAGCCTTTCTTGAGTACACAGTCGTATGCTCCCAAACGCATCGTACCGCCCATGTTGACTACGTTCTTCTGGTTTTCCATCAGGTCGATGACCTTGAACGGGGTCTGCGGCTCCATCTCCGTCGAGTTGGCACCCTCCATGCCCAGCACATTGCGTGCAAACTCGATAACCATGCACTGCATGCCCAGACATATGCCGAGGCAGGGTATGTCGTGCTCGCGCACGTAGCGGATAGCCGTAAGTTTGCCTTCTACGCCGCGCTGTCCGAAACCCGGAGCAATCACTACGCCATCGAGATCAGCCAGCATGCTTTCTACGTTCAATTCGTTGAGTTTTTCCGAATGTATCAGACGAAGATTCAATTTTCGGTCGTTATAGATCGAGGCAATCAGCAGCGATTCGTCGATCGATTTATAGGCATCCTGCAATTCCACGTATTTGCCTACCAGCCCGATCCGTACTTCTTTCATCGCGTTTTTCTTGCGTTCGAGGAATTTCTTCCACGGTTTCATCTCGGGCGTTTCTCCGGCTTCGAGACCGAATTTGTTGAGCACGATCGAGTCCATCTGCTGTTCCTGCAGCTTCAGCGGTACCTCGTAAATGGTCGGTACGTCGACCGACTGGATCACGGCTTCTTTCGAGACGTTGCAAAACAGCGCCACTTTGTGCAGAATCGTCGCGTTCAGCTCGTGCTCGGTGCGCAACACCAGAATGTCTGGCTGCACGCCCAGCTCCTGAAGTTGCTTGACGGAGTGTTGCGTCGGCTTCGTCTTATATTCTTTGGCGGCCGCGATAAACGGCACATACGTCAGATGTACGCAAAGGCAGTCGCGTCCGAGCTCCCATTTCAACTGACGCATACTCTCGATAAACGGCAACGACTCGATGTCACCCACCGTTCCGCCGATTTCGGTAATCACCACATCGAACTTGTTCTTCGACCCCAACAGCTTGACGTTGCGTTTAATCTCGTCCGTGATGTGCGGGATCACCTGTACTGTCTTTCCCAGATATTCTCCGCGTCGCTCCTTCTCGATTACGCTTTGATAGATACGTCCCGTGGTGATGCTGTTGGCACGCGTAGTGGGAATGTTCAGGAAACGCTCGTAATGACCAAGATCGAGGTCGGTCTCATGTCCGTCGATGGTTACGAAACATTCGCCGTGCTCGTAGGGATTGAGTGTTCCCGGATCGACGTTGATGTACGGGTCGAACTTCTGAATGGTTACTTTGTAGCCTCTCGCCTGTAGCAGTTTACCGAGCGAGGCCGAGACAATCCCCTTTCCTAACGAGGAAACGACACCGCCTGTCACGAAAATATACTTTGTATTTGCCACGATTGTTTTATTTTAGAAGTGGCAAAGATAGGGATTTTTGGCTGTTTTGCGTAATTTTTGTGAGAATTATTCGACCAGAATGTTTTCAAAACACGTAATCATCCGCACAGTCGACATTACAGAGTTTTTTCCATATAGTCTGCTTTCTCAAATGCGCTTTTGAGCGTAACCCACTTTTTTCTGGTGCTGCTTCCGGTCGTCTTTTAAGGGGGATAAGCCGACTGACGACCCTTATTCGGAGAGCGTAATCCCCATTTTCTTCATCAGGAAGCTGGCATTCATATTGCGGGCTACGCCTTCACGCATCCGATACGAAAACGTAAGCGTATTGTCCGTAATATCGGCTTCGAAACGGTAGTTTTTAATATCGTGCGGAAATTCGTCTTCGAGTGTGCCGAGCAGCAGGTCGTGGGTGGCAATGATACCGCAGGCTTCTTTGGAAATCAATTGCTTCATCAACGCCAGCGACCCTTTCTGTTTGTCTTTCGAATTCGTTCCTTTCAGGATTTCGTCGAGGATGATAAAAAGTTGTTCTCCCGCGTTCAATCGGTCAATAATCATTTTCAATCGTTTGAGTTCGGCAAAGAAATACGATTCGTTGGCGACGAGCGAATCGGCCGTCCGCAGGCTTGTTACCGGTCGGGCGGGATAGACGGTCAGGCAACGGGCGCATACGGGCATCCCCATGCAGGCCAACAGGAAATTGACACCGATCGTACGCAGATAAGTGCTTTTACCTGCCATGTTTGCTCCCGTAACAACCATAAAATACGGATGTTTCGAGATGTGTACATCGTTACGTACGCACTTTTCGCGATGCAGCAGAGGATGTCCCAATGCTTCTCCTTCCATCACGAAATAGGTCTCTGCGATAGCAGGGTAAGGGTAGTCGGGGTGATTGAAGGCAAATCCTCCCAGCGAGCATAAGGCATCGGTCTGCGCCAGCGCCTCGAACCAAAGACCGAAATGAGTGGAATGAGTGCGAAGCCATTGCTCCATCAGCATCACCTGACGCATATCACGCAGATAAAGCAGGTTTAAAATGATACCGATCGTGCTGTATCGTTGATCCAGCGCACCGATGATGCGCGACATACGGCGGATGGCACGCGACGCGCTTGTTTTCTCCGAGACAAAGTGCTGTTGCAGCGATGTGAGGAGGGGCGCATCGAACGTCTCCCGCTCTATCTTTCCGATCAGTTGCGAGTAAGCCCTTAGCAACTGCTCCATCTTGTCGATCGACCGGCATAGCTGATGAATCTTGCGTCCCGGAAGGTTCGCAATCAGAAAACCGAGGGCTACCATCGCTCCGGCTGTCCAGACGGGCAGCCACCCGAAACCGATTCCGACGATTATCGCCAGCCACGCTGACGGCACCAGCCAAAGCATCGCACGCCATACGGTACCGAACGACGAGGCCTCTGCGGCCTGTCCGGTCAAGGTTTTCAATTGTGTCAGATCGTCATGATGCCCTTTGCACGTAATCCCCGTGACGTAAAAATCCTGTCTGAACGCTACTTTCCCGGTCAACTCGCGTACTGCCTGCTGACGGATTAAAATTTCTCCCTTCTCTTCCAGCGGATACATAAACCATTCGGCCAGGCATGATTGGCCAATCGAAGTGACCGTACGGTTGATGCTCTGAAAGAGTGACTGGGTACCGAACACATCCAAGTCAAGCGTAAACGGATGTTGCGTGTCGATTTGTTCCGGCGCTCCTTCAAATGCGCTAAAATCATAATTTAATGCTTTTTTCTCGTCCGTATTGAGACGTATCATGCCTTCCGCATACGCCTTCTTTTCCGACAACTTCGTATGGTAAACCAATAGTGCCACAAAAGGCAATGCAAATGCGGTTGTCCATGCCGTCAGTGTCATCCAGCCTGTTTCCCGGAAAAACCATAATATGATTAAGGCCGTAACAAAAAGAAACAGCCGAAGTGTACCGACGTGATACATCCGTCGTTTCAAACGTTGACGTATAGCGGTATATTTTGTTATCTGCTCGTCGTAAAATCGAATCACTTCTTCCATCATCACGGGGCAAAGGTAAAAAAAACTGAAGTACTATCCTTAATTTTTGGATCGATTTATTCAGCTCCGGCGTATCTGCTCTTAAACCGAATGATCCGGACGATTGCAGATCGCAGATACATGATAATACGCTGCAAACACACGGAAACACGACAGGTTTTTATATTTCCGGCACAGGATATCCTGCTTTTTGTCTAATTTTGTACGCTCAATTGATACATCATAATGAAGACAACAATAAAACGGACATTTTTTTATGTTTCCATCACAGCGTGTCTATATGCGGGGATTTCGGTAAGAGCACAAGATCTCAATTTCAATGAAAAGATTCGTCAGCTGATTGAAAAAAGCAATCAGCCGGATACGATTCCCATACCTATACCGAAACCTCGTCTGGTACCGATAGAATTTCCGGTCGATTCGGTAGTGACGGAGACTGTTGCCAATCCGCACACGGCAGAAAAAGATACGACAGCTGTTCCTCATCGTGCGATTCGCAAGCGTACCCTCCTCATGTCGGACGAGGCGATCTATTGGTCGAGGCATTGGGATAATTCGCACAATGCCATACCGGAATGGTATACGTTTCGCGATACGATTATCGTGAACCGATTATTTATGCCTGTCCTCTTTAAAAAAGAAAATCTGGTTCAACCTGAAGAAATTCGTTTTTATGAACCGAAAGATTTGAATGAGATATCATGGACACAACCTCCGTATGTTCCTGTCAGGATGTTTGAAGCATTCCGACGGAAAGGGATCATCGAAGATTATGCCTATCGTTATGTGCGGCGTCATCACCCCGACTATTTCCGTTACAGTGCCGAACATCTGCCGAAAGAAAAGACAAGGCATATTTGGCAGAAAGAAGATGTGCAGGTTCCTGTTCATAAGGTAGAAACGAGTCCGGACGACTATACGGCTCCTACTAAGTTTATTCCCGACCGGCGGTATTGGACTTCATCATTTGAAGCATCTCTCAAGTTTTCTCAAAACTACGTTTCGCCCAACTGGTATAAAGACGGTACGAGCAATTTGAATATTCTGAGCAAAAATCTGTTTCAATACAACTATGCTCGAAACCGGTTTCAACTCAAGAACCTGTTGCAAGTGGATATGAGTGTATATACAGCATCGGACGATACGCTTCGAAACCATAAGTTTGGCGACAACCTGCTCCGATTCTACAGTAACTTCGGTTATCAGGCATGGAGCAAGTGGTATTATACGATCGACTTTGAATTTAAGGCTCCATTATTTACCAACTACAAGAAGAATACGATGAAAAAGCAAGTGGCATTTCTTTCGCCTTACATTATTAATACGGGGCTGGGTATGAAGTATGATCTGAACAAAAAATACGCAAAAAAAGGTCGTTCGCTGAAGTTGGCTGTCAATGTCGCTCCCATATCGTATACGTATATGGCAAGTGTAGATGACAGTATCAACCGCGGTATACATGGCTTTCAGAAAGATAGCGAAGGGAAATATCGGAAATCGTTGAACAGATTCGGTTCGACCGTGCGTATGGATATGGTGTTGAAACCGAATCGGAACGTTACTTGGAAGTCGCGGTTTTATTACAATACGACGTATAAGAATGTTTTAGCTGAATTTGAAAATATGTTGGATATGGCTATCAGCCGTTATTTTTCAACGATGATCAATGTTCATTTACGTTTCGATGACAGCGTGACGAAAACGAAGGGGTATGATTCGTATCTTCAAACGAACGAAACGCTGAGTTTCGGCTTGCGATATATCTGGTAAATCTTACGAATCTCTCTTTTTGTTGGGGCGAAAAAAAAGGCATTGTTTGGGGGCCGAACCATCTGTCTGTAATGTTTAACAAAAAATATCACTTCAGTACGTTATGTTTATCTTTTTTTGATTACTTTTGCCGCGATTTGCAAACTCGACATTGCAATCTGATGACTTTATGGTGAAATTTATTCAACATCGTGGTATCGTAAAGAATATCGAAAACAATACGGTATTTGTCCGTATAGAGCAGCAGAGCGCATGCAGCGCATGTCATGCACGGTCAGCTTGTCTGGCTTCGGATAAGGCCGAGAAGATTATCGAGGTGACGGGTGACGGAAATCTGTTCGAGCCGGGCGAGGAAGTCGTAGTATCGGTGCGGTCATCGATGGGGATACGAGCTGTCGTATTGGCTTTTGTGCTTCCGTTTATTCTCGTTGTTACGGTTGTGTTTGCCGGTATTGGATTGACAGGTGACGAAAGCATCGGCGGATTGGCCGGGCTGGCCTTTCTTTTCCCTTACTATATTTTGATCTATTTATTCCGTAATAAGATAAATAAGCGTTTTTTATTTACGGTTTCGAAAGCCGCTTCTGTTGGTGATCCTGTAATCAATTATATATAATGTATATAGCAATTATTCTATTAGGAGTAGTAGGTGCTGTTGCAGCCCTCATTTTATTTGCGGTATCAAAGAAGTTCGAGGTGCATGAAGATCCGCGCATCGGACAGATACAAAATGCATTACCGGGTGCCAACTGTGGCGGATGCGGTTTTCCCGGATGTGGTGGATTTGCGAATGCCTGCTTCAAGGCCGAGTCGCTCGAGGGGCTGTTTTGCCCGGTCGGAGGAGCGGATGTGATGAAGCAGGTGGCTGCCATTATGGGGAAAGAAGCGGGTGAAAGTGTGCCTCAAATTGCTGTCGTGCGATGCAACGGTACGTGCGAAGCTCGTCCGCGTACAAACACGTACGACGGTGCCCGGAGCTGTGCCATTGCTGCCGCACTATACAGCGGCGAAACAGGATGTTCTTTCGGATGTTTAGGATTGGGGGATTGTGTTGATGCTTGCGATTTCGATGCTATCCACATCAATCCGGAGACCCTTCTTCCCGAAGTCGTCGAAGATAAATGTGTGGCATGTGGAGCCTGTGTGAAAGCATGTCCGAAGCATATCATCGAATTGCGCAAGAAAGGTCCGAAATCACGGCGTATCTTCGTGTCTTGTATGAATAAAGACAAAGGTGGGGTGGCACGGAAAGCTTGTACGAATGCTTGCATCGGCTGTTCAAAATGCAAAAAAGAGTGTCCGTTCGAGGCGATTACGGTTACGAATAACTTAGCTTATATCGACGACACGAAATGCCGCTTGTGCCGTAAATGTGTGGCTGTCTGTCCGACAGGTGCGATTCATGAGCTCAATTTCCCGCCACGCAAGGAAAAAGAGAAAGAAACGGCCGCTCCGGAACCTAAACCGGTTCTTCAACCCGAGGCGAGCGTTCCGGAAACATCATTGACAACTAACAATTAACGATTCTATATGTACACCTTTCGAATTGGAGGGATTCACCCATCAGGAAACAAACTGTCGGCAGGACGTCCGATAGAAACGATTGCACCGACGGCCACGGTGGTTATACCGTTGGGGCAGCATATCGGCGCTCCGGCAGAAGCCGTTGTTGCCAAAGGCGACAAAGTGAAGGTCGGCACATTGATCGGAAAAGCATCGGGTTTTGTCTCGGCCAACGTTCATTCATCCGTTTCGGGGACGGTGACGAAAGTCGATACGATGATTGACGGAGCAGGTTTGCCTAAGCCCGCCGTTTATATCAATGTCGAAGGCGACGAGTGGGAGCAGGGTATCGATTGCGATGAGACGATTGTTAGAGAGTGTACGCTTTCGGCCAAAGAGATTGTCGGCAAGATTGCCGAGGCTGGCATTGTCGGTATGGGCGGGGCTACATTCCCCACGCAGATCAAGCTCTCGCCACCTCCGGGAAGTAAGGCCGAGCTGCTGATCATCAATGCGGTGGAGTGTGAGCCGTATTTGACCTCCGACCATGCGCTGATGCTCGAAAAAGGCGAACAGATTATCATTGGGACGAGCATTCTGATGAAAGCCATTGAAGTTCGCCGTGCGGTAATCGGCATCGAAAGTAATAAGCCCGATGCTATTCGTTTACTGAAACAACTGGCTGAATCACAAAACGGAATTGAGATAATGCCGTTGAAAATGAAATATCCGCAAGGGGGAGAGAAACAGCTTATCGATGCGGTGATACGCCGTCAGGTTAAGAGCGGAGCATTACCGATTTCCGTAGGTGCTGTGGTACAGAACGTAGGAACGGTTTATGCCGTGTACGAAGCCGTTCAAAAGAATAAACCGCTGATCGAAAGGGTTATCACGGTTACGGGAAAAAGCGTTGCCCGACCATCCAATTTCCTTGCGCGTATCGGTACGCCGATCAGTACGTTGATCGAAGCGGCTGGCGGCATGCCCGAAGATACCGGCAAGATTATCGGCGGCGGTCCGATGATGGGACGTACGATGATCAGTGCTGATACTCCTGTGATGAAAGGGAGCTCCGGCGTGCTTTTGATGACGAAAGTCGAGTCGGTACGAAAGCCGATGCGAGACTGCATACGTTGTGCCAAGTGTATCAATGTTTGCCCGATGGGATTGGCTCCTAACCTGCTGATGAATCTCACCCTTCACAAGGCATGGGACGAGGCGGAAGAAAACTATGTAGTCGACTGTATCGAATGCGGATCATGCAGTTATACCTGTCCGGCTTATCGTCCGCTGCTCGATTATATCCGTATGGGTAAGACGACCGTGATGGGGATCATGCGGTCGAGAAAGAAATAGCCTTTCGATCGAATATTGTATAAATTAATAAGATAAATATAAATGAACTCAACATTGATCGTTTCTCCGTCGCCTCATGTTCACAGCGGCGATTCGATAGGCAAGAATATGTACGGTGTGCTAATTGCTCTTGTGCCGGCTTTTCTCGTTTCGCTCTATTGCTTTGGTTTGGGAGCCTTGATTGTAACGCTCGTGTCTGTCGTGTCGTGTGTGCTTGCCGAGTATCTTATTCAGAAATACCTGTATAAAAAAGAACCGACAGTCGGTGATGGCTCAGCCATTCTGACAGGTGTATTGCTGGCGTTCAACCTGCCGTCGAACTTGCCTGTATGGATCGTTATTCTGGGGGCGTTGTTCGCAATCGGCGTCGGTAAAATGTCGTTCGGAGGATTGGGTAACAATATTTTCAATCCTGCATTGGTGGGACGTGTGTTTCTTCTGATCTCGTTTCCGGCGCAAATGACCACATGGCCTGTTGCCGATATCTTGCCGATGACGTATACGGATGCTCAAACAGGTGCTACGACCTTGTCACTGATTCATTACAGTAAAGATTTTGCCGATGCGGGGATGGCTGCCATCGGACTGACCGGCGGAAGCCTTGGTGAGATGAGTGAAATTGCATTGCTTATTGGGTTCGCTTATATGCTGTTTCGAAAGATCATCACATGGCATATTCCGGTGACGATTCTTGTAACAGTAGCCGTTTTCACCGGAATCTTGTATATTTTTAACCCTACACCGGTGAACAATCCATTGATTCATCTTACTTCAGGGGGATTGATGCTCGGGTCTGTGTTTATGGCTACCGATTATGTCACTTCACCGATGGCAAAAAAAGGAACGGTTGTTTACGGTATCGGTATCGGCGTGTTGACCGTCTTGATCCGCGTCTTCGGCGCCTATCCCGAAGGGATGTCTTTCTCCATTCTGATTATGAATGGGTTAACACCACTGATTAATACATACTTCAAACCCAAACATTTCGGAGGTAAATAAGCATGGAAAAACTGAAATCAACATTCCTTACGATTGTGTTGTCACTGACGTGTATCTGTCTTGTGGCAGGCCTCGCTTTGTCGGCAGCCAATACATTTACGAAAGAGAAGATTGCCGAATCGAATGCTGCGGCATTGCAGGCGGCGATTAAAAAAGTAGCGCCGGAATTCGATAATCATCCGGCGGAAGAACAATTCAAAGTCGGACTGGCCGAAGGCGATTCGCTTGTTGTTTATCCTGCTAAGAAAGGCGGAGAGTCGGTCGGTGCGGCCATTGAGAGTTATACCAAGAACGGTTTTGGCGGGATGATTCGCATCATGGTCGGGTTTGATGCCGAGCATAAGCTTGTCAATTATTCGATCCTCGAACATAACGAAACCCCGGGACTGGGTTCGAAAATGGAGGAATGGTTCCGTGTAGAAAAGAACAAACAGAACATTATCGGACGTGACATGAAGGGGGCTGCCCTCACCGTATCAAAAGATGGAGGCGATGTAGACGCGATTACGGCGGCAACGATTTCGTCACGCGCTTTTCTCGAAGCCGTAGCTCGTGCATATGCTGCATATAACGGTCATGAAGCAGACGGAACGAGCGGAGCTACATCGAAAGAGTCGGAAGAATAATGCAGTATGTTAAATATCAAATATAACGAACAATGAAATATTTGAAAATCATAAAGAATGGTATCATCGCGGAAAATCCGACATTCGTTTTGTTGTTGGGAATGTGTCCGACATTGGCGACCACCTCATCGGCCGTCAACGGCATGAGTATGGGCTTGGCAACAACCTTTGTGCTGATCTGCTCGAACATCGTTATCTCGGCAATCAAAAAGTTAATCCCCGATGAGGTACGTATACCTGCTTATATTGTGGTCATCGCATCGTTCGTGACGATTTTGCAGATGTGCATGCAGGCTTTTTTGCCTGATTTGTATAAGAGTCTCGGATTATTTATCCCGCTTATTGTAGTGAACTGCATTGTGCTTGGTCGTGCCGAATCCTTCGCCTCGAAGAACGGGATACTCTCTTCCGGTTTTGACGGGATCGGGATCGGATTGGGATTTACGATTGCCTTGACATTGCTTGGGATTTGCCGTGAGTTACTCGGTACGGGCAAGATATTTGCCTTGTCTGTCTTTCCTGAGCAATACGGAGCGTTGCTCTTTGTGCTTGCACCCGGTGCATTTATTGCTTTGGGATATCTGATCGCATTAGTCAATCGGTTCAAAAAATAACGCATCAAAACGATATTATGGAATATATTCTTATTTTTATTGCAGCGATTTTCGTGAACAACGTCGTGTTGTCACAGTTCCTCGGAATCTGTCCGTTTTTGGGGGTATCTAAAAAAGTCGATACGGCTTTGGGCATGGGCATGGCCGTCACGTTTGTCATGACGATCGCGACGATCGTGACTTTTTTGATTCAGAAATATATCTTGGATGCATTTGGCCTTGCCTATCTGCAGACAATTGTTTTTATTCTGATTATCGCTTCGTTGGTGCAGATGGTTGAGATCATTCTGAAAAAGGTTTCTCCATCGCTCTATCAGGCATTGGGGGTATTTCTGCCGTTGATCACGACGAACTGTGCCATTCTCGGTGTAGCGATCCTCGTCATACAAAAAGAATATAACCTCGCTCAGTCTATCGTATATGCCGTTGCTACGGCTATCGGCTTTGCACTTGCTCTGATTATTTTTGCCGGTATACGCGAGCAACTCGACCGTACGAATGTGCCGGCTGCCATGAAAGGCATTCCTATCGCACTGATTACGGCAGGTCTGTTGGCTATGGCTTTTATGGGCTTCTCCGGAATTGCGTAACCCCTATCGCGCCGGAGGTTCATAATTTTATCGGTTTAAGTCAGCTATCGTAAAGATGTTTTGCATTAGCATACAATGTTTGGCCCATTTCGAGGAAGGCATCGTATAGGTGATGCGTTCGCCATCTTGTGCAATGATCGTGATCCGTATCGGTGACGGAGACCGGTAGAAACTCTTCAACACTTGATACGGTACTTTGACCGTTCCGCGATGAATCCAGTATTTTCCTTTCGGGTGCGTGTATAACAAATCGCTTGGAGAAGCATACAGAGCTTTTCCTGATTCGTCCGATACATAGAATGAATCTGTTACAAAAGTATTGAGATGAAAATAGGTGTAATTGACGGTGGCTGAATCCTGCGGATAAAGATAGGCTACGTCATATATGAGCTTCTTCTTTGCTTTTTTGTCTTGTGTCTGAAATCCTTTTTGAGGCATGATAAAATACAGATTGCCGCCTTCCTGAGGCAGGAAAGAATAATGTGTATGTAATTTTTGTGCAGATAGACTGACGGTTCCCATCAGTAAAATCGATAGTATTACGAATCTCATTGTGTATAAATAAATTGATTGGTGAAAAAACAGGAGAATGCCTCTCTGACGGGCAAACGGTTTCAATGTTATCAGACCTCAATCGTTATGTCTTTCTTCAGCTATTTTCTTTTGTTGTTGCCCATTTTTACATCGTTATATTCCAAAAGGATGTATCAGAACAAAAGTTCTGACACATCCTTGTTCTTTTCGTTCGGGCAAATAATTATTCGCCGTAAACAATGATTTCGTGAGTGGTGATGATACCCAGAATGGTCTTGTTGTGTTCATCTACATGGGTAATCCTCTTGATCCCTCCGTTCTTAGCCGCAGTCTGGAAACTGGCATCGCCGGTGGCAAAAACATTCAGGATACTGCTTGCCGATGCTTTCCCTACTTTGGATGCTAATGAGTTACTTGTCACAGCCGTACCGCTTGTTACATCGGTGTAAATGCTACCCATCACCGGTGCGCGTGTAATACCGCAACTGCTTAATCCCAAACAGCCTACTGCTGCTACTAACATAAACACTTTTTTCATTGCAAATAAGTTTTAATGTTACAATTTTACCAGCCCTCCATCAGGTAAAATACTAATAATTTGTTTGTTATATTGATAAAAAACTCATGGGGGGAGCCTTTTTCGGGGGATAAAGGTACGAATAATATTTGTGATGGCATAACAAATATTTGAAAAAATATCTGTTTTTTGTATGGAAACAAAAAGAACTATGTGTCCCATTGCTCTATATATTAGAACGATTAATCCCAGATTCCGCAATAGAACCAATAAGAATGAATTTAATTCAGGCCTTCAGCCCTTATAAGCCTCGCAGAGGCGGTGAGGTGTTGAATTGTTGAATTGTTGGCTGACCGCTGAATACTGATGGCAAAATGCCAACCGTTTTTTCGCATACGGTCATTGCCGATGCCGCTTATCGGGGAGCAAGTAGAGGAAATAGGGCGGCAATGATCAGCTTGGTACCCGGCATATTTTCCTTTATTCACAGAAAGGTTCAGGACAATAGTGCAATTTTCTTATGAAATCGGATGTAAAAGCCGAAAATATGCATTATTTTTGCCTCAAAACAAAAACAGAAGACAATGCAAAACAGATTTGGATCGGCTCAAATCATTCCGCCGGTAACTCAGAATTTGATTATAATTAACGCTCTGTGCTGGTTGGCAAGCTTGGTATTACCCAAATTCGGCATAGACCTGATCGAATGGATGGGACTCCATGTTCCCGGGACAAAGGGATTCAAGTTCTATCAGTTGATCACATACATGTTTATGCATGATACCCACTCGTTCGGACATATTTTCTTCAATATGTTTGCCGTTTTTATGTTCGGACGGATTCTGGAAGTCGCTTGGGGACCGAAACGTTTTTTGACTTTCTATATAGTGACAGGGATAGGTGCCGCTCTTGTACAAGAATTGACGTGGTTCTATCGGATTCACTCACTCGCCGTTTTAAACGGTATCAGCATATCGCAACAAATAGCAATGGATCCCGGAATAAGTATCTTGGTAACCATCGGAGCTTCCGGAGCCGTATTCGGTATTTTGCTGGCTTTCGGCATGCTTTTCCCCAATGCTCCCTTGTATTTCATGTTTATACCGATTCCTATCAAAGCCAAATATTTTGTCATCGGATACGGATTGATTGAGTTCTTTATGGGAGTCTCTAATTGCAGTAACGACAATGTGGCTCACTTTGCCCACTTGGGAGGGATGCTGTTCGGATTTTTCCTGATTCTGTATTGGAGGAAGAAAAATAGAGACCATGGGCAATTTTTTTATTAGAATCAAGCAGTCGTTTGCGGAAGGAAATATTCTTACGAAACTTATATATATAAATGTAGGAATATTTCTACTTGTCCGGTTATCAATTGTTTGTTTTCAATTGTTCGAAATTGAGCCGATGGCTTTTTTCTCCTATCTGCAAGTACCCTCTTCATTTGTTTTATTTTTTCACAGGCCATGGACATTGCTGACCTACATGTTTCTGCATGCCGACTTTTTGCATTTGCTGTTCAACATGCTCTGGTTATACTGGTTCGGCCGTATGGCGATGGAATTTTTCAATGGGCGCCAGTTAGCCGGTATTTATATTTCGGGCGGTGTAGCCGGCGCCTTGATGTATATGCTGGCATATAATCTCTTCCCGTATTTCCGTAATCGCGAGATGGTAGCTTTTCTGATGGGGGCTTCGGCTTCGGTCATGGCCATAGTCTTCGCTGTTTCGTTATACCGGAAAGATTACGAACTTCAGCTGATGTTTATCGGACGGATACGGCTGCTGTATCTTGCCTTCTTCGCTTTTATCATCGATTTTCTATCGATCACCTCCGACAATGCCGGCGGGCATATTGCCCATATCGGAGGAGCATTGTGGGGAGCGTTGTTTGCTTTCCGGCTTAAGCAAGGAAAAGATTTGACGGTTTATCTGAACCGTTTGATCGATCGAATAGCCAATGTGAAAAAGAGCCGGCAACCGCGGATGAAAGTAGCCTATGGAGGACGGCCGGAGACGGACCGGGAATACCGTGCACGCAAGCAGGCTGAGACTCGGGCATTGGATGCGGTCTTAGACAAGTTGAAACGCTCCGGTTACGAAAGTCTCTCGTCCGAAGAGAAAAAAACATTATTTGACGCCAGCAAGAAGTAATAATGAAAGCATTCCGATGGATACATCGCATTCTTGCCGTCCTCAACGGTGTCGTTATGTTTCTGCTTCTCATATCGGCCTTTTCCGATATCGTATCGCCTGCCGATCATCTGCTTTTTGCTTATCTGGGACTGGCTTTTCCTCTTTTTCTGTTTCTGAATGTCGGTTTTTTGCTTCTTTGGGCCATCATGCACAAATGGAACCATACCTTCGTTGTCTTATGCTCTTTTCTGATCTGCTGGAAACCGATCAGGCAATACCTACCGTTTCATTTACGGGTGGAGCAACCCCCTCGTGAAGAGATGATCAAGGTCTTAACGTATAATGTCATGTGTTTCGGATATAAAGACCACACCCCTGGACAGCCTAATCCGATCATTCAGTATATTGCCGATTCGGGTGCGGATATTGTCTGTATGCAGGAATATTTAGAAGGACATACCGATCTTCTGACTGAGAACAAGATTGCCAGGGTGCTGAGCATGTACCCTTACCATTTTCATGTACCGCTCGTTCATTATCCGCGTTATACAACGGGGCTGGCCATTTATTCGAAATATCCGATACGCAATTCGCGAAAGATACGTTATGACAGTTCGTTCAACGGGTCGGCCGTGCATGAACTCAATGTGAAAGGCAAGAAAGTGATTGTGGTGAACAATCACTTAGAGTCGTTCAAGTTTACGGTCGAAGACCGTTCGAAATATTCCGAATTTATCCGCAACGCCAATACGGGTACATTCGACAATATCCGAGGATCTTTACGGCAAAAGATGGGAGAGGCTTTCCGCATTCGGGCGGAGCAGGCCGATATCATCGCCGATGAAATCGAAGCGTTGCAAGGCGATTACCTCATCGTGTGTGGCGATTTCAACGACACGCCGATCTCGTATGCCCGCAGGAGGATACAAGGCCAGCTGCGGGATGCCTACGTCGAATCGGGGAAGGGCGTGGGGATAAGCTATAACGGAAACATGTTTTGGTTCCGCATCGATCATATCTTACATTCGCCCAATATGACGGCTTACCGGGCGACCGTCGATCGGGTCAAGCTCTCAGACCATTACCCGGTATGGTGTTATCTGAAGCCCGATTAGCTTCTCAGGAGAGCGACTCAAATAAAAATATACTTCAGCACAAACAGCACTGCCAGCACGTACATGGCCGGGGTCAGTTTCCGGTATTTCCGGCCGAGCAGATTCAGCAGCACGTAGCTGATGACACCGATCAGGATTCCGTCCGAGATGCTATACGTGAGCGGCATGAGGATAAGACAGATAAACGCGGGAATAGATTCGGAATAGTCGTCGAAATCGATGTCTTTGATGGGGCTGAGCATAAACAGTCCAACGATGACGAGCACGGGGCAAGTTGCCGCTCCGGGGATAGCCAGAAAAATCGGTGCGAAGAGCAAGGCCATGGCAAAGCAGATAGCCGTAGTGAAAGCCGTCAGTCCGGAACGTCCTCCCTGCGCCACACCCGAGGCGCTTTCGACGTAGGTCGTTACCGTGCTCGAACCCAGCACCGCACCGAAAGTAGTACCGAGTGCATCGGCCATAAAAGCTTTCTGGAGGCGGGGCACCTTACCGTCTTTAATCATACCGGCCTTCGTCGATACGCCCACCAGTGTACCGATCGTATCGAACATGTCAATAAAGAGGAACGTAAAGATGACGATCAGCATATCGATCGTAAAGAGCTGAGAAAAGTCGAACTGAAAGGCGATCGGAGCAATGGAGGGCGGAATGCCGGTCACGCCACCGTATGTGGTCAGCCCCATGGGGATGCCGATCAGGGTGGTACCGAGGATACCGAGCAGCAAGGCGCCGCGCACATTGAGAATGAGCAGCACGCTGGTCAGCACGATCCCGATGACCGAGAGAAGACCGGCTCCGTGGGTGATGGTGCCCAACGTCACGAACGTCGCGTCGCTATGCACAATCACGCCGCCGTTTTTCAATCCGATGAAAGCGATATACAGTCCGATTCCCGGTCCGATGGCATTACGGAGCGAGGCGGGGATGGCATTGACGATGATATCGCGAAGGTTCGTTACCGTCAGAAGAATAAAAATCAATCCTTCGATAAAGACAGCCGCGAGGGCAAACTGCCAGCTGTAGCCCATGGTCATGCAGACCGTGTAAGCGAAGAAAGCGTTCAGTCCCATGCCGGGCGCCAACGCAAATGGCATTTTGGCATAAAGCGCCATGACGAGCGTAGCCAGCACGGCCACGATGGCGGTTGTGGTAAAGACAGCGCCTTTGTCCATCCCTACCGATCCGAGGATATTCGGATTCACGGCCAGAATATAGGCCATGGTCAGGAATGTAGTGATTCCCGCGAGTATCTCTGTTTTGACGTTCATGGTCCGGGGATCGAACCCGAAAAGTTTGGATAAATTCATAGCTGTAAAATATTATTTCGTTACGGTCAGAAGCTCCATTTCATAGCCAATGTCGGGATCACGTAGAGCCCGTCGCGCCCGGCAAAATCATAGTTCACTTTCACCTCACTGCCAAGGCTGAGATTGAACTTGTCATCCACTCCTTTAAACCGGTTCAGGTTGACCCAGAACTGCGGTTCGCTCAGGAACACGAAGTCGCCCACCGCACTCGGTTCGCGCCACCAGTCGGCAAACCCCGTAAAACTGCATTTCCCGTCGGCAAAATGGAGATACCATGTGGCCGTCAGCTGGAAGTTATTCGGCTTGTTGGCTTTCTGGATGTATTTATACAGGGCCGAGAGCGTAAATCCTCGTGTGAATCCTGCGTTGTCATGGCTGTATGTGACGCCGGACAAATAGGCGTTTTTGACGTACGGCAGTCCGCCGTTATATTCGAGATGAGCCGAGAGCGGGCCTTCCCAGAATTTCAGTTCGCGGCTGATTTCCCAATAGGCCGAAGCCACACCGTCCGATTTATAGTCCATATCGACAAAGAAAAACGTACTACCCCATTTATCGGGTTTAAACATCTCGACGGTCGTCGTCCAGAGCGGCCGGTCGCCTAACCGGTCGTATGCCGCGCGTCCGAAATCGTAATGAAACTGCACGTTTTGTGCATGTAATGCGGCACAAAGCAAAAGGGCTGCGCCCAGCAGCCCGTGTCTGATAATCGTTTTCATTGTTTATTTTTGTTTTTGATAAAAGCGCACCCAATCGATTTGCATCTCGACCGGCAGATGAGCCGGTTCGACACGCCCTACCCATCGTCCGCCCAGCTGCATATCGAGCAGCAGGTAAAACTCGCGGTTGAACGGAAACTGTCCCTGTTTATCCGTTTCGATGCGGGGATAGGTAAACGTATGACGGTTATTGATATAGAACGAAACGCTGTCGGGATACAGTTCGACGGCGTACGTATTGAAATCGTCGGGGCGAATGGTGCCGGTTGCTCCTTGTGGCGGATTTTTTTCCTTGAGTACGTGCGTATAGTATGAATGGACAGTCTGATAGGCGATATTTTCATCATTGAGTCGCTCCATGATATCGATTTCGCCACCGTCCGGCCATTGCGTCCCGTCGAACGGAAGAAGCCAGAAAGCCGGCCACGCGCCTGTGGCGTTTCCGAGCTTGGCATGGATTTCGAGTCGTCCGTGAGAGAAGCCGACCTTATCTTTCGTATACAGTCCGCCAGTGAGGAATCGAGCCGTATCTTCGGGCAGGCTGTAATTGTTCAGTCCCCGCAGCGTAAGCAGTCCGCTGCCCACGTGATAGCACGAGTCGAAATCGCTCATGTAGTTATTCCAGTCCGATTTTCCGCGCGGAATTTTACTCCAGCACGACGAGTCGAACGTATCGCCGTCGAAGTTTTCTTCCCATACCAACTGCCACGCATCTTGTTTCTGGTCAGAGCAGGATGTGCAGCAAAGCGTCGTCACACAAACAAACGCCAAAGCGCAAATTACACGTTTCGTCATACCAGCATTTTTTATTTCCGGATATTTTTAGCGACAAAAATCATCATCAGAATCAAATTAACGATCAATACTCCTCCGCAACAGACCACATAAAACGCCATCCATTCCTTCTCCGGACGCAATACAAAGTAAGCGACCGCGCTTGCCAGGCCAATCAGAACGATCAACACCAACAATATCCGTAAGATGATTTTTCTTTTTCCCATTCCGCCCGCGAAGATATTATATTTTATGGACATTTTTCCACCTCATTCATTTCAGCGACTCGCGTATCGGGTCGTCGTATTTGACTTGCAGACGCAGAAGTTCTTCTTTCAATTGCTTTGTTATTTCTTCGGTGCCTTCCTGTCCGTAGAGGTTATGCATCTCTGTCGGATCGTTTTGCAGGTCGTACAGTTCCCAGCAGTCGATGTCGTTATAGAAACGAATCAGTTTGTAACGCTCTGTCCGCACTCCAAAATGTCGTCTTACGGCATGCTCGGCCGGATATTCGTAGAAGTGATAATAGAGCGAGGTACGCCAATTGTCGGGATGTTCTCCCTTGAGGAGCGGCAGGTATGAATCGCCCTGAATATCGTTTGGAACGGAAACACCCGCCAATTCGAGGAACGTGGCCGCATGGTCGATGTTCTGCACCATCTCCGGAATATCTCCTTTGATGCCTCCGGGATAGCGTACGAGCATGGGAGTGCGGAACGACTCTTCGTACATGAAACGCTTGTCGAACCAACCGTGTTCGCCCATGTAGAATCCCTGATCGGAGGTATAGACGATAATCGTACGATCGAGCAAGTCGTTCTTCTCCAGATAATCGAGGACACGACCGACGTTCCGGTCGATCGAACGAATCACCCGCAGATAATCTTTCATGTATTGTTGATATTTCCATTCTGCCAAGGCTTTGCCGGTCAGTTTATCGTCTTTGAATTTCCGGATGATCGGGTCGTAATGCTTGTCCCATGCTACTTTCTGGGCAGGTGTCATCCGCTCATACATTGCGCGTCCGGCCTTTTCGAGACCGGGTTGGGAGTGGATTTCATTTTCTTTGTCGGCCAGTTTCAGGTCATAGACGAGGTCCATATCTTCGATGATGCTCATCTCTTGCAGTTCGGCAGCTTTTCGTCCTTCATATTTGTCGTAGAATGTTTCGGGAAGCGGGAATACGGAGTCTTCTTTCCAGTCGAGATCGCACGTATCGGGCATCCAGGTGCGGTGTGGCGCCTTGTGATGTAAAAGCAGACAAAACGGTCTGTTCTTGTCTCTTTTCCGGTCGAGCCAGTCGATGGCCAGATCGGTCGTGATATTGGTGGCATATCCTTCAATTTGCCGCTTTTCACCATTATCGATAAAGAATGGATTGTAGTAATCTCCCTGTCCGGTCAGAATATTCCAGTAATCGAATCCCGAAGGCTCGGAGCTGAGATGCCATTTACCTACGACGGCCGTCTCGTATCCTGCCTGCTGCAACAGCTTGGGGAAGGTCTGCTGGCTTCCGTCAAACGTCTTCGTATTGTCTGTGAAGCCGTTTTTATGGCTGTGCTTGCCTGTCAGCAGACAAGCCCGGCTCGGTCCGCTCAGCGAGTTGGCTACAAAGCTGTTGGTGAAACGCACGCCTTCGGTCGCAATCCGGTCGATGTTCGGCGTCTCGATAAAACGGCGGTCGTACGCACTGATGGTCTGATAGGAATGGTCGTCGCACATGATATAGAGAATATTCATGGGCTTCTCGCTTACTGTGTTTGCACTTTTTTTATCCTTACATGCAATCAGCGACACGCCCATGGCCGCGCTCGTGAGGGAAAAGAATACCGTATTATATCGAATCTGTTTCATTGTATTATATAATGTTTGTGGGGCAAATATACGCACTTTTTTGTAGTTTTACGCTATGCCTGAATGTCAAAAGTCTTGTGGATTTTTGTCGAAAAGGCTATTTTCACAAGCCTCTGTTTCTTGAACAATGATATGGAAACCGAAAGGCGTCGCGTGATTGTTTTTTTTTCGTCGCGTGTTGTTGGGGGCTTGGATCATTTCGTTTTTGTCCGGTGACAAAATAGCGTGTATCTTTGTCCTGAATTTCATTTGAAGAAAAGATAGAACCAATGAAAATTTATACGAAGGGAGGCGACAAAGGACGTACGGGGATTCACGGCGGTCAGCGGGTAGATAAGGATGATATCCGCATCGAAGCGAACGGCTGTCTTGACGAACTGAATGTGTGGATCGGGATGTTACGCACACGTTTACCGGAAGCGCATGAATGGCAGGCAACACTCTACGAGGTGCAGCGAATATTGATGGTTGTCATGTCGCATGTGGCGACCCCCTCGGCGATACGGGATCAGAATCCGAATGTCTTGCCCGACACGATGGTCACGTTGTGTGAAGAGCAGATCGACCGGATGACGGAGGCGATGGGTGAAAACAGTTTTTTTATTCTGCCGGGCGGTACGGAGGTGGCTTCCTTGTGTCATCTGGCGCGTACGGCTGCCCGACGTGCCGAACGTCGTCTTTGTACGCTTCATAAAGCCGACGCATTACCTCCTTTGGTGATGGCTTTTGTCAACCGGCTGTCTGACTTGTTTTTTGTAATGGCACGTTATGAATTGCATACATGCGGACGCGGCGAAGAGCGCTGGCAGGCCTTTAAGTATAAGCGGAAAAGCGCTGAACAATAAAGAATATTACAAATTACGAATTACAAAACAAATAATGGAAATAAAGAATCATTCTCGCATCATCGTGATCGGTATCGGGCCGGGCTCGGCCGGTGATATAACGTCGGCGGCGCTCGATGCGCTTCGTCGTTGCGATGTCGTTGTTGGCTATCATGGCTATTTTCAATATATCAAGCCGTATTTATCGGAAGGGGTTCCGTGTGTGGACAGCGGCATGAAACGTGAGAAAGAACGTGCAGAGAAGGCGTTTGATCTTGCCGAAGAAGGCAAAACCGTTTGTGTCATCAGTTCCGGCGATGCAGGCATTTACGGTATGGCACCGTTAGTACTCGAAATGAAGCATCAGCGACGTAGTGCGGTGATTGTCGAAGTGATACCCGGCGTGAGCGCTTTCCAAAAGGCGGCCGCGCTGCTCGGTTCGCCTGTAGGACATGACTTTTGTGTCATTTCGCTGTCCGACCTGATGACGCCCTGGGCGTTGATTGAACGGCGTATCGTTGCGGCGGCAGAGGCCGATTTCGTTACGGCTGTCTATAATCCTAAAAGTGAGGGACGTTACTGGCAACTCTATCGTCTGAAGGAATTATTCCTGCAAAGTCGTTCACCACAGACACCTGTCGGGTTCGTACATCAGGCCGGACGCGACGGCGAAGAGGTGGTCGTTACCACCTTGCAGGCCTTTGATCCGGAGCAGACGGATATGTTTACCGTCGTGCTTATCGGCAACTCGCAGTCGTTCGTCAGCGATGGGACATTCATTACGCCGCGCGGTTATTACCGTGAAGAAGAGCATGAGGAAGGTGTCGGTATCGGTCAAGAGATTATGATGGAAAGTTTCCGCACCATCGAAGGAGAATTAAAACGGAAAGATATTGCATTGGATCGCAAATGGGCTTTGCTGCATGCCATTCATACGACGGCCGATTTCGATATGGAGCGTGTCCTGTGGATGGATGAGGGGGCTGTCGCAAGACTGTATGAGACCTTGAGTTCGGGGCATGTGAAAACCATTGTCACAGACGTGACGATGGTGGCGTCGGGCATCCGGAAAGGCGCTTTGCAGCGTTTCGGCATCGAGGTGAAGTGTTATTTGAACGATGAACGTACCGCGGCGCTTGCTGCCGATAAGCATATCACCCGTACACAGGCGGGCATACGTTTGGCTGTAGAGGAGCATCCTGACGCGCTGTTTGTCTTTGGCAATGCTCCGACGGCACTGATGGAGCTATGCTCGCTGATACGTAAGCACAAGGCGCATCCGTGCGGCATCGTTGCCGCGCCGGTAGGGTTTGTACATGTCTGTGAAAGCAAGCAGATGGTCAAGCCGTTTGCCGGAATCCCGAAAATTATCATTGAAGGAAGAAAGGGAGGCAGCAACGTTGCGGCGACGCTTGTCAATGCGGTGCTTTGCTTTAACGATGCGGAGCAGCTTCGTCCCGGTCGCGACGTGTGAAAAGAATGAGTGCGATGCGTAAATTTTATGTGATCGGAATCAGTGACGAGCGCCGACTGCGCTTTCCTGCCGAGGTGGAACGGATCATTGCTTCAGGGCGGGTGTTTTCGGGTGGGCGACGTCATCGCGAAATCGTACGGACGATGCTTCCCGATGAGGCGACATGGATTGATATTACCGTACCTCTCGACGATGTCTTCTTACAGTATGAAGAGCATCAGGAGATTGTTGTTTTTGCGTCGGGCGATCCGCTGTTTTTCGGCTTTGCCAATACCCTGCAACGCGTATTCCCCGATGCACAGACAGTGACTTTTCCTTCTTTTAATTCGCTCCAGATGCTGGCACACCGGTTGGAGATGCCGTATAATGAGATGTCGGTCGTGTCGTTGACCGGTCGTCCGTGGGATGATTTCGACGCTGCACTTATTGAAGGGCGTCCGCTTATCGGCGTGCTGACCGACCGTGAGAAGACGCCTCCGGTCATTGCCGCGCGGATGCTCGAATACGGTTACGACAATTACCGCATGGCCATCGGCGAGCGGTTAGGTAACGAAGCCGACGAACGTGTCCGTACGATGCAACCGGCCGATGTTGTACACGGTACATTTGCTGCTCCCAACTGTTTGATCTTGTCGCGCACGGCTGTTCGTTCACGTCCGTTTGGCGTGTCGGAAAAGGCATTTTTTCTGCTCGACGGTCGGGTAAATATGATTACCAAGATGCCCGTCCGGTTGCTGACATTGAGCATGCTCGACCTGCGTCATCGCAACTCGTTCTGGGACATCGGGTTTTGTACGGGCTCGGTATCGGTCGAGGCCAAACTGCAATTTCCTCACCTCCGTATTACGGCTTTCGAGAAACGTCCCGAAGGAGTTGGGATACTGTCTGATAACTGTCGTAAGTTCGGTACGCCGGGTATCACGGCTGTCACCGGTGACTTTATGGAGGTTGAATTGCATGAATATCCTACTCCCGACGCTGTCTTCATCGGAGGTCATGGAGGGCGACTTGTCGATATCTTGAGAAAGATTGATGCATGCCTGCCGCCGGGCTGTCCCATCGTTTTTAACTCCGTGAGCGCTGCCAGTCGCGAAATGTTTAAAGAAGGAATCCGCACCATCGGCCGCAACGTGAAAGAAACGGTCTGTATGACGGTCGATGCGCATAGTCCCATAGAAATAATCAAAGCAGAATGAAAGAAAATATAGCTATTATCCTTGTTTCGGAGGCCGGGCTTCCGTTGGCTCAGACGATCCGGCGCGAGTTAGGAGCATCCTCCGCCATTTATACCACGCATACGTTGGAAGGATGTGAGAACATCTCCTCTTATAACCGGTTCATGTCCGATCGTTTCCATGACTTCGGCGCGTTTGTGTTTATCGGTGCGCTGGGTATTTGTGTCCGCAGTATTGCGACATGCCTGAAAAATAAATATACCGATCCGGCCGTGATCTGTACCGACAGTGCAGGCCGTTTCGTCGTATCCGTGTTATCGGGACATATCGGCGGCGCCAACGACTGGACGCGGCGTATCGCAGCGATTACGGGAGGTGAGGCCGTGATCACGACGCAAAGCGATAGAGCTGATCTCTGGGCGCTCGATACGCTTGGCCGTACTTACGGATGGAGAACGGCGGCGTCGCCGGCTGAGATGAACCGTATGATCGCGCTTTTCGTAGGTGGACGGCGCACGGCTTTGTTGCTCGAGATCAAAGACCGCGGCACGGAGTATCTGGAGCGCACGCTGCCGGAGCATGTTGATGTTTTCTACACCTATCATGATATACGTCCGCAGGAGTACGAGCTGATTATTGCGGTCAGCCCGTTTATTTATAACGCCGAGACACCGGTACTTTATTTCCGTCCGCGTGTGCTCCATGTAGGGATGGGATGTCGCAGGAACAGTCGTCCCGATGGAGTAGCGGCCTATATGGAGAAGGTGATGGAAGAACATGGACTTTCTCCGCTTGCGATTCGTTCCGTGTCGACGATCACGCTGAAGAAAGACGAACCGCTGTTCGCCGCTCTGGCGGAGGCGTGGAAGGCGGAGATACATATCTATGATGCTGTTGATTTGCAGGATATCGAAGTGCCGAACCCCTCGCAGAAAGTGTTTGAAACGACGGGTGTCTATGGTGTCTCGGAAGCTGTCTCACAGAAAGCGGCGAAGGGAACTACCCTTGTCTTGGAGAAACAGAAAGGAATACTGAATGCGGAGAGCGATTTCACGTTTGCCGTTGCGATGGATGCGGACAGTTTGCGTGGCGGTTTTATCGAAATCGTAGGAGCAGGCCCCGGAGATCCCGAGCTGATCTCGGTACGTGGCAAACGTATGCTCGAAAGGGCCGATCTGATTTTGTACGCGGGCAGCCTGGTACCCCGCGAACTGACACTCTATGCCAAACCCGGCACGACGGTACGCAGCTCGGCCGATATGACCCTTGAGGAACAGTTTGCCCTGATGAAGGAATTTTACGACCGGGGGCTTTTCGTCGTGCGTCTGCATACAGGCGACCCATGTATCTATGGCGCTATTCAAGAGCAGATGGCTTTCTTCGACCGTTACGGAATGCGTTATCATATCACACCGGGTATTTCGTCGTTTCAGGCTGCCGCTGCGGCCTTGCAATCGCAGTTCACGATTCCCGAGAAGGTACAGACGATTATTCTGACGCGTGGTCAGGGACGTACGCCTATGCCCGAAAAAGAAAAGCTGCATCTCCTTGCCCAGTCGCAAAGCACCATGTGCATCTACCTCAGTGCGGCCATCGTCGATGAGGTGCAGGCCGAACTGCTCCGTGCGTATCCACCTGAAACGCCTGTTGCTGCCTGTTATAAACTGACATGGAAAGACGAGCGGATTTATCGCGGACAACTCAAAGATCTTGCGCGAATCGTAAAAGAAAATCACCTTACGCTCACAACACTGCTCGTTGTCGGCGAGGCGATAGATAACCGTAGCGGATTGTCACATCTCTATTCGTCCGATTTCAAGCATATCTTCCGATCATGATTCTGATACTGGGCGGTACAACCGAAGGACGGAAAGCTGTATCTACGGTCGATGAGACGGGACAGCCGTATTATTATTCGACGAAAGAAGCGAATCAAAAGATCGATTGCAAGAATGGTATACGTCTCACCGGAGCGATGGATATCGACACGATGACGTCGTTCTGTCGTGAGAAAGGCATACGGCTTATCGTCGATGCCGCTCATCCTTTTGCCGAATTGTTGCATCAGACCGTTGCGGAGGTAGCCTCTCGTTTATCCTTGCCGGTGGTACGTTATGAACGGATTTATCCGCCGCGTAACAGCGAAGTCGTGTGGTGTGACAGTTATGCCGATGCCGTGCGAAGGCTTGAAGACGATGGAATTACTTTCCTGTTGGCGTTGACGGGGGTACAAACCATTACGAAACTGAAAACTTACTGGCAGAAATATCATTGCGTCTTTCGTGTGTTGGATCAGCAAAGTTCGCTTGAGCTTGCCGAACGACAGGGAGTGGATAGAAAAAATATCGTATTTTATCGTCCGGGAGAGGAAGAAGCACTGCTTTATCGGGTGAAGCCTCAAGCTGTCCTGACAAAAGAGAGCGGGGAATCAGGCGGCTTTTCGGAGAAGTTTGCGGCAGCGAAGAAAATGAATATTCCGATTTACGCCGTCAAACGCCCGGTATTGCCTTCCACTTTTATTGTGGTAACAGGATATTTCGGGTTGCGCAAACAGATCGAGCGTTTCGTCCCGGGATTTTTTTCGTTGCGTAGCGGATATACGACCGGGTCGTGTGCAACGGCTGCCGCGAAAGCGGCACTCCTCGCATTACTCACGGGATCGCCACAGAAAAACGTCACATTTACGCTGCCCGACGACGAAGAGATGACGTTGCCTGTAGCCGAAACGTTGATCGAAAAAGATGCGGCAATGGCAACTGTGGTGAAAGATTCGGGCGACGACCCTGACGTGACGAACGGCTGCAAAATCTGCGTGACGGTAGCGTTAGGCAAAGAGCAGGGCATCCGCTTTTTGCAGGGCGAAGGCGTGGGGAAGGTAACGCTTCCCGGCCTTGGACTTGAAGTGGGCGGACCAGCCATCAACCGTACTCCGCGACAGATGATCATTCATGAGTTATCTTCGTTATATGACGGCGGTCTCGATGTAACGATCTCCGTGCCCGGTGGCGAAGCGCTTGCCGCACGGACGTTTAATCCGAAGCTCGGAGTTGTCGGCGGGATTTCAATTATCGGAACATCGGGCGTGGTGATGCCTTTTTCGTCGGAGGCTTTTGTTGAGGCGATCCGTCGCGAAATTGAGGTTTGTCGTGCGCTCAGTCCCGATCGGCTGGTCATCAATTCGGGGGGGAAGAGCGAGCGGTTTATTAAAAAAGAATATCCTGAGCTGCCTGATCAGGCATTTGTACATTATGGGAACTTTATCGGCGAGACGCTGAAAATCGCGGCTGATCTGCATATTCCGAATGTGACGATGGGGATCATGATTGGGAAGACTGTTAAGCTGGCAGAAGGCTTCCTTGATACGCACAGTAAAAAGACGGTGATGAACAAAGATTTTCTGGAGCAGGTTGCCGGAGAGTCGGGATGTACGCCACAGGCGTCTGACTCCATTTGTGAAATGACCCTTGCACGCGAACTATGGACACGGCTTTCCGCTTCCGACAAAGACCGTCTTTTCCCTGCCCTTCTGCGACTGTGCCTTCATCATTGCATGCCTTTGTTGCCTGACGGTCATCTTACCATTCTGTTGATTGACGAGGATGGGAACATTCCATACCGGTTGGAGTCATCTCATTCTTCATGAACGATACGAATTTTTTCTTCAATAAACAAATCGATCATAAAGCCGAACGTGACACCCAACGTGTGCCGTCACATAACAATAGACGATATTCCATAAGCAAATAACAATTCAAATCACTACCTTTGCGCCGAATTTCAACAAGCAGTCAAATAACGGAATGGAAACATTAAAACACGAGTGCGGCGTAGCAATGATACGGCTGCTTAAGCCGCTCGAATACTATCACCGCAAATACGGCACATGGATGTATGCGCTCAACAAACTTTATCTCCTCATGGAGAAACAGCATAACCGCGGACAGGACGGAGCGGGTCTCGCCTGCGTCAAGTTCGAGGCTGCCCCCGGCGAAGAATACATGTTTCGCGAACGGGCGGTAGGCACCGATGCGATCACCGAGATTTTCGACACGGTGTATAGCCATTACAAAGGAATACCTGCCGAGCGGCTCAACGATCCACAGTTCGCGCAGGCTAACCTGCCTTTTGCTGCCGAACTGTATATGGGACATCTCCGATACAGCACGACGGGCAAGTCGGGGCTTTCGTACATCCATCCGTTTTTGCGTCGCAATAACTGGCGGGCACGTAACCTCGCTCTGTGTGGAAACTTCAACATGACGAACGTGCACTCCATCTTCAAAGAAATCACCGCTACGGGTCAGCACCCCCGGCAATACGCCGACACTTACTTTATCCTTGAGCAACTCGGCCATCTGCTCGACCGCGAAGCCGAGCGTCTCTTTCGCAAATATGAGGCGGAAGGTATGCAGGGAAGAGAAATCACCTGCGCCATCGAAGAAAATATTGACCTGACCCAGATGATTGGGAAAGCCGCTTCGACATGGGACGGCGGCTACGTGATCTGCGGCGTAACCGGAAGCGGCGAATCGTTTACCGTTCGCGATCCGTGGGGCATCCGTACCGCCTTCTACTATGCCGACGACGAGATCATCGTCACCGCCTCAGAGCGTCCCGTCATACAGACCGTGATGAATGTACAGGCCGACGACGTCAAAGAACTGCAACGCGGCGAAGCGCTAATGGTAAACCGCAAAGGCGAGATGCGGACTGTGCAGCTCCTCGACCGGAAGCCGTTGAGCGCATGCTCGTTCGAGCGTATCTACTTCTCGCGCGGCAGCGACAGGGATATCTACCGCGAGCGCAAACGGCTGGGCGAAAACCTCGTCGACTCCATCCTCAAAAAGGTGGACTGCGACATCGAACATACGGTCTTTTCTTACATCCCCAACACGGCCGAGATGGCTTACTATGGCATGATGGAAGGACTGCAAAAACACCTCGACCGGCTCATCTCCGAACAGCTTTCCGGAAGAGGCGCTTCGCTGAGCGAGGAAGAAATACGGAGAATCTTCGCGCAACGCATCCGCAGCGAGAAAGTGATCCTCAAAGACATCAAACTGCGCACCTTTATCGCCGAGGGAAATACCCGCAACGATCTGGCTGCACACGTTTATGACATTACCTACGGCAGCATCACGCCTCACGTCGATAACCTCGTGATCATCGACGACAGCATCGTGCGCGGAACGACCCTCAAGCAGAGCATCGTCAGCATCCTCGACCGCCTGCATCCCAAAAAGATCGTTGTCGTTTCCTCTTCGCCGCAAATCCGATACCCCGATTACTACGGCATCGACATGTCGAGCATGGGCGAGTTCATCGCTTTTCGCATGGCTATCGAGCTGCTCATCAGCCGGGGCATGGAACACGTCATCATCGACACGTACAACAAGGCTAAACAGCAGCAGGGGCAACCGGAAAACTCGATCGTCAACTGTGTGAAAGACATTTATGCGCCCTTTACCGACGAAGACATCTCGGATAAGATGGCGCAGATGCTCAGCGGGAAAGATATCCATGCCGGCATCGAAATTGTTTTCCAGACCCTCGACGGACTGCACGAAGCATGTCCCGATCACCCGGGCGACTGGTATTTTTCGGGCGACTACCCGACGCCGGGCGGCACGCGGCTCGTTAATCAGGCCTTTATCCACTACGTGGAGCAGAGTTATCTGAAACGCGGCCGAAGGATCATTTGACAGCTATATATATAATGTATAGGAACGGGAGGCTTTCGCAATGATGACACGCACTCGTATAACCGATACGCGGCATCCCTTTTTCAGTCGCACGTGGGAATTGTACGAAAGCGCTTTTCCGGCCGACGAGCGGCGGACGCTGCACCCGCAAAGCAAGGTGATGGAACGTGCGGCCTATCATTTCGAGGTTGTGACCGACAACGACGCCTTCGTCGGACTGTTGCTGTGGTGGCATTTCGACGACGTGCGCTACGTTGAGCATCTGGCCACGTTACCCGGACTGCGGGGGAAAGGATACGGAAAACAGGTACTCGAAACGTTCGTTGCCGAGTCCGACATTCCCGTATGGCTCGAAGTAGAACCTCCGACCGACGAGATGAAACGCCGGCGCGTCGGTTTCTACCAAAGGCTGGGGTTTGCGCTAAACGCCCATCATTACATGCAGCCGCCCTATACCGAAGGAGGCAGCCCCGTCCCTCTGCTGCTTATGACGCATCCCATTACCGTGACAGAGGCGGCCGTCCGAGACTTCTGCCGCACGTATCATCCCGTACTGACGGATTATACATAAAGAAGAGAGGCCGTCTTTATCCCAAATTACGCGATACATTGTTCGGCGTTTACCATTAATAATGGACGTGCGAATGTACGACAATGGTTACGTCAGGCTTTTCAGCCCTCCGCCGAGATGCGATGCCTTTTTCCTCAACGCTTTGCTTCCGCTCTTCCCCCCTTTGAAGGGGGGGATGGGGGGATGTTCCTCTGCGTTCGGGACACCGTGTACCCGGCATAACATAATTCAATTGTCAATTGTTATACCGGGTACATAATCCATATTCATTCAGGCTTTCAGCCCTCCGCCGAGGGGGTTGCCCTGTTTCCCAACGCTTCGCTTCGCTACGCATTGGGCTGAATTATTACGCCCTTTCAGGGCTGTTTTCCAATTGTTAATTGTCAATGGTTATTTGCTGGGTACATGATTCGGCGTGTACCACGCATAACAATTAACAATTACCTTGTCATTCAGAGCGAAGCGAAGAATCTCTTTTTTTTGTCACTTTTGGCTTGACCCAAAAGTAACCAAAAGGTCAAGGCTTCGTGCGCTTCGCACGACTTCGCGAGGCTCGCAGGTCGGAAAATCAGGTAACTCGCTTCGCTCGGACAGCCTGATTTTCTTTCGCCCCGCTCGCTGCTCCGTCGGCTCACCGCCCGAGGCCCATAGACGAACGTTGAAATGAATAGTCAATGGTTAATTGTCAATGGTTATTTTCTAAATACATGATTCGGCGTGTACCACGCATAACAATTAACAATTAACCATTGACAATTAACAACTGAATTTGTCATTCAGAGCGAAGCGAAGAATCTCCTTTCCTTTACCCCGCGGGATTCCTCACGGTGTTCGGAATGACAAGAGGGGGTTATTCGCGTCCATTTGCGCCATTTGCGTTCGGAGAAACCCCGACACCACACAAAAAAAGGGCGAACACTGAGGTTCGCCCCTACACGGCATACCGCACGCTGTTTGCTGACGGCTGACCGCACTGCATTCCTCCCTTTGAAGGGATAACATCCCCCCTTCGCTCCGCTCTTCCCCCCCTTTGAAGGGGTGTGTTCGTCAGATCGTTTGCTCCACGTGCCAGACAAAGGCGCGTAAGCCTAACTGAGGCGAGCGGGCGTCGATAGCCCTCAGCGCTTCAAGCAGCGGAGCGACCCTGTCGTCGTCGACCACCGAGAGGATGGCCGAATTCATGGCCGGCCACGCGTGCGATCCCAAGTGCGGCTCGCCCTTGTCCGATCCTCGCCCCTGTACTTGTTCGATGCGTGTATACCCCCGGCAGTTGAGATGGTTGAGTACGGCCATGATCTGCTCGAAATGCGCCTGATCGAATGTTATCAATACCGATTTCATACGTTATCTTGTTTGCTTGGTTTTAATAATCCGGTCTTTTTGCTCCTGATAGTATACGTCTAACTCACGTGATTTGCGTAATTTGCGCCGTTGGCGTTTTATTCCCACACCGGCAAACGAGCAGTAAAGGACGGGCACGAGCAACAGCGTAAGCAAGGTAGAGACCGTTAATCCGCCGATTACGGCGACCCCCATCGGGCGCCACATCTCGGAGCCTTGTCCGGAGCCGATGGCCATCGGAAGCATCCCGAGAATCGTCGTCATGGTCGTCATCAGTACGGGGCGCAAGCGGCTTTTTCCCGAAGTGATCACCGAGGTAATGACCGAGAGCCCGCGCTCGCGGCACAGGATAATGTAATCGATGAGCACGATCCCGTTCTTCACCACGATCCCGATCAGCATAATCGCTCCCAGGAGGCTCATCACGCTCAGCGTGGTACGCGTCAGGAATAAGGCCATCAGTACGCCGCTCACCGCGAAAGGTACGGAAAACATGATGATGAACGGGTAGGTGAGCGATTCGAATTGCGCCGCCATTACGATAAACACAAGCAGAATGATTATCACAGCCAAAATTCCGAGATCGGTAAACGCTTCCGCCTGATCTTCGAACGTGCCGGCCGCTTGCACTTTAATGTTGGGCGGAATCTCCATGCCATTGATGATCTTTTTCCCTTCGGCTACCACGGTACCGAGCGCCGCTCCGGAAGGGATGGCCGAGACGGTGACGATACGCTCGCGGTCTTTGCGTTCGATGGCCGGCGGTGCAAAACGTTCAACCACCGTGCCGACATCGCGAACGCGTACGGCGTGCCCCTGATTATTATAGAGAAGAATGTTCTCAATGTCGTCCAGATTGGTGCGAAATTCGGGAGCGTAGCGTACCACGATGTTGGATTCATCGCCGTCTTCGCGGTAACGCGAAGCGATGGAGCCGTAGATGCGGTTACGCAGGATGGTACCGGCTGTGGAGAGGTTGAGTCCGTGCATGGCCAGCTTTTCGCGGTCAAAGTCTACCTGATATTCGGGTAAGTAGTCCCCACGGCTGATGTTAACTTCGGACACTCCGTTTACTTTGAGCAGTTTTTCTTTCAGCTCCGCGGCGATGCGGTCGGTCGTAGCCAGATCGTAGCCGTAAATCTCGAAGTCGGCCGTCGACTGTCCGCCCATACTTCCTTTTTGACCGCCGGGAACGATACTTATTTTCGTAAATTCGGGATAGGCCTTCAGGTCTTCACGCATGCCGTCGGCGATTTCAACCATCGACCGCTCACGGTCTTCGGCATTCGACAAGCTGAAACTGAACGAGAGGATATGCGATCCGTTATCTCGCATCGAGGCGAACATATTGTCCGAGTCGGCCTGCCCTACGGAATAGCTGCATACCTGTATCTCGGGGTATTTCTTTCGCCATTCTTCCGACAGTTTCGCTCCCAGCTCGCGGGCTACCTCTTTACGCGTGCCTACGGGCAGCTCGAACGAGGTAGTGATGTAGCCGTTGTCCTGCATGGGGAGAAACTCCGAATGAATTTGCCCTGCGAAGATCATACTGAGTGCGAAAAAAGCGACGCACAAGAGAACCATCGTTTTGCGGTGACGTACCGCCCATCCCAGCATCCGGGCATACTGCACATCGAGCTTATCGAGTACCTGCCGTATGGGGCGATAAAGCGTACGGAACCGTTTCGACGGTTTCTTTTGCAGACGTAATAACCGCGAGCAGAGCATCGGTGTGAGCGTTAACGCCGCTACGGTCGATACGACCATGATCGTACACATCATCCAACCCAACTGTTTGAACAATACGCCGGTCATACCCGTGATCATCGTCAATGGGAAGAATACGGCAATCATTGTGAGCGTAGAAGCAACGACGGAGATGGCTACCTCGTTCGTTCCGTGAACAGCCGCCTGATTGGGCGCCGAGCCTCGCTCGATATGCGTCGTGACGTTTTCGAGCACCACGATGGCGTCGTCTACCACCATTCCGATGGCGATGGAGAGCGACGAAAGCGAGATGATGTTGATCGAGTTACCGGTAATAGCGAGATAGATAAACGATGCGATCAACGAGAACGGAATGGCTACGGAGATGATCAGCGTAGCGCGCCAGCGTCCTAAGAACAGGAAGATGACGAGCACCACGAAGAGCAGCGCGAACAATACCGTTTCCGTAAGGCTTTGGATCGTCTGGAGAATGTTTTCGGACGAGTCCCAGATGATGCCTAACTTCACATCCGAAGGCAGGTTCTTTTGCAGTTCGGGCAGCTTCTTCAATATCTTACGGGCAATGTCGACGGTGTTGGCGCCGGCCTGCTTCTGCACGACAATCATTCCTCCGCGTTTGTCGTTGGCGAACGATTCCTGTGCGCGCTCCTCTACCGTGTCGATAACTCGCGCCACATCGCGCAAGTAAACATTGGCGCCATTGCGCGATCCGACTACCATATTTTCCATCTGGCGGGCATCCTTGAACTCGCCCTCGACACGCAACGCATACGTTTCGTTTCCGATATCGAAGTTTCCTCCCGGTATGTTTCGGTTTTCTGCTCCGATGGCTGCGCTGATCGTTTCAATGGTCAGATGACAGGCCTCTAACTTGTTCGGGTCGCAATAGACCTGTATCTCGCGCTTGGGTGCACCCGCAACGGAGACTGTCCCGACGCCCGGGATACGCGCCAGCGGATTGGAAACGCCGTCGTCGAGAATTTTATGAAGCGCCGGCTGACTCTCCTCGGCTTGTACCGACAGGATAAGAATCGGGATCATGTCCGAACTGAATTTGAAGATCACGGGCGTTTCCGCGTTGTCGGGCAGGCGCGAACTGATCAGATCGAGCTTGTCGCGCACGTCGTTCGTCAGTTCGTTAATATCGTGACCGTATTCGAACTGCATTTGGATAAGCGACATATTCTCCGACGATCGGGAGGTGATATGCTTCAGGTTGCCGATCGTATTCAGCACGCTTTCCAGCGGACGCGAGACGTTATTCTCGATATCCGACGCACTGGCGCCGGGATAAGCCGTCATCACCATGATCGTGTTCGTCTCAATGTCGGGGTACAGATCGACCGGCAATCGCGACAGGGAGAATAATCCGAAAATCACGATCGCTATAAAGCAAAGAAAAGTCATTATCGGCCTTTTGACCGCTCCTTCGTATAGACTCATAATAATTGTTTTTTGGGGTACCGACCGAAGGATGTCTTTTCCTGCGCCGGCGTATTAATTAATCGTTTACTGCACGACCTCTACCCTGACGCTGTCTTTGATGGACGACTGATATTGTCCGCTGATCACGACGCGGGCATCATGGTCGATACCTGATACTATTTCATATTCGTCGTTCATGCGTCGTCCGAGCTGAACGACCCGTCGGTAAACGACGCTGTCTTGACAGACATAGACGTACCTCTCGCCCGAACCGGCTTGTTTGATGATCGCCTTGTCGGGGATAATGACATGATCGGCTGTGCCGAAGTTAAGCGTTACGCGGGCAAACATCCCGGGACGCACGCGCATGTCGCGGTTGTCGAGCCGTATTTCAACGACAAACGTGCGAGTGGTCGGGTCGATGGTCGGATAGAGCAGATTTACTTTTCCTTCAAACTCTTCTTCTCCGTACACATCGAATTTCACGCTGACAGTCGAGTTTTTGGCTATCCGTGTGAAATAACTCTCCGAAACGTTGATCAGAAGTTTGACGGGCATGATCTGCTCGACGGTCACCACCGGCGTTCCTCCGCCATACATGTCGCCACTGTCGTAATTGCGAGCCGTTACCACGCCGCTGATCGGACTTACGAGCGCCGTATTTTCGAGCATATTCTTGTATGACGTTTGACGCATCTCCAATGTCATTTTCGAGGCTTCCCACTCCGATTTGGAGACACCGCCGATTTTATACAATTCGTCGATGCGCGTGAATTCCGTCGCCTGATTATCTAATTGCAGTTTCAATTGCTTCAGACCGGAAGCGTCCATCTGTACCAGCTTCTGCCCTTTGCCGACGCGGTCGCCCACTTCGACGTATATTTTCTCGATGCGCACAGGCGAAGAAGGGGCGATATGGTTGGTTGCGTATGCCTGTACCGTTGCCGTATATTCCTGAACCTGATCGACCGGTCGTGTCGTAACCGAAGCGAGTTTCACTTTCGGCTTTTCGTCTTTTATCTCCTGTGTTTTGCTGCCTCCGGAGCAGGCGCTCAGCAGTCCTGTAAGGCAAAGGGCTGCTAATTGGTATCTCTTTCTCATTGATATCTTCTTTTTCATTGACATCTATCGTTTTATATTTTTACTTGATTTCTGTTTCTTTTCCCAATATCAGGTCGAGGTCTGTTTTAGCTACCAGATAGTTGTAGATCGACTGTGTGTAGGTCAATTGCGATTGCATCAGCGCCACTTCCGAATCGTTCAATTCAAGGATCGTGCCTTTACCTACATCGTATCGCTTCTGAGCGATACTGCGGCCTTTCATCGCCTGATTCACATTCTCCCTGTTTGAGGCGAGCTGTTCGACCGACTGCTGCATGTTGTTCAGATAGCTTTTGGCCTGCATATTCAGGTTTCTGCGAAGATTCGTCCGGTTCCAGTTCATCTGATTCAGTTGAATCTTTGTCTGTTTCATTTTGTAGAGCCGCCGACCGCCGGTATAGAGTGGAACGGAAACAGTGATTCCGACGGAACTGTAGGGATTCCACCGGTAATTACGGAACCTGAAATTTTCGTTCATTGCCGTCCATTGATAGATGGCCGAGAGCGACACGTTCGGCAGGAAAGCCGCTTTGTCCATCTCGCAGGTTTTTTTCAGCATCTCGGTTTGCAAATCCATTTGTTTGAGCGAAGAATTGAAGGCCAACTGTGCGGTATCGATATGCATATAGTCGGCGTACAGATCCGCTTCGTAATCCGAGAGTTTGCCCATTACGACGATGTTGAAACCCGCATCGACCCCCATCAATACCTTTAACTGGAGATTAGTCAATGTTACGGCATTCCGTGCCTGAATAAGGTTGGGATTGAGGTTGCGTACCTGTACCTCGGCACGTATCTTGTCGTATTCGGACACGAGTCCCTGCCTGAACTTATTTGTCACATTCTCCAGATTATCCTGTGCCTGCCTGTAGCTTTGTTTTAATACTTCATACGAATCTTGCGCCAGCAGGAGCTGGAAGTATGCTTTCGATACTTGATTCACCATGTCCAGCTTGGAGGCTCGTGCTTTTTCGGCGGCCAACTCCACATCAATGGCCGAAAGTTGAATGGATTTATACAGGGTAGGGGCGAACAGGGGCAGCGAAAGGTTAAATCCACCAGACCAGTTGTTGCTCAATCCTACTTCAATACCTTCGTTCGATCTTCCACCGCTGCCGCCTTTGGGAAGTTGCGGCATATCCATGCCTAATTTCTCGTAGAGAGGTTTGGTCAGCCCAATGATCGGTTCCAGCAGCATGGCAGCGAATCCTCCGCCATCGTCATCGCCTCCGCCCATATACATTACCTGCTTCTTAAGAGTGCGCGTATAGCCTGCCGATCCGGACAGCTGAGGAAATAACTGCGCAATCATCTCCTTGCGAGCATATTGTTTCTTTTCGATCTCCTGTCCGGCAACCCTGACCGTCGGATTTTCGGCCAGTGCGATTTCTATCGCTTGCTCGAGTTTGATCTTCAGGGTATCGGTATGCTGCTGCGAAAGACTGTTCTGTGCGTTTGCCGGAAGTCCCGACCCTCCGAGCCACAACCACAGAAGAATATATTTCATATTTCTTATCATCATATTTCGTGTTTAGTAATAACGAACGATTCCATAAATATTGATGACAAAAGTAGTGGATCCGTCATGGATGGAAAAGGGATAATCTGTTAGAAAATTAGTCAATATCGAATATTTGGGAAAGCGAATGACGGAAAAGTGGAAAAAATATGGGTGAAAAAAGAAAATATGGAAAAAAAGTAGTATCTTCGCTTCCGTTTACTAAGAAAAGAGCGGATGCCTCGTATCTTTGAAGATACCGTAAGAAGGTTGGGGAACATTGTCGTTTCGTCCGATGTTTTCCAAAATGATATTCTGGTCATGCATTATGATCACGATTATGCCACTCGCAACGATCGGGCGGGGCGAATTTACCAGCATTATCTAAGAGCTCCTTCACGCATGAATGCGTTGCTTTTTATCGGGGTTACAAGCGGTAGCATGGAGCTACAGGTCGATTATGTGAATTACAGCATATCGGATTACGGGCTTATGGTTATACTCCCGACACATATTACGCAAATGAAACGCATCAGCCCAGATCTGAAAGTATGGCTTCTGATGATTTCGACGTCGTATTTGGATACACTCTCACAATCGAAAGAAAAACATCCGTCGACGTTGATTTCGTATATGCAGCTAAAAAAACATCCGCTGAAACAGTTCGATTCTGAAAGATTTCAGCAGATTGGAAAGAGTTTGGACTTTCTTTGTGAGAAAATCAGACAACCTGAGCACTTTTTCTATCAAGGCTTGGTCAATATGGCATTACATCTGTTCCTGATGGATTTGGGAGATATTTATCTGGATAAACAAAAAACGTTGCATCCCCCCACATTGAGCCGCAAAGAAGAACTGTTTGCCGATTTTTTGGATTTGCTCTCCACGCATTGTAAGGAACAACATGAGGTTTCGTTTTATGCGAATAAACTTTGTATCACTTCACAGTATCTTTCGTTAGTGCTGAAGGAGCAGAGCGGCAAGTCGGCCAGCCGGTGGATTCAAGATGCCTTGATGCTCGAGGCGAAAATCTTGCTTAAAGCACCCCGTGCAAGTGTACAGCAAGTGGCGGACGAACTGTATTTTCCTGATCAGTCTACCTTCGGAAAATTTTTCAAAAAACATGAGGGGCTTTCACCCATCGCTTTTCGCAGACAGGGAGTCCCTCTTTTTAAGGATAAAATATAAAAGGTACGTACATAACGGGTGAACGGCTTCGTTGCTTGCGGAATGTAAACTCGGTCATATACGTTTGTATGCTCCCTCGCTTTCATCCTTAGCGTCTTGCATTTCACCCATGCATACACACCTAAAGAGGGTGTGCCCAAACATTGCGTTTTGACACACCCCCCTCTTACGAAGATTTACTCTCTTTGCTTTTTTAAAAATCAAAGAAAAAGAAAGCGACTGCTGCCCATTCTTTTTTTACTCCCGAAGCCCGGCCGATGCTCGAATTGTTCTTGTTGCGCACCGTACCATCAGACTCGATCTTACCGATTTTTGTGTTGTTTTCGTTACGTACTGTGCCGTCGGACTCGACCTTCCCAACCTTTGAATTGCTGGCATTACGAATTGTCCCATCCGATTCAATTTTACCGATTTGTGCATTGTTACGGTCGCGGATGGTTCCGTTCGATTCGATCTTACCCACCTGCGAATTGCTTTTGTTGCGAATCACGCCGTCGGAGCTGATGCTGCCAATCTGCTGATTACTGTTTCCACGCAACGTCTGCGCACTGGTTTGTTGCGGCATTGCAATCCATGCCATCAGGCACGCCGCAAGGATGTACATCATTTTTTTCATGTCTTTTACATTGAAGAGATTCATTTTTCTTTCCCAAAAGTTTACTGGCGTTTCTTGTTGTTTCTTGAGCGGTTGTTTTTTTTATTTCGCCACCCGTTCAAGCCATTTGACCATACTCAACATAACAATCATTGACAGACCTGTTGCTGCCACAAAAACTAACCAGCATATCCACAAAGGAACCGAAGAATATAATATCCCCCCAATGAATAACAACGCATTACCTATTGCTGTTGCTGCAAGCCATGCTCCTTGCATTAATCCCTGCAAATGAGGCGGTGATACTTTAGATACAAAAGATAATCCGAGAGGAGAAATAAATAATTCGGCTACAGTTAAGATGAAGTACATTCCGACTAATATCCAAGGTGTTACTCGCATAGATTGAATGGCCTCCAAACTCATATTTCCTAAAGATTCTTTTGCCGGTAAAGCCAATGAAATAATCATAATAAAAATATAAGCGATTGATGCTATCCCCATACCTATAGCAATTTTCATCGGTGTGGATGGCTCTTTTCCTCTTTTTCGCAAAGCACCAAAAAGCCACATCACTAATGGAGTTAATGTTACAACAAAGAACGGATTTACAGACTGAAAAATTTCTGCACCTTTAATTCGCGTAAAGCCCAGATCAATATTAATAATGTCCAGATTTACATAGTCTCTGGCAAAATATGTCAAAGAGTACCCATTCTGATGGAAGGACAACCAGAAGAATATGACTACACCAAATACAGCAAATAAGGCATATATGCGTTGTCTGATTTCATTTGCACTCATTTTTATTTCCTCTTTGGTTATAGTTCCTTGAGTATTTTTTGCTTTTAAAGCGGGATCCGGAAATTTGGCTTTATTGAATAGGTAGATGATTATTGAAATAATCATTGCTACAATAGCAGCCATAAAAGCATATTGAAAACCTCTGTTAAACACCTCCAAATAGTTGTTTGAGAAATTTGTTAAGTCAATTAGGGTATCAGGTTTTGTAAGATAGGTTGAATTGGCATATTCTGTTAAACGACTTAATGATTCTGTTGCCATTGAGTCTCCCTTTCTTAAATATTCATGACAAAGCTCAGGCAATTCAGCATTATAGTCAAAGTTGTTAACCTTTAACCACCAGTTCCTGACCCCAATAGCTATAAAAGGAGCAAAAAAGCCTCCGATATTTATGAACATATAGAAAATTTGAAATCCAGCATCTCTTTGACTGGCATATTTCGGATCATCATACATTTGTCCGACAATCGCCTGTAAATTCCCTTTGAATAAACCATTACCAAAAGCAATAACTAACAATCCCAGGCATGTGATAATTAAATAAAGAGTGAGGTTGGGTACTGGAGTAGGAGTAGGAATGGCTATAATAAGGTAACCTATAGCCATTAAGATTAAGCCTATAAGAATAATGCCTTTATAATTTTTCGTTCTGTCTGCAATAAGTCCTCCTACCAATGCCAAAAGATAGATGGAGGCATAAAATGCAGAATAAACATAACCTGTTTGTGTTTCTGACAATCCAAATTTAGCAGAAATAAATAGTGTCAAAATGGCCATCATAATGTAGAAACCAAATCGTTCTCCCATATTTGACAGCGCAGCTCCGATAAGCCCTTTAGGGTGATCTTTAAAAATCATAATTAATTACTTTAAATATAGTTATACATTGTATATTGTTTAATTCAGTTGACTTTATTGAATAATCTGTTTAATTGCTCCGGTTTCGGGATAGAAAAAGACTTTGACAGGGGCTTTCTTGTCATCAAACATCACCGGAGCCAGCCCTTCGCGAGTACCGAACTGCACGATCTGCACCTCGCCCTGATAGAGTTTCTTCGTACCCGTTTCAATCTCGACATGTGCCTTGCCCGGCACGTTATATACAATACCTTTCAGCATTTTTTCTTTCTTCTCGGCTTCTTTTGGGTCAAGTTCCGGAGCACGTTCTGTGGCATGCAGACTCAGGTAGACGGGTTGTCCGCCCAAATCGTCGGCATCTAAGAGGCCAAGTTTTTCCGAGAAACGGAATAACACCTCTTTATTGAGGTCGTCTTGTGGGACGATGCGTACTTCATGAAAAGTCGTTTTACGCTGCCGGCGACCGATAAAGAGTGTTGTCAGTGCCTGCTCCTGATCGGTAAGTTGTTGCAGCACAAGTCTCATAGCTTCACCATCGGGGGGCATGTTATCGGCCTCTCCCGAAACAATATCCATCTTGCTTTCGCGCAGCCGGTAGATTTGTTTGGCAGCTACTTCGGCCTGTCGTGTTACGGAGCCGGCCATAAGCAGTTCCTCGGTCATTACGGCGGTTACGTCGGTCGTTTCTGCTGCTTGCGCTTCGTGCTTCGTATTTTTCAGATTCGATTCGGCTGGGGTATAGTCAGCGTTAATCGAGCACATCAGGCCGTCTTCGGTCAGATAGACGTATGGCGCAACAGTTCTCGATTTGAATTCGATCGTATAGGTATTTTCTTCGTCGGGTACGCCTTTATTCTCTAAATAGATTTTTCCCAATTCATAATATACATGGTCGTTCGTCACGGCGTCTTTTACCCCCAGATATTTTTCTGCGTATTTATAGTAGGGTCCGGCCTTACAAGTTACTTTCGTCACTTCAGCGGTTACGATAAGCGACGTTTTGGGGAGAGCGTAAGTCACTCCGTATCCGTTGCTTTTCATGGCCACTTTTTTCTCGACCCGCGTCTGCGATATTGCAACAAACGATCCGAGCAATAGGCTGACAACTAATATATTGGTTCTCATTTTTTGTTCTTTTTTTGAAAATAATCGCACAAATCTATGCAATATTTTCCGTTCCTGCAAAATTGTATGTACTTTTGTCCCGTTATCAAATGAACGTTTATAATGGAAAATTCTCCTGCACCGAATGAAATACAAGTAGAAATTACGGACGATATGGCACAGGGCACATATGCTAATCTGGCGATAGTGGCACATTCGTCATCCGAGTTTATTCTCGACTTTATCCAGATTATGCCGGGTGCTCCTAAAGCGAAGGTTAAGAGCCGTATTATTCTTACCCCCGACAATGCACAGCGTTTGCTTTATGCCTTGCAGGATAATATCCGCAAGTTTGAAGAGCAGCAGCAAAGCGGGGGAGGCACGAACACGGATGCATTCAGCAACCTCATTCCGCCAATCGGTACGCCGGGACAGGCCTAAGCGATTGATTTTAAGTCTTCCAACATCTGTTTGAGTACGGTTTGTGCCGAAATCTCGCGGTTGGCTGCTTGTGCAATAACAAGACTCTGAGGACTTTCAATCACTTCGTCGGTTACAATCAAATTACGGCGCACAGGCAGACAGTGCATGAAAAATGCCTGATTGGTCAGTGCCATTTTTTCGGTATCGACCGTCCATGAACGATCGGTACTGAGCACTTCTCCGTAATGCGGGTCTTTGTATGCCGCCCAGTTTTTAGCGTAGATAAAATCGGCTCCTTCAAAAGCTTTGCGTTGGTTATGTTCTACCCGGGCAGTCCCGACAAATTGCGGGTCTAATTCGTATCCTTCGGGATGCGTAATGACGAGTTCGTATCCGGCGGCATTTATCCATTCGGCAAAGCTATTGGGCACGGCCTGCGGTAATGCGCGCGGATGCGGCGTCCAAGTCAGCACGATTTTCGGACGTTCTGTACGTTTATATTCTTCAATCGTGATCAGGTCGGCAAAACTTTGTAAAGGATGGCGCGTGGCGGCTTCCATGCTGAAGACCGGTCGGCCGGAGTAGCGAATAAACTGCTGAAGAATTTTTTCGCTGTAGTCGTCTTCCTTATTTTCAAAACGCGCAAACGAGCGTACCCCGATGATGTCGCAATAACACCCCATAACGGGAATGGCTTCCAGCAAATGCTCGCTTTTGTCACCATCCATTACTACTCCCCGTTCGGTTTCCAGCCGCCACGCTCCCTGATTGACATCGAGCACGATAACGTTCATACCCAAATTAGTAGCAGCCTTCTGTGTACTTAGTCGAGTACGCAGGCTATTATTGAAAAAAATAAGCAATGCCGTCTTGTTTTTGCCCACTTCTTGATATTGGAAACGGTTCTTCTTAAGCTCCAAGGCTTCTTTTATAGCCTGACGAACATCGCCGATATCTTTTACTTTCGTAAAATTCATATGATTCGTGTCTTTTGTCGTTTTATGGTTTGCTCTGCAAATTTACATAAAAATCCGCCTGCTTTCAAGCGTTATGGATAAAAAATCAAGCTTTCCATTCTGAATCAACGTTTCTTTCTTATCCGAAGCGCAGATGTATATTGTTGAGAAGAGATGAATCGACTTTTTTTGATTTTATTTAGGGTTTATGCCTAAACGTTTGCTTTATACACAAACGATAATGAATGAAACGCGAAACGTTACATAGTTTTTTCGACGGAACGGCTACATCTGAAGAGGTACGGTCAGTCAAGGAATGGCTGGCCGAATCGGAGGAACACATGAAGGAACTGATATCCGAACGTGCATTTTTCGACGCGCTGATCTTGTCAGAAAACGAAGAGGAAACATCTATCCTGCGTGTTGAAAAACAACGGAGAGTTTATCGCAGAATAGGAGTGGAGCTGTTGAAAATTGTCGCTGTGGCGGCCGTAGTTGCCGGAATAGCTTTCTCGGTTTACTCGGCGAAGGTGAACGAAGTCAGATCGGAAAGGCATACGCTTACCGTTCCGGCTGGGCAACGTGCGAATCTTCGTCTGCCGGACGGTACGAACGTGTGGCTCAATGCTCGTTCGGTTATTACCTATCCTTCGTATTTTTCGGACGACGTTCGCGAGGTAGAGCTGAATGGCGAAGCTTATTTCGAGGTCGCCCACGATGCCCGTCATCCTTTTGTCGTGCATACCGAACGCTACGATATCAACGTGCTGGGTACGAAGTTTAATGTCGAATCGTATACTGACTCGAGATCATTCTCTACGGCTTTGATGGAGGGAGCTGTTGAAATTACGGTTGCGGACGATCCGCTTCATTCCATCAGGCTGGCACCGAATCAGAAAGCTGTCGAAACAAATGGGCGGCTGTCAGTGACGGCGATCGATGAGTACGAAAGTTACCGCTGGCGCGAAGGGCTGCTTTGCTTCCGGAACACTCCCTTTGAAGAACTGATGTCTCGCCTTGAAAAATGTTACGGCATTACTGTCCGGATCGAAAATGACCGGATCAGGCGGAAGGTTTTCAGCGGTAAGTTCCGCATATCGGACGGAATGGAAAATATATTGCGTCTGCTTCAACAAGAAGAGCGTTATGTGTTTGAACGTGACGAATCCGAGTCGGTCATTTACATTCGCTGAAAATTCATGCTAAATATCTAATTCCATCATAAAAAACATTTAACAATATGGCAAAAAAACATTTATCGAAGAATCCGGATAAACGGAATCCTTTATTCAGAAACCTGTTCCGATGTACGAACATGTTTGTGCTATCGTTTTTACTGGCTTCCGGTAGTATACATGCCGGCGTATTGTCGGAGCAGGAGAACAAAGTCTCGCTTGAGAAAAGCAACGTTTGTCTCGAACAGATTATTCATGAAATCGAATCTCAGTCCGGCTATTTGTTCATTTACTCGGGCGATGTAGACATCAAGCGCGAGTATTCTCTCAATGTACGTCAGCAGGGAATTCGGGAGACATTGCAGGAATTGTTCGGTAACTCCGGTATCAAGTATCGGATCGACGGTTCTTATATCGTCCTTTCGAAAGACAAACAAGAGGCCGCTAAACAATCGGTTACTCAGGCTTCGCGACGTATCAGCGGAAAAGTGGTTGATGCCGAAGGGCAGCCGGTGATCGGCGCCAATGTTGTGGAGAAAGGCACAGGCCACGGCGTGATCACCGATGTCGACGGGCGTTTTTCGCTCGAGATGCCGGAGAAGGCTGTTCTTCAGATCTCGTACATCGGCTACGTGACACAGGAGATTCCGGTCAGAAACCGGAAAGATTTTTCCATAGTGCTCGAAGACGACACCAAACTCTTGGACGAAGTGGTGGTGATAGGTTACGGTTCCGTTTCGAAGAAAGAACTGACCAGTGCCATTTCGCACGTATCGGCCAAGGATATGTTGCAGATTGGCAACAGCAATCCTGCTATGAAGATTCAGGGAAAAGTGGCAGGTGTGAATATCGATAATACGGCTTCGGCGGATCCTAACAGCAGCGCAAACGTACAAATACGCGGAGTTTCCTCGCGTAGTGCCGGTTTAGGCCCATTGATTGTCATCGACGGTGTCCCCGGTGGAAGTCTTGACAATGTGAATGAAAACGATATCGAGTCCATCGATGTACTGAAAGACGGCGCGGCTTCGGCCATCTATGGCACCCGCGGCTCCAATGGAGTAATTGTCATCACCACAAAGAAAGGCTCTATGGATGGTAATATCCATACCTACTATTCGGGGTTTGTGAATGTTGCCACTCCGATTAGAGAATTGGAAGTACTGGGGGGAGATGAGTTTAGAAAATATAATCGCGGAAATGATTACGGGGCCAATACGGATTGGTTCGACGAAATCACAAAAGTGGGCATATCGCATAGTCATACTTTGCAAGTGACCGGAGGAAACTCAAAGAATAATTATAAAGGCACGGTGGATGTGAAAAACTCCGAGGGTATCGATTTACGTTCTTCCAAAAAAGAAATAGGCGCACGCCTCAGTTTGAATCATACCTCTAAGTCTGAATTATATAACATCGTATTAAATGTAGCTCCGCGAACAATTGATTATGAGCACTCGGACTATAACGCTTTTTGGACAGCCCTGACCGTGAATCCGACTATTCCCGTGATGGATCCCAAAGAGCCCAATAAGTATTATAAACTGACAGGGTGGGATACTTACAATCCTGTGGAAACGTTGAAGTTGGAAGAACATGGCGGTAAGGGGAAAATCTTAAACTGGGACGGGACTTTCAAATTGAATCTACTCCCTTTATTGTGTCAGAATAAAGCTCATTATCTCAGCACGCAGGTTACTTTGGCCCAACAGATTATAGATTATGATAATTTCTTTTTCCGCCCCTCGACTTCTACCCGTGCGGAGCAGAAAGGCTTCAAAGGAGAAGCCAGCAAAAGTTATGATAAACATAAACAGGAGTCTTTAGAGTGGTTGGTGAACTATATGTTCGACAAAAACAACCATCATTTGAAGTTGATGGGAGGATACTCTTATCAATACTTCGAAAACTCGGGTTTCAATGCGGAAAACAAGAACTTTGCTTCCGATCTGCTGTCGTATAACAACTTGGGGGCAGGCTCTTATAACAGCGCGGCAATCGGGCGTTTAGGCATGGGCTCGTATAAGAATGACTCAAAGTTGATAGCGTTCTTCGGGCGTATCAGTTATAACCTGTCTGACAAATATTTTGCGACTTTTTCATTGCGTCGCGAAGGATCTTCCAAATTCGGAAAAAACAATAAGTGGGGCTCTTTTCCGGCCGTATCGGCGGGATGGAGAATCAGCGAAGAGAAATTTATGAAAAATCTGACATGGATTGATGATTTGAAAATCAGGGGAGATTATGGCGTGACGGGCAATCAGGAATTTGACAGTTACCAGTCTCTGGCCACCATGGGGAGTTATGACCTGAATTTTTATAAAGGACAATACATTCGGGGATGGTCGTTCAATTCTAATCCCAATCCTGATATAAAGTGGGAGAAGGGCAAGAACTGGAACATAGGCGTCGATTTCGTCCTTTTCAATCAGCGCTTGACGGGAAGCATGAACTATTATTCGAGAAGACAATCCGACTTGTTGGGCAGTTATAATGTGTCTCTCCCTCCCAATGGCACTCCTACCACTTTTGTGAATGTGGGTACGATGAAGAATTCCGGTCTGGAGATTGATTTGACTTGGAATGCGGTCAAGACACAAAAAACGGGTTATACCATCGGATTTGTCGGCGCCACCTCCAATAATCGTTTTGTCTCCTTTTCCAATCAGATGCATAAAGGACAGTCTTTTTATTGGATGAGTTCATTCCCCACTTATCCGGGAGACCCGGGACCAGTTCAGCGCATTGAGGAAGGAGAACGTATAGGTAATTTTTACACGTTCGAATATGCAGGTGTCAATAATGAAGGCCAATGGTTGATCCGTTCCAAAAACGGTGACGTCATTCCTATCAATAAAGGTACCGATGAGGACAAGCGTGTAGTAGGTAACGGATTGCCTAAATTTACAATGTCGATGACTCATTCTTTCAGATATAAGAACTTTGATATGAGCTTGTTTTTCCGTGGTAATTTCGGTTTCCAGATTTATGATACCCATAATTTGTACTACGGGCTGCAATCGGCCGCACCTAACACGAATGTTTTAAAATCAGCATATAAAGAAAACAGTGCCGTAAGTACCGGAAAAAATGTACATAGCGATTATTTTGTGCATAATGGTGATTTCTTAAAGCTGGATGTCGCTACATTAGGATATAATTATGACGTCAATTCGAAGTGGCTGAAGAAAGTACGCGTTTATTGCACTGCACGTAATTTATTTACCATCAGTGGATATAAGGGGCTGGATATGGATACATTCGCAGTAAATGGAATGGAGCCGGGAGTGTCTGCCAACAAAATAAGTTATTATCCTTCTTCAAGACAATTTTTATTAGGTGTTCAAATTGACTTTTAATATATGGCATTATGAAAAGAATAAGTTTAAAACAAATATGGGTCGGTTTAGGCCTTTTGGCAACAACAGGCTGTACTGATTTGTCTGAAAACACATACAGCATTATTCCTCAAGATGAATTTTACCAAACGAAGGAGAACGTGCTTCAAAGCTTTGTCCGGCCTTTCGGACATGCATATTGGTTGAGCTCCAGAAGTTCATACTTGTTCGGCGAGCTTTCGGCAGACCAATATATGATAGTGCAGAGAGAAGAGCATTGGTATGACGGAGGAGCTTATTTCCGCCTTCATTATCATACTTGGACCATTGACGACTGGTTTGTCAACAACATGTGGAAAGACGCTTATCGGGGCATCATTCAGTGTAATTCGGTGATATCCGACTTTTCGAAACTAAACCCTACTCGCCTAGGCTATTCGGAACAAGAATTCAATGATTTCATTTCACAACAGCGGGTTTTACGGGCATGGATGTATATGACGCTTTTTGACGTAATGCATAACATTCCGCTTGTGACCCAATATCCGAGTTCCGAGCTGCCGCATCAATCTACGCCCAAAGAGACCTTTGCTTTCCTTGAGAAAGAACTTTTGGAGGCTCTTCCTACTTTGAGTGTCAAATCGAAAAGCGGAGGAAACGGGCCTGATCAAGGATTATGGAATCAGGCCGGAGCGGCAGCATTGTTGGCCCGGCTCTATATGAATGCTTCGTGGTGGATTGATGAAGATAAAAGTGCCGAGTGTGAAAAGATTTGTGAAGACATCATCAACGGAAAATATGGCTACTACCAAATAGCCGACAGATGGGACGCTCCTTTTGATTGGGATAATGATAAATGCGATGAGGTGATTTATGCCTTTGCCAGCTCTTACGGAGGGGCTCATTGGGCATATACGGGAAATATGCATTGGTATGTGGCGCCTTTCATGTCGGCACCGTATTTCGGCTTTACAGATTGGGGACGGTGCAATCCGAAGTATGCTTTGCAACCGGGACTGGATTTGGAAGGCAGGGAATATACATTTGATAATGGAAAACCTGTACGTAAATTCATGAATTATCCGGATGATGTACGTTTGAAGAAATATCGAAATCTGGGAAAAGGAAAACGCGAAGGATTATTCTTGTACGGGACTTTGGATTATTCTACTCCGGACGGAAAAACAAAATATGTGCGCTCGGATAATGATGCTTATCAACTGTATATCCGCGACCAAGTAGGTATCTTCCAAGATACGGATACATTGAGTGTTTCGCCCGCACCTTCCAGCGGCAAAGAGACTCCCAAATCGGCAATGCCTTACGGTGACCAGAATTCCGGCTGGTGTCTGGTTAAGTATCCTATCTACAGGTCGGACGATCCTGCAAAAATAGAATCTGATTACACGGTGATTCGCCTAGCAGAAATTTATTATTATCTGGCGGAAATAAAATTTAATAAAGGAGAACGAGCATCTGCCGCCAAATTGCTTAACACCGTTAGAAAGAGGTATTATCCGGAAGGGTCTCCGAGTTTATATAATGAAGACGGCAGCCAAATTACCAAACAAGAGTTGCTGGATGAATGGGGACGGGAATTTATAGGTGAAGGACAGCGAAGGCGTGTCTTGTGCCGATTTGGAGTTTATAATTCCGGGACTTGGTGGGATAAAGAACCGGACGCGGATAAACACACCATGTGGATTCCTCTTTCACGTACTGTTCTTCAAACGAACCCTAACCTGAAACAAAATCCCGGCTATCCTACTATTAATTAAGTAATAAATTGTCCAATTTTATTTGATTTTGAAATGGAAAAAAGAAGTATGAAAAGATTCTCAAAAAGAATCTTGATGTTTAGTTGCCTGGCAATGAGTGTGTCTAACTTGTATGCTCAATCTTATACATGGTTTTGCAGTACAGAGAATGATGTATGGAAAGAGACGAAGATAAAGTTACAATCGAAGAGTGAAACGACTCCGATATTGAAGGTCACAGGAGCAGAAAGTATACAAATATTTAAAAGATGGGGAACCTGTTTTAATGAATTGGGATGGGATGCACTTAACCTGTTATCTCTTGAGCAACAGGACGCCATTTTAAGCAAACTGTTCTCACCCGATGGAGAATTGCATTTCTCTATGGGGCGCATCCCGATGAATGCTAATGACTATGCCCGCGACTGGTATAGTTGCGATGAAGTTGACGGCGATTTTCAATTGAAATATTTTAATATCGATCGCGATAAAAAAACGATTATACCTTTCATAAGAAAAGCACTGCATTATAATCCGAATATGACTTTCTGGATTTCTCCATGGTCGCCCCCCTCGTGGATGAAAGTAAATCATTATTATTCGATTCTCAGTAATGATAAAGTGAATAAGATGTCTCCTTTATCCAATGTTATTCTTCATGAGAACAGTACGGAGAGAAATGATGCTTACTACCCCAAGCAACTTGCCGTGAATGACTATTTTATTCAGGATACACGTTATTTGAGAACGTATGCCGATTATTTTTGCAGATTCATTTCCGCTTATCAGGATGAAAATATTCCTGTAACAAAGGTGATGTTCCAGAATGAGCCATGGGCGTTTACCATATATCCGGGTTGTGCATGGACTCCGGAAGGAATCATTCGTTTTAATGTTGAGTATTTAGCTCCGGAATTAAAGAAACGGCATCCCGACGTTTCTCTTTATCTGGGAACGCTTAACACAAATCGTTTTGAAATAGTCGACAAGATTCTCTCTGACCCTCGCATGCATAAAACGGTGGACGGTTTAGGATTTCAATGGTGGGGGGGGCAGATTTTGCCTGATATTCGTAAAAAATATCCTCATTATAAATATATGCAGACAGAAAACGAATGCGGTTCGGGGACTTTTGACTGGAAAGCGGCGGAGCATACGTTTAATTTGATAAATCATTATTTAGGAAATGGTTGTGAAGAGTATACATTTTGGAATGCGATATTGTGTGACGAGGGTACAAGCGGATGGGGATGGAAACAGAATGCTCTGATTCATGTGGATTCTAAAACCGAGGCGGTAACTTATACTCCGGAATATTATGCCGTGAGACATTTTAGTGATAAAGTAACTTCCGGTACAAAGGTGTTACAGTACAAAGAAAAAGGTGATGATAAATTACCCGCTATGGTTTTTCTAACTTCAGATAATAAATATTTGGTAGTGGCAGGTAACTTTAATGATGAGCCACGGAAGTTGACAATACAATTAGGAGCTAAATTTTTAGTTGCAACTTTAAAGCCGCATTCGTTTAATTCCTTTTATATGAAATAAAAAATTGCGTGAGTTCGGGATAATGTTTATTAGAATAAGATCATCTGTTTTGTCTGTTGTGTATGGTGTATCCATAAATCACTTCAGGTTTATTGTCGTAAAAACAGTATGCCGCTATAGCTGAGACCGGATTCATGATGAAGTTATTGATTGATCGATGTCTTGAGTGTACGAGTTTGCCTGTGTTTTTCAGCATATCATTGATACATTCTATGATGTACCTTTTCCTTAACATGATTCTGTCTCACAAGGGCATAAGCATCCCCTTTATTATACCTAAAGAAACCGATATGCGAAAAACTTAAAATTAAGGTATTTCTACCTTATTGTCTTTTATACAATTATATCATATTGTATATATTACGATAACAATATGGATCGTTATTGTAATATAGGTGATATGTATTCATTTGTGATATAGTGTTTTATGGTGTTAGATAAAAGATTTATTTTTTGTTTTCGGAAAAACTTATCTATATTTGTAGTGCTCAAGACAGAAAGTTATGCAAAATACTACAGTACATGTCATGCCGTTGGCAAACAATCATATCTCCGTAGACTGTGTGGTAATCGGGTTCGACGGAGAACAGCTAAAAGTGCTGCTGATAAAGCGTGTAGGTGAAGAGAAAGGAGAAATCTTTCACGACATGAAACTTCCGGGAAGCCTGATTTACATGGACGAGGATTTGGATGAGGCGGCAAAAAGAGTGCTGAAAGAGCTTACAGGGCTGAAAAACGTCAACATGATGCAGTTTAAAACGTTCGGATCGAAAAACCGTACGAAAGACCCTAAAGACGTTCATTGGCTGGAGCGGGCAATGCAATTGAAGGTGGAACGCATCGTCACCATAGCCTACCTATCGCTGGTGAAGATAGACCGGGCGTTGAATAGGGATTTAGACAATTATCAGGCCGATTGGGTGGCTATACAGAATGTAAAGACATTAGCTTTCGACCATAATCTGATAATCAAGGAGGCCTTGACTTACATCCGCCAATACATCGAGTTCAATCCGTCTTCTTTGTTTGACCTGTTGCCCCGAAAGTTTACGGCATCTCAATTGCGCACTTTATATGGGTTGGTGTACGGAAAACAAATCGATGTGCGTAACTTCCATAAGAAAATAGCAATGATGGAATACGTCGTCCCGCTGGAAGAGAAACAACAGGGAGTGGCTCATCGGGCGGCACGATACTACCGGTTCGACAAGAAAATATATAATAAAATTAGACGATAACAGATGTTAGCGGATTTAAAGAATGAGCAATCAGAAAAAAACAAAAATAGTATATGTATTTATTGGGTTATGACATTGGCAGCTCGTCGGTAAAAGCGAGTTTGGTAAACGCGGAAAGCGGCAAATGCGTGTCGTCTGCATTCTTTCCCAAGACAGAGGCGGAAATCATTGCCGTGAAACCGGGATGGGCAGAACAAAATCCCGAATCTTGGTGGGAAAACCTGAAGCTGGCCACGCAAGCCGTATTGACAAAGTCCGGAGTGGATGCCAGAGATATCAAGGCCATCGGCATCTCTTACCAGATGCATGGCTTGGTATGTGTGGACAAGAACGGGCAAGTGTTGCGTCCCGCTATCATCTGGTGCGATTCAAGAGCTGTCCCATACGGTCAAAAAGCAATTGAAATGTTGGGAGAGGAAATGTGCCTTTCTCATCTGCTGAATTCTCCGGGAAACTTTACCGCATCGAAGCTGGCATGGATTAAGGAAAACGAACCGGCCATATATGAGCGAATCGATAAGATTATGTTGCCGGGAGATTATATCGCAATGAGACTGAGCGGTACCATTTGCACCACCATTTCGGGTTTATCCGAAGGCATGTTTTGGGACTTTAAGAATGGTCGGATTGCCGACTTCCTGATGAATCACTATGGATTTGACTCTTCATTGATAGCTGATATCAAATCCACTTTCTCCGAACAAGGACGTGTCAATGCTGCTGCAGCCTGCGAATTGGGTTTAAAAGAGGGTACCTCTATCACTTACCGTGCCGGAGACCAGCCCAACAACGCCCTATCACTGAATGTATTCAATCCCGGAGAGATAGCTTCCACGGCAGGTACGTCTGGTGTGGTATATGGTGTGAACGGAGAGGTAAACTATGACCCAAAATCGCGTGTCAACACTTTTGCACACGTCAACCATAGTGCCGAACAGACCCGTTTGGGCGTCTTGTTGTGCATCAACGGAACGGGCATTCTCAATTCATGGGTGAAGCGCACCGTCGCTCCCGAAGGCATTTCGTACAACGACATGAATGTATTGGCCGCGCAAGCTCCCATAGGTAGCGCCGGATTGAGTATTCTACCCTTTGGCAATGGGGCGGAGCGCATGCTCGAAAACAAAGAAACCGGTTGTTCTGTCCAAGGAATCAATTTCAATTTACATGAGAAGTCACACATCGTCCGTGCGGCACAAGAGGGTATCGTGTTCTCTTTTAAATACGGCATCGACATTATGGAACAGATGGGTATCTCCATCCGGAAAATCCATGCGGGAAAAGCCAATATGTTCCTCAGCCCGCTGTTCCGCGAAATGCTGGCAGGAGTAACAGGCGCAGTAATTGAACTGTACGATACCGACGGTTCCGTAGGAGCAGCCAAAGGGGCAGGCATTGGTGCCGGCATCTACAAAGATAATAACGAGGCTTTTGCTACATTAGAGAAGGTGGAAGTCATTGAGCCGAAACTGGCCGACCGTGAAGCGTATGCAGGAGCATACGGACGCTGGAAACAATGTCTGCTTAACGTGCTTTCATAAAACAAATAGAAAACAAAAAATAATAAATTCTAAAAACAAATTAAGATTATGGTAACAAAAGAGTATTTTCCCGGAATAGGAAAAATTAAGTTCGAAGGAAAAGAGAGCATGAACCCAATGGCATTCCGCTATTACGATGCTGAAAAAGTGGTGATGGGAAAAAAGATGAAAGATTGGCTGAAATTTGCCATGGCATGGTGGCATACCCTCTGTGCGGAAGGTGGCGACCAATTTGGCGGTGGTACGAAGCAATTCCCTTGGAACAGTAGTGCAGACAAAGTGCAGGCCGCCAAGAACAAAATGGATGCTGGCTTTGAGTTCATGCAGAAAATGGGCATCGAATACTATTGTTTCCACGACATAGACCTTTGCGAAGAAGCCGATAGCATCGAAGAATACGAAGCCAACCTGAAAGCTGTTGTGGCATACGCCAAACAGAAACAAACGGAAACAGGCATCAAACTGCTGTGGGGTACTGCCAACGTATTCAGCCATGCACGCTACATGAACGGTGCCGCAACCAATCCGGATTTCGACGTAGTGGCACGTGCTGCCGTTCAAATCAAGAACGCCATCGACGCAACCATCGAACTAGGTGGAATGAACTATGTATTTTGGGGTGGACGTGAAGGCTATATGTCATTGCTGAACACGGACCAAAAACGTGAAAAGGAACACCTTGCACGGATGTTGACCCTTGCCCGCGACTATGCCCGCAGCAAAGGCTTCACCGGTACATTCCTGATTGAGCCCAAACCGATGGAACCCTCCAAACATCAATATGATGTAGACACCGAAACCGTCATCGGCTTCTTGAAAGCTCATAATCTGGATAAGGACTTCAAAGTGAATATCGAGGTGAATCATGCTACGTTGGCCGGTCATACTTTTGAACACGAATTAGCCGTAGCCGTCGACAACGGTATGTTGGGTTCCATCGACGCCAACCGTGGTGACTATCAGAACGGATGGGATACCGATCAATTCCCTATTGATAACTTTGAACTGATACAGGCCATGATGCAAATCATTCGTAACGATGGTCTGGGCAACGGTGGTACGAACTTCGACGCTAAGACTCGCCGTAACTCGACCGATTTGGAAGACATCTTCATTGCGCACATTGCAGGCATGGACGCTATGGCACGCGCCCTTGAAAACGCAGCCAAACTGCTTGAAGAATCTCCTTACAAAAAGATGCTGGCCGACCGCTATGCTTCTTTCGATGCCGGCAAGGGCAAGGAGTTCGAGGAAGGCAGATTGACGCTGGAAGATGTGGTGGCATACGCTAAAGCCAACAGCGGCGAACCTAAACAGATCAGTGGCAAACAAGAGTTGTATGAGGCAATAGTAAATATGTATTGCTAATCTTTATCGTATTGTAAATTATATCATGAGTAATACGGAAAACGGCAGCAAAGTCTATCTATTTTCTATTGTGCTTGTTGCTGTCATCGGAGGCTTGCTGTTCGGATACGACACGGCAGTTATCTCCGGTGCGGAGAAAGGAATTCAGGCTTTCTTCATGGGAGCCAATTTCGAATATACCGACACGATGCACGGCATCACCTCTTCCAGTGCATTGATAGGGTGTATTCTGGGTAGTGCGATTTCGGGCTTTCTTGCTTCCAGATTGGGACGCAAACAGTCTCTTCTCGTAGCCGGTGTGCTGTTCTTATTATCTGCACTCGGTTCTTATTATCCTGAGTTTCCGCTCTTCGAGCAGGGAGTACCCTCTTATTCGTTGTTGATTGCATTCAATCTTTATCGCATCTTAGGCGGTATCGGTGTTGGTTTAGCTTCCGCCATTTGCCCGATGTATATTGCGGAAATTGCTCCGAGCAATATTCGTGGAACATTAGTGTCGTGGAATCAGTTTGCCATAATCTTCGGTCAGCTGGTGGTTTATTTCGTGAATTTTTTGATTTTAGGCAGCCATGCCAATCCCGTCATTGATTTGGTGAACGGAGTAAACCGAATCATGAATCCGGATGTAGCTGTGTGGACTATTGAAACCGGATGGCGTCTGATGTTTGTCAGCGAGGCAGTTCCTGCAGGGCTTTTTGTCTTGCTGGTACTGTTTGTACCTGAAACACCCCGCTATCTTACCCTATGCGGTAAAGACGAAAAGGCGTTGCATGTGCTGAGCCGCATCAATGGACTTGTGCAGGCAAAAGTCATTTTGTCCGAAATCAAGGCAACCACCGAAGAAAAGACGGAAAAACTATTTACATACGGATGGATGGTTATTTTCATCGGTATCATGTTGAGCGTATTCCAGCAAGCTGTCGGCATCAATGCAGTGCTTTATTTTGCACCTCGCATCTTCCATACGATGGGCATGGGCAACCCGATGGTACAGACAGTGATTATGGGTGTCATCAATATCCTCTTCACTTTGCTGGCTGTCTTCACGGTAGAAAAATGGGGACGAAAACCGTTGCTGATATCCGGTTCCATCGGTATGGCGATAGGGGCGTGTGGTGTAGCTCTTTGCAACTTTGCCACAGGCGTTCCATCCGTCTTTCCGGTTGTCAGCATCATGGTATACAGTGCTTCATTCATGTTCAGTTGGGGGCCTATTTGTTGGGTATTGATTGCGGAAATCTTTCCGAATACCATTCGCGGTGCGGCTGTGGCCCTTGCCGTGGCATTCCAATGGATTTTCAACTTCATCGTTTCATCCACATTCGTGCCGATGTATAATATGCGTTTGGGAGAGATGGGTGACAAGTTCGGACACATGTTTGCCTATGCACTCTACGGTATCATTTGTGTGATGGCCGCCATCTTTGTCTGGAAGCTCGTTCCCGAAACGAAAGGCAAAACATTGGAGGATATGACCAAGTTGTGGAAAAACCGGAAAAAGAAAATATTCATTCGGTGTGATTGATAATGGAAGGTGTGGTTGATTAAAATTGACCGCACCTTTCTTTTCTCCTTCTCTGCCCCTCGCTTCTCCGAAAGTCCCTTAAGTTCTCACTCACCGTTCTTTTGCACATCCTATTTGAGGATATTCCGGTTTTCATTGCTGTCCGCTAAAAATAGCCGAATTAAGCATATACGCGCACCTCTATTTTCATTTCTAAGGCTTGGGAACCCCACAGAAGAAGAGATTCTGTACATTTATAGAGCTTATATTCGTTCTCTGCAACGGCTGTTCACTAAAAAAAGCTATATCAGCCATAAGAGGGGCTTACTTTTTAAGAAGGAAATATGAAGGTACTATTTATAGGGACTGAGGGGACAATATTTATTGCTTTTATAGTTTTATCGGACAGCAATAAAAAAAATCAAGCTTTCCATTCTGAATCAACGTTTTTTTTCTTATCCGAAGCGCAGATGTATATTGTTGAGAAGAGATGAATCGACTTTTTTTTGATTTTATTTAGGGTTTATGCCTAAATGTTTGCTTTATATACAAACGATAATGAATGAAACGCGAAACGTTACATAGTTTTTTCGACGGAACGGCTACATCTGAAGAGGTACGTGAAGAGGTACGGTCAGTCAAGGAATGGCTGGCCGAATCGGAGGAACACATGAAGGAGCTGATATCCGAACGTGCTTTTTTCGACGCGCTGATCTTGTCAGAAAACAAAGAGGAAACATCTATCCTGCGTGCTGAAAAACAACGGAGAGTTTATCGCAGAATAGGAGTAGAACTGCTGAAAATTGCTGCTGTTGCGGCTGTCATTGCTTCCGGAACACTCCCTTTGAAGAACTGATGTCTCGCCTTGAAAAATGTTACGGCATTACGGTCCGGATCGAAAATGACCGGATCAGGCGGAAGGTTTTCAGCGGTAAGTTCCGCATATCGGACGGAATGGAAAATATATTGCGTCTGCTCCAACAAGAAGAGCGTTATGTGTTTGAACGTGACGAATCCGAGTCGGTCATTTACATTCACTGAAAATTCATGCTAAATATCTAATTCCATCATAAAAAACATTTAACAATATGGCAAAAAAACATTTATCAAAGAATCCGGATAAACGGAATTCTTTATTCAGAAACCTGTTCCGATGTACGAACATGTTTGTGCTATCGTTTTTACTGACTTCCGGTAGTATACATGCCGGCGTATTGTCGGAGCAGGAGAACAAAGTCTCGCTTGAGAAAAACAACGTTCGTCTCGAACAGATTATTCATGAAATCGAATCTCAGTCCGGCTATTTGTTTATTTACTCGGGCGATGTAGACATCAAGCGCGAGTATTCCCTCAATGTACGTCAGCAGGGAATTCGGGAGACATTGCAGGAATTGTTCGGCAATTCCGGTATCAAGTATCGGATCGACGGTTCTTATATCGTCCTTTCGAAAGATAAACAAGAGGCCGCTAAACAATCGGTTACTCAGGCCTCGCGACGTATCAGCGGAAAAGTGGTTGATGCCGAAGGGCGGCCGGTGATCGGAGCCAATGTCGTGGAGAAAGGTACAGGGCACGGCGTGATCACCGATGTCGACGGGCGTTTTTCGCTCGAGGTGCCGGAGAAGGCCGTTCTTCAGATCTCGTACATCGGCTACGTGACACAGGAGATTCCGGTCAGAAACCGGAAAGATTTTTCCATTGTGCTCGAAGACGACACCAAACTCTTGGACGAAGTGGTCGTAGTCGGTTACGGCACGCAGAAGAAAGTGAGCGTTACGGGCTCTGTTGTACAGATTCAGGGAAAAGAGCTGTTAAAGAATCCCGTATCGAACATCTCCTCGATGCTTACCGGGCGTTTGCCGGGTATTACTTCTACGCAGGTATCGGGGCAGCCGGGTAGCGACGATGCCAGCATCTTGGTAAGAGGATTTTCAACGACCGGAAACAATGCTCCGATTATTTTGGTCGACGGGGTGCAGCGTTCGTATAATCAACTTGACCCGTATGAAATTGAGTCTGTTACCATTCTGAAAGATGCTTCGGCAGCAGCGGTATATGGAATGCAGGCAGCTAATGGAGTCATCTTGGTTACTACAAGAAAAGGTGTTGCTCAGAAGACTAAAATCACGTATTCGACGAGTTTTTCGTCCAACGAAAATACCGCTTTCCCAAAATTCCTTGATGGGCCTCAATATGCGTATTACTATAACAAAGCCCGTGAAATGGATGGAAGAGATCCTCTGTTTACGGAAGATGACGTAAATAAAATGAGAAATGGAGATCCGAGCGGTAAACTGGGAAATACGAATTGGCTGGATGAGATTTTCCAGACAGGACATACCCAACATCATAATATTGCCGTAAACGGAGGAAATGAAAATGTGAAGTACTACGTTATGGCCGGATATTATAATCAGAAGGGAAATATCAAGAACTTCGATTTCGAACGTTATAACATTCGTAGCAATGTAGATGCCAATATCACGAAAAACCTGTCTCTATCGTTAGATATTGGTGCCCGCTTGGAAGAACGAAAAGCTCCGGCTTTAGATGCAGGACAAGGGGGCGGTATCAAAGGAAGCGCTTATAGTTACAGCATCCTCAGGCAAGCGGTGAAAGCTTTACCTTTTCTGCCGAAAGAATACGAAGGCATTCCTACCGGTTCGAAAGTGAATCCGATACCAATGAACCCGATTGCTGCAAGAGATTTATCGGGGTACAACAATACGACCATGGCGGTTTTGCAAAGCAACCTCTCTTTAAAATGGAATATCCCCCATATAAGAGGCTTGCATATCAAGGCGATGTTAAGCTACGACCATGACTATACGTACGGAAAGAATTTTAAGAATACGTATGAGTTGATGGGGGCTGATATCACGCAATTGCATACGGATAAATTTTACACCAAAAATAATTTTCAGGCCATCTCAAGACCTTCTTTGACCGAGTCGATGGGAAGAGCATCCCGGTTTACCGGCCAATATTCGATCAACTATGCCAATACGTTCGGCGATCACGATGTGACGGGATTGTTCCTTTATGAACATTCCGACAGAAGATTCAATAAATTTCATGTATCCGGGATTGATCTGGATATTCTCGGTTTGGAAGAGCTCGACCTGATGAATAAGATCAGCGATATCGGAAAAGGGTTTGGCGGAGAAAGCAAAACATCTCCTCGGGCTGGCTATGTCGGACGTATTACGTATGCCTACAAACAGAAGTATCTGGCCGAACTGTCGGGTCGCTATGACGGATCGTATAAATTTGCGAAGAATAAACGCTGGGACTTTTTCCCCGCGTTCTCTTTGGGATGGAGAATCTCGAACGAAGATTTCTTCAAAAACAATTCGAACCTCTCTTTTGTCGATGATCTGAAAATAAAGGCTTCATACGGTAAATTGGGGAATGATGCGGCGGTGGATCCGTTCTCTTACCTGAGCTACATGAAGTTTATTTCGGAAAACGCATCGGTTATCTTCGGAGAAACTCCTCAGAGGGCATTGATGACCGATGTCGTAGCAAGTCCCGATATGCTTTGGGAAGTAGCTACCACCTATAACTTCGGACTCGAGTCCATGTTTTTGGGGGGCAAACTTGGCGTAGAATTCGACGCGTTTTATAAAGTGACTTCCAATATTCTGCGCAAACCTTCTTCTTATCCGCCTTCTGTCGGAAAGTATTACCCCATCTACGTGAATGAAGGGATTGTAGATAGCCGCGGGTTTGAATTGACGCTCTCTCATAATAATCGCATCAATGACTTCAACTACCGAATCAGAGCCAATGTGAGCTGGGCTCGGAGTAAAATAATCAAATGGGACCAAAGCCCGAATATCCCTTATTGGCAGAAGAATAACGGACGTACCGTCGGACAAAAAGAAGGTTTTATCGCGTTGGGTCTGTTCCAAAGCGAAGAAGAGATTGCCAATTCGGCCGTTGTGGCAGGTAAACCGACCCGTCCGGGAGACATCAAGTATAAAGACCTCAATGGGGATGGAAAAATTACGTACGATCAAGACCGTACGTTTATCGGCAAAAGCAACTATCCCGAACTGATTGCCGGTTTGAATCTGGGGGCCGACTGGAGAGGATTCGACTTCTCGGCACTGTTTCAGGGCGGAGCGATGTCCGATGTCGCGTTGATGGGATCCTACTACGGAGTAGGTTGGGATAACACGCAGTTTACACGTCCTTTCTACGGAGGCGGAAACTCTCCCGTTTACCTGATGGAAGGCGCATGGCGGCCGGATAACCCGAATGCCAAATATCCGCGTCTGACCCTCGAACCCGACAACAACGGATACGCCAATACGCTATGGCTTATCCACGGTTCCTATGTGCGTCTCAAAAGTGTTCAATTAGGATACAGCATCCCTAAAAGAATGATACAGAAGATAGGGGCCGATAATTTGCGCCTTTATGTTTCAGGATCGAACTTGTTTACATTAAGTCACATGCCGTATATCGATCCGGAGGCTCCCGATGTAAACAACGGGTATTATCCTCAACAGAAAACGTACAGTATCGGATTAAACATTACTTTCTAAAATAAGCAAATTATGAAAAATAAATTTTATCATACGATCTTGTTATTCGGCTTTATTCTTTTTGTCGGCTGTCAGGACTTTTTAGATCCTACGCCTACCAATAAATATTCGAATAAGTTCACGTGGGAAAGTGAAAAAAATGCCACCCTTTATTTAAATGGGTTTTATACTTATATAGGAACTTACGGAAACTTTGGAAACGGACAGTTCGGCGCAACCCTGCTGACCGATGGTCTTACCGACCAACTCAAATATGCCGGAAATGTTGCGGGAGTAGGTACGCCTAATCTCTACGCGTACTACCCCGAACGTATCACGCCCGACCAGAACTCGCTCGGTGTTTGGAACGATGCTTACGAAAGAGTGCGCCGTGTCAATGAGGCATTGTTGGGATTAAATGAATTTGCTAAATTTCCCGACGAGAAGAAAAAAGATTATGAAGGACAGTTGCGTTTCTTCAGGTCTTATCTTTATTTCCAATTGATGAAGCGCCATAAGAGCGTCATTTTATTAGATAAGCCGACTTCTCACAAAGACAATCCGAGAGCATCGGAAGCCGAAGGATGGGATTTCATCGAAAAGGATCTGAATGAAGCCATCGCTTCTCTGCCGGTTACTCGTCCGGCTGCCGAATCGGGACGCCTGACGAAAGGAATGGCTTTGGCGTTTAAATCAAGAGTGATGCTTTATGCCCAGCGGTGGGATAAGGCCAAAACAGCCGCTCAGGAATGTATCGATTTGAAAGATGATAAAGGGGGGCTTGTGTACGAACTCAATCCTGAATATCGAAAAGCTTTTGCGAGCTATGAGCAGGGAAACAAGGAAGCGATCCTGTATTTCCGCTATGTTTCCCCTGCCCCAACGCATAACTTCGACAAGAACTACGTGCCCGGAGGCGATTATGCCGGACTGGGAGCTTTGGCCGGTCCTACGCAGGAAATGGTGGAAGAATATGAACTGGCAACCGGAGGAAAGCCCGATTGGAGTAAATGGCGTTCCAAAACAACCGAAACACCGCCATACGAACTGTTGGAGCCTCGTTTCAAAGCTTCCATACTCTACAATGGCGCTTCCTGGAAAGGTCGTAAAATTGAAGCTTTTGTGGGAGGTGCCGACGGCTTTCAGGACTATGGCTCTGCTTCGGCGTCGAACGGACATACTGTTACCGGGTATTTCTTGAGAAAAAATCTGGATGAAAAGAATACGGATGTGGAAAAAAATCTCAGCACACAACCCTGGATCGAAATTCGTCTGGCCGAAGTGTACTTGAATTTGGCGGAGGCTGCGGCCGAATTGAAAGACGCGGCAACGGCTAATCAAGCGCTTACTGCCGTAAGGAAACGTGTAAGTCTGCCCTGGAGTGCCAAAACCGGCGATGCTTTAATGCAGGCTGTACGTCATGAACGAAAAGTAGAACTGGCTTTCGAAGGACAATATTATTGGGATCTTCGCCGGTGGAACAGAGCCATGGCGGAGCTTAACAACGAGCGTTTTCATGGGTTGAAAATAGAAAAGGCCGGAGATACGTTCAGTTATCAGTATGTGGTTGTAGACGATCAGGTAAGAAAATATACCGAAAGACTTCAAAAGTCGTTTCCCATACCTTCTGCCGAACTTGCCAACAATTCGGCTATTCAGCAATTAGATGAATGGAAATAAAAACAGAAAGAAAGATGAAAAATATTTATTTTAGCATATTGTGCAGCATAGCCTTATCATTAACAGGCTGCCAAACTCCCGAGGAGTTGGTGATGGATGAATCTTCGGCCGGAGCACACGGATTTAATGTTAAATTCTCCGATGGGTCGGGAGACTTTTATCCCGAGAAAGCCGCTCCTTATAACGACGGAGATGTGTTGACATTTGTTGTTCCCTGGTTCTATCCCGAAGACAGCAACAACGAGACGGATCTGACGAAGATGAAGCTGTATGCTTCTTTACCGAATAATGTGACCGTAGAACCGGGATTAGGCGGTATCTTTGATTTGACGAAGGAACATCAGATTACCGTTATTTCGCCGAATGGATCGAAAGCCAGACTGACGGTCAAAGGAGAACGTCGGAAGAGTTCCAAGAAAATGATCACCGAGTTTTCGCTTTCTAAAGGAATACAAGGGATTATTTTCGAAGATAAGAAAATGATCGGACTTATTTCCGGAGGATTGGATCTTTCGAACATGGTACCGACCATCAAGGTATCGGCACATGCTACGGTTTCTCCCGATCCGTCGTTGCCGCAGGATTTCAGTAAACCGGTGGAATATACCGTAATGGCTCATGATGGATCGACACAGAAATATACGGTGCAAATTCTTATTCCCGATAAGATTCCGTACGGATTGCGTAAAGAAAGTGCCAAACAACTGTTCAGCATTCGTCTTTCCGATATCGGGATTAATCAAGGTAATCACTGGAGTACCGGTATCGCCGTATCTTCCAAGTATGTGTTTATCAATACACGGAATTCCGATTTGACGTATGTCGACCGTTTCACGGGCAAAAAGGTAGGTGCTATTTCGTTGCCTTTCAAATCCAGTTTGGGGAACTTCTTTATTACGAATGATGATCATGATAATTTGCTTATCTCGAATTACAACAACAAAGCCGGAGGAACGTTGACGATCTACAGAATAAAGGATACGGCCGGGCCGGAGAAGTACATTGAATTCAAAAATGCTCCTGTATCGGGACGCCGAATGTCTGTTACCGGAAGTCTGGATGGAGATGCGATCATTTTCGCTCCTTCCGATAAGTCGAGCGATGTCCTTTACTGGACGGTAACCGGTGGCATATTGAAGTCGCAGGAACCGCAGGTGTACACGGCCGATGAGACGAAGATTAAATGGAACTTTGTCGCCGATGTGGCCGCTATAGAGAAAGATTTGAACAAAGGTTTGTTTATTGCCGGTTACGGTCCTGTGAATGCCGTCGGGTTCTTCAATGCAGACGGAACGCTGAATACCGGAGCAAACTTAACCGGTCTGGGTCTGGATAAGCATGTGAACCATGCACTCGATTTAGTGGTATTTAACGGAGCTGCTTACCTTGCTTTAGGCAGTCAATTCTATGCAGCGAACGCAATCGGTTTCATTTTCGATGTGACGGTTCCTTCGAGCATCGGAGGAGATAATGCGCTCGTATATAAATCACCTTCGTTGCCGACCGACAACAACGCAAACTCAACGGCAGACATTCATCTGAAAGTTTCTGCCGACGGATTGAAAATGGTGTTGTATCTCTTTGGCACGAATGGAGGGGTCGATGCTTATGAGTTCGATTGTATCGATGTAAGTAAACTGATGTAATTATAAATTGTTTTTACGGGGAAGGGGATTCAATGTCCCTTCCTTTTTTATGTTTTATGATGAAATATCCATACGCTTATTTATTACTGCTTATTTTTGCGTTTCTTTCCGCCTGTGGAGAAAAAAAGAAAGAATTGCCCTGGGAATGGCCGAAAAAACCGGACACTCCCGATGTCACGCCGGCTTCGGAGAAACCCCGCTTTATCTGGATCGATGCGGCCGCCAATTTCCCCGATTTTGCCGACAGCAAGGAGAACATTGCCCGTGATCTGGCGCTTGCTAAAGACGCCGGTTTTACCGACGTGGTCGTGGATGTGCGTCCGACCAGCGGAGACCTTCTCTTTCGTTCTTCCGTGCCCGGTTCCAAACCGGTTAGTTGGCTGGGAGCTTGGGTGAAAGGTACGTATACGAAAATCGAACGGAAGGCAACGTGGGACTATCTTCAGGCTTTTATCGACGAAGGACACCGCTTGGGCTTGAAAGTGCATGCCGGATTCAATACCATGACCGGCGGCAACAGCACTTCGCTGGGAACGGAAGGCATCCTCTTTCGCGATGCGTCGAAAAAGAACTGGGCAACCTCCGAAAATCTTGCTTCCGGTATTACGAATACTTTGAATAACGGTCAGCGAAACACCAAATTTTTTAATCCCGTAAACCCCGAAGTGCAAGACTACTTGTGCGCCTTGCTGAAAGACCTTGCTCAATACGATTTGGACGGGATTTTTCTTGACCGCGGACGCTTCGACGGTATTCAGTCCGATTTCTCCGATCTGACGCGCAAACAATTCGAGGCTTATATCGGAAAGCAAGTAAACAATTTCCCCGACGATATATTGCCTAAAGGCGCTACGATGGTCGATATAAACAAGATGACGTCTTATCCCCCTTATTTTAAGAAATGGCTTGAATTCCGTGCTAAAGTGATGCACGATTTTATGGCGAAAGCCCGTAAAGCGGTTAAAGACACGAATCCGAAGGTGAAGTTCGGCGTATATGTCGGCGGATGGTACTCTATTTATTACGAAGTGGGTGTCAACTGGGCGAGCAAGAAATATTCCGCTTCCGATTACCGTTGGGCTTCGGCCGAATACTGCAAGTACGGGTATGCCGACTTGATGGATCAGATGCTGATCGGAGCTTACGCCTCACCGCTCAAGGTGTACGGAAGTACGGAGTGGACGATGGAAGGATTCTGCCGTTTGGCGAAAGAGAAAATCCGAAAGGATTGTCCGATGGTGGCCGGTGGTCCCGATGTGGGTAACTGGGACCTGAAAAATATAGCTACGCCCGCGCAGGAAAACGAGGCCATTGTGAAGTCCGTCAAAGCTTGCATGGACGCTTGCGACGGATATTTCCTTTTCGATATGATCCATCTGAAACTGGCCAATCAGTGGAACTATGCCAAAGAAGGTATCCGGCTGGCTACCGGAAACAGCAGTAAGTAGCAGAACACATTTTTTATTACGATCGGAATTTATTTTCAAGAAAAAAAGAAACGTATGAAACGATTTTTTGTGTATGTATTAGGGTGCGTCGTGCTTGGCGGAGGATGGAACTGTCCGGAAGTCTCGGCGCAGGCGGCCGTCGAAGGCCGTGTGACGTGTGAAGGAAAAGGAGTGTCGGGCGTTGTCGTTACCGACGGACAAACGTGTGTGACGACCGATCGCGAGGGGCGTTACGTCTTGCCCGTGACCGATCCGACGGCCGAGTTCGTCTATGTATCGACGCCGGCGGGGTATCTGCCCCCCGACAGTGCGGGCATTCCACGGTTCTATCGGGCGATCGACCGCGCGAAGCCGCAACGGCATGACTTTTCCCTCCGCCGGAATCCGAAGGATGATCACCGTCATTTGCTCGTCGTACATGCCGATCCGCAGTTTTTCAGCGAAGAGAATTTCGCCTCGTACGTCGATATCGTCGCCGATTGCCGGCAAACCGTCGACGCGTACAGGCAAGGTGATGTGTTCGGCATCGATTGCGGCGATCTCGTGGGCGACAAGCCGCAGCTTTATAACCGATACATCGACGAGCTGAGCCGCACGGGCGTACCGTTCTACCGCGTGCTCGGTAATCACGACATGCACTACGGAGGCCGCACCGACGAACTGTCGACAGCCACCTATACCCGTCATTTCGGGCCGGCATACTATTCGTTTAATCGTGGCAAAGTACATTACATCGTACTCGACAATGTTTTTTACATCGGCCGCGATCATTTCTACATGGGCTATATCACCGAAAAAATGTTTCGCTGGTTGGAGCAGGATTTGTCGCATGTGCCTGCGGGAAGTACCGTCTTCGTGGCGATGCATATTCCGGCTCGACTGGCCGAGAACCTCGAACCCTTCACGTATTCGAACGAGCAAATGGGCGGACAAACGATCAACGCGCAGGGATTGTTCGAACTCTTGAAGCCTTATCAGGCGCATATCCTGACCGGACACATGCACTACAATAAGAATATCGTACACTCGCCACAACTGTACGAACATAACACGGCGGCCATCTGCGGTACGTGGTGGCAGGGAGCGTATTGCCTCGACGGTACGCCGCTCGGTTACGGGGTGTACGAGGTCGACGGCGACCGGGTAACGTGGTATTTCAAGAGCGCCGGTCATCCGCGCGACTATCAGATGCGTGGTTTTCCGGTCGGAGCCAATACGGAATTTCCCGACGACGTGACGGTGAACATCTGGAACTGGGATGCCGGATGGAAGGTCGAATGGTACGAGGACGGACGCCGTCAGGGCGAGATGACCCGTTTCGACGGCATCGATCCCGAAGTCGTAACCATGTGTGCCGACAAAGAGCGGTTGAGGTTTAAATGGATAGCACCGATTAAAACGGCGCACATGTTTCGGGCGACGCCCGCCTCGCGGCAATCGACCGTCGAAATCGTAGCCACCGACCGATTCGGAAACCAATATAAAACAAGTATACAACCGACAAAAAACAAGTAAACAAAGGAAGAGCCATATCTTGCCGAAGCGGAATAAACGTCATACGCAAACGCTATGCCGATCTGCTCGCGCGTCGCGCCGGTGCGAAAAAAGACGAGCAGCCGTAAGAAAAGACGACCGCAAGCAACGGGGCGGGGGAGTGCCCGCCCCGTAAGGAAGGTGAACACATGGAGGCCGGATTGAAACAGCAATTTTCGATCCGGCTGAATTATTACGCCCTTTCAGGACTTTTAAAGCATTCAGCGGTCAGTATTCAGCCAACAAATCAACAACTCAACACCCCAAAAAGGCACAAGGGCTGAAAGCCTGAGGTAAGAGTCATTATGAAAGTTTAATTAGCTTTCAGCACTCAGCGAATAATTCAACAAATAACCATTATATGACCAAAGGGTATTGTGGAATTTGGACTTATTTAATGTTGAAATGTATTCGATGGCCAGCCATTTTACTCATTAACAATAAAGTTATTTGATGTGCTCCGGAAGTATGTTTGTTTTTGATTTCTGCTTTATATACAGGCTGATTATCTTTCGGATTATCGGATAAATTCGTAATATACATGAAACTTGAATTTATTGATTTTACGAAAATTGTGTCAGGTTCAGGAAAATACGTTACATATAACAATGAATCATATGAGTTATGTATCGGATATTTTTTTTTATGATATATAAAGTAAATTTCGTCCGTATCAATAATAATGCCATTGATTCTATTAAAACCCTTCGTTTGGATATAAATGGTGGTATCAGTTCCTCTTTCGATGACATATTCCGTACCGGATAAAATATCGAAATCATCGATTTTATCATAACACGACGACAACATCATACATACGACAGCCCCCACCGTCATACCGATTTTCCATGTTCTTTTCATTACCTTTATCCTTTCCATTCCATTTCGTATGTTAAATGAACTTTTTGTGAGTGCAAAGGACGGTCGTTATGTGGTTATGGACAATCCCTAATAATTGGTATTTTTTGTCTTGTTATCCCTATTTTTGGCTGTTTGATTTTCTCTTTTTGTCTGAACTTATCGGCTCTTTTGTGAATTTTTATCGTGTGTAATCGGACGTTTAGTTGTTGAGATGTTTGTTTAGTATTCAGCCGTCAGCGTTCAGCCAACTCAACAATTCAACATCTCAACAACTAAACAATAAACAACTCAACATTTATTTCCTCAGGCTTACAGCCTTCCGACGGGATGTGATGCCTTTTCCCCAACGCTTCGCATTGGGCTTTGAATCTACTTACCTCAGAACAAGTACATGCATCAAAAGTGGCGTAAATCATGAAAGAAAAAAGAAACGATAAGAACAAAACAACTGTCAACCTTTTTCAGGACAGGACAGATGAAATTTAGATATAATGACTTGTCAGCTCATAAATTGTTTAAAGTCGATAAGAATATATTGGAATCTTTAGGCACTTTGGTTTCCATGAAAGACGGCTGTCTTTTTTTTGGTGAGCCTGGAAAACTTCTGAAGATAAGGGTAGATTAAAGTAAAATTAAAATTTACCGGTATGACACTTAACTTCGATTCCGATGTTTTGCGTCCGACCGACATGATTGTTATTGATTCCATTTTAATGATTGTCGAACCATCAAAAGATAAATTAATTCACTTATTCAATTTATCTACTCACCGCATCCTGTTCCATCTCAAGGGTGTTGAAGTTCTTGGGCAGCCGTTTCATCCGGCGAAGCTTTACAGCTTCTTTCCGTGAGACGGAGACCAGTTTTCCTTTGCCGTTTGAGATTTCTATAGGCATGACAAAGTATTGCCTGTTGTATGCTTTCTGTTTGATGTCTGCCATGCGGATTGCAAGGTGAAGCCGGAATGCGTGATGCGCATAATCCAGGTATTGCTTCATGTACTGTATCACGATGTTCTGTTTTTTTGTAGCAAAGGTATGGAAGAACAAGCGTGTTCAGGGATTTACGAGGGGAAAACCTTTCAACCAAACGGATATAGCAGGAAACAGTAGGCGCTTTCCAAAAAAGTTTGTATCTTTGCAACTGAAAATTAGTTCCTCGTTGTATGAGCCAAAAAGAAAAACTCGTAAAAAGAATACGCAAGCTCCCGAAAGATTTTACTTTTGACGAGCTACGAAGTCTATTCGCCTACTTAGGATTTGAGGTGGAGAGTAAAGGGAAGACCTCCGGATCGCGAATCAAATTCTACAATAAAAAACAATAAATGCAATATTTGGCCCATAAGCCACACCCCTCGAGTGTGATCAAAGAAAAAGCACTAAAGGACATACTTGGATATTTAATAAATAACAAACTGATATAAAAAATGGAAACACTTCGTTATAAAGGATTTGTAGGAAGTATAGAAGCCGAACTTAAAGACAATACGTTATACGGCAAAGTCTTGGGGCTTGATGCAAAAACAATGATAACTTATGAGGGTAGCACACTCTCCGAACTAAAAAAAGATTTTCAGAATGGGGTAGATGACTATATAGCCCATTGTAAGGAGCATAATATACCCCTGCACAAATCTTACAGTGGTAATTTCAATATCCGAATCCCCTCCGATTTGCACGCCAAAATAGCGGCGACTGCCCAAAGCGCAGGGTTGTCACTGAATGCATTCATAAAAGACACTCTGTCAAAAGCCGTGATGTGAGTATCTGTAAACAAGATAAAAACAGATCATAAAACATTTATGGAAAGGTTCAAGGCTTTTATGGATGTTTCTGCAAGCGTAATTTTTCAAACATATCATGGTTTTCGTTTGTTTTTGCTACCCTCTGAAAACGAACAAAGGTTCTACGATTACTCGCAAAACCTTTGACTTCCATTTGCTTATATTTAGAGCGGCAAACGAGGCTCGAACTCGCGACCCTCAGCTTGGGAAGCTGATGCTCTACCAACTGAGCTACTGCCGCACGATTAAACTTGCAGGCGCAAAAGTACATTATTCTTTTCGTTTTTTTGTATTTTTGGCGAAAAAAAAAATCGGATGCAGAAATTAATATTAGTCAAGGTAGGAGGGAAGATCGTTGAAGAGGAGGCCTCGCTGAACCGATTATTTGCTGATTTTTCGAAGATTGATGGTTTGAAATTACTTGTTCACGGCGGTGGTCGGATGGCGACGGAAGTAGCCGGACAATTAGGGATAGAAAGCCGAATGGTCGAAGGGAGGCGTATTACGGATGCTGCGATGCTCAAAATCGTGACTATGGTGTACGCCGGATGGATCAATAAAACCGTGGTGGCACGCTTACAGGCCTTAGGCATTGATGCTATCGGGCTCACGGGAGCAGACATGAACATAGTACGTTCAGTCAAACGACCGGTCGAGCAGATGGATTACGGTTTTGTTGGTGATGTAAAAGAGGTTCGCCTCGACATGCTACACATGTTGCTTATGCAGAAGATTGTACCCGTCGTTGCACCGATTACCCACGACATGAACGGTCAACTGCTCAATACAAATGCCGACACAATCGCTTCCGAACTGGCTAAAGCCCTGGCCAACCGATTCGACGTGACCTTAATTTACTGTTTCGAGAAAGATGGCGTCTTGCGCAACCAGGACGATGAAGAGAGTGTGATTCCGTTGATGGATCGGACCTTATTCAACACATACAAAGAAAATGGAATCATTCAAGGGGGGATGATTCCCAAGCTGGAGAACGCCTTCAAAGCCGTCGATGCCGGAGTGAAAGAAGTGATTATTACGAAAGCCACCTCACTGGGCAAAAACAGTGGGACCAGAATAAGTTAATAATTGTTGTCCATTCCATTCAACCTTTCGAGAGTTTCTGTATCAGATCGTTTTTTTTATACTGCGTAGATAGCGCATGATTCGGGAACGAAATTTGGGTTGATACCAGAAAAAAAACTGACGCTGTGCAAGTTTTTCTTCTTTCGTTCGGGCACATTCGAGCTTCTCGAGCGTGTAAGGATGAAATCCGGTGTAAAAAATCTCCGTTGCCACCGTCATGGGAGTAGGAGTGAAGTCCTGAACCTGTTCGAGATGAAAGTTATGCCGCTTCGTTTTAATAGCTAACTCTGCCATATGAACAGCCGAACATCCGGGATGACTTGAAATAAAGTATGGAATCAGTTGTTGTTTCAAGCCATTCTCTTTGTTGATGCGATCAAATATTTTACGGAATGTTTCGAACTGTGCGAATGAAGGTTTTCGCATCACCTTCAATACATTTTCTTCGGTATGTTCGGGAGCCACTTTCAGACGTCCTGATACGTGATGCTTGATCAGTTCTTCGGTGTACTCCCGCGCCGCTGTACGTAAAGTTTCGTTATCATACGGATGCAACAGCAAATCGTACCGTACGCCACTTCCGATAAACGTTTTCTTGATACCGGGCACTTTATCGGCCTCCCTGTACAACTCGAGCAAAGGAGCATGATCGGCATTTAGATTTTTGCATACGACGGGATGAATACAGGATGGCTTTTTGCATTTCCGGCAGATATGTTCGTCCTTGCCTTTCATCCGGTACATATTGGCCGAAGGCCCGCCTAGATCACTGATATACCCCTTGAAACCGGGCATCTCTGTGACAGCCTTCACCTCTCGCAAAACAGATTCTTTACTGCGCGAAGCAATAAATTTCCCCTGATGCGCAGAGATGGTACAGAACGCGCATCCACCGAAACATCCGCGATGGATATTAACGGAGAATTTGATCATTTCGTAAGCGGGAATGATCTTATCTTTATATTTAGGGTGCGGAAGACGAGTGTAAGGCAGATCGAACGAGGCATCGATTTCGGCAGTCGTCATTGGAGGATACGGCGGATTGACAATAATAGCCCGTTTCCCCGTCTGCTGAATCATCCGCGATGCTTCGTGTTTATTCGATTCTTCTTCAATGATGCGAAAATTCTGTGCCTGCTTACGTTTATCCTTCAAACATTCTTCGAATGAAAACAGACGGATATCTTCCGTTCCTACAGGTTCATGATGAGGGGTGATATACGCTGTCTGTGGGATGTCCCTGATCGTTTGAAACGGAATGCCTTGCTTAAGGCGTCGTGCCAGTTCGCAGATAGGTTTTTCTCCCATTCCGTAGATAAGCAGATCGGCCGGACTGTCTGCCAGAATACCCGGTCTCAGTCGGTCTTGCCAATAGTCATAATGAGCCAATCGGCGCAGTGATGCCTCGATTCCACCGAGGACGACAGGTACTTCCGGGAATAATTCTTTCAAGATTTTTGCATAAACAATGCTTGGATAATCAGGACGTAATCCCGGCTGATGATTGGGAGAATAAGCATCATCACTGCGCAAACGTTTGTTCGCCGTATAATGATTGACCATCGAATCCATCGCCCCCGGAGAGACTCCAAAGAACAACCGGGGGGTACCTAATTTCTTGAAATCCCGATAATCTCCTCGCCAATCGGGTTGCGGAACAATCCCCACACGCAGCTCTTCGGCTTCGAGTATACGCCCAATCACCGCAGCTCCAAACGAAGGATGATCAACGTACGCATCGCCGCTGAAAAGAATCACGTCCAGACAGTCCCAGCCACGTATTTCCATTTCTTTTTTAGTTGTCGGCAGCCAGTCGGTGAGTCGATAGGCCTTCATTTGGTTTTTCCTTTCCATACGAAACAACCGGGGAAGGAAAGCGAAATATCATGTTCAAACAATCCGAAAACGGCTGATCCTGAACCTGACATAGAAGCATAAACAGCTCCCTGAGCATAGAGTTCATCTTTAATTTCTCCGATCATCGGGAAGTGCGAAAAGACACTCGTTTCAAAATCATTCTTTAAGACATCTTTCCACTCCGATACGGGGAGTCGAATAATTTCGTCCAATGAATGCATCGGTTGCGACGGTTTTACCATAGAATATGCGTCTTTGGTCGATACGAATACATCCGGCTTAACGATGTATAATGTGTATGAGCCGAGAGACAAATCGATGGGTTCGAAAATATTTCCGATTCCCGATGCTTTCACGGGACGGTTACGGATGAAAAATGCGCAATCTGCTCCAATGCCGGACGCTATTTCTTCCAATTCATCGTCCGAGACCGACAGCCGGTAATATTCGCTGACCAGCTTCAGCATGAATGCAGCATCAGCCGATCCTCCACCCAATCCTGCACCGAAAGGAATCGCTTTTCTGAGATAAACGGCTAACGGTGGAATCGTATATTTTTTCCGTAATGATCGGAGCGCTTTGAGTACTAAATTATTCTCCGAGTCCGAATCCAACGTCATCCCGGAACATCGGAGAGAATCGGTTTCAGCCTCAACAATCTCCAAGGCATCGCAAAGCGGAACCGGATAAAAAATCGTTTCGAGGTCATGATATCCGTCCGGTCTTTTCCCGACAATGGACAATCCTAAGTTTATCTTAGCATTTGGAAAGCAGATCATGGTGTTATCCGTTCGGTCGGTTTTGTGAAGGTTTGTTTCGTCGTCGATTACCTTTCGGACGTGATGACAAGTTGCCTTGCTGTTGCCCTCCGCTTTTCCGATGGCGATTGCCTTGTGATGACTGTCCGCCTCGACTACGCGAACGGGAACGTGAACGGCTGTATTTCTCAGGCTCGTATGCAGGCGCTTCTCCTAAATCGGCATCAAGTGGGATCTTATAAATTTCTTTCTCCAAAAATGTCTCGATCTCTTTGAATTTCGCTTGCTCCTGCTGTGATACAAACGTGATCGCCAACCCTTTACCGTCTGTTCCCCGAGCCGTACGCCCGATACGGTGTACGTAATCTTCAGGGTCATTGGGTATATCATAATTGATGACAAGTGTAATGTCATTGATATCGATACCGCGTGCAACAACATCCGTAGCTACAAGTACTCCGATACGACCGTTCCTGAATTCTTTCATCACCTGCTCACGCTCGCTTTGCTCCAGGTCGGAATGCATTGCCGCAACGTTGAATTGAAGCCGTTTGAGCGCCGTGGTCAACTCCTTGACTTTCATCTTGGACGATGAAAAGATAATGACGCGTTCAGGCTGTTTTTTTGAGAACAATTGCTTAATAATCGGCATCTTATGTGCTTCGTAGCAGATGTATGCCGTCTGCATGATGGAGGCGGGCGGCTTGGAAATGGCAATTTTGATCTCTTCCGGTTCTTTGAGGATGTTCTGAGCTAAGGTCCGGATTTTAGGAGGCATCGTAGCCGAAAACATAATAATTTGACAATCATGCGGAAGTTTCTTATAAATCTGCATAATGTCATCGTAAAATCCCATATCGAGCATCCGGTCTGCTTCATCGAGAACAAAGAATGACGTCTGCGACAAGTCGACACTCCCCATATTCAAATGGCTGATAAGACGTCCGGGGGTTGCAATCACAATATCGCTTCCCATCTGTAGACCGCGCTCCTGTTGGGCATAGACAATACCGTCGGTTCCCCCATAAACGGCCACAGCCGATACAGGAACAAAGTAGGTAAAACCATCGATTTGCTGATCGATCTGCTGTACCAGCTCACGGGTAGGTACCATTATAACCGCATTGACGGCATCCTGCGGATAGTTTCCATCATTCAGCTTACTGATGATGGGCAGCACATAAGCGGCTGTTTTTCCGGTACCTGTCTGGGCACATCCGATAATGTCTTTTCCTTCCAATATCGGAGGGATGGAAAGTTCTTGTATGGGAGTCATTTCCTGGAAGTTCATAGCCTCCAGACCATCCAATACGGCATCACCAAGGTTCAGTTCGTCAAATCTCATCTTGTTCTGTTAATCAATATGAATATGTTTGATCAAATAATTGTTTGTTCGGTTGTTCTTCTTCTGCCGGAGACACCGGAGTCGCGGGATACGTTGTGCTCTCTTCTTCCGATACCGGCTTGAGCGTTTCATGAGGCATGCCTTCTACTGTTCCAACAGATTCTTTCGCATGACTGCTGTCTGTCGTTGAAATGGGTACTGGAGTGCGCATTTTCGTTGTCGCCGGCGAGATGACATGATAATACTTCCGATAGATCTTATCAAATGTTCCGTCTTTTTTCATCCGCGCAAACCAGTAGTTCAGACTGTCCAATAAGTCCGGTGAATACTTACGAACAGCCCATGATTGCAACTGAGTAAAACTGATGTCGGTATCGATATCGATTTCGGGATATTGTTTCTTCGACAGACGGGCAATCTGTTGATCGCAAACCGCATAATCGATATCTCCTTTGGCTACCATAATGATCAACTGTTCGGAAGAATAAAGCGGTTCTTCGACGATATGAATCGTATCGGCAATCTCGTATTGAAGATTTTGCAGACGCAAAATGGCGGGTGAGTTTTGGGGTACGTACAATATCTTTTTGGCCAGCTCCAACTGGTTGCGAAGCGGCTTTATTCCCTGATTGCTTCCGGCTTCACGTTGCACCAACACCTGTTTATTCAATACGATCGGTTCGACAAACAAATAATGTTTCTTCAGTTCGGTTGTCGTAGGAATATTACGGGCGATGACATCATACCGATTGTTTTCCAAACCTTCAAAGCTCTTATCAAGACTCATTTCAAGATGTATCTCGACTTCCAATCCCGAATATTCGGCCAGTTTCCTGCATAATTCATACTGAAATCCCTGCAAGGTATCGCCCGACATGAAATAGCCGGATTGGTTGTATTCCGTAACAATACGCAGCACACCGTCCTGTTTGATTTCATAGTAATCGCGAGGTGAAATATTGAACTTCATGCGAAGTATCAAACTCCCCATAATCGCTAATACGATAAGCAACAGGATTATATAGATAATGAGTAATTTGCGTGAGAACATACGTCAATTATTAAACTTTACGGCTACCCCCAACTTAACAACCATAGGATTGATCGGATAATGAGGCATTGAAAAATAATTCGGAGACGCAAATAATTTGCTTATGTTATATCCTGTTACAAAGAATCTTGCCTGTTTGAGATGAAAATTAACATAAGCATTCACTAACGGATAATTACCGATTTTAATGTTATCCTGATTGATGAACTGTTGCGTAGCCGGCTCATAATATGGAGCGTAATATTCGGTAAAATAATGCACATCGGCTCCCATCTGTACCATCAGAACCTTCGCAAGCCGAACCGTTACATACATATTCGAATAAAGCGAAAGTTGAGGCAAAGCCAAGACCTGCTTATTACTACTGGTCTGATAGACGAGTTCGTTATCCCATCCAAAAGCCTTGAATCGAAAGTCTTGTCGTAGACGCGCAGTAATCACCTGCAGATTGCTCCCGAATTGTTCAGGAAGACCTTGTTTGTTGAAGAAAATATGATTCTGAATGCTTTCAACTCCAGCCGACAAACGTGTGCGTGTTTGTTCCCAACCCACAGTTCCCCCTACATAGACACGCTGTGTATTCTTCAGATCCTTGTCCCAAAAGAAATAACGACTGCTGTAATGACGTTGGAAAAACGCAGGACGCAAATTTTTGATGTATCCGTCTGCCTGAATAGAAGCCTCTTTTTTAAAGAGTCGAAACCGTGTTTTGACAAGTCCCGTCAAGCGAAACTCTCCGATATCATCACCTAACACGCAGAGTTCACCGCGTCCTTGATAGGTGAGAAGACTTCCACGTCGTTTAGAGAGTTCGGCACCTAAAAAAGTAGCATATTCATCGTACTTTTGCATGTTGCGGATAGCTCCTTTAGCTGAGTCTCCGGGCATTTTGAAGTTTCTTTTCTCAAAACTGACAAAAGCCGTCAGACCAAATTTAGCCCAATCCTGAAATCCCTCACGCAACGAAAGAGCGACCGTATTTTTCAAATTCCATGCCGACGAAACATCATTGGGGACACGTCCGACCGTATCGTAGTGGTTCACGTAGCACGTATCAATCCCCATATCTTTGGAAATAAATCGTCTGCGGAAATCTTCATATTCGACGGTATGAATAACGCTGGCCACAGGCACGAAGACTTCGTTGGCATGAATATCTTCTGCTTCCTCCTGCTCTTCAGGACGACCGGTTGAGTTTTTCTCTTCCTCTTCCTGTTTCTTCAACGCTTCACGTTGAGCGTCTTTCTCTTGTTTTCGTTTGGCTTCGCTCTCAGTCATCTCACGGTAAAATCCCAAATTATAACGGTGCGTAAGGAAAACGTTTTTACCACGGATACGATTCCATGTATTTGTAAACCGTGTCGGATACGATTTGCTGTCGACCCCGCGACGCCCGTCTTCAAAATCATCCGGCGATGTAATATACCGGTCATCTGTCAATCCGCCATTTTCATTTTGGATGAAATTAAAATTACGGAGATGTATGTGTGCCTCATAACGGTCCGATAAGTAGTTTCCGAACAATCTATAACTGAGCAGTTTGTTATTATTCGACGTATATTGTCCCCGACTGTAGATATAATTAAAATCTACACCGGCATTGATTTTTTTTCCGAAATTGCTTGTTAACACGCCTTTCAGCTGTTCTTCACGTTTGGTAGAACCACCGGCACGTGTATATAGGATATGTGTATATGGTACCTTAACATCATAGAAATATCCGTTGGAAGGAGTAATTATATCTCCGTCGAAAACATCTGCAAAGATAAAATCGCGTTCTTCTTTTCGCTCGCTGAAGATGCGACTCTGCCAGGGTGATCCGATATTTCCGGTATAGGCGCCGGCTATTCCTCTCCCTTCCATTAACGTGCTGTTTGCCGTATTCAGACGATTCGTATCCATCGGAGCAAGAATCCGATCTCCCAGTTTCTCGGTCAAGTGATAGCCATTGATGCGTCTGATGCCGATATGGGCGCTATCGGGAACGAGTAAACTGTCCGGAAGTTGTGCCGCGTTACGTGCCGTAAGAGAGAATCCCCCCCTGCGGCCGCTGCTGCGCGATCGCTCTTGTGCGAATATGGTCGTTACACACAGCAGGCATAACAATAAACCATATAGCCCGTGTCTCAAATCGAGGCACAGGTACAGGATGGAATAGACACAATGCCTTCGATTCACACCTTTTGGATGAGTTCCATACCTTTTTTGATGGCGGCTTCATTGGCCGGAATCAAAGTATGATGTCGTTCGGGAAGCGTCTTTTTCAGACCGAGAAGCACGCTTTCCAGTTTTACCATCGGAACGACTTTGAGGAGCCCGCCCAACACGATCATGTTGAACGTCTTTTGCATATTTAGTTCCGTAGCCGTATCCATCGCATCAATACGGTACACATTGATATCCGTGCGTGTGACCGGCTTATGAATTCCATATCCGTCATAAATAAGAATGCCGCCTTTCTTCACTTTCGATTGGAATTTATCCATCGAAGGTTGGTTCAGAATCACGGCAATATCGTATTCGTTCAATATGGGGGAACTGATTCGTTCGTCGTTCAGGATCACGGTCACATTGGCTGTTCCGCCACGTTGTTCCGGACCATAGGAAGGCATCCAAGTTACTTCTTTATTTTCCATGAGTCCCGAATAAGCGAGAATTTTTCCCATCGATAACACACCTTGTCCGCCAAAACCTGCTATAATTATTTCGTATTGCATATCTTGTCTGCTACTAATTGTTATACATTTTTCAAGTCTCCCAAGGGATAGAAGGGGAGCATGTGTTCTTCCATCCATTTGTTCGACTCAACCGGTGTCTTTTTCCATCCGGAAGAACAGGTGGAAACAAACTCTACCACCGATGTACCTTTGCGAGCCATGGAGTTTTCAAAAGCTAACCGCAGCATCTTTTTTGCTTTCTTGGCAGCTGCCGGGGTCTGTACACTTTGACGGGTAACTAAACACGTCCCATCCAATTGCGCCAGTATATTGCCGATTCGTAGAGGATATCCGTTCAGTTCCACGTCACGGCCATGAGGACAGGTAGCCGTAGGCATTCCAACCAAAGTTGTCGGAGCCATCTGTCCGCCCGTCATACCATAAATGGCATTATTTACAAAAATAATCACGATATTTTCCCCGCGATTAGCGGCATGAATTGTCTCAGCTGTTCCGATGGCTGCCAAGTCGCCGTCACCTTGATACGTAAAGACCATCTTATCGGGGTTCACTCGCTTTACGGCCGTAGCAACCGCCGGTGCACGTCCGTGGGCTGCTTCAATCCAGTCGATATCGATATAGTTGTAAGCAAATACTGCACATCCGACAGGTGAGATGCCGATCGTCTTTTCTTCCATTCCCATCTCCTCGGATACTTCGGCGATCAGTTTATGGATAACGCCATGACTGCATCCCGGGCAATAATGCATGGAGTTATCATTCATCAATTTGGGCTTTTTGTAGACCAAATTTTCAGGTTTAATTATTTCTATTGTTTCCATTTTTGAATATTCCGTAAGTTTTTTAACCCAAAAATCTCATAAGATATTGTACTATGCGTAAAAGAATAGCGATTCCTCCACATATCAGGAACGGCAAATGACTATCTTTCACGGTAAAATAGAGGAAGCCGGCTACAATCGTCAACACCATAAACAGCAGGGTAAACAGTTCGTCTAATCGGTCTCCTCGTTTCATTACTTGCTAAATTACATCAGTTTCTCTTCAACGGCTCTCAGAATTTCGTCCGGAGTGAAAACGATGCCACCCAACCGGCCGAAATGCTCGACTTTGACACGTCCGTTCACCGCTAAACGTACATCTTCGACCATCTGTCCGGCATTCAGCTCTACGGAAAGCATCCCTTTCACTTTATCGGCATAACGGGCAATCACCTGAGTAGGGAACGGCCACAAAGTAATCGGACGGATCAGACCGAGTTTCAATCCTTGACCACGTGCTATTTCAATCGCTTTCTGGCAGATTCGTGCCGATGAGCCGAATGCTATCAACAGATACTCCGCATCTTCGCATTTATATTCTTCATAGCGTACTTCGTTTTTCTCTATCCGGCTGTATTTTTCCTGAAAGTGTAAGTTCTTTTTTTCCATGATGACCGGATCCAACTCCAAAGAAGTAATGATATTGGGTTTGCGACCGCCTGTTTTTCCGGTAGCTGCCCAAGGTGATTCTTTCGCAATCTCTGCCTCCGTTTTTCGCGGACGGAACGGGGGAAGCACCACTTTTTCCATCAACTGGCCAATCATACCGTCGGTAATGATAATCGCCGGCGTTTGATATTTGAATGCAAGATCGAAACCGAGTCCGACAAAATCGGCCGTTTCCTGTACCGACGAAGGGGCAAGAGCAATCAACCGGTAGTCGCCGTGGCCTCCACCTTTCACTGTCTGAAAATAGTCGGCCTGACTCGGCTGGATCGTTCCCAGTCCGGGGCCTCCACGCATTACATTTACAATCAGGCAAGGGAGATCCGATCCGGCAATGTAGGAAACACCTTCCTGCATCAAGCTCATACCCGGGCTGGACGATGAGGTCATGACTCGTTTACCTGTTGCGGCTCCTCCGTAAACCATATTAATTGAGGCAACTTCACTTTCGGCTTGGAGTACCACCATACCCGTCGTTTCCCACGGTCTTTCTTCCATCAGTGTTTCCATGACTTCCGACTGAGGAGTAATTGGATAACCAAAATATCCGTCTGTTCCATAACGAATCGCTGCATGGGCCAACGCTTCGTTCCCTTTCATAAGTCTTACTTCTTCCATCGTGTTAATCCAGTTTTTTTCGATAGACAGTTAAACATCCGTCCGGACAAACCCATCCGCAATTTGCACAACCGATGCAGGCGTCCGACTCTTTCATGTAAACATAGTGATAGCCTTTGTTATTGACCTCCCGCGGATGCAACTCCAGCACATTGCAAGGACAGGCTACGACACATAAGTTGCAGCCCTTACACCGTTCTGTGTTGACCACTACCATTCCTTTTACTTTTGCCATAAATCCTTTATTTTTATCTACTGGAATGCAAAACTACGAAAAAAAGAATAAAAAGCAAGTTAGAAGTTGAAAATATTGCGAGCGACGAAAAAAATCATCGCGATGGCAAAAAACATCCAGATATAAAGGTTTTTCTGCACTTTTAAAATCAGCGTACTATACGGATTAAAGAGTTGATAGATGCGAACACCCACCAACAGGATCACATACGGTATTGAAAGTAGAAGCAGGGGATTATAAGAAAAGGCGGTTTTTATGTCGGCATGAAGCAAAGCGTGAAGAGCCCGTTGCGAGCCGCACCCCGGACATTTCATTCCGGTGAGCATCAAAAACGGGCATTTGGGAAAAAGAGGGGAGCTGCTTGGATGAATGTGTGAATAGACATAGATTGCGATCAGGAAAACCAGAAAGAAGAAAATCCGGAAGATCATTTTATATCGAGGAACACGATACATGGTGTATGTATGATAAAGCCAATGGATGCGAAGCCTTCGTTTTGAAGAACTCCGCACATCCATAATTTACAGATCACCACTCATCGCAGCACCTACTCCGATGATAATAATGAATATAAGATAAAGGACCCATAGTACTCCCGCAACGATAGCACTCCAGATCGCCCATTTTTTTGCATCTTTCGAGGCCTTTTCCGCACCGGCATAGTCTCCGGCCGTATAAGCAGAGTTTACTTTCGTGGAATAGATGATCGATACAATACCTAACGGCATACAGCAAAGAACGGTAGAGAGAATTGCCCACACCAAATAATTCTCCGGCATCGGAGGGGCAGTCGTGTTCGAATTGCCGAAAGTGCCGCTGGTGGTCGAATAATTTGCGTTCTGTGAAATGTTCGTGTTATATTTCGGCTCTTTCTGATCATAATTCGAAGAAGTCGACCTCTCTTCTGCTACGGCAAACATGTCTTGTAATTCCGGCAATGTACGTGCCGCCACCCAATCCGGTAACGAACTGTTCCAAACCAAGGTGTCCGGATTAATCGGAGCGCTTTTCAAAGCGTCCAATGAGAAAGGACCTGTTTTGGTGTCCCCATTCAAATAGTAGTACTCTTTGTCCATTTTTAATTTTGTTTTTATAGTTAAGTAATATGTTTCCCAAAATCAACGATGATTTTGAGCGTACAAAAATACAGAAATTTACCGTACTACCCATGCATCGTTCAAGAATCCTGTAAAATTATTCCGAAAAAAAAAGAAAAAGCTTTTTTTTATACATGCGTTGAAGAAATTCGGAAAAACACACATCAGGTTTTCGGTGTCTCCGTTTTTTCCTTTTTGTTTTTTTGCGAAAGTCGTTCCAGCAGATATACGATGGCAAATCCCGCGAAAGCGAGTCCGATGGCTTCCCATAGCTGACGGTCGGGTAAAATATTCGTTTCGATTAATGGCTTGGCTACCCCGTGACGATCGATGTACGTCTCGATCGTCTCTTTCCACGGCCACACTTTATTCAATGAACCTAACATAAAGCCGCTCAGAATAGCGATGGTGATATCGTGAAAACGATGCAACGCATAAGAAAGTGCACGTGAGAACAACGAAATTCCGATCACGGATCCTCCGGCAAAAACCAATAAAACACTTATCCTAAGTGATTTGACAGCATCCATGATAAAGAAATATTTTCCCAGCAAAACCAAAATAAAGCTACCCGATATGCCGGGAAGAATCATCGCACAAATGGCGATGGCGCCACAGAGAAAGATGAACCATAGATCATTTGAAGTTTCGGCAGGTGTAGTGATGGTTATTGCATATGCTGCTACGGCGCCCGCTGCAAATGCGATCACCGTTTTTGCATTCCATTGAGTGACCTCCCGCGAAACAAACCAGATCGACGCCAGCACCAATCCGAAAAAGAAAGACCAAACCAGAACCGGCTCCTGTACCAGCAAATAAGTAATCAGTTTAGCCAGAGAGAAAACGCTGAGTCCGATACCGGAGAGGATGGCCAGCAGAAAGTTTCCGTTGACGGCTTTCCAAAAGCGACTGAATTTCAGGGAGCAAAGCATTTTCAACGAAGTTAAATTGATGCTCTTAATCGAATCAATAAGTTCTTCGTATATCCCGACGATAAAGGCGATTGTCCCTCCTGAAACACCCGGTACCACATCGGCTGCCCCCATACCGATGCCTTTGAGCGTCAGCAGGGCATAATCTTTAAATGTGCGATTCATATCTTTAATTCAGATGATGTTTGTTCTTTACGAATTCCGCCGACAATTCGTCGGGAGGCAAAAGGAAAGGCTTTTGCAGACGTATATCTTGTGCATGCAGAAAATAAGTGTCCGGAGGCTGTTCGTTTTCCTGCATTTTTTGGGCGGCAAAAAACATTTTATAGATATACTCAGCCACCTTATCGCTCCTTTGATCCATTTGCGAGGAAATGTGGTGATTGGTTTTATACCGTGCTACTTGCGAGAGTATTTCCGACTTTCCAAGCAACTTATTAAATAAAGTATAGGCGCGTTTGAAATCGTCTGCTTTCAGGTAGCATTCCGCCAGGATCGGTTCGATATGGTCGGTGATATCTTTTTTGTCCGAGAGCAAATCCAAGTAGGCTTCGATTGCTTTCTCGTAATTTTCATTCATGAAGAGGCAATAAGCGCGTAATAATCTGACTTCTACATCATCTTCGTTGCAAGTAAGTGCAAAATCGAAAGAATGGATGGCTTCTTCATATTGTCCGAGATTGGAGAGTAAGCGTCCCTGTATATACCAATAATCTGCATTGTAGGGGTTTATATCGATCAACTCCCTGCATATTTGCAGGGCTTGTTGCAAATTCCCCGTCATTTCTTCATGATAACAAAGCTCCTCTTTAAGGACGATACTGTCAGGGAAGAGCTGAATCGCATGTTTGACAAGTCGGGAGGCCTCCTCATTTTTACCGACCTCACTCAGGAGAGGAGTAAGGTCTTCGTAGATCATTCTTAACTCTTCATCTACGGGATGTTGCTCAAGGAGTGCATCTGCCTCGTGATGGAGATCCATGACGTACAGACACTGCATTTTGAGCAGCAAAAGTTCAGGATCGTCATCATCACCGATACTTTTTATGCGTTCCAACGCTTCGGCATATTTTTCCCGATAAATATAAGCCTTACATTCTTTGATTTTGATGCCAATATTTTCAGGATGCAGCTTTAATCCCAGCTCAAGCGCCCGAATAAATTCGTCAAAATCATTCTCATCCTCGAAATATTCAAGTAGTTGAATGATTTCGTCTGCATCGAAATAAGCTTCCGTGCCTTTTTCGTGCATCTCTTTATATCGTTCCAATAAGGTCATGCGTCCCCAAAAATGAGTATGGATAGATTGTCTTTTTTATCAGCTGTTTACTTTTTTGCTCCATGTATCTTTCAACGACACCGTGCGATTGAAGATCAGTTTGCCATCACGACTGTCCGGATCGAGATTGAAGTATCCGATGCGCTGAAACTGAAAGTGATCATAAGGTTTGGCCTGTGCCAACTCTTCCTCTACGAAACAGTGGGTCAACACTTGCAACGAATCGGGATTGAGCAGTTCATGAAAATCTTTTTCTTTTTCTTCGGCCGGATTTTCTACGTTAAACAGACGGTCGTAAAGACGCACCTCGGCAGGTAACGCACGGGCGGCAGATACCCAGTGTATCGTACCTTTTACTTTTCTGTTGCTGTCGGGCATTCCGGTTTTCGTCTTCGGATCGTATTCGGCGTAAACTTCTTCCACTTCGCCGTCCGCATTCTTCTTACATCCCGTACATTTCACGATGTATGCACACCGCAGACGTACTTCCTGCCCCGGGGTCAGACGATAGTATTTTCTGTGCGCTTCTTCCATAAAATCATCCCGCTCGATATACAGTTCGCGCGAGAAAGCAATCTCATGAGTTCCGTCTGCGGGGTTCTCCGGATTGTTGACCGAAGTCATCATCTCCACCTGTCCTTCGGGATAGTTGGTGATGATCAGCTTGACGGGGCGGAGTACTGCGGCAACACGCCGTGCCGTAGCGTTCAGGTCTTCGCGTACAGCATGTTCGAGCAACGCTACGTCAATGATGCCGTCGTATTTCGTATAACCGATCAGATGGATGAAACGGCGAATGGAGGAGGGAGTGAAACCTCGGCGACGGTAGCCGCAGATCGTCGGCATGCGCGGGTCATCCCAGCCGTTTACTAACTTTTCTTTTACCAACTGAAGCAGTTTGCGCTTGCTCATCACGGTATAAGTCAGGTTCAGACGATTGAACTCCGTTTGTCGCGGACGGTAATCGCCGTCTTTTCCGCATTCACTGTCGATCAGCAAGTCGATAAAATAATCGTATAGCGGCCGGTGTACTTCAAATTCGAGCGTACAGAGCGAATGGGTTACCCCTTCAAAATAGTCGCTTTGTCCGTGGGCGAAGTCGTACATCGGATAGACATTCCATGTTCTTCCTGTCCGGTGATGGGGCGTCTTAATGATTCGATAGATGATGGGATCGCGGAAGTGCATATTGGGCGAAGCCATATCGATCTTGGCCCGTAAGGTCATAGCACCTTCCTCAAAATCTCCGCGATTCATGCGGAGAAAAATATCTAAACTTTCTTCTGTCGGACGATTACGATAAGGACTGTCCGTACCGGCCTGCGTCGGTGTTCCTTTTTGTGCGGCAATGGCCTCCGCACTTTGCTCGTCGACGTATGCTTTCCCTTTTTGAATCAGTGAAACAGCAAAGTCGAAGAGTTGTTGAAAGTAATCCGAAGCATAAAAGATGTTTTCCCACCGAAAGCCCAGCCAGCGGATATCTTCCTGAATCGAATCGACGTACTCTACATCTTCTTTCGTGGGGTTCGTATCGTCAAAGCGCAGGTTGCACACGCCCCGATATTTTTCGGCGATGCCAAAATCAAGGCAGATGGCTTTGGCATGTCCGATATGCAGGTAACCGTTCGGTTCGGGCGGAAAACGCGTTTGAACCCGTCCATTGTTTTTTCTTTCGGACAAGTCTTTTTCGATGATTTGTTCGATGAAATTCAGGCTTTTTTTATTTTCTTCCAAAGGTGTATTTTCTGCCATTGCTGTTGATTTTTGATATCTTTTACGCTGCAAAGATAAAGATTAGCGCCTAATGTACAATGGTCTTTGGAATGAAGTTATCAACAGAGAAACATGTTTATTGCAGATGAAAAACCTTTTATCTGCTTTCATGAAGTCAAACAATCATGGAGTGTTGAGGTTCCGGTGTCGGAAACAAGTTGCAGGAAGTCGTCTTTAAGGCATGCAAAAAAAAAAAATCACGGACGCTCTTCGGTAAACGACTGCCATCCCTGAGCTTTTAACGCAACCTCACCGCCGTCGCGCCCGACAAGACAATTTCCGAATGCGGCCTTCGTAATATGTCCGATGATTTTAATTCCTTTCAAAGCCTGCACCTGATCATGGTAAGACAACGGCACGGTGAAGACCAATTCGTAATCTTCGCCACCGTTCAATGCCGCCGTAACAAGATTCATATTAAATTCTTCAGCCATGACTGCCGTTTGATAATCGATTGGAATACGGTCTTCGTAAATGCGGCATCCCACTCCGCTTTGCGATGCGATGTGAAGCAGCTCGGACGATAGCCCGTCGGAAATATCCATCATGGCAGTGGGGACGATGCCTGCTTCGGCCAATATCGCGATCACGTCTTTGCGCGCTTCCGGCTTGAGTTGCCGCTCAAGGATATATTCCTTTCCACTGAAATCGGGTTGAAAATCTTTTTCACCTTGGAACACGTTTTTTTCGCGTTCGAGCAACTGCAACCCCATATAGGCAGCCCCCAAATCGCCCGAGACACATATCAGATCGGTCTCTTTTGCTCCGTCGCGATAAACGATTTTTCCCACTTCTCCTTCGCCGATACAAGTAAGACTTAATGCCAGTCCGGTCAATGACGAGGAGGTGTCTCCTCCTACCAGATCGACGCCATACACGTCGCAGGCAAGCATGATACCGGCATATAACTCTTCCAGGTCTTCTACCGCAAAGCGCTTGGATATGCCGACCGACACGGTCATTTGTTTCGGCTGTCCGTTCATCGCATAAATATCGGAAAAATTCACCACGGCCGCTTTATAACCTAAATGCTTCAAAGGAGTATAAGTAAGGTCGAAATGTACACCTTCCAGCAACAAATCGGTCGTGATGAGCGTCTGCTTGTCTCGGTAGTCAAGTACGGCCGCATCGTCGCCCACACCTTTCAGTGTGCTCTTGTTCCTTAGCGTGACAGCGTTTGTCAGATGGCGGATCAGACCGAATTCTCCCAATGTGGCGATTTCCGTTCGTTGCATGATTATGCGCTTTTTTATTGTCTTAAAACACGACTGCTTTCCATCGTGGAGATATGCTTCAAGATCGGTTCGTCGAATAAATTCCCCTTGTCGAACAGGAAAGAGACCTCAATCGGTACATAATACATGTGCGAATGCCATTCGAGCGGGAAATACGGATTGTTCCGAATGCGCACGGCGTCTTTCTCCGTACATACGATAAGTGCTTCGGAATTCATTTTTACGAATGAGGCGCTTATTTTTTTGACATCCTTTTTCTTGAAGTCATGATGATCGCCGAATGACATTACATTTACGTTCTGCGAGTGTTTCTTCATTTCTTCGATGAGTGGCGACGGATTGGCAACGCCTGTGAGCAGAAGCACTTCATCGTCTTTTCGAAGACTGCTTAAGGCTCGCGGGCCACATTCTTCCGGCCAGACCCCTTCCATTCGCAAATACGAGATGCCGGAAAAAAACACCTGTTGATGGGATTGCAGGTGCATATCGTCTTCCACGATCCGGCAATCGATAGGTTTTAATGTCGGATCACATTTACTGACCACAACAAAATCAGCCCGGTAGACACTGCTTGCCGGTTCGCGCAGCATGCCCACCGGAAATAATTTGTCTTTGTAAAACAAGTGATTATAATCCGTGACCAAAATCGATAACGACGGTTGCACATATCGATGCTGAAAGGCGTCATCGAGCAGGACGACCTGTGGTCGTTCGCTTTCGGTCATGGCCAACAAATGCTTCATCCCCCGGCGACGACTTTTGTCGACGGCCACGATAATCGAAGGATATTTACGTTTTATCTGGCAGGCTTCATCGCCTACCTCCTGACCGGTACAATGGTTGCCGGCCAAGACATACCCCGATGTCCGGCGCTTATACCCGCGACTGAGCACAGCCACCCGGTATTTTTTCGACAACAGACGTATCAGGTACTCGACCATCGGTGTCTTTCCCGCTCCTCCCATCGATAAGTTACCGATACAAATGACCGGAATCGCATATTGCTGCGAAGGCAACAAATTGATATGGAAGAAGAGGTTACGTATCCATACCACTATCCCATAGACCAGTGCAACAGGAAACCCGATATAATGCAGGCGATTTGATTTTGCCATTTTCGCTTCGCTCTTTTCCTACAACGGTTTCAGATCATAAGGTATACGTGCCTGAATACCGTATGTTGCTTTGACTTTCCGTAATGTTCTGAAATGCTCGTATTCGTCGCCCAGCATGTCTTTCACGACGGATTGCTTCACAATTTCGATCTGTTTCTCCAAAAGCTCCTTCAAAAAGTCGTGATCGGTCGATACTTCCATTATATTATAATTGTATATCTCGGCTAATTCACCCGCCAGCTCGACAGCGCGTTCAATACCGCCCAACTCGTCGACCAAGCCGATTTTAAGCGCCTGCTCTCCGGTCCACACACGCCCTTGCCCGATGCTGTCGATATCGGCTTTGCTCACGCCCCGCCCTTCGGCACATCGCGTCAGAAACGTATCATATCCACGCTCGATATAACCTTGTATCAACGCTTTTTCATCGTCCGTCATCGGGCGGGCGGGGTCGCCAAAGTCTGCGTATCTGTTGGTCTTGACTATATCGGTCGTTAACGCCAGCTTATTAAACAGTCCGGCTGTATTGGGAAACATCCCGAAAATTCCGATCGAGCCTGTCAGCGTATTCGGCTCGGCAATGATCTTGCTCGCACCGCTCGCAATATAATATCCTCCCGAAGCAGCCACGCTTCCCATAGAAACGACCACCGGTTTTTTCTTTTTCAATTCATACACCTGCTTCCAGATCTGTTCGGACGTATAAGCACTGCCACCCGGCGAATTGATGCGCAGCACCACCGCTTTCACATCCTTGTTATCGGCCAGTTTCCTCAGGTCGTCATTGATCTTTTCCGAAATACAGGGAAAATTACCGCTGTAAGGCGATGAAATAATCTGCTGCATGATCTCCCCTTCGGCATATACGATCGCAATCTTGTTACGATATTCCCGCTCGGTTTTCTTTACATTCTTCATGTTCGATAATCCGACGGTTTTCAGCTTGTCGCCCGTTTGACCGGATTGTTCGATCAAATATTTCTCCACTTCGCTGCGGTACTTCAGCTCATCGATTAATTTATACTCGACCGCTTTCTCCGGAGAAGCAAAAAACGCCCCTTCATCTGCAAAACGGTTTACATCCTCTACCGTGATATTCCGGCACTTTGCAATCCCTTTGGTGATGTTACCCCAAATGGAGTTTTGATACGAGGTAATCTGTTCGCGATTCGCATCGCTCAATTTATCTGCGATAAAAGGTTCGACGGCTCCTTTGTACGTGCCCACCTTAAAAACCATCATCTCTACCCCGATCTTTTGTAACAGGCCTTTATAGAACATCGTCCGGGAAGATAGACCGGTCAGTCCCAAAATTCCCTGTGGGTTAAGATAGATTTTATCAGCCACCGAAGCCAGATAATACCCTCCTTGAGTGTAGTTATCGGCATAGGCGACGATAAATTTCCCGCTTTCCTTAAAATCCATCAGCGCGCGGCGAACGGCATCGAGGCTGGCTGTCCCTCCGGAAAATACTCCCATGTCCAGATAAATCCCTCTGACCGATTCCTGTTCCTTGGCGTGATGAATCGATTTCAATAAATCTCTCAACGACAAATCCGGTTCCCTGCCCGTTAACAAATTAGTAAACGGATTTTCTTCCGCCGACTCGCGAATATCTCCTTCAAATGCAATTTTAAAGACACTGTTTTCCGCTTTGGGTGTATAAACCGCCTGAGAATTTGAACCCAGACCGGCCACCATGCCGATCATAAAAACAATGGCGATCATTCCTGCCAACATCAGCCCCACGAAGAAGCCCAATGTGGAAGCAAACATCATTTTGAAAAATTGTTTCATCTTTTTCTTTTTTTATTTCAAATTGCCGACAAATATACACAACTTATTTATCTTTCGACCGTCTTCTTCCAGATTTTTCCGGATTTTACGGACAAAATATTACAAGACGAAAATTTTACCGAAGCCCCGATTTATGATTGTGGATCATGATCTGCAAATGATTGAAAAATAAATTATAAAGAAATGTTTACCGGAGATGACAAGGTTTTGCACACCGAATTCATTACTTTTGCGACCTGACGTGAAAATAATAAAATAGATGTCTGTGCAAAAACCTCTTTCTGCATTAGAAACAGAACCCGTCGGTTCGTTACTGACAAAATATGCCCTTCCGGCGATTATTGCCATGACGGCTGTGTCGCTATATAATATGGTCGACAGCATTTTTATCGGCCGGGGGGTAGGAGCCATGGCCATTTCGGGACTGGCCATCACATTTCCGTTCATGAACATTGCTGCGGCTTTTGGAGCCTTGGTGGGGGTGGGCGCCAGCACGATCGTTTCCGTCAGGCTGGGACAAAAAAATTACGGTGCGGCACAACAGGTGCTGGGGAATGTAGTGTGCATGAATATCGTCATCGGGGGAGTGTTTACCCTTGTATCGCTCATTTTTATCGATCCGATTCTGTATTTTTTCGGCGCCGGCGAGCAGACGATCGGATATGCTCGCGATTACATCGTGATTATTCTCTCCGGAAATATCATTACGCATCTTTATCTGGGATTGAACAGCGTACTGCGCTCGTCAGGACACCCGATACAGGCTATGATGATGACGGTAACGACTGTGGTGCTGAATACGGCATTGGATCCGCTTTTTATCTTTGTTTTCGGATGGGGCATTCAGGGAGCAGCCGTCGCAACCGTACTTTCACAATGTGTAACACTGATGTGGCTGTTGATTCTTTTCAGTGACAAAAAACGTCTGTTACATTTTCGGAAAGGCATGCTCAAGCCACGCATCGGCATCATCAAAGACATACTGGCTATCGGTATGGCTCCTTTCCTGATGCATCTGGCTTCGTGTATGATTGTGATTCTGATCAATAACGGCCTGAAGCGATACGGCGGCGATTTGGCTATCGGAGCCTACGGCATCGTCAATCGTTTTGCATTTATGTTTCTCATGATTGTGATGGGGCTGAATCAGGGGATGCAGCCTATTGTGGGATATAATTACGGAGCGCGTCAAATTAACCGTGTGCAGAAAGCTTTTCGGTTGACGGTCTTTTTTGCAACCCTCGTCACAACGTTTGCGTTTTTGCTGGCGCAACTCAAACCCGAATGGATTGCCCGCGTCTTTACGACCGATGAAGAATTGATCCGCTTGTCGGTCTACGGGATGCGTATCTCCGTCATGGTTTTTCCGCTGATCGGGGCGCAGATGGTGATAACCCATTTTTTCCAGAGTATCGGTATGGCAAAGAAAGCCATCTTCTTATCCTTGATACGACAAGTGATCGTTTTAATTCCCTGCCTGCTGATCATGCCGAAACTTTTCGGCATAGCGGGAATATGGATGAGTATGCCTGTCTCGGATACGGTCTCCGCTCTCGTATCGATAGCGATGATTTACGTACAGCTCAGGAAATTCAAAGCCAAGCAGTGAAATCAACTACCTCTTATCCGTTTCCCACCGGATTCGCGAGCCGATAATTTGACCGATAACGGCCAGAGCGATGAAGAGCGGAATCGTAATGTCCGGCGTATCGAGCCAGATACGCAAAGGTATGACTAACGGAAGAGAGGCGTGTATGATGATCCACCACATCAAACTCATCTTGCGGTATCTGATGCGATACCGGCCCAAAAGAAGATTGACCGCCAAGGTGACCACAAATACGATCGCAATATTCATACGTTACGGATAAACCGCCGGCAAAGATACGATTTTTGTACTGCTTTCTCGGGTTTCGGCAGGCGAACGCGCTCTTTGCACAAGAAAAAGAAAAGCCGCAAGCAAAATCGTTCTTGATCCGTTTTGCCTGCGGCCCTTACAGACCATGAATCGATTTTGTTGGTTTAGAGTCCCAACTGATTCATGATAAACTCGAATGTAAAGGTCCAGTTCTTAATACTCTGTTCCGTACTTTGACCGCTTCCGTGTCCGCTTTCGTAGTCGATGTGGAGGATAACCGGGTTGACTTGTCCGGGATTGTTTTGCACAGCCGCAACGAACTTTTTGGCATGCAGCGGATCAACGCGACTGTCGTTCGCACCGGTGGTAACAAGCATTGTCGGGAGGCTTACCCCCGCTTTGATGTTATGATAAGGAGAGTAGGGGAGAATCCATCCGAATTGTTCGGGATCGTCAGACGATCCGTACTCCGGAATCCAGTATCGTGCGATCAGGAACTTATGATAACGAAGCATATCCAATAACGGCACTTGGCAAACAATCGCCTTGTAGAGATCGGGGCGCTGCGTGGCGATGGCACCCATCAACAGCCCGCCGTTACTGCCGCCCATAGCAACCACTTTCTGCGGATTGGTATATTTCTCCTTGATCAGCCACTCTACGCAACTGTTGAAATCGTCGAATGTATTTTGCTTTTTGCCCAGCATCCCGTTCCGATGCCACGCTTCGCCGTATTCGTCGCCTCCGCGGATACCGGCACGTACCACCACAATGCCTTTTTCCAGCAACGGAGCATAGAAGCCTTGATATCCCGGCTCAATACCCGAATTGAAGCCGCCGTATCCGTTAATCAGCACCGGATTGTTACCATTCAGTTCGAGACCCTTTTTGTGGATCACAAATGCCGGAATCTTCGTACCGTCTTTCGAGGGATAGAATACGATTTTCCCTTCGATGCCGCTCATATCGATCGGCAGTTCACGCTGATAGTAGAGTCTCCATTTGAAGTCGGAGGGTGAAGCCACGAAGGTCTTCGGAGTCGATGTAAACGTATTCAAGCTGATGTAAAGAGAGTCTTCTTCCCGGTTATAACTCATCCCGCCGACGTTTCCCACTTCGGGGAGTTCGATTTCGCGCAACCGTTTTCCGTCGAGATCGTAGAGCGTAAGACGACTCATAATGTCTTTTTTATCCTGTATGATGATGTTGTTTTTCATAACGGCATAGCTTTGCATCACCGTTTCCGATTCGGGAACCAGCACTTTCCAGTCTTTGTATTCGGGATTTGAAACATCGGCCGTCATCAGACGGAAATTCGGCGCTTTGTCGTTCGTCAGGATATAGAGCTTATCGCCAATTGCTTCGGGATATGCGTTGAACTCTTTGCTTTCGTAGATCAGCTGTCCGGGCTCGTTCGTCCCCGTCTTGCGCATATACACTTTGTTGGAGTAGAAATCGCCTTCGCCGAAGAATGTTACATCGCCGTAACGGTTGTCGTAGATAAAATAATTGTTCTGTGCATCGGAGGTTGTGCCGATAAACTGTGCTTTTGTTATCGGGTCGCCTGCTTTCCATCGGTACGTTTTAAGCGGACGCTGCGCATCGATATCTTCTTTCGAACGAAGCGTGAAATAAGCATGTTGCTGATCTTTTGTCCACTGAAATCCGAAGATGTTTTCGATCGGTTTGTGCAGTATCTTACCCGTTCGCGTATCAATAATGTAAGTCGTCGAAATCTCCGCGCCGCTCTTCTGTACACTGATGGCCGCACGGTTGCCGTCATACGTGTAACTCGTACCCGAGGTCGAGGTCTTTCCCGACGGGTCTAATTTGACCGGGTCCCAGATCAATACTTTCTTCCCGTTGATCAGGGTATAGATTTTGGATTGCATGTCTCCCTTTCTCTTAACGTTTTGGAAGACGCGGTTGCCAATCTTGTTCAAGGGCCCTTCATAATCCATGTCGATATACGAGGCGATGGCTTCGCGCAGTCCGGGATGCTCCTGCTGGGTCTGTTTGAGGTATTCGATACCGTAATCGTGCTGCGCTTTAGTCCATGCAACGACTTTAGGATCTTCCTTATCTTCGAGCCAGCGGAACGGATCGGTGATCACCACGTTATGCAACGTATCTTTTACGGGTTTTTGAAGAGTCACCGGGGGGCGAAACGCTACTTGAGCGTAAGAGGTCACTGTCATGGTCAAAGTAAGTGGAAACATGAAAAAATTCTTCATCTGCAATTGTATTTTTGAATAAGTTTGTTTTTATGTGCAAACATAGATAAAAAAGCTGAGATTAAATATGGAAAAGAAGATAAATCTCGGACGCGGTTTTTCTTTTTCGGAGAAAATGATGTACCTTTGCATTTGCTAAACGATCCGAAGTGTCGGATATGGTTAAATCATAGAGGTGATTTTCAAATCATTTACTTTTTATAGAAGGGGCTGACCGGTTTTGACAGCGGGCAGAAGTGGTTTGTAAGCATGCAGTGCGTCGTTGGCCGGCACTTTAATCTCGGTTGATCCAATTTTAACTGGCGAAAATAACTACGCTCTCGCTGCTTAATCGAAGCACAGTAGATTGAAGCTTAATCCTTACACAAGGTGTTTGGACGAGACATCACCCGGAAGCCGTGGCTTCGAGGCAATCCGAACCGGTGGTGCAGAAATGTCGGAGATAGCTTGACGGATGTCCCGTACGGCAAGTGAAAATTCAGGGAATAAGGTTGCGGTGGGTGGCTTCGGTCTTGCCGCAGCACGAAAATGAAGGCGAAGATAAGCATGTAGAAAGCAAATTAGTTCCTCGTTTGGACGAGAGTTCGAATCTCTCCAGCTCCACATTTCGGGCGATCAGTCCTCCCGTCGTCTGTACTCTGTGGGGGTTACGCCACACACATTCTTAAATGCCCGCACGAAATTGGGATAGGCATCAAAGCCGCATAAGTCTGCCACTTCCATAAAACGGATCGTAGGATCCTTGTCTAACAGGTTGCGAGCTTTTCTGATTTTGAGTCGCTGGATATAGACTGATGGCGCATAGCCTGTCAAGGCGTTGATCTTGCGGTAGAACTGCCGGGGACTCATGCACATGGTTGAGGCGACGGTTAATACATCGGTGGCTTGGTTCCGGCTGAGTTGCCTGTAAATGAAATCCGACACTTTGGCGAGGAAGCGTAAATCCGCTTCTTGAGGCATATCGAGGTCCTGCTTCTCATTCTCTTTGATTTCCATCGATATTTTTGCGAACTTTTCCTGCAGGAGTCGGCGTCCTTCTAACAACTTCTCCACCCTCGTGCGCAGTTCGTCGCTGTTGAACGGCTTGGCAAGATAGGCATCCGCTCCGGCTTCTATGCCCTCGATCCGCTCCTTTTCCGTAATCTTGGCCGTGACTACGATAATGGGGATATGGTTTACAATCTCATTGCCGCGAATCTGTCGGCATACTTCCAAGCCGTCCATGCCCGGCATCATCAGGTCGGTGATGATCAGGTCGGGGACAAGTGTGAGGGCTTTCTCCAACCCTGCGCCGCCGTCGGTGGCGTAAGAGAGGGTGTAGCGGTCGGCAAATTGTGAGCCGATGTAGGCGGCCACGTCGGCATTATCTTCGATGATAAGCAGGTGGCAGGCATTGTCTTCGCTGTCGCTGTCTTGAGGATCGGGCGTGACTTCGGGAAGCAACGGCCAGTTCGGTTCCGTAGCGGTAGTGATCGGCTGTAGGCCACGATGGCGGATAGGCATGCTGATATGGAAGGTGGTGCCCCGGCCGAGCGTGCTCTCCACCGTGATCCGTCCTTCCACGGCATCCACGATTTGCTTAACGAGTGCCAGACCCACTCCCGTGCCGATGTTGCACGCCTCACTCCCGGCCTGATAGAAGGGTTTGAAGATGTTCGAGAACTCCTCTCGCCCGATACCCCGGCCTGTATCCGAGACATCGATAAACAGCAGGTCACCCTCGCGCCACGTGAGCACGTTCACCTTGCCATAGGCCGGCGTGAACTTGAAGGCGTTAGAAAGCAGGTTGTTCATCATCTTGATCACATAATCAGGCACAAAGTCCATCTCCACCTCGCCTTTCGAGAAGAATTGCAGGTTGATGTTGCGGCTGAGGGCATAGTCGCGATAGCTCTCTATGATCATAGAGAGATAAGCTGTGATGTCGCCCGTGCGCCAGTCGGTGTTGCCCACGGCCGACTTGATCTTGGAGATGTCTAAGAGCTGGTTGATGAGGGTCAGCAGATTATTGCCTTGCCGCTCGATGGTACGGGCCTTGTCTGCGGTCTCCTCCGGATCGTCAATCGGTGTTTGCAACTCGTGGCTGAGCCCGAGGATGACCGTGAGCGGTGTGCGGAATTCGTGGGTGATGTTCGTAAAAAAATCTTCGCGCAGCTGGCTGACCTGTTTGAGGAGTCGGTGATTTCGGCGGCGTACCCGACCCATGTAGATGATGACGGCCATGACGAGCAGTAGCACGGCGACGAGGGCGATGCCAGCGATCAGGATGACGCGTTTTTCCGTGCGCTCGCGAGCCTGTTGCAGAGCCAGCTCTTCCGTCTTATACCTCACGTTGTAGTGGCTCACGTTCTGCTCCATGTCGTGGCGATAGATAGAGTCTTTCAGCTCGGCATAGCGCAGGAGGTGACGGCTGGCCTCGGTGGGGTTATTGCCTTTTAAGGCCTCGTAGAGTCCTATGCGCGAGCGGCTTTCGTTGTACATGTCTTTGCGTGCGGCAAACTTGTCGACTGCCTGTCTGAAGTAGTGAGCGGCTTCGTCGTGTGCCCCGCGGCGGTTGAGCAGCTCACCCATCTGGTTGCGGCAGATGGAGAGCGACAACTCGTTGCCGACCTCGTCTAAGATGGGGATGGCGTGTAGGAGGGAGCGCTCCGCTTCGGCGTCCAGCCCGAGATCCATCTGTGCCGTGGCCATCTGCGAGAGGCGTATGCCCACCTTGGCCGTGTTGCCCCGCGCCTCGTCGATCTCGCAGGCCCGACGAGCATAGTCTAACGCCTGCTGCGCCTTCCCCATGACATGATAAATTTCCGAGGCCATGCCGTATTGGATGGCCATGCGGTTTGAGTCGCCCGCTGCGGTGCTGTATCGGATGGCCTCTAAGATGTACCGTTCACCGTCGTCGAGCTGTTTGGCCACGAGGCAGATGCCCGCCAGCGTATTGAGCGAGCTGCTGGTGCGGCTCAAATCGCCATGCCTGCGACTGCTTTCAAGGCTCTTTTGCGCGTACTTGATGGCCTGCGCATAATCCGACATGCGGAAGTGAAACAACCCCACTAACCGTTCGCAGTCGCTTTGCAGCATCAGGTCACCGGCTCGATAAGTAAGTGGCAAGGCACGTGTGGCACAGCGCAGTCCCTCGTTATAATCCTGTACTTCATAGAAATATTCACCGGCCCAGTACCATACGAGCATCTCGAGGCTATCTGCGGGCATGCCGGGCGTGGCGTGGAGCAGGCTGTCGGTCATCTCTTCGCGATAGAGCAGGTCGAAGATGGGTTGGGCGGCGGCCATGCGACGCTTGCCGTGTTGGTGATCGAAATCATCCAACAGCCGGTTCATCTCGTGTCCGGGTTCCGAAGTGTCAACCCGCGCGGCGGAATCCGCATGTCCGGCATGGCTGCTGTGGGCGATGCGGTCGGACGGACGTTTCGTGCGGCCGTCGCCGCACGAAACAAGCATGGAAAAGATCGAAATAAGCGCCCATATCACGCTTAAAGTCAATCCACCGCCACAGATATTCCAATGCTTGCACATAGGCATGGGATATAAACCGACTTTTTCGTCATGGGAATCGTGTTGCATAATTGATGATTTAGGATAGTTCATCGAAATGGGGTTCATTGTTCCTTTTGAAAATTGAAAAGATCGTAAAAAGTTCTATAACCGCCAATAGAATCCGAATAAAATTTTCATAAACATTGAATGCTCCTCCTACGATCGATTCACTGCCCCTCCTGATTTTCTCCGAGAATGGTTGACACGACCTTTTCCCAATGGCTCAAAATATTTATTTGTTAAAATCTGCAAAAATATCACTAATAAATTATTGTACACCAATAGATTATAGCAATAAAATGTCCAATAATGATACGTCTGAAAAATACAGAATGTCCGATATGAATAGGTTTTTGTCTGATTATGATAGTTGGTTTCGTTCCACCCGCCTTTAATTTTGCAAAAAATCAAACGCATAAAAAGTGCAAGCGATATGAAAGAACAAGTAGAAGATAGACGCAGCAAACAGCAGATGCGGAACATGCAATTTTCTGAAGACCGCTTTCAACTGTTCGACACGATACGCACGATTGTCAATGATGAACTTGACCGCCGCGGAGTGGTGAAACAGGAGGGCAACCCTCATCCCGAGAATCCTCCACCTGAAAAGACGGAACATCAGCCGTCCGAGAAAACGTCGCCTTGTCGCACTCTTTGGAAACGCATTGTGAGCCTGTTTACCTTCTGCCTGATAGAATGATTGCTGAGGTGTAGAGCTGATTGCTGCAACAGACCGCTGAACACGGACAACTGAACGCTGAATAACAATTAAATAAATTATTTACTGACTAATTTTAATTTAAAACATTTATCATTATGAAAATGAAAACAAGACATGATTACCCAATCCTTCTCCTCGCTCTAATCGCAGGGCTGATGGGATTCACAACCGGCGCCCCACAGCGAATGGCTACATTTCCGGCTATCGGCTCTGCTGTGGACAAGAGGAAGTAAGTGATACATCCCGATTCTCGAATGGTACGATGAAGCTCAACGTCAATCCGGTAACAAAGGAAGTGGAGGTTCTGCTCGTCAATGGAAAGATAAGAACAATGTCGGAAAATAATGCTGGCGATAGCAAGGAGCATATCTTCAGCATCAGCTATAAAGAGAAAATAACGGAATAAATAAAAACGACCCAATAATAACGCCTTTCGCCTTAATGGAATTACGACAAGGGCACTTACTTAATAATTGTTTTAATATATTTTAAACTATGATCAAAAATAATGATTTAAATTCAACAAGGATGAAACAAAACAGAATCATCACATTGTCAGTAGCCGTGGCGCTGGTATTTGCAATCAGTATACCCGCCGAGGCGCAATTTGGTAACGTTCTCAAAAATGCCAAGAGAAACGTCGAGCGTAAAGTGAAGAACAAAGCCGAGACCTCCGTCGATCGTACGACCGACAAGGCGATGAACAAGGCGGAAAAAAAGGTGATGGAGAAGACTGAGGAAAAGACGGGACTTCCCGTGTCCGAATCCTCGAACAACAACTCAAGCGTCTCCGATAAAGACGGCAGTACGCTTATCTCACTCTACAAGAAAGACTACGAGCCTTCGAAAGAGGCCATCGAAAACGATCCCGACGCATCGAACAACGACGTGTGGAAGCGCTCCACTCGTTCCTTTGCACAGATACACGCAGCCTACGAGCATCTCGACCCGAAGTACTTCCCCCTACAGCCCTACTACAAGTATCCGAAAATGTATGGGCTGGGTGATAATCTCCTCATCGGGCACAATGTACTCAACAAAATGATAGAGGCGGTGCTTAGCCAGAGACCGGGCGACTACGTTTACTTCCCGCCTTTCATCCACGACGATAAGAACGGAGCCGAATTCGTTACTCCGGCAGGCGAGAAGATGGGCATCTACCACGACGATATCTTCCGTTATCCTTTCGCGGCAGCCTTCTTCGCCGACCCCAATAGCGACATTGCTGTGCAGAAACTCGCCGAGTTGCTGGTAATCCTCAGTCCGATCATGAAGTCGGGCGTGGAAATCAAACCCGAGACCTGCAATGACGACAAGGGCATACTCGATGCCAACCTCGGCATCGTGCTGCCGGCAATGGAATACGAAAAACTACGCTTCAAGCGCGAACGTATCATGTTCAACATGGCCCTCAATGTGGTAGACTTCGACCTCATTGCCGACCGCGTCATCGACTGCTTCGAAAATGTGGAGAAGAACGATGAGATATGTCAGAAATACCCTTTGATCCGCGCCAAGTACTATCTGATGGGCACGGAACTCTACACCCAAATTCTTGTCCAGCACAAGGACTGGGACAAGAAGGAAGCCTCCGATCCCAAGGCACGCAAGGCCACGATGCTCTACACGCGCTGGACGGCCGACGGAGTGGTGGGCAAGATAATGGGCGCCGTGCGTGCGGGTAATGTTCCGGCTGTGGCGATGCCCAAGGGTGTGAATGTTTCGGGCGAACTCAAAACCAAGGGCGATGCCGCCGGACGCGAACTGGCCGGGCACCGAGGCGACGAGTTCGTCGAGGTGATCTATCACAGTAATAACTGGCAGGAAGTCAAGGAAAAAGTTTGGCCTTACAAAACCATCAAGTACACCATCAAGGCCGATCTCATTACCAAATCGGGCGGCAAGACGGTGCTCACCCATTGCTATCTCCAGAAGAGCGCCAACGGACAGAAGTATGTCATGGTTGTCGGCAGCGACCCGGAGCGGCACCCTGTGAAGTAGAGGATTGGTTGAACTAACCGCTGACGGCTGTAAAAGCCTTGAAAGGACACGTTACTTCAGCCCAATGTGGAACGAAGCGAAGCGAGTTACCTGATTTTCCGACCTGCAAGCGTCGCGAAGGCGTGTGAAGCGCACGAAGCCTTGACCTTTTGGTTACTTTTGGGTCAAGCCAAAAGTAACAGAAGAAGATTCTCCGCTCACGCTCTGAATGACAAAAGACTGTGTTCCAAACGCAAACGGCGCAAATAACCGCAAATAAAACTTGTGGAACTTGTGGTTAATCTGACCGCTGAATACTGAATAACAATTATATAAATAAAATAAATAAATATTTACTAACTAATTTAAACCATTTAGCATTATGAAAACAAGACATCATTACCCAATTCTTCTCATCGCCCTACTCCTTGGGCTGATGGGATTCGCAGAACACGCACAGGCCGATTATACCTTGGGGCACTACACCCGGGTGGAGGCCGATAACAACACGATCAAGTTGGCATGGACAAAAACCACCGGAAGTCAAGGCACCATGTCGTTACAGTTCCGTTACCGCGTAAGGTGGAGAGAGAGCGGCTACAGCACGTGGAAAGAGAAAACGACTACCGATTTGAATTTCACTATCAACGGGTCTTATAACACGATGTACGAGGTAGAGGTCATCTCTGAAGCCATCTATGGAACTGGCGGCGGATCGTATGGCGTGCGCAAAGTGAGCACTATAGCCGATCCCGAGCTGCCCGGCGAGCTCACCATCACCCCCAAGGAGCTAACCATGGAAGCGAAGGCGAACGGTAAAATTGTGATAATCAGATGTAACAAGCCGTTCAAATTCAAAGGTCTCGATGCGCCGCGTTGGCTAACATACAGCGGGGGCGTCACCGGCTATAAGGATCGCCTAAGACTTTTGGTCCTCGCCTTAGCGAACACCGGCCCCGAACGCAGCGCCACCATCACCTTCAAGACCACTGCGGGCAATGTGACGCTCAAGGTGACGCAGAAGGGAGAGACCCCTGCCGCCGACACCGAGACGCCCAAGCCGGGCCATTTCGTATTAGGCTATCCCAAAGCCATTTCACCGACCGCGATCGAAGTGAAATGGACCCCCGCCAAGGACAACGTCACTGCGCAGGAGAAGCTGCGGTATCGGGTGAAATGTATCAGGCATTCTGATGGGAAGGAGGTAAAAACCAGTCCGGAATTAACCAACCAAACGGAATATACTATCACTGGCATCGAACCCGAAACGGAGTATAGAATACAGATAACGGTGTGGGACGAAGCCAATAACAGTGACGGATACGGCGATCCTATAGTCAAGACCCCGCCTGCCGCCGACACCGAGAAGCCCAAGCCGGGCGGTTACGTGGACGGCTATCCCAAAGCCATCTCACCGACCGAGATCGTAGTGAAATGGAACAAGGCCACAGACAACGTCACGAAGCAAGAGAAGCTGCGGTATCAGGTGAGGTGCGGTTTATTTAAGAAGCTGGTGAAGTCTAGTCCGATCTTAACCGACGAAACGGAGTATACCATCACCGACCTCCCCTATTCCGATATGACGTATGATATATCGGTAAAAGTGTGGGACGAAGCCGACAATGTTACATTCTATAGCGTGAAGGAGGTCAAGCCCCTGGAGAAGGAACCCAAACCCACCGTACAAGTCAGCTCCGTGATGCTGGATCAGCCGAAGGTCACGATCGACGGCGACCGCGAGTCGTTCCGGTTAGAGGCCACCGTGCTGCCCGCCAACGCCACCAACCCGGCGTTGCAATGGTCGAGCAGCAACGAAAGCGTGGCCACCGTAGAGGCCGTCTCGCTGTCCTCGATGCTGAAGTCGGGCACGGTCGAAGGCAGCGCCGTCACGGTACGCATCCATAAGAAAGGCAAGGCTGAGATCACGGCCCAAGCGATGGACGGCAGCGGCAAGACAGCCTCCTGTCAGGTGGAAGTCATCTCCACCGTCGGCAACGAAACGATCGACGGCCTGCGCGTCTACGCAGTCGATGGCGCACTGCACCTCACGCTGCTCGCACCGCAGATGGTACATCTATATGATGTAAGCGGCGCACTCGTCCGCACGATGGATGCCCCTGCCGGCGACCATGTTCTGCCGTTAGCTCCGGGTGTATATCTGGTACGCATCGGTGAGCAGATCGCGAAGGTGCTGATCAAGTAAAGACAGTCTCGCCTTGTGTGGACTGCCCCCCCCTCCGGCACACTTGCCGGAGGGATATAAAGAATATTCATCGCTGACACTCTGAATGAAAGGGAAGGAGAATTACGAATTACGAGAAGAGTAGTCAATGTAGGGGCGGACCTCTGTGTTCGCCTGTCATAACGCCAATATGAATATCCCCCCTGCCCCCCTTTAAAAGGGAGAATGCAGAGCTGATGGCTGACTGATGAGAACCGAACGCTGAATAACAATTAATTAAATATATTATATTCACATTTTAATTCAAATTATCATGGGAAAAAAAGCATTTTATTCAACAATGTTCATTGCGATCTTTGCAATGATCTTCGTGAGAGGAGCCTATGCAGGAATTGGCATCTCTCCCACAACGATGAACCTTAAGGTCGGCGAGACAGCCACCCTCACCATAAAGCCTGATACGCTAACCACCGGTTACGGAATCAAGAGTCTGAATAGGAGTATTGCGACTGTTAATCCGCCCGATGGCGTCGGGACGGCATCGTTCACCGTCACGGCCGTAGCCCCCGGAACAACAAAGATACAAATCCTCAGACTTATATCCGGTTCTTATGTTGTCACCGCCGAGTGCGCCGTCACTGTCACCGAGGCGCAGACCGAGGTGTGGCCCCAAAGCGTCACGCTGAGCCCCGCCCGGATTACCCTCAGGGAGGGTGAAGAGGCCTCCATAGAGGCCGCCGTGCTGCCTGCCAACTACAATCAAGGCACACCGCAATGGAGCGTGGAAAACCAGAACATCGCCTCCGTCACCGGCAGCGGACTCACGGCCACCGTCAAAGGCCTCGCCGTAGGCACCACCACGCTCCACTTCACCATCGGCAATGCTAACGCCAGCTGCGTCATCACCGTCACCAAGGCGCAGACCGAGGTATGGCCTGAAAGCGCCACGCTGAGTCCCGCACGACTGACCCTCAAAGTCGGTGAACAGGCCTCCGTCGACGCTACCGTGCGGCCCGACAATTACAATCAGGGCTCGCTGAAGTGGAGCATCGACGACGAGCGTACGGCCAACGTTACACCCAACGGATTGTCCGCTACCGTCGAAGCGGTAGCCGCAGGCACAACGACCCTCCACTTCACCGTCGGCAAAGTATCAGCCTCGTGCACCGTTACCGTGTCCAAGGCCGAGGAGCCGAAGCCCGACCCTAAGCCAGAACCACTCGAGCCGGACGACTTGGGAGACATCGAAATCATGCCGGGAAGCATTGTGCTCAACGCTGGCGACCGCTGCCAGTTCCGCCTACAGGCAGAGCCCGAAGGCGTCCCGCTGCCCACACTCCAATGGAGCGTCACGGATGGCCCCTCGGTGGTGAAGATCTTACGTGCCGAGGGTGGCAGCTGCTGGATCGATGCCCTTAAACCCGGTGGGGTCACACTGACCGTCACCGCGGGCGACCTCAAAGCCGAAGCACTGATTAGCGTCAAGTAACTGGGCTACGGATACATTTCAATCAATTCCTAACCATTAAAATCAGATAGAGATGAAACGATATATACTATGTATCGCCCTCACCCTGACAGGGCTGATGGGCTTCACAACCGACGCGTGGGCCAAGAAAGCCAAGAGACCAAAACCCCAAGCCTATTTCGTACACGTTGATCCATCAGTCCATGCCGGTGAGGTGTGGAAAGTGAAAATTGACATCCTCGATGCCCAGCCGGGTGAGACGTTCACCTACCACTGGCAGTCGGGCTTCTCGAGTGACAACAAATGGCATCACCTTGAAGACAACGCCGTGTATAGCGGTACACACACCTCGGAGTTTGGGTTTAAGACCAAAGTAGGAGCTACGAAAGGCTGGGCATTACCGTTCCGCTGTAAAATAGTGGGTAGCAAGAGCGGCAAATTCTATTCGAATGAAATCATGATGCCCGATGTTATCCCTTCGGAGAGTGGCGGGAAAGCCAGAGCCTACATCGTACATATCGGCTCGTCGGTCTATGCCGGTGAGGTATGGAAAGTGAAATTAGACATCCTCAATGCCCAGCCGGGTGAGACGTTCACCTACCACTGGCAGTCGGGCTTTCCGCAGGACAATACATGGTATCACCTTGAAGACAACGCCGTGTATAGCGGTACACGCACGCCGGAGTTTGGGTTTAAGACCAAGGTCGGGGCTACGAAAGGCTTTCCAATACCCTTCCGCTGTAAAATAGTGGGCAGCAAGAGCGGCAAATTCTATTCAACTGAGATCATGATGCCCGATCCCATCCCCGATAAAGATCATCCCACGGCAGGGAAATACAAAGAAGACTATCCCAAGTACATAGGCAATGGAGTGATCGAAGTGAAATGGTGGCCCGGCGAAGACAACGCGACCCAACAAAAAGACTTGAGGTACTTGGTTACATGGAGGAAAAAACCGGGTAATACATGGTATGAAAGCAATATCTACGAAAACATCACATCCTATATGATTACGAACGTCGATCCGGATGCGAAGTATGAAGTGTTAGTCATTGTATCAGACAAAACAGGGAACAGAAAATTTTACCCCTATAAAACCGTCAGCACCTTCTCTGCCCCCACGGCAGGTAAATACGTAGCGGGTTATCCCAAAGCCATCAGCCCCTACGGCATCAAGCTGCAATGGGAGCCCGCTACCGATGGAACGACGGTGAAGCCCCTGAAGTATCAGGTGCAGTGGATGAAAGCGTCGGAGAGCTACTGGAGCATGGGATACCGTAGTGAAGAAAAAGCAGGGATGACGAAGTATATCATCGGCGGACTTATGGAAAACACCGAATATCTCATGAGGGTAAGAGTCGTCAACGCGAACGGTGCTGAAGCTTTCTACCGTCACGCTGTCGTTAAGACTCCATCGGTGACATACTTCGAACAGCCGAAGTTTAAAGACAAGCGCATCAGCGTCGTTAGTAAGAGGGATCGCGCGGTCACACTGGAATGGAAGCCCGCCCAAGCCGGCTGGAAACCGAAGTCGGAGCTCCGGTATAAGGTCTTCGAAAAGAACGTGTGGGAGCTGAGGTGGATATTCTTAGGAGAAGTCGTCGGTAAGACGGAATACACCGTGACGGGACTGGTTCCTGATACATATTATCGGATGTTTGCCACAGTCGTCAATGAGGAAGGCCGGTCAACGGATCAGACCAATTATGCGGAGTTCCGTACCGAGAAAAAGCGTGATGAGATTCGACCCACATTTGATGAAGGCGCCCAAGTGACGGTGGACGAAGTGACTGAAACGTCCATCACCCTCTCCTGGCCGCAGGGTAAGGACAATGAAACGAAGAATGAGAAGATGAGATACACGATCATGGTCAATAAGCGGGGATATGCCAATCCGGAAGGGCGCACCTATACGTTTACAGACCTCGAACCGGGATCGACGCATAAGTATTGGGTTTACGCTCTCGATGAAAGAGGCAATAGGAGCAAGCCACTCTTTGTAACCGTCACGACCAAGACGCCTGCTCCCCCCGACCTCTATCCGCCTTCCGTCTCCGAGTCTGGAGCGTTTGGCGCGACCTTCAAGCAGCCCACCTTGCGGTCAGGCAGTGGCTTAAAGCAAGTCTCCGTCACGCCCGCGGAGAACGCGCTGAAGCTCTCGTGGTCAGCCGCCGTTGACGATGTCACCCCCGTGCCCGAGCTGTTCTATGAGGTCTTCGTCAAGAAGTCGGCCGAAGCGGTTTGGCCGGCAAAGCCTTTAGGCACGAACAAGCTGACGCACACCCTGACCGGACTGACGCCCGGCACCGAGTATGACGTCTGCGTCACCGTCTATGACAAGACAGGCAAGCACACCGACTATCCCTGGGTGCTTAAAGCCAAGACGAAGCCGTCCGTCGTCATCCCACACCCCGCATCTGTAGACATCGCGCCCGGTGTGCTCGACCTGCAAGTAAGCGCTTCGGCACGCCTCACGGCCACCGTGCTACCTGAAAATGTAGCCGACAAGAGTGTCACGTGGTCGTCCAACCTTCCGGACATCGCTTTGGTAAACCCTACAACGGGCGAAGTCACAGCCCTCGCCGTCGGTAAAGCTGAGATTACGGCCACGGCCAACGACAAGGCCGGCGGCACGAAGAAGAAGACGATCGGAGTGAACGTCTATGAGGGAGCGATGACGCAGCGGCTCGTCACCGAAGTGCGCATCATGCCGGCCGACTTGACGCTGTATGAAGGCGAAGAGATGGACTACACCGAAGACGTGCAGCCCGCCGAAGCGGACGATAAGGAGCTGACCTGGACAAGCAGCGACCCGACGGTAGCCACCATCGCCGCCGGCGGACACGTGAAGGCCCTGAAAGCAGGCACGACGACGATCACCGCCACGGCCGACGATGGCAGCGGCGCGTACGGGCAAGCTCGCATCACGGTAAGGCCCAAGGCTGAGGCTGCCGAGCGCAAGGCCACGGGCATCGTCGTGGATCAGAAGAAGTGCATACTGAAGGAGAAGGCTACGACCATGCTCACGGCACGCGTGCTGCCGGTAACGGCTGCGGATAAAGGCTTCCGCTGGTCGTCGAGCGATCCGCGGGTGGCGAGCGTCAACAGCGATGGCGTCGTGACGGCTCACCTGCCCGGCGGCACTGCACTGATTCGGGCTACGGCCGACGATGGCGGCTGGACGGACTACTGCGTCATCAAGGTCGAGGGCACCTCCGTGCAGCTGACTCCGAACGTCTTCACGTTAGAGCCGGGCGAGAGCCTCGAGCTCCAAGCAACGACGCAGCCGTGGGATTCGCCCATGACGAAGAGCTTCAGCTCGAATAACCTGAGCGTGGCCGAGGTGGACAAGGACGGCGTGGTGAAAGCCAAAGCCGTGGGCGATGCAACGATCACCGTCACCCTGAGTGGCGGCCAGAAAGCAACCTGCAACATCACCGTCAAGAAAGGCGGCGAAGGCAATGCTAACGAACTGATTGTCGATGACTCGAACTCTCGCGTATGGGCGGCCGACGGCATACTGTATCTCTCGACCGAACAACCGATCGATGTCGAAGTGTTCAGTTTCTCCGGCCTCCTGCTGAAAAAGTTCAAGGCATCCACGGGTACGACTCCCGTCGAACATCTGCCCACGGGCTTGTATGTCGTGCGCGTAGGACAACAGACAACAAAGGTTGTGATTCGATAACCACAGGCTGTGAAGGAAAGGGGCGGGCCCGACGTCCGCCCCCCTTTGCGAACCTTGCGGTTAAGAGCTTTGTTGAGCTGCTGAACTGACAACTGACAAAGCCCTGAAAGGGCGCGTTCATTCAGCCCAATATGGAACGAAGCGTTGGGGAAACAGGCGAACGCAGGGACGTTCGTCGATGAGCCTCGGGCGGTGAGCCGACGGAGCAGCGAGCAGGGCGAAAGAAAATCAGGCTGTCCGAAGCGAAGCGAGTTACCTGATTTTCCGACCTGCAAGCATCGCGAAGGCGTGTGAAGCGCACGAAGCCTTGACCTTTGGGTTACTTTTGAGTCAAGCCAAAAGTGAGAGAAAGGAGATTCTTCGCTTACGCTCTGAATGACAAAAGACCGAACGCAGAGGAACATCCCCCCTTCCCCCCCTTCAAAGGGGGGAAAAGCGAAGCGAAGGGGGAATACAGGGGACTGAAAACTGAATAACAATTAATTAAAATATATTATATTCACATTTTAATTCAAATTATCATGGCAAAAAGAGTATTTTATTCAACAATGTTCATTGCGATCTTTGCAATGACCTTCGTAAGAGGAGCTTATGCAGGAATTGGCATCTCTCCCACAACGATGAACCTTAAGGTCGGCGAGACAGCCACCCTCACTGTAACGCCCGATACGGTAACCATCGGTTACGGAATCAAGAGTCTGAATAGGAGTATTGCGACTGTTAATCCGCCCGATGGCGTCGGGACGGCATCGTTCACCGTCACGGCCGTAGCCCCCGGAACAACAAAGATACAAGTCCTCAGACTTATATCCGGTTCTTATGTTGTCACCGCCGAGTGCGCCGTCACTGTCACCGAGGCGCAGACCGAGGTGTGGCCCCAAAGCGCCACGCTGAGCCCCGCCCGGATTACCCTCAGGGAGGGCGAAGAGGCCTCCATAGAGGCCGCCGTGCTGCCTGCCAACTACAATCAGGGCACACCGCAATGGAGCGTGGAAAACCAGAACATCGCCTCCGTCACCGGCAGCGGACTCACGGCCACCGTCAAAGGCCTCGCCGTAGGCACCACCACGCTCCACTTCACCATCGGCAATGCTAACGCCAGCTGCGTCATCACCGTCACCAAGGCGCAGACCGAGGTGTGGCCTGAAAGCGCCACGCTGAGTCCCGCACGACTGACCCTCAAAGTCGGTGAACAGGCCTCCGTCGACGCTACCGTACGGCCCGACAATTACAATCAGGGCTCGCTGAAGTGGAGCATCGACGACGAGCGTACGGCCAACGTTACACCCAACGGATTGTCCGCTACCGTCGAAGCGGTGGCCGCAGGCACGACGACCCTCCACTTCACCGTCGGCAAAGTATCAGCCTCGTGCACCGTTACCGTCACGGAGGCCGGAGAATTCAAGACCATCGACATCGTGCCCGCAAGCATCGAACTCTATGCCGGCGACCGAGGCAAGTTCCACGTCAAAACCACGCCTGAGAATGCCACGCTGCCTGCACTCAGCTGGAAAGTCACCGAAGGCACTTCGGTAACGAAAATCTTACGCACCGAAAATGGCAACTGCTATATCGACGCCCTCCGACCGGGTCAGGCCGTATTGACCGTCACCGCCGGAAACCTCAAAGCCGAAGCGATGATTTTCGTCAAATAATCGGGCGACAGACCATCTTTAACGAATTAATAACCATTTAAAATCAAAACAATATGAAACGATTAATATTATTAACGCTTCTCACCCTGATAGGGTGGATAGGTGCAACGAATACGTTGCGAGCCGAAAAGTACGGCAAGCTGTTTGGGGTAGATATCACAGATAAAAACTGCCACGATCTCGTCAAAGCCGTTAACGACTACGCATATAAGTATAGCATTAAGTTTTTCGAAGCCTCGGGTAAGCTGTCATACGATCATTCGACCCACACGCTCACCATGGAGAACCTCACCCTCTCCTGCAAATTGAGCGGCCTCGATGGGATCGCTATCAGGCCCAATGATGAGATAAATAAGAGCCAGCTCAAGATCGAGGTGATAGGAACGAATACGGTCAATTGCAAAACCGCTCTCATCACGTATGGTGAGGGGATGGGAAAGGGCACACTCGACATTAAAGGGCCGGGCACGCTGACCGTCAACTGTGAAGACGGTTACTACTGTGCCACAGTGGAAATGCGTGCCGGAGCCCATTTGGACGTACATTGCAAGGAACTTTGCATCAACGTAAAGAACAATGCCGGCATCGGCACCCATCGTCAGCCTTCCCCTTCGACCGTCTCGGTGCACGAGGGGGCTTTCCTGAAGATAACATCCGCTAATACACATAGTGATATAGGCGCCTTCACCAATGTGGATAACCTGCGGATAAACGCCAATTCCAAAATCCATAAGCCCGCCAGTGGTCAGTTCAACTACAGCAAGAAGACCGTAACGGACGGCGTGGGCAACTTAGCCAAAGAGGTGATCATCGCACCCAAATCGTGGATGAGTGACGAAGACGATACTCCGCCTACTGCGAAAGGTGATCTGACCGCCACTCCCACCGACAAGACCATCGCCCTGAGCTGGAAAAGAGCCTCCGACAACAAAACGTTACCGGGCAATCTGCGCTATCGAGTCCGGTGGAAAAGAACATCGGATAAGTCATGGAAGTATAGCCACAGTGAGGACAAGATGCCTAAAGACATGACGTCATACACCATCGAAGACCTCACACCGAAGACCAAGTACGATGTAGATGTGAAAGTCTGCGATGGAGCCGGCAACGCGAGCTACTACGGTAAAAAAACAGTCCAAACTAAAGAGACTACTCCAGAGCTGGTGCTCAAGGACAAAACCCTCACCGTCACCGGCAAAACGGACCATTCCGTCTCACTGCAATGGCACGCCGCCACCTACGGCACCCGACCGCATTCGGAGATCAAGTACTCCATAGTCTATCGACTGAAAGGTGAGGAGACATGGAAACACAGCACATTGCTCTACGGAGAGACGGAACACACCGTGACCGGGCTTATGGCCGATACGGAGTATGAGTTTTGGGTCTTGGTCTTCCATAAAAGTATGGACATAACATTGGTCTATACTGACAAGGCGGAAGCCCGAACCGACAAACTTGTTGATAAAACCCCGCCCACATTCCCCGAAGGTGCTCGAGTGAAGGTGGACGAAGTGACCGAAACGACCGTCAAAATCTCGTGGCCGAAAGCTACGGACGACCGAACGCCGCAAAACAAGATTCGATATACAATATACAAAAACTGGAAGTACAATTATTCTATTGGTATCGACGTCGATTCACACACTTTTGACCTACTTGCGCAGGACACAAAGTATAAATTCCAGGTATATGCCATCGATGAGGTGGGCAACTGGAGTAAGTCCCTCGATACGATCATCAAGACCAAGAAGAAAGTCGTGCCCGACACTGAGCCGCCTTACTTCCCCAACGGTCAGGAGCTCTCCGTCACTGCGACCGAGACGTCGCTGAACGTCTCGTGGCCGGCCGCAGCCGACAAGGTGACCGCAACGAACGACCTGCGTTACACATTTTTCTTCTCGCGGTCTGACGCATCGTATTGGCCGGGGAATACTCTCGGCAAGAACGCGCTTTCGCACACCGTCACCGGACTGCAGCCCGATACCGAATACAACATCTGCGTCACCGTCTATGACGAAGCCGCTAACTCGGCCGACTACACGTGGAAGCTCAAAACCAAGACGAAAGCATCCGACAAAACGGTACATCCGGCTTCCGTAAGTATCGCACCCACGTCGCTCGACCTCGAAACGGAAAACAAAGCCACGCTCACAGCCACCGTTTTGCCCGCCGATGCCAAAGATAAGACCGTCACCTGGTCGTCCAACCTGCCGGCCATCGCTTCGGTTGATGCCGTAACGGGCGAAGTCACAGCCCTCGCACCGGGTAAAGCCGAAATCACCGCTACGGCCAACGACAAGGCTGACGGCACGAAATCGGAAACCATCGAAGTGCGCGTCAAGGCGAAAAAAGTCCGGAAACTCGTCACCGACGTCTCCGTCATGCCGGCAGTGCATACGATGGTTGAAGGCGACATCTTCTACTACAGTGGCATTGTGGAGCCCGACGACGCCGACGAAAAAGCCTTGACCTGGACAAGCAGCGACCCGACGGTGGCGACCGTAAGCAAAGGCGGCGGATTCATCAATGCCCTGAAGGCCGGCACAACGACCATCACCGCTACGACCAACGACGGCAGCGGTAAGTACGGCCAAAGCACGCTCACAGTCAAGACCCCGATCCTCGTCATTGCAGCAACGGGCATCGTAGTCGATCAGACGGATATATCGCTCTACGAAGGCGGAACGGCTACGCTTACCGCACGCGTTCTGCCGGCCGATGCCGCGAGTAAAGGCTTCACCTGGTCGTCGAGCGATCCGACAGTGGCCAGCGTCAGCAGCGACGGCGTCGTGACGGCTCACCTGCCCGGCGGCACCGCCCTGATCACGGCTACGGCCGATGATGGCGGATGGACAGACTTCTGCACCGTCCGTGTCAAAGGCACGTCCGTCAAGATTACGCCCAGTGCCTTTAGGCTCGGCTTGGGGGAATCGCTCGAACTTACGGCCACGACCGAACCGTGGGATTCGCCCATGACCAAGAGCTGGAGCACGAACCGCCCGGGCGTGGCCGAGGTCAACAAGGACGGTAAGGTGAAAGCCGTAGCCGAAGGAGATGCCGTGATCACCGTCACGCTGAGCGGTGGCCAGAAAGCCAACTGCTACATCACCGTCAAGAAAGGCGGCGAAGGCAATGCTAACGAACTGATTGTCGATGACTCGAACTCTCGCGTATGGGCGGCCGACGGCATACTGTACGTCTCGACCGAGCAACTGATCGATGTCGAAGTGTTCAATTTCTCCGGCCTCCTGCTGAAGAAGTTCAAGGCATCCACGGGTACGACTCCCGTCGAACATCTGCCCGCGGGTTTCTATGCCGTGCGCATAGGACAGCAGACAACAAAGGTTGTGATTCGATAACCACAAGCTGCGAAGGAAAGGGGCGGGCTCCGTGTCCGCCCCCCCCTTTGTCATTCCGAACGTAGTGAGGAATCTCGCGAGGAAAAAGAAGGAGATTCTTCGCTTCGCTCTGAATGACAAATTAATGGTTAATTGTTATGCCGGGTACACGGAATCCGAACGCCACCCTTTGTCATTCCGAACATAGTGAGGAATCCCGCGAGGAAAGGAAAGAGATTCTTCGCTTCGCTCTGAATGACAAATTAATTGTTAATTGTCAATGGTTAATTGTTATGCGTGGTACACGCCGAATCATGTATTTAGAAAATAACCATGGACCATTCATTTCGGCGTTCGTCCATGGGCCTCGGGCGATGAGCCGACGGAGCAGCGAGCAGGGCGAAAGAGAAATACGGGCTTTTAACGAAGAGAGGGAATGCCGTATTGGCTTCTCCTCTCTAAATTTAGATTACTATCCCATGTTGTGACTATGGACAACTGCAAAGGGTCGGGACTAAGTTGCGGTCGCCATACGCATTGTTAACACGTGCCACATTAATCCAGAACTTGTTGTCATGCAGCCATTCCAGCGGGAAAGCTGCCTTGGAACGTGAATAAGAATGGTGCCATTCGTCGGCAGTGACTTCGTATTCGGGATGCGGAGCATTTTTGAGTACATTATCGTCCTTCGATGCAATACCGTTTTCCACTTCATCTATTTCTCGGCGAATACATTCCATTACTTCGACAAAACGGTCTAACTCCTCCTTGCTTTCGCTTTCGGTCGGCTCTACCATCAGAGTTCCGTGCACCGGAAAAGAAAGGGTAGGGGCATGGTATCCGAAATCCATCAACCGTTTGGCAATATCGTTCTCTTCGATTCCGGTACGTTCTTTAAGCACACGACATTCGAGTATCAGCTCATGACCGACGCGCCCATCAGCTCCCGTGTACACAATACCGTAAGCTTCTTTCAATCTTTCGGCCAAATAGTTGGCATTTAGCATCGCGATTCGCGTGGCCTCTGTAAGTCCGTCAGCCCCCATCAGACGAATATAAGCATACGTGATCGGCAAGATGCCGGCACTTCCGTAAGGTGCTGATGCAACAGTGTTTCGGCTGTTACCGAACGTCACGGGGTGGGAGGGGAGGAAAGGGAGCAAATGCTCAGCTACGCATACCGGACCCACACCGGGTCCGCCACCGCCATGAGGCGACGCAAATGTTTTATGCAAGTTCAGATGGCATATGTCGGCGCCGACCACTCCCGGGCCGGTCAATCCGACCTGCGCATTCATATTGGCGCCATCCATATACACTTGTCCTCCGCACGCGTGAACGATGTCGCACATCTCTTTGATGTCTGCCTCGAAGATACCGTGCGTAGACGGATAAGTAATCATGCTTGCGGCAAGAACGTCTTTCTGCTCTTCGGCTTTCGTTCGGAAGTCGGTCAAATCGATGTTGCCTTTTTCATCGCAGCGTACGGTAACCGTTGTAAACCCGCACTGAATGGCACTGGCCGGATTTGTGCCGTGTGCCGAAGCGGGCAGCAGCACCACCCGACGGTGTCCCTGTCCGATACTTTCAAGATAAGCGCGAATGATCCGCAATCCCGTATATTCACCGGCTGCCCCCGAATTGGGTTGCAGGGTTACCCCCTTCAACCCGGTAATCTCAATCAGGTAGGACGACAGATTTTCAATCAGTTCCATATAACCATTCACCTGATCGACCGGTGCATAAGGATGGATATTCTGAAAAGCAGGATTGAGCAACGGAAGTAATTCGGAGGCTGCGTTCAGTTTCATCGTGCACGATCCCAGCGGAATCATCGAATGAGCCAGCGAAATATCTCTGCGTTCCAAACGTTTGATATATCGCATCAATTCCGTTTCGGTACGGTATTTTTTAAACGTATCCTGTTGCAGGAAGGACGACGTACGCAGGAATGTAAGATCGAAATAGAGCTTTGCAGGGATATCCGTTGCCGACGGATTAGGCAGTCCCGCAACTCCGGAAAAGATTTGCAACAGAATGTGGATATGTTCGGGGCGTGTTGTTTCATCAATACTGATTCCTACATACCCCTCTTCGAAATACCGGAGGTTGATGTTGCACTCCAATGCGATTTCACGCAGCGTATTTACCGGCACATGGGAGGGTAGTTCGATCTTTAATGTATCGAAGAAATTTGCATTCAATTGTTTATAGCCGAGTCTCTCAAGTTCGTCGGCCAGGAAACCGGCGTAACGGTGAATCCGTGAAGCGATGTCCGTTAGCCCTTCGGCACCGTGATACACCGCGTAAAAACCTGCCATCGTAGCCAGAAGTGCCTGCGCGGTACAGATATTTGATGTCGCTTTCTCGCGCTTGATATGTTGCTCGCGTGTCTGAAGCGCCAGACGGTAAGCCGGATGTCCATACGCATCGACCGAAAGCCCGATGATACGTCCCGGAATCATTCGCTTGTACTCGTCTTTCGTAGCAAAATACGCCGCCGAAGGTCCACCGTAAAACATCGGAATTCCGAAACGTTGCGATGTTCCGAACACGATGTCTGCTCCCCATTCGCCGGGAGGTGTCAGCAGAACGAGGCTCATCAGATCGGCCGCTACGGCAACACGTATGCCCTCGTCATGCGCCGCGGCCACGAAATCCTGATAGTCGTTGACAGTGCCGTTGCCGTCAGGATATTGGAGGATCGCCCCGAACATCTTACCGGATAAGGCTACTTCACGGTAATTACCCGTCACCACCTCGATGCCTTGCGGAGACATCCGTGTCCGTATAACGGCCAGGGTCGACTCATACACGTTTTCATCGACAAACAATTGATTTGCTTTATTTTTCACTTGCTCACGGCTACGCGTGTGGAAGAGCATCGTCGCAGCTTCAGCAGCCGCTGTCGCTTCGTCTAACAGGGAACAGTTGGTCAGCGGCATTCCGGTCAACTCGCAGATCACGGTCTGAAAGTTGAACAAAGCTTCTAACCGGCCCTGGGAAACTTCGGCCTGATAAGGCGTGTACGAAGTGTACCAGTTCGGATTCTCAAACACATTCCGCAAAATGGGAGCAGGGCATACCGTATCATACCAGCCCATGCCGATATAGGATGTAAAGATTTTATTCTTAGAGGCAAGCTCGGCAATGTGTTCCGCAAATTCCCGCTCCGTCATCGGTGCAGGCAAGTGAAGCGGTTTTCTCAGACGAATATTCGAAGGAATGATCCGGTCAATCAATTCGTCTGTCGATTTCACACCGACAGCTTTAAGCATCGCGGCTTTGTCTTCATCGGTTGTAACGCCTATGTGGCGATTTGCAAATTTATTGGTCTCCATGTGTTACTTTATACAATTTATAAATAAGGATTATGTAATTTCTCTTCGATGACGGTCGTAGACGGGCCATGCCCCGGACAGACCAGCGTTTCGTCAGGCAAGGATAGGATTTTGTTTCGGATCGCTGAAACAAGCCTCCCGTAACTTCCTCCCCACAAGTCTGTTCGTCCGATACTTCCTGCAAACAGCGTATCTCCGGAGAGGACGAAGCCATCCGCAGGGCTGTAAAAGACCAGACTGCCGGGCGAATGTCCCGGAACGAATAATACGGCAAGCTCCGAATGACCGAAGCGGATCGGTTCGTTTTCGTTCAGAAAACTTGTTACCGGAACGGCATCGACGGAAGCATGAAGCCCCATCTGTTTCATCTGAACGTCGAGAGGAGGAATCTGTTCGACCTCCAGCCGATGTGCTTTGGGCAAAAGTCCATACGTTCTATGGACAAAGGCGTTGCCTAAGATATGGTCAAGATGCAGGTGTGTACAAAGCAGAAGCTTCGGTGCCAGCTCATGACCCGCAATAAATTCCGACAAGCGTTTCTCTTCATCGGCCGACATGCAGCCGCAATCGATAATCACCGCTTCTTTCGTTTCGTCGTAAAGCACATACGTGTTTTCGGAAAACAGATTGAATTCAAAACACTTGATTTTAATCATAATGGGATATATACTATTTTTTTTGTCTCAAAAAAAGGTTCTTTGTAATAGGTATTCAAGTTTAAGCACACGGCCTGCTTGCGAAAGGGAGCTGTCTCGTGTTGAAGCTCTCCGCCTTTCAGGCATATCAAACCGTTGGGAAGCGCATTCTGCTGCCTGTCTCGTACGTTTTTACGAACCAGCTTGGCTAATTCCTGCAGGGACATTACCGCACGGCTTACCATAAAGTCAAAATGCTCCTTTTCACTTTCCACCCGTTCATGACATGTCGTGACATTTTTCAGCCCGAGAGCCTCTGCCACCGCCTGCACCACTTTAATTTTCTTTCCGATACCGTCGATCAAATGAAACGAGACATCCGGAAAAAGAATGGCCAGCGGGATGCCCGGAAATCCTCCTCCCGTACCGACATCCATGACTGTCGTTCCGGGCTTGAAACGAACTAATTTTTCAATGCTTAGCGAATGCAGCACATGGTGAATATACAAGTTGTCCATATCTTTCCGGGATATGACGTTGATCTTCGCATTCCATTCTGCATAAAGATCATGCAATGCCGCGTATTGCTCGCGTTGCAACTCGCTCAAATTGGGATAATAACGATCGATAACCTCCATGGCTCAAAAAGCGATCCGGGCGATCGGACTCTCTTTACGCAGCAAATGGCGTATCTTTTCGTATGGAATCCGGACGGAGGTGGCACCTACTACATACGCTGCAATCTCATATTCATTAAACGTGTACGTAATACCTATATCATCCACATAAAAATTCTTGTTCGGATAAATCTCATTGATATTGAAAAAACCGATATTCTCAAGGTCTGATGCTTTATCTACATTATTGCAGAGTGCAATGGCGTCTACAATAATTTTAGCAAGATCATCCTGATAATCTTCGACGAAAATTTCCGCTTCCGTTATTCGTTCACCTGTCTTCAGGTCAAAAACACGGTTCGTATAATAGTGTGCGTCATGCGCCCCTCCCGTATCGTATTCCTTCGACACCACCATACTTAACAAATCATTTTGATTATAGTAAATACTGTCGCCGAGAATCTCATAGCTTGAATACCATTCATCGTTGGGCTCCGAACCATGCTCTTCAACATCCGATTCAAAGTCTGTTTCCCGCTTCTTAAAATCATTCAGATAATTCGCAGCATATTGACTCACGGCCTCTCTTGGCGAAAACTGCATATAATCATCGCCTAAAAAAGTTTTAATAAACTGCTGTTGTACGGCTTTCAGAACATGCGGATTTTGATATTCGGCCGGAAACAGGAAGTTTATTTGCAATGAACAGCCGGGATTCGTCTCTATCTTTTTCATATGATAGCTCTCTTTTACAGCGATCGTATCAAAACGAATATCATTTTCTTTTACCTTTTTAGCATCCGAACCGCATGCCGATAAAAGGCTGACGGTTACTGTCCAAACCAAAAGGGGTTTCACGATATATACCTTCATCTCTATTGCATGATTAAACTATTTGCGATGCAAATTTAAAAGATAATTGATTGAATAACGAAAGAATCTTATTAAGATTATTAAAAAAAATGCTTTTTGTCTGCATGCCACAATATCATACAGAATATCATCCGATTATCACATTCTTCAATAAGGCAGTGCCCACTTTTAAGGGGTACTGAAGAATATTGAACATATTCTTGCATTTTTTCACAGCAAAACATTTGTCCATTGTTGAAAAACCCGTAAATTAGCGTGTTTTTTTCAAATATACAGTTGAAGAATTCTTAACAACATAATAAATGACTGAAAAAGATAGAATTATTAAGATTGACATTAATAATGAGATGAAATCGGCCTACATTGATTATTCGATGTCGGTCATTGTTTCACGTGCGCTTCCGGATGTAAGAGATGGATTCAAACCCGTCCATCGACGCATCTTATTTGGTATGAGTGAATTGGGGAATACCTCCGATAAACCGTACAAAAAATCGGCGAGAATTGTCGGAGAAGTATTGGGTAAGTATCATCCGCATGGGGACTCCTCGGTTTATTTCGCACTGGTTCGTTTGGCACAAAACTGGTCGATGCGTTATACCTTAGTAGACGGACAGGGGAATTTTGGTTCTGTAGACGGAGACAATCCGGCGGCGATGCGTTATACGGAAGCGCGTATGAGCAAACTGGCCGAAGAGATGTTACGCGACATTGATAAGGATACGGTTGATTTCCAACTGAATTTTGATGACACCTTACGGGAACCCATCGTGCTTCCCACACGTATACCGAACCTCTTGATCAACGGAGCCTCGGGTATTGCGGTAGGAATGGCAACCAATATGCCTCCGCACAATATGAAGGAGGTGCTTCAGGCTTGTCAAGCTTATATCGATGCTCGCGGAGAAATCGATGTGCCCGGACTGATGGCTTACGTAAAAGCACCTGATTTTCCGACAGGGGCAACTATCTACGGGTATGCCGGCGTCAAAGATGCCTTTGAGACGGGACGCGGACGTATCATACTGCGTGGAAAAGCCGAAATAGAAAGTGCACCGGCGCATGACAAAATCATCATCAGTGAGATTCCCTACCTTGTAAATAAAGCCGAACTGATCAAAGCGATTGCCGATCTCGTAAACGAAAAACGTATGGACGGCATCTCCAATGTGAATGACGAATCAGACCGTAGTGGCATGCGTATCGTGGTCGATGTGAAACGCGAGGCGAATGCGAATGTCGTACTTAATAAGCTGTATAAAATGACGACTTTGCAGTCGTCATTCAGCGTCAACAATATCGCATTGGTGAATGGGCGACCGAAACTGATGAATCTGAAAGAATTGATCGGAAATTTTGTCGATCATCGGCGAGATGTTGTGATACGTCGCACGAAATACGATCTGAAAAAAGCCGAAGAACGCGCTCATATTCTGGAAGGATTGATTATTGCTTCAGACAACATCGACGAAGTGATCGCCATTATAAAGAAATCAGGCAATCCTCAGGAAGCGATCAGCCATTTGATGGCACGTTTCGAATTGACTGAAATACAAGCCCGGGCGATCGTTGAGATGCGGTTACGTCAATTAACAGGACTTGAACAGGAAAAGCTGCGCGCGGAATATGAAGAAATCGAGAAATTAATCGTACGATTGAAAGAAATTCTGGAAAATGAAGATATGTTGATGGGAGTCATTCGGGACGAATTTCAGGAAATTATGGATAAATATGGAGATGAGCGTAAGACCGACATCGTTTACGCTTCCGAAGAATTGAACCCGGAAGATTTTTATGCCGATGATGAGATGATTATTACCATCTCGCATATGGGATATATTAAACGTACTCCGTTGAGCGAGTTCCGTGCACAAGCACGAGGGGGAGTAGGGGCGAAAGGCTCCGAAACACGCGAAGAAGACTTCGTCGAATATATTTATCCGGCGTCGATGCATGCCACGATTTTGTTTTTTACGGCTAAAGGACGGTGCTTTTGGAAAAAAGTATTTGAGATACCCGAGGGCGCTAAAAATGCGAAAGGAAGAGCGATCCAGAACTTCTTAAATATCGATTCGGACGATAGTGTAAACGCATTTATCCGGATCAAGAACTTAACAACCGATACGGAATTCATAAATTCACATTATTTGCTTTTCTGTACAAAGAAAGGAGTGATAAAAAAGACGCTCCTGGCAGCTTATTCACGTCCGCGCCAAAATGGTGTCAACGCGATCACGCTGCATGAAGGAGACGGAGTCATCCAGGTACGACTGACCAATGGAAACAACGACGTGTTGATTGCCAATCGGAATGGTCGGGCCATCCGTTTCCATGAAAGCAAAGTGCGCGTGATGGGACGTACGGCTGCCGGCGTACGCGGAATGACCTTAGATGACGAAAACGACGAAGCAATCGGTATGGTTTGTATCAAAGATACGGAAAAAGAAACCATTCTCGTTGTTTCGGAGCAAGGCTACGGGAAACGCTCGAAGATCGACGACTACCGGATTACCAACCGGGGAGGGAAAGGAGTCAAAACGATCCATGTGACCGAAAAAACTGGTAAATTGGTGGGCATTAAGAACGTAACGGAAGAAAACGACTTGATGATCATCAATAAATCCGGTATTACGATCCGTATGAAAGTTGCTGATTTGAATATTATCGGCCGTGCAACACAAGGAGTTCGACTGATTAATCTCGAAAAACGCAACGATGAGATCGCATCCGTATGCAAAGTCGTATCGGAATCGGAAGAAAACAAGATGGGCAACGGAGAAACAGAAGACGGTACGAACGAAATTAAACCGGAAAACAGTACGGAGGTCATAGAAGAGAACAACAACATAATTGAAGAGGAAAAAGAATAAAGTATTAACATCAAAATTTTAAATGACATGAAACAAGTAGTAATGACAATCGGTTTCTGCCTGATGGCAATCACTGTATTTGCGCAAAAAAAAGCGGTAACGGAGGCTGAGCGTATCGCGAAAGATTCGAAGCCGGACTTTAACGAAGCGCGTACCTTAATTAAAGGAGCCTTGGAAAATCCGGAAACAAAGGATGATGCAAAAACATGGTATGTGGCCGGACAAATCGAAGATGCTCAATTCAGTTCGGAGAGTACCAAGCAGATATTAGGTCAACAGCCGAATGAACCGGTGATGTATGAAGCTCTGGCAAATATTCTACCATTCTTTAAAAAAGCCTATGAGTTGGACCAACTCCCGAATGAAAAAGGAAAGGTAAAACCGAAATATGCCAAACATATCAAAGGGACGCTTAATGCCAATCATATTTATTATCTGAACGGTGGGGCTTATTACTTTGATCAGAAAGATTATAAAAAATCGTGCGATTTCTTTGATCAGTACATTGAAATTGCCAACCTGGCTTTTATGAAAGATGAAAAGGTAGCCCAGAGAGACTCGAACTATATGATCGTACAGTTCTATTCGGCTATTGCCGCGATGCAACTGGATGATGTAGAGCTCGCTATTAAGAATTTGAATCGGGCGAAAGATACGGATTACCGACGATACGATGTATATCAGTCGTTGTGCTACGAGTACGAGCAGGCAAAAGATACAGTAAACATCGAAAAAACATTGGAAGAAGGGATGACCTTGTTTCCCGATTCAAGCTATTTCCTGAATAGTCTGATTAATCTGTACATCTATACCGGAAGAAATGATCAGGCTCTGCAATTATTGAGTACCGCTATTTCGAAAAATGCGAACAGCGCCCAATTGTATTATGCAAAAGGAAGCGTCTACGAAACCGGTTTGAAAGATTATGCTCAGGCCGAAGAAGCATACAAAAAAGCGGTTGAACTGGATCCCAACAGTGCAGCCAATAACTTCAGCATGGGACGTATTTATTACAACCAAGGAGTAAGCACTTTAGATAAAGCGAATTCGATATCGGACGCCACTCAATACAAACAAGAGAAAGCAAAGGCTGAAGAACTCTTCAGAAAAGCGTTGCCGTTCTTTGAAAAGGCACGTGAACTTAAACCCGACGAAAAAGAATTCCTCATCGGATTGAGAGGTATCTATTATAATCTGAATATGAATGAGAAGTTCGATGAGATAGAAGCCGAAATGAATAAATAATGTATTCTTAAAAATAAAAAAGAGCTGAACTCAAATCGGGGACAGCTCTTTTTTTGCATGCATGATTCGTATCAAAAGATACATTCTATTTTACATAATAGTAATTATGGTTAAATCGGAATCACCAAAAGCGGTGTATTACTATGGAAAAGCATTTTACGCGCAAGGCTCGGATTAAATATCCGGGTGATCATACTGCGGCGATATGTGCTGAATGCGATCATATCGATCTGTTTTTCTTCGACAAAAGTCTCAATAGCGTCCAATAAATCTCCGTCATTCAATACGGTATGTGCTATTTTCAAATCCGGATATTGTTTCTTCAAATATTCATTCAGTCCCGATAAACGAATATCATTCCACTCATTGCGACTGGTCGAAATATTAAATAGTTGAATTTGAATTTTTTCCGGATGTTCTTTGAAGAAATCGACAAACTTATCGAACGCCAATATATCACGCTGATTAAAAGAAATTGCGAAAGCAATTCGTTGGATGACACTCAGATTATTGAAAGGAACATGTTCGGGGATCGCCAAAAGCGGCATTTTTGTTTGTTCAATGACTTCGCCTGTGACACTTCCGATCAGGTCTGCATTTTTCTGATTTTTCCCGCGTGTACCCATGACGATCAAGGTCGGATGATATTCTTTGGCATAAGCCATAATTTCCTCTTCCGGCAAACCTTCTCTCAAGATATAGTTATATTTGACGCGTGGCCATTCTCCACATTCCATCTTTCGATTTATCAACGTACAAATATTTTCAATATCCTTTTGTACTTGTTTATAAACCAAGTGGATATTTTCATTATTGGGAATTCCGGCCGCCACCGGTTCACGGGTCGCAAACGGTAGTGCAGAAGGGATATACGTACTGAAATAGGCATGTAACAACATGACTTCTGCCCCAATCTGATGTGCATGATTTATCCCTATTTCACAAGCCTTAATCGAATAATCCGAGAAATCGACAGGGATTAAAACCTTTTTCAGGTTTTCCCTCCCGAGTACCTCTTCTGCTTCATCTTCGTTCAGCCATTGAGTATCTTCAATCAACCGTAAGGCTCGCGGCAAGTCGCTTTCTTTGATGCGTATACGCACACCGGCTGAGATGACCGGCTGAATCTGATTCACATTATGAATATAGGTTGCTATTCCTTCCGACTCAAGCAGTGTTTTCAGAATCTGAGCCTTTTCATACGTGTGAATAGCCAAGGTAACCAATTGCTTTTCCATAATCACACTTCCGATAAAGGATTTGCTCCCAAAATGTCTAACGCCCGATCCAGAATGGTCGTGTCGCTTAAAACCACAATGCCTCCGTTAGGGCCTGATTCGATATGTACTCCGCAACTTTTACCCTCCTTGTAATTTTCTCCTCCGAAGTAATTCCGGACCGTTTCTACCGATAGGCCCAATTCTGCAGCAATACGATGAATCGTACCGTCAGGCAAACGATCTTTGATATCTCGAAGTTCGTTAAAAGTGATTGTTTTCGTCATGGTTCATGTCTGTTTTTATGGGTTAATAATATTATTTGATAATTCGCGCACTAATGTAGCCACTAAAATTGAGTACCCCAAATTTTTCGGATTTTTTTTAAACAAGACGGTTATGTTTTATAACATGTTTATCCGCTTATTTCCATGCAGGAACTCCTAATTCGCTATATACCAGAATAAAAGCAATCGTAACCCACATAGCGTAAAGAATAGCGCGGACATGAGTTACTTTATAGGAAAGAAGAGAGGACTCCCCTACTCCTTTGATGGTTCGAGAACGGATAACCCTGTAAATTTCAAAGCTCAACCACCCAAAGAAGCATCCGGACAGGATTCCCGGAATAATGTCGGAAATAAAATGAACACCTAAATAAATGCGGGTATACGACATCAGGATGGCCCATAGGATAATGTTATAGGTGTACCAGCGGTAACGGAAAAGAAGTATCGTAAACGTAGCAAATCCGAAGGCATTGGCTGCATGGCTGGAAATAAATCCGTAGCGTCCGCCAAGGTACGGACTACCCGTCAATGGGCTGATAACCGTTTGGACGTGATGCATAAAATCCGGATGGCGCGTAGGGCGTAAACGCGTAAATAACGGTTTACATACGCTTGATGCAAATTGATCGCACAGCGTAAGGGTCAATGCAATAAAGAGTAAGATGAGAAGAGATTCCTTCCATGGCCTTTTATAACAGATCACCCATAAAACAAAAAGTGCTAATGGTATCCATACCATCTTTCCGGAATATATCCAAAAGAAATGGTCCCAATAAAGCGTATGCCCCCCATTGAGCCACAAGAAAAGAGTTCGTTCATATTCCAAGATCGTTTCTAACATAAGAATTTATATTCTTTCAAGCTCTTTTTGAGGAATCCATCCTTCTTTTCCGTCTTCTAAACGAATCTCATACCATTCTCCCAGTGTACTTTTAATCTGCACTTTGGTTCCTTCATGCAAAACAAACAAATCGGTGCCGCTGACATCCGGAGAACTCTTAATCGTAATCGTAGGTGCAAAAATAATCGCAACATCGCGTGTTATTAACGCTTTCTTCTGACTCCATGCAAAGACATTGGCAAAGACAACAAGGACCAATAAAAAAATTCCGGTATAAAATCCGATTTTCTTTAAGCGCATCCATTTGGAAAAGAGGAATAACGTCAAACAACCGATAAACAAGACGAAACATACAATTCCCACACTCGCCCATACGTCGACATTCAATACATTCCGGACTGTCCGGAACCACTTGACCCAAAAGAACTCCCCGACCGGTTCTATTTTATCTGTTGTTCGGAGTCTGGACATTGCTAAATTAAAGCGAATATCTCCATCGCCGGGATTCAGCAATAAAGCACGTTCGTAATTCAAGATTGCCGGTGCAATCTTATTCTTTTTGTAATAGGCATTTCCCAGATTATAGTAAATCTCATACGAGTCGCCGCTGTTCTTCAGCAATGCTTCATATAATTCAATGGCTCTGGCGTAGTTCTCCTGTTTATATGCTACTTCGGCTTCTTTAAACGCAGACTCCTGCGCCGTCAACGATATGCCGCACATTAAGTGAATCCATCCCCAACACAGTATTCTATATATTACTTTCATCATCATGACTTTTTAGTTATGTTTTCCATTTTCCCAATGGCGTCGAACGTTTGTTTAAAGAGCTGCTCCATCGCTTCCGGAGCCTGACTGGGGGCATAACGAGCAAACTCACACGTATTCAGGATATCGATAAAACGATCGCTTACCTCTTTATCTCCTCCAAACACCATTAATTCCGCCTCTACATTCTCTTTGGTTAGATTCGCTTGCGGAATATTCAACTTGTCGCTTAAATATCCCCACACGGCGCGAAGAACTTCATCGTAAAATTCTTCCTTTTTTCTCTCTTTCAGTAATCTCTCCGCTTTTTTCAATCTTCGAACCGCTATTTTGTTCGCTTTTTTCGTACGTACAAGCGCAATGTTTGCATTTTCTTTCACTTGCTTGCGATAGATGGCAAAGAAGACGATAAATAAAACGGCAATCAGTACATACGCCATTATGTACATGAACGAACCGAAGAAAAATTCTTTATTTGAGACAAAGTGAGGCTTTGAAACTTTGATATATCGAATGTCTTGCCCCAAATATTTGACGCGCTCTTGCGTACCGAAATTTGAAATGACAGGGCTTGAGCTATTCTCTCCTCCGATTCCTTTCTCGACGTGCAGTTTGAACGGTTGAGAAGAGAGGGTCTTATACGATCCGTCTTTGGGATCAAAATACGAAAACTGGACGGCCGGAATCTCAAAATCGCCTGCATAGCGCGGGATTGCCATGTATTCAATCGATTTTGTTCCGCTTGTACCCGAAGAAGTAGTTTTGATATTATTGTCTACTTTCGGATCATACACTTCAAAGTCATTCGGGAAAGAGATTTCGGGATTTTTAGCTAATTTGATATTGCCATTTCCTGAAAGCACGATGTTGATCGTAACGGCTTCGTTCGTTTTAATGTGATCGGAATTGATGCTTGCTTTCATCGTGTATGAACCTACCGCTCCCCGGAAAGAAGCCGGTTTACCGCTTGGAAGAGGCTTGACATCAATCGTTACGGGGGGCGTCGTAAGTACTCTCTTCACATCTTGGTAAGTATCGAAGAAGTCATCAAAAATACTGCGCACGCGTTGTTTCGAACGGATACGTACGACGGCGTCATATTTCCCTCCTTCAATCGTAATTTTACCCGAACGTTGCGGATAAAGGACAGTCTGTTTGATAACGACTGTCCGGTAATTACGCCCATTATAATTTTCGAGTGTCCATTGCGGGTTCAATTCGATATCCTGGGAAAGAAACCCTTCAAATTCAGGGAATTTTACGTCGTTCAATGCCGCATCATACAGGGAATAGAGTTTGAATGTCACTAAAAATCCTTCCTGTTCATAGACGCTACGCTTCGAGACATTCATCCGGACGAATAACTCATCACCTCCGATATTGGAAGAACCGGAAGACACTTGACCGCCCCCCGAGCCTGAAGATGCCGCTTCATCTGCCTTATCCGGAGGCAATACTTTAATAACTAATGAGTTGGAACTATAATTCGAATTTTTGATCTTTATCGTTGCCGGACTCAAGTTAAAGGTACCTTCTTTTTTAGGCATTAACACATACGTAAATGTTTGAGAATAGGAGCTGCTTGATTTCCCATTGATATATTGCATGCTTCTGCTGACAGACGAAGTAGGTCCCATCAATACTTCGAAATCGGCCAAATCCGGTGTCCGAAGTCCGCCGGCACCTTCCTCATTGACGGTGTACGTCAGTTGGAATTGTTGTCCCATCACCACGGCGTCGGGAGCAGAGGCTTTGAATGTCACTCCGTCTGCTTTCAGGCCTGTCCCTGCTAAAAACAACAGCCCGGTAACGATAAAAATGAATTTTCTCATAGCTCTTATTTTTACCATTGTTTATCTGTTTTACGACGTTCTTGATGTTTGGCCTGAGCCTTTTTAACTTTCTCCTGTGTATCTTTTTCGTCCTGCAGGAAAGCATCGAGAATCTGTTGTGCATTGTCTCTGCTCATTTGTTCATTCTCCTGCTTCTGTTCTTGTGTCTTATTTTCTTTCTGCTCATTCTGATCCTGATTCTGCTCTTGTTCTTGCTCCTTCTGCTCTTGCTGCTGCTGTTGCTGATCCTGATTCTGATTCTGATTCTGCTGGTCTTGATTTTGTTGCTGCTGATCATTCAATAGCTTTTGAGCCAAAGCTAAGTTATACCGTGTCTCTTCGTCTTTCGGATTCATCCTCAATGACTGTTTATAAGCCTCGATACTTTTGGCATAATCCTTGTTCTTCATCTGAATATTCCCGAGGTTGTGAAAAACTTCCGCTAATCGTTGGGCATTGGCCGGATTTTCAGTCAGCAGACGCTCTCGCTGACCGGCGATCTGTTGGTATTGTTCGGCTGCTTCCGGATATTTTTCCTGTTTGTATAAGGCATTCCCCAGATTGTATGAGCCTTCAACAGAGCGCGGATTCACTTCAATGCTCTGTCGGTAAGCAATCTCCGATTCGGTATATTTCTCTTCTTTATACAATTTGTTCCCTTTTCGGATATGCGATCGCTCCGCCTTCTGTGCAAACATGCCGTTCGTACAGCAGAAAGCGGTGATCGCACTTATGAATATCAGATATATTGCTTTCATTTCTGTTTTATTAAGAAAATAATTTTATTTTTCGGAATATCCGATTTTTTCGTTCCAGAATCAGATACTCGAGAATCAACAAGATCAAAACAATCCATGCCAATGTCTGGAACTGTTCATCATATTCCGAATACACTTTACTTTCCAGCTCAGCTTTATCCATCTTATTAATTTCAGACTGTAACGCGCGGAGAGCCGAGTTGGTATTGTCTGCACGAACATAGATTCCTTTGCCGGCCGCAGCAATTTCCTGACACATCTGCTCGTTCAATTGCGTGATGACAATATTTCCATTGCCGTCTCGCATATAATCATTCCCATTGTCAAGAGGTATCGGTGCACCTTTGGGAAGCCCGATACCTACAATATTCACGTTCACTCCTTTCTCGGCTGCAGCGGCGGCCGCTTTTACCGGGTCATCTTCATGATTTTCACCATCCGTAATCAATAGGATCGTTTTCCCGGAATTTTCGTTCGGTGTGAACGAACGCATCGCCAGATTTATTGCGGCGCCGATGGCCGTCCCTTGCGTAGAAATCATCGAAGGGTTAATGGACGACATAAACATCTTGGCCGAGATATAGTCTGAGGTAATCGGTAACTGCGTAAATGCATCGCCGGCGAAGACAATCAGGCCGACCTTGTCGTCGGTAAAACTGTCAGTCATCCTCGAAAGCATTTGTTTGGCTTTTTCCAACCGGTTCGGTTGAATATCTTCGGCCATCATCGAATTGGAAACATCCAGACATATCATGATTTCCACACCTTGTCTTTTGACGGTTTCCAGCTTAGAGCCGAACTGTGGGCCGGCAATCATAAAAACCGTCACGGCTATAGACGTGAATAACAGCCAGAATTTGAGTCTCTCCCGTTTGCGCGAGACTTCCGGGGTCAGTTGTGAAACGAGTATGGGATCGCCGAAGCGCTTGATGGCCTTCTTTCCGGCAACAACCACATAGAGATAGAATAAGGCCAATACCGGAAGTATTGCCAACAAATACAGATAAATAGGATGAGCAAAACGAAACATAATCAACTTTCTTCCTTATGGTATCTTTTTCAATAATGTATGCTTCAGGAGAAGTTCCAAGAGCAGCAAAGCCAATAAGAGCAAGGCAATATTTTTATACTCTTCCTGTTTTTTACTGTATTCCCGTACACTGATTTTGGTTTTCTCCATTTGATCGATCTCGGAATAAATCTCCTTCAGACTGGCATTATCGGTAGCTCTGAAATATTGTCCGCCGGTCGTTGTTGCAATTTGCTTTAAGGTAGGTTCATCGATATCCACCGGGATCATCTGTGTCTGAATCATTCCTCCCGGCAGGCGGAACGGGTACGGCGCTTCTCCTTTTGTACCTACACCAATGGTATACACCCGGATGCCAAATGTTTTGGCGATCTCGGAAGCCGTTACCGGGGCAATCTCACCGCGATTATTGGACCCGTCGGTTAGCAGAATGATCACCTTCGATTTGGCCTGACTATCTTTGATACGGCTGACAGCATTAGCCAGGCCCAAGCCAATGGCGGTCCCGTCCTCGATCATTCCGCTCTGAATATTTTTAAAGAGATTCAACAAAATAGCATGATCGGTAGTGAGCGGACACTGCGTAAAGCTCTCGGCCGAAAAAACAACGAGCCCAATGTTATCGTTCGGTCGTCCATTGATAAAAGCAGCTGCCACATTCTTAGCTGCTTCCAGACGATTCGGTCGCAAATCTTGCGCCAGCATACTGCTCGAAATATCGATGGCCATCATGATATCAATTCCTTCGGTCGACGAATTCTGCCAACTGTTGGTCGACTGCGGACGCGCCAGGATGACGATGACAAGGGCAATGGCTATCATGCGTAATACGAACGGTACATGTCTCAAATATACTTTGGCTGTCACCGCCTTGGGCGCATCAAAAGCCTGTGAAGAAGACATCTCCACACTTGCTTGATTCTTACGCATCTTCCAAAAATACCAGCCGATTAAAGGAATCAGCAGTAGTAATAAATAGATGTATGACGGATTTGCGAATATCATTGCTTTTCTTCGTTAGAGGTTACTTCTATCGTTTTTAAGGATGACGTTATCCTGTCATTGTCCGACGACCGATCTCCGGATGTTTTTTCTTCTTCTTCCGGTTTCGGTACTTCGGTCGGTTTCGTCTGATTGACGAACAGATATGCATTCATCATACTTAGGTCGTTCTCGTCCGGCAACGGATGTAACTTGGCAAACTTTACAAAATCAGCCAAATGAAGGATTTGTTTCAATGTCTCATAAACAGAATGAGCATCATTCTCCTGTTCAATAATATGCAGGATTTCTTCCGACGTTTTTTCCATCGCATTGACCCGGTAACGTCTCGAAATATAACGACGCAGGGTATCCGTCACGAGAGTATGATATTCTTTATTCAGTCCTTGTTGCCACAATTTCTGTCCTTTAATCTCATTCAATTCCCGAATGGCCTGTTCGTACGGCGGGAGTTTCGGTTCTTCTTTTTTTAACGGGATCAGCGTTTTCCTGTTTCTGTATCGCTGAACAAAATAACCGATAACACAAATCGCAAAAAGTCCGAACAGAATACCGAATATCCACGGATAATAATCGGCTAAGACAAACGGAGGCTTCCATACGTTTTTGATGTCGTAAAACTCTTCGGGATTATCCGTATCGACCGGTATCGTCGATACTTTTAACGCAACCTGATTCGATGAAATCGTGTCCCCCTGATCAATCACAATCAACGGCGGTAACAGATATAATGCCGAATCGAACGATGTAATCAGGATATTTTGCTTAATCACCAATCGATTATCCAAAACAGTCGAATCTGCCGGCGATGTGGATAAAACTTCCACTCCGGGCATTAAGACATCTGTCGGAATCGGACAAATGACTTGCCTGTCTTTATCGGTTGTAATTGTCAGGTTCAATGTTGTTTGCTCTCCTATCAGGATATCGGCCGTATCAAGTTTGACACTAATCAAGGTCTGTTGTGCCTGTATCCCGATGCTCGATGCTATGGTGAAAGCAAACAATAATAACCGGAATTTATTTTTTCTCAGTTTCATGCTGGATTAGTTTCGTTTGTCAAAGAGAGCGATTAAAGCTTTGACATAATCATCTTCCGTTCGAATCGATACGGCATCGACCCGACATTTGTTAAATACCTTGTTCATATCACTTTGTCGCTCTTCCCACCATGTTTTATACAGTGCTCTCACCTGTTTTGACGAGCTGTCTATCCACCGTTCCTTGCCGGTTTCCGCATCCTTGATCTTCATGAGTCCGACATTCGGAAGTTCCGTCTCACGATGATCGTACACCTGAATGGCTACGACATCATGTTTGCGATTGGCAATTGTCAAGGCATCCTGATAGTTGCCCTTATCGATGAAATCGGAAATCAAGAAAGCAGTACACCGCTTCTTGATGGCATTCGTGAGGTATTTGAGCGCTTGACCGAGATCCGTCTGTTTATGATCCGGCTGAAAGTCGATCAATTCGCGGATAATATAAAGGATATGCCGCTTCCCTTTTTGAGGCGGTATAAACTTTTCGATCTGATCCGAAAAGAAAATAACTCCGATTTTATCGTTGTTTTGAATCGCCGAAAAAGCCAGTGTAGCAGCAATTTCCGTGATAACCTCTTTCTTCATCCGACTCACTGTTCCGAAGTCCTTGCTGCCGGACACATCGATCAATAGCATCACGGTCAATTCGCGTTCTTCCTCGAAAACCTTCACATACGGACGAATATAACGCGCCGTGACGTTCCAGTCGATGTCACGAATATCATCACCGAACTGATATTCGCGTACTTCACTGAAAGCCATACCCCGACCTTTGAATGCCGAATGATACTGACCTGCGAAGATGTTACGCGACAGTCCGCGTGTCTTAATTTCTATCTGCCTGACTTTCTTTAAAAGTTCGCTTGTCTCCATTTATATCCATCAAGCCCGGTAAAATACCATCAGGGCACTTCGACTTTATTCAGAATTTCACTGATAATCTCTTCCGATGTGAGGTTGTTAGCCTCCGCCTCATAGCTGAGACCGATGCGGTGACGCATCACATCATGACATACGGCGCGTACATCTTCGGGAATCACATAGCCGCGACGTTTGATAAAGGCATACGCGCGCGCGGCCAGCGCCAGATTGATCGAAGCACGGGGTGAAGCCGCAAAAGCAATCATTGATTTAAGATTAGCCAGATTATATTCGGCAGGGAAGCGGGTTGCGAAAACAATATCGACAATATAACGTTCAATCTTTTCGTCCAGATACACCTCACGCACGATGTTACGCGCCTCAATAATCTGTCGGGTATCGAGCACCGGTTTAATATCCGGCTTTTTACCCGAGATATTCTGACGGATCACCATTTTTTCTTCCTCTTTCTTCGGATAGTTGATCACCACTTTCAGCATGAAACGATCGACTTGTGCTTCGGGAAGCGGATACGTACCTTCCTGTTCGATCGGATTTTGCGTAGCCATTACGAGAAACGGTTCCGGAAGTGTATAGGTCGATTCGCCGATAGTCACCTGACGCTCCTGCATGGCTTCGAGCAACGCACTCTGCACCTTGGCGGGAGCACGGTTGATTTCGTCTGCCAATACGAAGTTGGCGAATACAGGTCCTTGCTTGACGAGAAATTCTTCACTTTTCTGGCTGTATATCATCGTCCCGATCACGTCGGCCGGCAACAAATCCGGTGTAAACTGAATACGACTGTATTTGGCGTCGATTAGTGAAGAAAGTGTTTTAATTGCCAGTGTTTTAGCAAGTCCCGGAACACCTTCCAGCAAGATGTGTCCATCGGAAAGGAGTCCGATCAGCAACGATTCGATCAAATGCTTTTGGCCGACGATGACCTGATTCATTCCCATAGTAATCATGTTTACGAACGAACTGTTATTTTCAATCCGTTCGTTCAATTCTCGAATATCTACTGTTTGATCCATAGATTAAATATATTATATAATTCTGATCTCTGTATGTTCATTTTTGAACGCACAAAAATAGAAAATTCAGGTTGGTATATTAAAGTTTTGCCGTTAAATAATACTAATCACACAACGGGCTGTCACGCTCTAATTTGTTTATTTTTAAAAAGATTATTTTGTCTTGTTCGCCATGATCTTCGACTGTAATTCTTTTGCCTGCGCAATGGAGGCACTGCTTTGGGCATTAATCGCATATACTTCTTTGGCCGGAATCAGAATTTCCATTCCTGCAGGTACGCGATCGGGGTCAGGAATTTTGGCCTTATTGAAATCATAGATATAGACCCAGAAGACTTTATTCCCGTAATATTTTTGCGCAAGCAACGTTAACCGCTCACCCGATGCTACTTTCACACGTGCCATAACGTTATGATCCGACGAGGTGGAAGTGTCTGTTGCTGGCTTCGTCTGTTGAGGAGTTGTTTTCTTGGATGATGTCGATGCTGTAGAAGCTGTTTGCTCTTTCCGCGTAGACGAAGTTGAAGCGACCGGCGATGTTGCGGTGCTTTCGTTCGTTCCGGAAGCAGTCACCCCGGACGTATCGACGTTTTCGCTTTTTTCTGACTCTTGCACCGCGGCGGAGTCGCCGGGCAAAAGAAACGAATCATCCGTCGTCTGTGTATGCTGTGTTGTGCTGTTAAACTCCTCGTACGATAAACGATCATAGTAGAAATAATAGAATATTCCCACCCCTAACAGCAACAATAACAACGCCAGAATAACATACAGCGAGGTATTCGACGTTTCTTTTTTCTTTTTCTTCACAACGGGCTTGGCGACCGGATGAGATTTCGGTGTTTCGTTCACATGCTGTTCTTTACGCTCATTATTTTCACTCATGATTTCTTGTTTTATGGGTATTATTGTACTTTTTTGTAATGTTTCCCGATTTGCGGCAGATGCGCGATGACTCCCGATTGCACGTTCTTCCGACGGTCCATCGTCGGGCTCTTTCTCGATTTCTTTATCCGTCATCTTATATCCTTCTTTGATCTCATCTTCAGAAGGAAGTACTGAAAGCGGGGCCGGATTTTCTTCGGGTTTCGGAGCTATATCTTCTGTTGCTTTCGTAACTTCTCTGACAGGCTTCTGAACCGGTTCTTCTGCGGTTATGGGTTCATCGTTTTCATCTTCTTCGTCATCATTAGAAAGACCGGATGAAGCCGTTTCACTGTTCTCCGTTTCATTGGCTTCGATGGCTTCGAAAAAAGCAAACGGTCGATTAATCTTTTCTTTGAGTATCTTATCGGGAAGGAAAGACAGCTTGTGATGCGCGGGAATGACAATTCGCTCTCCGGTATTGACATGTACGCTCTCCCGTTCTTTTACCGGAATCACTTTAAAACTGCCGATCCCTTTTATTCTTACGACCCCGTTATGGGTAATTACGTCGTTGATTACTGCTATCAACGTTTCAATAAATGTCTCAATGTCTGCCTTTTCTCTGCCGGTCTTCGCCGTCAAGATTTCGGCGATATCGTAGATCGATAATTTCTCATCCATGGCTGTCCAATGTTTTTAAATACGCCTTTAATGTTGCAACCGGTTTAAAAACAGGTACGAGTTTAGGAGGGATCAGATAACGTTTGTTGTTGATTGGATTGGCTAAAAAGCGTTCGTCTTTTTTCTTTGCTTCGAACTGTCCCAATCCATGCAAACTGACGATATCGCTACTTGCAAGTTTATCGCCTATTACCTCACAGAAAGCATCCAGCATTCGTTCTGTCTCTTCCTGTTCCCAATGAAGCCGGCTCGATAATTCACTGATCAATTCTATATTTTTCATACGCAACCGTTATTATTTTTTAGACATCTATATATTGACCGTTTCTGTATTATTTAATAAAAAAATTAACATTTCTAATCTTATCCAACAATCTTCCCATACAACTCAAACGCTTCCGACGATTCTATCCGCGCAGCATAAAATTTTCCCGGTTGCAGTTTTTGTTCTTTACTGACAAGTACTTCGGGGTCCACTTCGGGCGAGTCATACTCCGTACGGCCGATGTAAAAGTCTTCTTCCCGGTCGAGCATGACTTTAAAGACCTTTCCCACTTTCTCTTTCTGCACTTCGGTCGATATTTTCTGCTGCAACCGCATCAACGTATCCAAACGTTGTTGTTTCACTTCTTCTCCTACATCATCCTGATGATTTTTATACGAATACGTTCCGACTTCATGACTGTATGCAAAAGCGCCCATTCGCTCGAAGCGAACGTCTTGGGCAAACTGCATCAATTCGGCATAGTCATCATCCGTTTCGCCGGGGTAACCGACCATGAGAGTCGTTCGCAGATGAATGCCGGGCACCTCTTCACGGATACGACCGATTAATTCGTAAGTTTCCTGCTTGGTTATTCGGCGACGCATCCGTTTCAACATCGGATCACTGATGTGTTGCAAAGCTATATCAAGGTATTTGCAAACATTTTCACGCTCGCGTATAACCCGCAGTAAGTCATGCGGAAATTGTGACGGATAGCCATAGTGAAGCCGTATCCATTGGATACCGGAAATATCCGACAAGCGTTCGACCAATTCGGGAAGAACAGTTTTATGATAGATATCAAGCCCGTAATATGTTAAGTCTTGCGCAATAAGCTGAATTTCTTTGACTCCTTTGCGTGTCAACAACCGTGCTTCGTCGATGATTTCGTCCATCGGACGTGACCGGTATTTCCCGGTAATAATCGGAATAGAACAGTAAGAGCATGTACGGTTACACCCTTCGGCAATTTTCAGGTAAGCATAATGCCCGGGTGTGGTCACGACACGATCGGTCGATGATTCCGGATGATACGCCTTTCCGATGTCGTTCAATAGCTCTTTCCAGTTGAACTTTCCGTAAAAACGGTCGACAAAAGGAAGTTCTGTTTTCAGCTCTTTCAGAAAACGTTCCGAAAGACAACCCATCACAAAAAGTTTGCCGATGCGGCCTCTGTCTTTTTCTTCGCCTAAGGCCAAGATAAGGTTAATGGATTCTTCCTGTGCATCGCCGATAAAAGCGCACGTGTTGACAACGACAAATTCACCATTCACCTTTTCCGCGTCGTGCGTAACGGTATATCCGTTCAGCTGAAACTGACGCATCAACCGCTCGGAATCAACCAGATTCTTCGAACAACCCAATGTGATGATGTCAACCTTGTTTTTTCTCATGTTCTCCGAACAGTGAATCTACAAATGCTTTCCGGTTAAATATTTGCAAATCTTCCATGCCTTCGCCTAAACCGATGTATTTGACGGGAATCTGGAAATGATCGGAAATACTGATCACGACACCTCCCTTGGCCGTTCCATCCAGTTTCGTGACGGCCAACGCATTGACTTCGGTCGCAGCCGTAAACTGTTTGGCCTGCTCGAAAGCGTTCTGTCCCGTCGAACCGTCGAGCACCAGCAGTACTTCGTCCGGAGCATCGGGCACGACTTTCTTCATGACGTTCTTAATCTTCGTCAACTCGTTCATCAGGTTGATTTTATTATGCAAACGGCCGGCCGTATCGATGATCACCACGTCGGCATCGTTTGCCTGTGCCGAGTTAAGCGTATCGAAAGCAACCGAAGCCGGATCGGATCCCATCTTCTGCTTGACGATTGGCACGCCTACGCGCTCACTCCAGATCACCAACTGTTCCACAGCGGCCGCCCGAAACGTGTCGGCCGCACCCAGATAGACCTTCTTTCCCCGCTTTTTAAACTGATATGCCAACTTGCCGATCGTCGTAGTCTTTCCGACTCCATTGACACCAACCACCATGATGACATAAGGTTTCTTGCCTTCGGGAACAAAAAAATCTTCCATATCTTCCGTTTTATTCTCCGTGAGCAAAGTAGCGATTTCCTCGCGTAAAATCGTCGTTAATTCGCTTGTAGATATATATTTGTCTTTTGCAGCACGTTTCTCGATACGTTCGATGATTTTCAGGGTGGTGCTGACTCCTACGTCCGACGTAATCAATACTTCTTCCAACTCATCCAACACCGAGTCATCTACTTTACTCTTCCCGACGATAGCCTTGGTGATTTTCGAAAAGACACTTTCCTTCGTTTTGGATAATCCTTTATCTAATGTCTCTTTCTTCTCCTTGCTGAAAAACTCAAAAAAGCCCATTGCTTACTAATAATATATGTTCTGGCTACAAAGGTACATGATTTTTTAATTAAAACCTATCATTTAGGCCTAAGTGATTATTACTTCTTCTCAAGTGTTTGTTAAATGACAAAAACGTTCCTTGCAAAGCGACCAAAATTCCTCTCTGAATTCATTTCCTTACATATCTATAATTCGCTCCCCCCTCAATACTTCTTATGCCCGGTAATTCATTCAATTTCCACCTTATACTTCATCTTTGGGAGGTGGGCAAAATATCTTGAGAAAATCTGAATTTATGCATTCACAAAGACTTCCGACTCCGCAAAAATTTGTTATCTTTGCGCACACAACGATCAAAACAAGAAATATCATGAAAGGAAAAAAAATCATTGGATCCGTCTTTCTAATGGCTTTATGTGCCGGATGTGGAAACAGCCATCAAGAAAAAGAAACCGGGATCATCACAGTCGATGTGCATGCCGATTATCCGGAGAAAAAACTGATGCTTCAGGATATTCTGGAGGTGGAATATATTCCGCTCGAAACGAGCGATGAATTCATCACCCAAGGCTATGTGCTGGACATCGGTGACCGGTACATTTTAGCCAAAAACCGAACACCCGACGGCGATATTTTTCTCTTTGACCGACAAACGGGGAAAGGCATCAGAAAAATAAACAGAAAAGGACAAGGAGCCGAAGAATATACATCCATCTACCGAATCGTACTGGACGAAGCCAATGACGAAATGTTTGTCAATTGTATGCCCATGAGGAAAATATTCGTGTATGACTTGGAAGGTCGTTTCAAACGGAGTTTCAACCACGCGGACAGCACTTCGTATTCGGTTCTCTTCAATTATGACAGGGAACATCTGATTAGCTATGACATGTCCATATACTATAAGGAAGGAATGCCTTCGGAAGGCCGGTCCTCTCACGCCATTATCTCGAAGCAGGACGGGAGCGTGACACGGAAGATTCCGATTCCTTTCGAAATTGTCAAAGCGCCTATTATACAAAAAGAAGGCATTGCTATAAATACCATCCAATCGATAGTGCCTTGGCACGACAAGTTTCTGCTTATCGAAACATCGACCGATACGGTTTATTTGTCGGAAGGAAACACCATCCGTCCGTTTTTAGTAAAAACCGCCTCCGAAGATCCTCAGATACTCCTTACGATGGGCACGATGACCAACCGTTATTATTTTCTGCAAACGATTAAGAAAGAATTTGATTTCACGACCGGAAATGGATTTCCAAGAACCGATTTGATGTATGATACGGAAGAAAAAGCCCTATACCGCGCGACCGTATTCAATGCCGATTACGACAAGCATGAAGTGAATATGAATTCAAACCCGGTAAACGGCACAATCGCGGCATTCAATATACTGACAGCCGATCAGCTTGTTGAAGCGTATGAAAAAGATGAGCTGAAAGGCCCACTCAAGGACATTGTCGCACAATTGGACGAAGAAGCGAATCCCGTGCTCGTTGTCATGAAGTATAAAGCAAAGAAATAGTCCGTTCGGTAACAGGTTCTAACGGGTTCGGAAGAATATTTCGATACGTTCCAAACGGTATTCGGGTGCGTCCAAAAAGGTACCCAACCTAATTCGTCCATAATAACGAAAACTCGCGACGCTTCCATTTTTTTACGCACGAATTATATTCGGCACTTTTAAATGCCACCTTGTTTCCGGCACAGTCAAAAAAACGAAGCTGCTGTTCCATACTCGAATTCGTCGAATCTTCGATAGCTATGATTTCCTTTTCCGGACCTCTATAGACGAGAATACGAGTCGGCCTGTATATTGAAGATCGGAGTATAATGGAAGCGATTTCCTTTTCTAACCACTGCGGTTTTTTAGCTCCACATACTGAAACATTTAACTTATCGAGGGAAGATTCATTGTCTTTTTTGCATCCGGAAATAAACGGAAGCAAGCAAACCCACATTGTAACAAACAACTTAAAAGCAAAAGTTTTCATCGGATATAAAATTTATGATGTATATCGTATGCCTTGGCAACATTCAGTCAATAAACGGGCCTATTTCTTGCAATTCTTTGAGATTTGGCTGATTAAAAAATCATTGAACGCTTCGTCGTTATAGATCCCGTACCGGAATTCGTGTGTGCCGCAATAGTCGGATAGGGCTTTTAATATGGCATCTTCTTTTTCTATGGATAATAATCGAATAATCAGTTGCAGTCCCGTCTGCCTCGTTATAAATGGAGCGCTATCCTTGTCCTCAAATTTGATTTTCTGCTTATCCAGCGACAAATATAGAAGCTCTTTCCGCTGACTGGAGTGTAATCCCGATAAAAACGCCGTTTGCCCCATCAGGTATTCAACACAAGCCATTCGATCCGCTTCTTTATCAACCGTCGAAGAGTAACCTTTTTGATATGCTTTGCCATGTGCTGCATAATACTCCTTATACTGAGCAAATCCGGATAAACTCTTCTTCAACGATTTGCACTCGTCAGATGATGTAATCTCATCTTCTGTTTCCTTAGAGAGCTTAAACAGCTCCTGATACTTGTCGCTGATTTTAGAACCATCTTCTTGCTGACATGCCATTATGCCTATAAATACACTCAAAATCAAAACCATTCGTTTCATTTTTCTTTGTTTTTTATGTTATTTATTTCGTGTCGTAATATAAAAATCTTCAATTTCATTGGCACAGTTAGTGATTAAAACATGATATTACGATAAAAAGTTTTAATGAATATCCGTATATTTGCCCAGAAATAATTATCTTTGCAAAAAAAATAAGGCAATGACACTGATCGATTTTTTATCTCACTTTCCAGACGAAGAAAGCTGCAAGCAAAAGTTTAAGGCATATCGCGACCAAGTAGGAGTTGTTTGTTCC
>NZ_JUET01000077.1 GCF_001006485.1 Tannerella forsythia
CCAAGCTTGTAGAGGAAAGTAACATACTTATATTCGCAATCTCCGAGACACACCGACCGTCACGGAGCCAACAGTCGTGTGTTATAGTCACCCAAACAACCGAATTTGGGAGGGATTGAGCAGCAATCTAAGCAAACTCACAAAATACGTTTTAGAGGAAAGGTAAGAGAAATTCATATAAAAACCAAAAAAATCAATAAATAATATAAGTAGGCAGGCATTAATACTCTATTGTAAGTAATTGATGATTTTTTTGTGATGATATTCAGATATATACACATTATAAAATTACCATTTTGCATTGAATGCAGCAATCTTCGATCGGCAGAAAGAGAAAACACACCATGATGCAACAAATTTCATCAAAAAGAAGGATTTTCTGATTAATGAATGCCTTGCTCGGAGTTCAGCCCTTTTTGTTCCTTGGCTTTTGCAATAAAACTCAAAGAGGGAAAAAAATCAATCCCCGAAAAAAAACACCGTTCGATTGCGGATAATCGTTTTTTTACTATCTTTGCACCGTTTTTTCACAAAAAGGCGAGATAGCTCAGCTGGTTAGAGCGCATGATTCATAATCATGAGGTCCCCGGTTCAATCCCGGGTCTCGCTACTTTCGCAATCATGCAGTTCGGCATGTCGAATTTTCATTTCACTCAATTTTATATTCTTTCGTTATAAAAGCATCTACTTTACGAAAAAAACGCAACAATGTAGGGCATGGATTTTTCGGCCGACTCTCTCGAGGAGGAAGTAAGGACGTTGCATCAATCTTTCGGCCGAAAGATTTCGTTTTCTGGGAGTTTTTATTACTTTTGCCGACTGACAACAAATCGGATAAGAGAAATTTCATTATTACGAAATAGAACGCATGGAGTACAGTGGCGGCCGATACGGAAAAAGAGGCAAGGAATATGGAAGATAAAGCATTAGTCTACTTGGAGGACGTGACGTTGTGCATGGAAGAGAATATCGTCTTGCGCAACGTATCGTTGACGCTACACAACGGTGAATTTGTTTATGTCATCGGTAAAGTCGGTTCGGGGAAGAGCAGTCTGCTGAAGGCTTTGTACAGCGAGATTCGCGTCTCGGAAGGTGAAGCGACAGTCATGGGGTACGACATGTGCAACATGCGACGGCGCGACATCCCTTATTTGCGTCGCAAGCTGGGCATTGTCTTTCAGGATTTTCAGTTACTGACCGATCGCTCGGTGTTCAAGAATCTGGAGTTCGTGTTAAAAGTTACGGGCTGGCGCAGAAAAGAAGAAATTGCCAAACGTATTCAGGAGGTCTTGGAGCAGGTCGGCATTCCGAACAAAGGATACAAGATGCCTCATGAGTTATCGGGAGGAGAGCAGCAACGCGTAGCGATTGCCCGGGCATTGCTGAATACGCCGGAGATTATTCTGGCCGACGAACCAACGGGCAACCTCGACCCCGAAACGAGCGGACAGATCGTACAGCTCCTACACGACATCTGTAAGCGGGGCACAGCGGTGATTATGACGACCCATAATTACAACCTCGTGGAGCGTTTCCCTGCGCGGGTCGTCAAATGTGAGCAAGCAAAGTTGCACGACGTTTCAAGTCCGCAAGAGCACCATCATTCATAAATGAATTATATCAACAATAACAGCAAAAAAACACGACGCAAATGAACGTTTTAAAATTCGGCGGCACCTCCGTCGGTTCGGCGCAACGGATCAAGGACGTTGCCCGATTAATCTGTGACGGGACACCCAAGATCGTCGTTCTGTCGGCCATGTCGGGTACGACCGATTCGCTGGTCGAGATCGCGGATTATCTTTATAAAAAGAACCCCGACGGTGCCAACGAAGTCATCAATACCCTTTCGCTCAAATATGCCGCAGTCATCGACGAACTGTATCGTACCGAGCCCTACAGGCAGCGGGCGAAAGCGCTTGTAGCATTGCGTTTCGACGAGATTCGCTCGTTGATCAAAGACCTGTTTACCATGTTTGAGGAGAAGGTGATTCTAGCCCAGGGCGAGTTAATGTCGACCGGAATGATGAACCTTTACCTTGAAGAGCAGGGTGTCAAATCCATCTTACTTCCGGCGCTCGATTACATGCGTACGGATAAGAACGCAGACCCCGACCCAATTTATATCCGTGAGAAACTGAACGGCTTGCTGGAACAATCTCCCGACGTGAACTTGTTTATCACGCAGGGATACATCTGCCGCAATGCCTACGGAGAGATCGACAACCTGCAACGGGGCGGCAGCGATTACACTGCGTCGCTTGTGGGGGCAGCTATTCATGCCGATGAGATTCAGATATGGACGGATATCGACGGGATGCATAACAACGACCCGCGCATGGTGGAACATACGGCGCCCGTGCATCAGTTGCACTTCGACGAGGCGGCCGAGCTAGCGTACTTCGGCGCCAAGATCCTGCATCCCACGTGTATTTTGCCGGCCAAGCAGAATAACATTCCCGTACGACTGCTCAACACGATGCAGCCCGACGCACCGGGTACGACGATCTCGAACGTGACGGAGAAAGGTAAAATCAAGGCCGTCGCCGCCAAAGACCATATCACCGCCATCAAGATCAAAAGCGGTCGGATGCTGCTGGCCACCGGTTTCATGCGTAAAGTGTTCGAGACGTTCGAGAATCACCGCACGCCCATCGACGTGGTAACGACCTCGGAGGTCGGGGTGTCCGTAACGATCGACAGCACGAAACATCTGGAAGAGATCGTAGACGATCTGAAAAAGTATGGTACCGTAACGGTCGATCGAGACCTTGTCATCGTTTGCGTAGTCGGCGATCTGGAGTGGGACAATGTCGGGTTCGAGGCGCGGATCATCCATGCCCTCAAGGATATCCCCATCCGGATGATTTCGTATGGCGGAAGCAACTATAACGTCTCGCTGATCATCAAGGCCTCGGACAAGCAACGGGCGTTGCAGGCGCTGAGCGATCAACTGTTCAACGAAAACGCATCGGAGGCGTGATTTCCCGGCAGAGGAGGAGAGGCGTAGCATGATCAAAGGAATTTTCCCGGTAGAGCAGTTCCGGCAGCAGGACACACCGTTTTATTATTACGATATGGCTTTGCTCCGGAAGACGCTCGACGCGCTGACGGCAGAGATCGAGAAGTACGGATATCATCAGCATTATGCCGTCAAGGCCAATGCCAACCCGCACATCTTGTCGGCTATCGCGGCGCGCGGGTTCGGTGCCGACTGCGTGAGCGGCGGAGAGATCGAAGCGGCGCTGGCGTGCGGCTTCCCGGCGTCGAAAATTGTCTTTGCCGGTGTGGGAAAGGCCGACTGGGAGATCCGGCTGGGGCTGGAACACGACATCGCATGCTTCAACGTCGAATCGTTGGCCGAACTGAGGGTCATCGACGGGCTGGCGGCCGAACGGAAGCAGACGGCGAGGGTGGCCTTGCGGGTCAATCCCGATATCGACGCCCATACGCATGCCAAAATCACAACCGGTTTGCAGGAGAACAAGTTCGGCATCAACCTGAGCCTGCTGCCCCGTGTCTTCGCCGGGATGCGCGGCATGAAACATGTTCGTTTCACAGGGCTGCATTTTCATATCGGTTCGCAGATCACGGACATGTCGGCGTTTCGCGACATGTGCATCCGCAGTAACGATTTGCAAGACGAACTGGAAGCGCAGGGTATTGCCGTCGGCAATGTGAACTTCGGCGGCGGTCTCGGTATCGACTATCATCATCCGAATCATCTCGATGTGCCCGATTTTGAAAGTTATTTCGCGGTGTTTCACAAACTCGTTCGCCATCGTCCCGGACAACAGATTCATTTCGAGCTGGGGCGGTCGGTTGTCGGACAGTGCGGCTCGCTGATTTCGAGGGTGTTGTATGTGAAAGAAGGTGAGACGAAGAAGTTTGCTGTACTGGATGCCGGTTTCACCGAGTTGCTTCGACCGGCTTTTTACGATGCATACCATCGTATCGAGAATATCACGAGCAACGGGGAGACGGACCGTTACGATGTAGTCGGTCCGGTTTGCGAATCGTCCGATGTGTTCGGCAAAGAGGTTGAATTGAACGAAGTGCATCGTAACGACCTGATCGCGTTCCGTTCAGCGGGAGCGTATGGCGAAGTGATGGCTATGCGGTATAATTGCCGGCCCTTGCCGAAAGCCTTTTTCTCCGACCGTTTGCCTTGAGGATACACGTCGGGGTGAAGTGTTCGGAAAGTTCCGACAACCTTCCCGATGAACATTTTTATGCTTTCGGAAAGTTCCGAACCGTTTTCCGTGTACTTTTGCACCGTTTCATCCGTCAGGCTGATTGTTCGATCGCACAGGCAACGGGGGGATACAAAAGAAAGGATGCCCTTCACCATACGGAAGAAGCATCCTTTACTACATTATTCAAAGGGGGTGATCGATCAATAGGTGCGTTCCAGCAGCCACGCGTCTTGAAAGTTGGGGAAGAACTTCGCCCGTATGGCGTCGCGGCTCTTCTCTGCCTCCTTGCGTGTCTCGTGGCTGGTCAGAATGACCCGCAGCATGCCCTGTTCGTTCTCGCCCAAAACCGGCATATATCCTTCGTTTTGCATCCGCTCTTTCAACGAGTAAGCATTCGTCTTATTCTTGAAGCTGCCGATTACGACGCTGTAGAGTTTGATTCCTTCGGGATTCTCGCCGGATATCGGAGTAATCTTCTCCTGACGGGTAGCCGTCGAGGTTTTTGCTTTCGTCACCGGTGTAATCTGCTCTTCGACCGGCTCCGAGTTCGTCATCTCACGCTCTTTAGCCTGCTCGTAAGCAGCTTTGTATGCGCTTTGTTTCGATTTGCAGGAGACACAACACATCGTCACCACGCAAAGAACCATGCTTAACAATCCTAACTTTTTCATATCGGTTTATGGTAAAATTGATGTTGCAAAGATATAAATAAATTCGTACTCCGGTTTTACATGCTGCTTTTTATTTCAGTTCGCGGATGCGGATATTCCGGAATTTCACAGGCGATCCGTGTCCCAGAAAGCCGATATGGCCGGATTTGTTGAACAGTCCCGGATGGGCTTTGCCGTCCATCGTGCCGTTCTTTGCAGCCTCTTTCAGGTCGCCATCCACGATGACTTCGCCGTTGAGGGTGACTTTGATGCGGTTGCCGTCTGCCACGATCTCTTCGGTGTTCCATTCGCCCGTGGGCTTGAGGAACCCTCGGCGCGCGGGAATGACGCCGTACACCGATCCATGATACTGATATTCGTGCAGGTCGCGATAGACCGGATGTTCACTGTCGAGTACCTGAATCTCCATGCCGACATAAGCGGCGTCGCCTTCCATGGGTGTGCGGATGCCGACGCCGTTGTTGGCTGCCGGCGTCAGCTGAAATTCGAAGCGATAGACGAAGTTCGCATATTCTTTTTTCGTGTACAGGTTACCGCCGAATTTCGTATCGCCGGCTACGGAGATGCAGCCGTCTTCAATCGTATAATCGACCAGATTGCCTGTCCACTCGTGCATGTTCGTTCCGTCGAAAAGGATCTGAAAGCCTTCCTTTTCTTCTTCGGCCGAAAGGCGGAACGGCTCCGGACGATGCAGTTCCTTTACGTAGATGTTACGGTAGTATACTTTGCTGCCGTGCGCCTGCAATTCGATCTGTTCAAGCGCGGGGACGGGCTGCGAGCGATCCCAGTAGTTTTCCATCACGATATTATCGACGACGAGGATACCGTTCAGTCTGACAGTCACGCGGTCGCCCACCATTTTAATGTACATCGTGTTCCATTCGCCCAGCTTGTTGTCTGCCACGGTGAGCGGTTTGCTCGGATGCGTCTGGTTGTTATACAGTCCGCCCGATCCGACTTGCGCACCGACGTCGACACGCGACGTATCCCACATCTGTACTTGCGGCGTGCCGCGCAGATAGATGCCGGCATCGGGTTCCTTGCCGTCGGGGTCGAGCATCCAGTCTACGTACATCTCGAAGTCGCCGTATGGTTTCTCGGTACAGATATTGTCGTAACCCGTTCCGTCGAAGACGAGCAGGCCGTTTTCCACTTTCCAGTCGCGACGCATGGCCTCATCGGCTTTGGCTTGTTGTTTAGCCAGCTCGGCCGGTTTCATCTTTGCGCGGCTGACCGGATTTCCCACGAGTCCTTTCCATCCGGTCAGGTCTTTGCCGTTGAAGAGCGGAACGAAGCTCTGTGTTTTCGGCATCTCGTCAAGATGCTTGCGGATGGATTGACGCTGATAGTCGGCGTCGGGGTTACTCAATGATGCGGCGGCCTGCCTGAGCAGATTTTCCACCACCTCGCCCGTATATTCCGGATGGTCGAGCGCGATATTCATAACGGCTATGGCCGAAGTTTCTTTCAAGGCGGGTTCATTCATATACTCACCGGCGCAAAGGAGCGCGAAGTACGTACCCGTTTTGCCCATCAACGAGATAATCCGGCGTTTCTCGGCGTCGGTCTTTGCCAACTCCAGCGCCTTGCGCAGATATATCATACGGTTCTCGCCCGTCATGGCGGGGTTCGAGGCCAGTTTCACATAACCGGCCAGCGCTCGGGTGAAATAATCCGAGGCCGAAGCGTCACGACAGATGTCTATCAGCGGAGTGGCGGCCTCGATGTCGTTCCAGTGAAGCAGCGCATCGAAAGCGGCTTCTTTGGCTGCGCCGGTGTTTTCGCCGAATCCTTTCACGATCATGTCCAGCGCGCGTTTGTCGCCGGTAGCTGCCAGCGGTGTATAGTAGAGGTGGCTCTTGCCTGCTCCGGCATTGAGCAGTCGGCGCGATAGCGTTTCAAACTGTTGCGAGGCCGTCTGCGACGATAACGCCAAGATGAGCGCCTGCTGTACGTCTTCTACCCCCGAGGGTTCGACCGTTTCGAGCATGCCGCACAGGTTCGTGATATCTTTTTCGCCCACGACATCCCTGAGTGCGGCGAATGCGGCCGTTTTTACTTCGGGTGAGGGCGATTGGGTCAGCTTCAACACATTGTTCAGGAAAGCGGTGGCTTTACGTGTGGACAGCAGCTCGAGGGCGGCGATTTTGCCTCTGTCCGAGGCTGACGGTATTGTTTTGACTACTGCCGGCGCGATATCGCCATGAGGGGGCATGGCCTGAAACGAGCGCAACGCCTGTTGCCCGAGCTTGATCAGATTCGTGTCGTTGCTTGCTAAAAGCGAGGCTAACGGGGCGATCGATTGCGAGTTGCCCAGCTCGACCAAGACCATCGCGGCCGCTTCTTTTACCGGGAATACGGGACTGTTCAACAACTTCTGAAGCGTTTGAATGCCGGTTGTCTCGATACCCGTTTCAACCGTATTGAGCATGTCGCGCTTCGTGGCGGAGGCTTGTGCTTCGCAACGCATCCAGTTCAGGATATCGGTCTGTAATTCCGGTTTCATTTTGGGCAGCGCCTTGATGAGATGGGTGTATAATGCTTTGTCTGCAAAGCGCGAGGAGGCTCGCAACGCCTCGCAACGGTATTCCCTCGACGGGTCTTTCAGCGCGTCGTTCAGCATCCTGAGGCCGCCTTTGTAGTCGGCCGCCCGCATGATGGCCTGCATCGCAGCGATATGGATACCGGTCTGTCCGGCATTCGTCGATTTCTTGAGGAGATCGGCCGCCGCTTTCACCCCTTCTTTGACATCGCCCTGCGCAATGACGCGGTTTATAAGGCGGATATACGCTTCGCCGGCGCCGGTCTTCTCCATCGTATAGCCGGCTTTCCGGGCTGCCGCGGCCAGCTCGGGCAGCGAGGCTTTTGTCCCTACTTTGCTCAGTGTTTCAAAGAGTACCTTCAGGGTCTCCGGCTGATTCGTATTCAGCAAGGCCTTCAACAGCGGTTCCGTACCGGCTGCGGGGACACGTCCCAATGCCTGAATGATGTTCCGTTCGGCTTCCTGCGACCGCGCGCTGCGGCTCTTCAAGGCTGCCTGCAGAGCCTGTGCGGCCGATTCGCTGCCGATGGCAGCAAGCGCCTGTGCGGCCGGCGCGCTCAACGCGTCGTCGGTCAGATAGCTTGACAACTTATCGACACAGGCGTCCGAACCGATATGTTCCAGCAAACGGATCGTAAAAGCTCTCGTTTCGCGGTCGTTCGTCTGATCCAGCGCCTTCAGACACGCATGTTCCATCGCGGTACGGGCAGCGGCCTGATCGGGGCCCATCACATAATTGGCCCATCCGTCCAGGGCATATTCCACAGCGATGTTATTGCCTTTGCCCGAAGGATCGAACCTTTTCAGCAGGCTTAATACGCCTTCTTCACCGGTGGCGGTCAGTTCGTGCATCAGCCGGTTGTAGTCGGTTTGTTGGTGTGCGGGCATCTGCGCCAGCACATCGGCGATGACCGTTTGCGTCGCCCGGTTGGCCGGGGTCTGTGCCGTCAGGCTTCCTGCATATAACGCCAGTGCACTGCTCAATATAATAAAGTACTTTCTCATTGATTTCATAGTTGATGATTATTTAAATTCATGAAAGGAACGCAGCCGTTCGCATCCGGAAGGATGGATGTCTGCATGCGCCCAACTTTCTCTGTTAGATGTTCCATGGCGCCCGCATCGGCTGGTCAAGTAACCGGTTGGCCTCTTCGTCGTTGATAAACTCAAGTTTTGCGGGGTCGAAGTGCAGGGTCCGGTTTAACCGGAGCGCTACGGCGCCCAGATTGACGATCGTCGACGAGCGGAAACCGTTGCGTTCGTTCAGCGCGAACGGCTGACGCGTCTTCACACACTCGATGAAATCGGTCTGTTGCGGAGCCGGTTCGGGATAATCGGCCAGTTTCTTCTCCCAGTTCGGGATATCACATACGAAATTCTTATATACGTTGCCGTTCGGTCCGGCGATGTAAGGCGTATCGGGGTTGCCGTAGTTGCCTCCCCAGAGCACGATCTGGCAGCCGTCTTCGTAAGTATAGGTGATCGATCGCCATGTACCGACGGCGTCGTGGTGTTGCTGCGGTGCATCCACTTCAACTTTGACGGGGCTGGTGTCGTCTTTCATCAGGAAATATTGCACGGGATCGATGTAATGCTGTCCCATATCACCGAGTCCTCCTCCATCGTAGTCCCAGTATCCGCGGAACGTCTGATGCACGCGGTGCGCATTGTACGGTTTATAAGGAGCCGGGCCGAGCCAGAAATCGTAATCGAGCTCCGACGGTACGGGCTGCGGTTCCAATGCTTCCTTGCCCACCCAATAGAATTTCCAGTCGAAGCCGGTATATTTGCTGATCGTTACTTTCAACGGCCATCCGAGCATGCCGCTTGCGATCAGTTTCTTCAACGGCTTCACCGGCGTGCCGAGACCGTAGAACGGATCGGAAAAACGGAACCAGGTGTTCAGGCGGAAAATCCGGCCGTATTGTTTCACCGCTTCCATCACGCGCTTCCCTTCGCCGATGGTACGTGTCATCGGCTTCTCACACCAGATGTCTTTACCGGCCTTCGCTGCTTCGACGGCCATGATGCCATGCCAATGCGGAGGGGTGGCAATATGCACGATGTCTACATTCGGGTCGGTAATCAGTTCGCGAAAATCATGATACGCCGCGATCTTGTCGGTCACCAGAGCTTTTCCCAGCTCCAAGTGATTTTTGTCTACATCGCAGACCGCCACAAGGCGTGTGCCTGCATAACTGAGATGTCCGCGCCCCATGCTTCCGGTACCGATAATCCCTTTGGTCAACTGGTCGCTCGGCGCAATAAATCCTTTCCCCAACACGTTGCGGGGCACGATAGTGAAAAGTGCCGCACCGCCCAGAGTCTTCAGAAAATTCCGTCTGTTTGTTCCCATAGATAAATTGTATGATTAGAAAGTTCAGTTCATTTATTTTTTCGGCTGACAAATCTACAAAAAAAATGTGGTGTGTATGTTTGAAAAACGTTTCATTACAGGATAACCGGGAGAAAACATTAATTTATCATGATCTATGCTGCTGAAAATTCGTGGTGTATCTTTTTCCTCCAATCAAAAACGGAAATGATTTCAAGCTATTTTTCTCTGATGAGTGGAGAGCATAACCATTCTTTAACGCATTCATAATTTGGGGGAATGAAAGGCTGAGCGATATCGTTCCAAGACATCTTGAATCACTTAAAAAAACATAATTGCAAAGAATAGATTAGAGGTTTTCTTTTGTTCTTTTGTACTCTTATCAACCATGAGACTCGATGTATTTCGTAAAAGACGGTCTTCTTTCTTTTTTTTAATGGATGGATAAAGAAGGAAAAAGACTCTGGGAAGCACGATGTCTCGGATAGAAAATGAAAAACAATTGTTAAACTATTTTTTTATGGAGCAAAAACATTTTTTTAAACGATGTTCATTAACAAAACCGGTAATCTTTCTACTGTTTTTGTTTATGACGACGAGCACTGCTTTTGCACAAATTACCGTGAATCTGCAAAACAGGCCTTTGCGAGAGACATTAAAAGAGATTGAGAAGGTAAGTGATTACAAATTCTTTTACAACGAATCGCTGCCCGACTTAGAGAAAATCGTTTCTCTGCAAGTTACCAATGCCGGCATTGACGAAGCCATGAAGTTCTTGCTTTCGGGCACAAGTATCGAATACCGGAAGGGTGAGAAGAACATTATCGCGTTAGTCGAAAAGAATGCGTCGGAAGGGCAGCAAAAGTCTCCGGCACAGAGCCGCAAGAGGCCGGTTAAAGGACGTGTTGCGGATACCTCGGGCGAACCTGTGACCGGTGTTACGATTGTAGAGAAGGCTAATCCTTTGAACGGAACGATTACCGATGTGGACGGTCATTTTACGATCGACGTACAGTCGGATGCCGTATTGCGCATTTCGTATATCGGTTATCGCGATCAGGAAATCCCAACGGCCGGAAAGACATCGTTCGATATCGTGATGCACGAAGACACGAAGCAACTGGACGAAGTGGTTGTGGTAGGTTATGGTGTACAGAAGAAAGTGAATATCATCGGTTCTATCGCACAGGTAGACGGAGAGAAAATCAGTCAGCGCACGAATGCCAATATCACGAATGCGTTAACCGGTATGATGTCGGGCGTTACGATTATTCAAGGTTCCGGTGCTCCGGGCAATCCGTCGAACAGCGTGCAGATACGTGGAGTCGGTTCGTTCGGTGCCAGCCCCACGGCCTTGGTATTGGTTGATGGGATTCCCGGTTCGCTTGCCGATATTAATCCGGCCGAAATAGAAAGCATTTCAGTCTTGAAAGATGCTTCTACGGCGGCGATTTACGGGGCACGTGCTGCGAACGGTGTGATTCTGATCACTACCAAAAGCGGAAAAGAAGGGAAAGTACAGGTTTCGTACAATGGCTATGTCGGGTTCAACCGGCCGACAGCATTCCCTGATCTGGTACCTACGTGGGAATATGCTCAACTGCTTAACGAAGCATCGAATTCGACCGTGTATACCGACGAGCAGATCGCAAAATTCAAGGATGGTTCCGATCCGGATCATTATGCTAATGAGAATTATTTGAAACGCGTATTCGATCGTGACGGATTGCAGACAAGCCACGATCTCAACATCAACGGCGGAGGAAAAACGAACCGTTATCTGCTTACTTTCGGTTATCTGAAACAAAACGGTCTGATCGCCAAGAACGACTATACACGTTACAATGCGCGCGTGAACCTGACAACCGAGTTGTTGCCCAATCTTAAACTTACGACACGCATCAACGGCGTGATGTCGGAGCGTAATGAACCGGCTATTCCAGCCGGCGACGATGCTGACGATATGGAAGGTATCATCATCAAGGCTCTTCGCTTTCCGGGAGTGACACCGGTCAAACTCAGCGACGGAACGTATGGAAAAGGACAGGAAGTGCACGGAACGCCTCCGGCATGGATCGAAAGTCCTTCGTTCTACTCGTTGCCGCAGTATAAGACCACGGCCAATGTATCGTTGACGTATCAGCCACTCGAATTGCTCGAACTGACAGCGATGGGAGGGATTACTTACGGGAATTATGAGGAAAAACGTTTCCGTTCTACGTTGAAGATTGAAGGCGGACGCGTCTTAGGACCTTCTTTCTTAGAAAACCGGATGCAGCGCAGTCTGTATAAGACGTTTCAGGCTACAGCAAATTACGGTCGGAAAATAGGACAGCACAATTTCTCGCTTCTTGCGGGATATTCTTTCGAGGATTATTCCGATCGTTGGCTGAAAGGGTTTCGGGATAATTTTGCATCGAACGATCTGCCATATCTCGATGTTGGTGCGCCGGACAATCAGAAGGCTGATGGTGCCGGGCAAGAATGGGCTTTGCAGTCGCTCTTCGGACGGTTGAACTATAATTATGCAGAGCGTTATTTGCTGGAAACGACGATGCGTTACGACGGTTCGTCACGTTTCCCGAAATCGAAGAAATACGGATTCTTCCCTTCGGTTGCTTTAGGATGGCGACTAAGCGAAGAAACTTTTATACGTGAGAATGAAAAAATGAGCTGGCTGACCAACTTGAAATTAAAAGCTTCGTGGGGTGTGCTCGGGAATCAGAACATCGGTATTTATCCTTATCAGACGCTATATGATCTGGGACGTAACTATCCGTTCGGCAATACGTTCTCCTCGGGGGCTTCAATCACGACCCTTACCGATCCCAATCTGCGCTGGGAGAGCACGCGCACGTGGGATATGGGCTTTGAAAGTTCGTTATGGAACGGATTGCTTTCTTTTAACGTGGCTTACTTTAACCGGTATACTTACGATATTCTGTATGCTCCATCGGGAAGTGTTTCGTCTGTGCTGGGACTGAACATCTCGCCCATCAATACCGGATCGCTGACGAACCGGGGGCTGGAGTTAGAGGTCGGCCATCACTTGAGTAGCGGTGACTTTACTCTCGATGTGCAGGGTAATTTCAACATTGTCCAGAACGAAATAGAAACCCTCGGCGTAGGCGATGTAAAGCAATTGAATGGACTTGTTGGAAGCGGTGGATTATACATCGGTCATCCGATGCAGGTTTATTATGGCTATCAAACTGACGGAGTATTTCTGGATGCCGACGATGTGAAGACGTGGGCTGATCAGACGAAAATCACACCTAAGGCGCAGGTCGGCGATATTCGTTACAAGGATATCAACGGTCCTGATGGGGTGCCTGACGGGAAAGTCGATCCGAATTACGACCGGGTAGTGCTGGGTACACGTATTCCTAAATATACGTTTGGCTTGGGCATCCAAACATCGTATAAAGAGTTCGATGCTGCGGTTCAGATGCAGGGGGTAGCCGGAGTGAAAGGGATGTTGAGCGGTGTGGCGGGATTCGCCATGTGGCAGGAAGGGAATGTGCAGCGCTGGCAGGCTGACGGACGTTTTCGTTCCGATAGCCCCGAACGTTACCCGTCGTACCCGCGTCTCGAAACGGTTTCGGGCGGAGGAAGTCCGAATACCGAGGTCTCCGACTTCTGGGTACGCGATGCCTCGTATCTGCGTGTGCGCAACGTGCAGTTGGGATACACATTGCCGAAACAGTGGCTGCATGCGTTACACATTTCGGGTGTGAGAATATATGTATCGGGCGAAAATCTGCTTACCTTAAGCGGATATCCCCGCGGATGGGACCCGGAAATCAACACTAATGGCCGGTATTATCCGATTCAGCAAACTTATACATTGGGTTTAAACATTAAATTCTGATAACAACTATGTATACGAAAATAGTGAAATATATATGCCTTCCCGCTCTGCTGATCGGGACATGGGCAGCTTGCGACTTGGAACGCAATCCTCTGAACCGGTTCTCAGACTCTACCATCTGGTCGAGCGAAGAGAATGCGAAAGTAGCCTTGACCGGTTTGTATCGCGGTGATATCCTGTTTAACGCTCCGGAATATCAGCCTTCCGACTGGTGGAGCTACGGCGGGCTCGTTTTTCTGGAGTTTGCCTCCGATAACCTCTATGATCGGCGTAATAATGCATCGAATTTTTTCCGTCTGTCCAACGGACAGCTTGTTGCCAATAATCCGTTTGTGGCACGTTACTGGAAGAATGCGTATAAACGCATTACTCAGTGCAACCGTTTTCTGGAGAATGTCCGCAGCCTGCCCGAGACCGACGTGACGAGGCGTTATGCGGCTGAAGCCCGCTTCATCCGCGCCTGTCAATATTTCTATCTCTCGCAGTATTTTCAAGAAGTGCCGTTAGTGACCAAGGTGCTGACACGGGATGAGGCTAATACGGTGGAGAAGAACGGTAGCAAGGAAATCACGAAATTTGTAATCGATGAGTTAAAAGCCGCCGTAATCGATTTGCCTCGTTTCAAAGATCTGTCGGTCGAGCAGGTCGGCCGTGCCAGCAAACAAGCGGCATTGGCTTTTCTCGGACGCACCTATCTCACAGAAAATAAATGGAATGAAGCGGCTGCGGTTTATAAAGAGATTATCGACTATGGTGACAATGAACTGGCGGCCGACTATTCGTCACTTTTCATACCGAAGGGAGAGAACAGCCGTGAAAATATCTTCTCGATGCAGTATATTGAAAGTCTGGCCGGACAGTCGATGCCTCAACATGCTTTACCCGCTAAAGACGGAGGATGGTGCATCATCAATGTGCCGGCCTCGTTGTTCGAAGCTTATGAGTTTACCGATGGTACGAGCTTTTCTTACGACAGTCCGTTATACGATCCGAAAGACTTGGGCAAGAATCGCGACCCGCGTCTTCGCTACACCATTCTCTATAATGGTGCAATGTTTATGGGGAAATCTTACGTCAGTCATCCGGACTCGGCTTCCAGCCCCGACCGTGTGATGGGCGGACAGACTACCCAGACGGGCTTTATGATGCGTAAGTATTTTGATGAAACATATAAAGGGAATTTGCAGGAATATGGCGGAAACCTGCCGGTAATTCGTTATGCCGAAGTGTTGCTCGGCTACCTCGAAGCCAAGATGGAAGCAGGCGATGCTATCTCTCAGGCTCTGCTTGATCAGACGATTAACCGTGTCAGAGGACGTGTCTCGGTCAATATGCCGAAAATTACGCTGACCGATGTCGCTTCGCTTCGTCCTGTGCTGCGAAACGAACGTCGGGTGGAACTGGCTTGCGAAGGTATCCGTTATTGGGATATTCTACGTTGGAAGATCGGGGACGAAGTGTTGACCAAAGACGTTTACGGAGCGCCTTTCCCCGGAGCGAAGCGGACGCGTGTAAAGCCGGGTGACCAGCCCGATCCGCACGGTCGATGGTTTGTGAACACAAGAAACTTCCGTTCGCCGCAGGACTACAAATGGCCAATTCCGCAGGCGGAGCAGGACATCAACCCGAATTTGCGCTAAATGGCTGCATGGAACAGGTAAATTGACTAACTTTGCCGGAACATTACGCTCCGGCAAAGTCGTTTTCTTCGGAACACGCTTTTTTGAATTGATCAATGATAAAACATAAATATATGAATAAACATCTTCTTCCGAAAGCCGGTCTGTTGACCGCTTCGGCCCTTACGCTGGCCTCGTTGCAGGCGCAAGAGAACGAACGGCCGAATATCGTATTGATTTATGCCGACGATATCGGGTTCGGCGACTTTTCATGCTACGGTGCTACCCGCGTTCAAACACCTCATACCGATGCGCTCGCAGACAACGGCGTGCGATTCACCAATGCGCACTCGGCTGCCGCCACCAGCACTCCTTCGCGCTATGGTCTCTTTACCGGAGAATACCCGTGGCGCAGAAAAGGCACGGGGATTGCCGCGGGCGATGCCGCGCTGATTATCCGTCCCGACCGGCTGACGCTGCCCAAAATACTCCGTCAGGCCGGATACACTACCGGAGCCGTAGGCAAATGGCATCTGGGGATGGGCGCCGAAAACGGCAAACAGAACTGGAACGAGCGCGTAGCTCCCGGACCGGCCGAGGTAGGGTTCGACTACTCGTACATCATGGCGGCTACAGGCGACCGTGTGCCGTGTGTCTACATGGAGAATCAGCGTGCCGTCAACCTCGATTCCAACGATCCGATCTCCGTCAGCTATACGCAGAACTTCGAGGGCGAGCCTACCGGAAAAGAAAATCCCGAGCTGCTGACGAAGCTGAAGCCTAGCCCTGATCACGGTCACAACCAGAGCATTGTGAACGGTATTTCGCGTATAGGCTACATGAAAGGCGGAAAGGCGGCGCTGTGGGAAGACGAGAATATTGCCGACAGCATCACGGTGCACGCCGTGCGCTTCATCGAGAAGAACAAAGACCGTCCGTTCTTCCTCTATTTCGGGACGAACGATGTGCATGTGCCGCGTTTCCCGCACCCTCGTTTCCGCGGAAAGACCGATATGGGACATCGCGGCGATGCCATCGTGCAGTTCGACTGGTCGGTGGGCGAGGTCGTGCGGGCATTGAAAGAGGCGGGTATCTTTGAGCGTACGCTGATCATCCTTTCAAGCGATAACGGCCCGGTAGTAGACGACGGTTATGCCGATGAGGCCGTTGCGCGTCTCAAGAATCACAAGCCATGGGGCCCGTTTCGCGGCGGAAAATACAGTACGTTTGAAGCCGGAACGCGTGTGCCGTTTATCGTACACTGGCCCGAACGAGTGAAAGCCGCCACGTCACCCGCGCTGGTTTCGCAAATCGATATGACAGCCACGCTGGCCCGTCTTGTTGGGGCGAAAAACATCGCGGATATTCCTGCCGACAGCCGCGACCAGCTTCCCGCATGGTTAGGCAAAGACCTGAAAGGACGGGAATATGTGATCGGTGCCGGCTCGTCGCTGACGGTGTTGACGCCCGAATGGAAATACATCGAGCCAAGTCAGGCATCACCCTACAATGTGCTGACAAATACTGAGCTGGGCAATCATCCCGAAGAGCAGCTCTACCATATCGTGACCGACCGCGGCGAATACGACAACATAGCGAAGGAAAAGCCTGAAATCGTCGGTGAAATGAAGACGATTCTCGAAAAAGAGAAAAGCAAAGGCGTGGGAATGGAACTGTAAGCGACGAGAAGTATTTCTCGTGTGTTTTTTTAATGTGATTGAGGAGGAGGACTGTCGGGAGGACCATCCTCCTTTTTTAGTTCCGGATAGGAGGAGCTGAATCGGAAGCGAGTGTCAGTATCGGCGAAATGTATACGTCGTGTCGCCGGCATGCAGTATCAGCCGCCGGCCGTCGATGTAATCGACAGTAAAAGTACGCCGGGCGTTAGGCCAGTCGGTATGCGGAAGGAAATCCTTGACCAGAATCGTATAATTCGTCAGCTCTAATTTTAACGTATGCTCTTCGGGTTGTACCTTATACCCGTAGGTGTAGAAGTAATCGTTTGACAGAGGACGGTATATCTGATACATAAACAGCGATTCGGACTGGAAGTTATACCATACGGTATCGACCTGTGCGATGCTCCCTTGTGCCTCGACGGTTTGTAATTGCCATTTACCCATCAGCCGGTCACTGACCTCGTGCCGGCATGCCACACATAGCCATGCGATGAGCAGCATCCCGATGCCTCGTTTCATTCCTCTCATGTTCTGTTTCTTTTTCTTTACGCCGACAAAGGTACAAGACTCTTTTCGTTTGCCCAAACCGTCCGTGTAGACCTTTCGTGCCGGCAAAGGCAGCCTTAAGATATTACTCTCGGATAACCGAAAAAAAGCGGATATCCTCCCGACATCCGCTTTTTCTTGGTGTAGAATCTTAAAATTCTAAAACTCCAATACTATGAAAAAAACTTTATTCAAGCATGCCGAAAAAGAACGGCACGTTTTTCTTTTTACCGTATCACCACCTTCTGTCTGATTTGTCCGTCGAGGGTAACGATGTATACGCCTTTCGCTAACGGAATCGAGGTTTCTCCCCGGGCGATCTGTGTCCGATGAACGAGCTGTCCGGTGACCGAGTAAATCTGTGCGTCCGTCGCTTTTGCGGTACGGATATGAAGCGCACCCTCTTCCGTACGGAGGGCGTAACCGCGATCGATCGAGACGTTCGAGACGGGACTCACACCCGTGAGTTGAATCGTCAGCGGCTCGACCACTTTGGGAAAGACGAGCGTTACCGTTCCGTCTTCG
>NZ_JUET01000078.1 GCF_001006485.1 Tannerella forsythia
CCGGAAGTTTGTTTTACATGATAAAGCCCTTCCTTCATGTCAATATCCAATCGTTGGAGTGCCTGACTCATAATAGTCATGTCTTTTTCCGACATTTTGGACAACTCAAAAGTTCCCAAATCAAGGTATTCGGAATAATCTTTCCCAAATAATTCCCCTTTTTCACATCCCCAAAACCCAATCAGGCTGAAGAAAAACAACATAATAAGGGATGTTGTAAATAAGTTCGATTTTCTAACTGATTTCATTTTTTTTTATATTTTTATTGATTGATAATTTCCTGAACATTTATTCGTGCTTAAAACGTTCGTCATACCAGATATGTTTGCCCATCAACCGGATATACTCGTCTTGCTTCTTCTTTCCTTCTTCCGTAAAGAAAAACTTGACATCCATCGTTGCACGATCCCTTTTATAAGTAAACATACCCGAACAATACGGATATTTTCCCTTCCGCATCTTTTCCAGTGATTCGTCAAAGAAATAAACGGAATCGGCGTGAGGTAAATCATAGAGATAAACGGAATCGGCATTAAACATATCGCGTGCGTGCTTACCCGCTATAATCGTCACGTAGTCATCGAAATTAATCCGGGTCGTGTCATCATTAAACGGATAAAAAAATCCGAGATATAATCCCAAAGCCCCTCGTAATTCTCCTGTGATCTGACTGCGAGGAAATGTGCTGTTATTTCCTATCTTAGGTTCGGAAGTAGTCGTATCTCTGTTCCCTGCCCGCTCCATCAAAACACATATTTTAGTTCTTTCGATATCCTCCTTAGAGGAATACATCGGACGTGCTGAATACATTATTATACAGTCTTCCTCCGGAGACATAAACATCGGGCCATAAATATTACCAGCAGCACAATATTTCTTAATTTTTTTCGCTGTCCACATCACATAATACTGATTAAGATCAGTAAAACCATCCGGAGCTTTGACCTCAATACCGAACCTTGTCTTCAAAAATTCGGTATAAGCTGAGATATCTCTCTCATACCAATCGTTCTCTTGGGCAGAGAGGTTTATGGAGAGACAAAAAAGTGCAAAAAATATCATCTTCATGTAATTATTCATGGCTTTACATAATTTATTATGGGTAATATATTGAAGATATACTATCGGCTTTAATAGGGTATATATAGTCTCCATTTTGAGAATCTTTATACAATATGTAACCACTGTTTGAATCATAATGCCATCCGTTGACCGCATGTCCGGTACTGTCGGATGTATGAAACCATATCAATGTATTATTCACAGGTCTTCCCGGTATCGGAGAATCATATCGCCTTGCATTCGGATAAAAATGCGATATTACGGAATCCATCGCATACGCCGGCACTCCATTTGCTCCGTAAATACTGTCTATATATGCTCTTGCTCTCCCAAAAGAGACTCCACCCATTCCGGCAAGCGCATACGCCACACAGTAGGTGGAATCCTGTGGTTCCCCATCTCCTTCCATAAAACCGTATTTTAATCTCACGATAGAAGTATCTACAGATTTGGGCTTGAGGATTGTATTCGTATGCTCAAAACCTGCCACCAAATAATTAAACAATTCTTCCGAAATGTTGACTTCTGCTCCGGAAGTTTGTTTTACATGATAAAGCCCTTCCTTCATGTCAATATCCAATCGTTGGAGTGCCTGACTCATAATAGTCATGTCTTTTTCCGACATTTTGGACAACTCAAAAGTTCCCAAATCAAGGTGTTCGGAATAATCTTTCCCAAACAATTCTCCTTTTTCACATCCCCAAAACCCAATCAGGCTGAAGAAAAACAACATAATAAGGGATGTTGTAAATAAGTTCGATTTTCTAACTGATTTCATTTGTTTTTATATTTTTATTGATTGATAATTTCCTGAACATTTATTTGTGCTTAAAACGTTCGTCATACCAGATATGTTTGCTCATCAACCGGATATACTCGTCTTGCTTCTTCTTTCCTTCTTCCGTATAAAAAAACTTGACATTCATCGTTGCCCGATTTCTCTTATAGATAAACATGCCTGAACAATACGGATATTTTCCCTTCCGCATCTTTTCCAGTGATTCGTCAAAGAAATAAACGGAATCGGCGTGAGGTAGATCATAGAGATAAACGGAATCGGCATTAAACATATCGCGCGCGTGCTTACCCGCTATAATCGTCACGTAGTCATCGAAATTAATTCTGACTGCATCCTTATTTAACAGATTAAAAGGACTATTAAATAAGCCAAGCGAAGTTCTAATTTCATTTAAAATCTGACTACGAGGATAAAAAGGAAGTTTCATTCGTTTTATATTATCCTTGGATTCTACTGAAAAATATGATAATAGAGCAGGATATGCTATTATACATTCTTTACCCGTTGAAAGAAAAATAGGGCCATACATGCTTCCGGTATGTTTTGACGGCTCATTTCGGACTTTCCACATTACATAATATTGGTTCAAATCTTCAAATGCTTTAGGAATCGTACAGATTATTCCAAATTTTTCCGTAAAATAACCTTGATAGGCAGAAAAGTTCTTTTCATATACAAGGTTTTCCTGAGAGAACAGATTTGAAGAAACAACAATGATTAATATAAAAACATACAGCCTCATACAATATATAACTAAAATTAAGGGTAATATGATTTTATCAAACTATCACGATGGATTACTCCATCATTTCCTGTCTGATTATCCTTATAATATATATATCCAGTATTATTATCATGCCAATATCCATTAACTGCATGACCTGTACTATCCGAGGTTTGAAAATAAATAAAAGCATTATTCATGTATCCACCATTAAGAGTGTTTTTCGCATTCGGATAAAAATGGCGAACAACGGAATCAATCGCATACGCCGGCACTCCGTTCGATCCGTAAAGACTGTCTATATATGCTCTTGCTCTCCCAAAAGAGACTCCACCCATTCCGGCAAGCGCATACGCCACACAATAGGTGGAATCCTGTGGTTCCCCATCTCCTTCCATAAAACCGTATTTTAATCTCACGATAGAAGTATCTACAGATTTGGGCTTGAAGATTGTATTCGTATGCTCAAAACTTGCCACCAAATAATTAAACAATTCTTCCGAAATGTTGACTTCTGCTCCGGAAATTTGTTTTACATGATAAAGCCCTTCCTTCATGTCAATATCCAATCGTTGGAGTGCCTGACTCATAATATTCATGTCTTTTTCCGACATTTTGGACAACTCAAAAGTCCCCAAATCAAGGTATTCGGAATAATCTTTCCCAAACAATTCTCCTTTTTCACATCCTCAAAACCCAATCAGGCCGAAGAAAAACAACATAATAAGGGATGTTGTAAATAAGTTCGATTTTCTAACGGATTTCATTTGTTCTTATATTTTTATGGATTGGTAATTTCCACAAAGTTATATGATTTTTTATAATCCAAATGCACTTCCTCTTTTTTTGAGAATATTCGATTGTTTTGGATGCTTTGGGGCGAAGATTGGTAAAATGAATTATTGAACATTTATTCTTGCTTAAAACGTTCGTCATACCAGATATGTTTGCCCATCAACCGGATATACTCGTTTTGCTTCTTCTTTCCTTCTTCCGTAAAGAAAAACTTGACATCCATCGTTGCACGATCCCTTTTATAAATAAACATACCCGAACAATACGGATATTTTCCCTTCCGCATCTTTTCCAATGACTCATCAAAGAAATAAACGGAATCGGCGTGAGGTAGATCATAGAGATAAACGGAATCGGCATTAAACATATCGCGTGCACGCTTGCCCGAAATGATCGTCACGTAGTCATCGAAATTAATCCGGGTCGTGTCATCATTCCGACTGACAGGACTTATAAACAATCCCAAGGCATTTCGCAGTTCTGCCGTAATTTGAGCACGAGGATACATGCTGTTATTATCTTCGAACTTAGGCTCGGAAGTAGTCGTATCTCTGTTCCCTACCCGCTCCATCAAAAAACATATTTTAGCTCTTTCGATATCTTCTTTAGTGAAATACATTGGGTGTGCCGAATACGTTATTATACAGTCTTCCTCAGGAGACATAAACATCGGACCATAGATACTGCCGGTTCCTCCTGAACGATGAAAACGAGCCGCCCATAAAACATAATACTGATTAAGATCCGTAAAACCATCCGGAGCTTTGACCTCGATACCGAACCCTGTCTTCAAAAATTCGGTATAAGCCGAGAGATTTCTCTCATACCAATCGTTCTCTTGGGCAGAGAGGTTTATGGAGAGACAAAAAAGTGCAAAAAATATCATCTTCATGTAATTATTCATGGCTTTATATATATTATGGGTAATATATTGAAGATACTCTCTTTACCTCAATAAAATTTATATCATTATTATTCTGCTTATCTATTCTATATAAAAGAGATAATTACCACTTGGGTCGAAACGCCATCCATTAACCGCATGTCCGGTACTGTCGGAGGTATGGAACCATATCAATGTATTATTCACAGGTCTTCCCGGTATAGGAGAGTCATATCGCCTTGCGTTCGGATAAAAATGCGATATTACGGAATCCATCGCATACGCCGGCACTCCGTTCGATCCATAAAGGCTGTCTATATATGCTCTTGCTCTCCCAAAAGAGACTCCACCCATTCCGGCCAATGCATGAGCCACACAATAGGTGGAATCCTGTGGTTCCCCATCTCCTTCCATAAAACCGTATTTTAATCTCACGATAGAAGTATCTACAGATTTGGGCTTGAAGATTGTATTCGTATGCTCAAAACCTGCCACCAAATAATTAAACAATTCTTCCGAAATATTAACTTCTGCTCCGGAAGTTTGTTTTACATGATAAAGCCCTTCCTTCATGTCAATATCCAATCGTTGGAGTGCCTGACTCATAATATTCATGTCTTTTTCCGACATTTTGGACAACTCAAAAGTTCCCAAATCAAGGTGTTCGGAATAATCTTTCCCAAACAATTCTCCTTTTTCACATCCCCAAAACCCAATCAGGCCGAAGAAAAACAACATAATAAGGGATGTTGTAAATAAGTTCGATTTTCTAACGGATTTCATTTGTTCTTATATTTTTATGGATTGGTAATTTCCACAAAGTTATATGATTTTTTATAATCCAAATGCACTTCCTCTTTTTTTGAGAATATTCGATTGTTTTGGATGCTTTGGCAAAGATTGCTAAAAACGGGTTACTTATTTCCGGTCTTTCGCGACGAAAGAGGTATACAGTTGAATCAGCGCGGCAATCAAAAGGCAAGGCACCCACTCCATACGCTGTTTGAACATAAACACCGACGCGACGATCATCGCGATTCCGGCAAACATATTCAGCCGGTGCAACCGTCGCAGGCGAAAATCCGTTTCGTTCCGTGGCGCGGTCAGGTAACTGACCGTTACGCCGGCCGCTCCCACCGCGAAGAGCCAGGGGGCATACTTCCATTGGGTGATATACAGCAACGCCCCGACGAGCACGAGCGCCCCCGAAAGCATATAAATCCATGTGCGTATGCGTAATTCCATCAGTCCCGGATAATAAAAATATCTTCGTTTTTCCGTTTCATGTAAAACTCTTCGCGGGCATATTGTTCCAATCTCTCCTTGCTCGTATGAAGATCTTCGAGCTTCCGGCGATTCGTCTCGATTTCTTTCCGGTAATGCTTAATCTCACGTTCAAGGCTGCGGATTTTATCGTCATACGTATAGCGTACGTAAAGGTTGCTGTCGCCCACCACAAACGTAATGATCATGAATACGGCGATCACGACCACGTAGAGATTCAACTTGGAGAGATATTTCGTATAGAAATTTTCTTTTTCGGACATATCTGTTGAGAAGTTTGTGCAAAAGTATGAAAAATATTCCATACCTTTGCAAGAAAACAAACCGGATTTCACGGCAGATACAAAACACCGTCCGGGGGTGTGCATACATACTCGCCCCATCGCTGTCCGGCAACACAAGAAAATGGAAAATTATATCGTTTCAGCCAGAAAATACCGTCCGTCGACGTTCAACAGCGTGGTCGGGCAAAAATCTCTGACCACTACGCTGCGGAACGCTATCCTGAGCAATAAGTTGGCACATGCTTACCTGTTCTGCGGCCCTCGCGGGGTGGGAAAGACATCGTGCGCGCGTATCTTTGCCAAGACAATCAACTGCATGAATCTGACGTCCGCGGGCGAGGCATGCAATGCGTGCGAGTCGTGCCGGTCGTTTAACGAGCAACGGTCGTTGAATATCCATGAGCTGGACGCGGCATCGAACAATTCAGTCGATGACATTCGCTCGCTGATCGAGCAGGTACGTATCCCGCCGCAAGTGGGGAAATACAAGGTCTATATCATCGACGAAGTACACATGCTCAGTCAGGCCGCTTTCAACGCTTTTCTCAAAACACTCGAAGAGCCGCCTCATTATGCGATCTTTATTCTGGCTACGACGGAGAAGCATAAAATTCTGCCGACCATTCTGTCACGCTGTCAGGTATACGATTTCTCACGCATCTCGGTCGTCGACGCCGTAGAACATCTGCAATATGTAGCCGGCGAGGAAGGGGTGAAGGCCGAACCCGAAGCGCTGAACGTCATCGCACAAAAAGCCGACGGGGGGATGCGCGACGCTTTGTCTATCTTCGATCAGGTAGTCAGCTACACGGGCGGAAACGTTACCTACAAGGCCGTGATCGAAAACCTCAATGTGCTGGACTACGAATATTATTTCCGCATTACGGACACTGTTCTGGAAGGAGACATACGGACAAGCCTGCTCATCCTGAACGAGATTATAGAGAAAGGGTTCGACGGACAGCATATCATCACGGGGCTGGCCTCGCACTTCCGCGATCTGTTGGTCTGCAAAGATGAAAGCACGATCGTGCTTTTTGAAATCGGCGCATCGATCCGCGACCGATACCGCGAAACAGCCCGGCAGTGTCCCGACTGGCTGCTGTATCAGGCTATTGAGTTGGCCAATGAATGCGATCTGCATTATCGCGAGAGCCGGAACAAGCGACTCTTGCTCGAGCTGACGTTCGTTCAGCTGTGTCAACTCCAGGAAGCCGGCCCTGCTACGATCGCCGAGGCTAAAAAAAAAAGCGACTGAGGCTGCGACTGCTTCGGGCGGTTGAAGGTTTGCCCGCATCCGATACGCATCGTAGCGCAAGCCCCTCCATACCGCCTGCCACACAGACGCCGACGCTCGCCGCAACGAGTACGCCAAGCGCAACCCAAACGCCGCGGAAACCGATTAACCGACGTCCCACGAACACGTCTCTGACCGGTCTTTTGGAAACCGCCCAAAAAACACAGGTTACGTATCATACCGAAGAGGCTTTGCAAGAAACGAATCCGTTCACCGAAGAGGAGCTGATTGGCTGCTGGAATGCGTTTGCCGCAACGATAGAGAAGAAAGTACATCTGAAAAATACGATGATCAACTGTCAGCCCGTACTGAAAGAGGAGTTTCTGTTCGAGGTCGTCGTACACAACCCCGGACAGCAGGAAGAGCTGCTCAATCATAATGCCTCTATCCTGCAAGCACTCCGCACGCAGTTGAAGAACGGAAAGATTCAATTAAAGATACGCATCGACGAAGCGAACGAAAAGAGGCTGGCCTATACGTCGGCAGAAAAGTTCGAGCTGCTGAACGAAATCAATCCGCTGCTGTCGAAGTTAAAAGACGAATTTAATTTGATGTTTGACTGACGGCGTTCCACTCTCTTCCGTTTCCGGAACGCTTGCCTGTTTCGGAAACACGCTTACCCGAAGAGCGGATGTTTCACTTTCTCGCACAACAAAGCGAGGTCGAGCACCTGCGTGATGTCGTCGACATAATGAAAGGTCAGCCCCTCCAAATACATCGCATTGATTTCTTCCACATCTTTCCGGTTCTCGGCACAAAGGATGATCTCCTTGATGCCGGCACGCTTGGCCGCGAGGATTTTCTCCTTGATGCCGCCCACGGGAAGCACCTTGCCACGCAGCGTGATCTCGCCCGTCATGGCCAGATTACGTTTCACCTTTCGTTGCGTAAAGATGGAGACAAGCGATGTCACCATCGTAATGCCGGCGCTCGGGCCGTCTTTAGGGATGGCTCCTTCAGGCACATGGATATGCACATTCCAGTTTTCAAACAGCTCTTCGTCAATGCCAAACTGTCCGGCATGCGAATGCGCATATTCGAGCGCAAGCATGGCAGACTCCTTCATCACATCGCCCAGATTGCCCGTGATGGTCAGCTTCGACCCTTTGCCGCGACTCAGGCTCGACTCTACAAAAAGAATCTCTCCGCCCACAGCCGTCCACGCCAGCCCCGTCACCACACCGGCGTACTCGTTGCCCTGATACTTGTCGCGCGTATATTCCACGGCGCCGAGATATTCTTTGAGGTCTTCCGCCTTGATCATCGGACGTACTTCTTCGTCCGAAGCGATTTTGCGTGCGATGCGTCGCATGATCTTGGCGATTTTCTTCTCCAGCTCACGCACGCCGCTCTCGCGCGTGTACGACTCGATCACCGCCCGCACGGCATGACGGTGAAATTTGACGGTATGCTTAGGAATCCCGTGCAGCTCCATCTGTTTCGGAATCAGATGACGCACGGCAATCTCGATCTTTTCTTCCAGAATATATCCGCTCACCTCGATCAGTTCCATCCGGTCGAGCAGCGGCTGTGAAATCGTATTCAGATTATTGGCCGTTGCAACGAACAGAACCTTACTCAGGTCGTAATCGATATCGAGATAATTGTCGTGGAACGTCGTGTTCTGCTCCGGGTCTAACACTTCGAGCAGCGCCGAAGCAGGATCGCCTTTGAAGTCGTTACCGACCTTATCGATCTCGTCGAGCACAAACACCGGATTCGATGTCCCTGCCTTTTGCAGATTCTGAATGATCCGCCCCACCATCGCGCCGATATAGGTACGGCGATGTCCGCGAATTTCGGCTTCATCGTGCAGGCCGCCTAACGAAATGCGGACATATTTCCGCCCCAGCGCTTCGGCCACCGATTTACCGAGCGACGTTTTACCGACTCCCGGAGGCCCGTAGAGACACAGAATGGGCGAACGCAAATCTTTCTTAAGCTTCAGCACGGCCAGATGCTCGATAATACGCTCCTTGACTTTCTCCATGCCGTAATGGTCTCGGTCTAAGACCCGCTGTGCATGCGACAGGTTGAAATTATCCTTGCTGTATTCCCCCCACGGCAGACTGATGATGGTCTGCACATATTGCGACTGTATCGAATAATCGGGCGATTGCGGATGAACACGTTCGAGCTTGGCGACTTCTTTCTCGAAGATCTCGCCGACTTCCTTCGGCCATTTTTTGCTCTTCGCCTTCTCGCGCAGCTCCTTGATCTCGATGTCGTTCATATTTCCACCCAACTCTTCCTGAATGGCTTTGATCTGCTGTTGAAGGAAATATTCTTTTTGCTGTTTGTTGATGTCTTCGTGAGTCTTCATCTGAATCGATGCTTTCAGTTCGATCAATTGATACTCACGGTTGAGAATAAACAGCAGTCGATATGCACGGTCTTTCAGGTCGTTGATGGCCAAAAGTTCCTGTTTTTCGGGCGAATGCGAAAGGATATTGCAGCATGCAAAACTGATCAGATACATTGCATTCTGATTGTTGCGGATGGAGTAGATCAGGTCGCGGGGAGGCTCACCGGATGCTGTCAGCATCTTTACCGTAAGGTCCTTGATGGTTGAGATAAGCGCCTCAAACTCGCGATCGCTCTTTTTCGGATGTGTATCTTCCAACAGAGAGATGCGCCCGGTCAGATAAGGCTCCGTTTCCGTCAGTTCATGCAACTGAAAACGTTTGCGGCCTTGCAGAATAGCCGTTGTCGAACCGTCCGGCATTTCCAGTACCCGCAGTATTTCAGCCACGACACCGATCGTATACAAGTCATCGAACCCCGGATCTTCGACCTCCGTCTCCTTTTGACACAGCACCCCGATCATCATCTTTTTATGCGAGGCTTCCCGAATCAGGCGCATGGACTTGGCCCGCCCGACGATGACAGGCATGGCCACGCCCGGAAACAGCACCATGTTCCGCAACGAGAGAATCGGCAAACTTTCACCGACTTTATCGATCCCTTCGGAAAAATCTTCATCCTTATCGCATTCCATCAGGATGGGCATCACGATTCCCACCGAATCGTCTATCTCGCTGAAAGCTTCCCGCAAATACAATGTCTCTTTATTCTTCTTATTCATTCCGGCTGCAATTAAATCGTGCAAAGGTACGATATTTATGGAAAATACGGAAAACCCCGAGCGGACACATTGAATAACTTCCTTAAAGACATAAGATATATTGCTCGCTCAATGTGTACGTGTCCGGACACAAAAAAAGGGGATGCCACTGAAAGACATCCCCCCTTTTCTCATCTTCGATTGATTACCGATCCGGCTTTATTTGCTGATTCCTACCCTGTTCAGGATAAAGGCAAATTCGAAAGCCGTATCTTTGATGCCGTCGTAACGACCGGTGGCGCCTCCATGTCCCGAATCCATGTTCATGTGCAAAATCAGGATGTTATCGTCCGTCTTCATCGAACGAAGTTTAGCTACATACTTCGCCGGCTCGTGGAACAGCACCTGTGAGTCGTTGATTCCTCCCGTCACAAGCATATTGGGATAATTCTGCGCCTTGATATTGTCGTAAGGCGAATAAGAAAGCATATACCGGTAATACTCTTCCTCGTTCGGATTCCCCCACTCTTCGTACTCGCCCGTAGTGAGCGGCAACGATTCGTCGAGCATCGTATTGATCACATCGACGAACGGTACTTGCGCCACAACCGTCCGATACAAGTCGGGACGCATATTCGCAACGGCTCCCATCAGCAGTCCTCCGGCACTTCCGCCCATAATCGCCAACTTATCGGGTGAAGTATACTTTTCGTTAATCAGCATTTCGCTGCACGCAATGAAATCGGTAAACGTATTTTTCTTTTTCAGCAGCTTGCCGTCTTCGTACCACTGTTCGCCCAGATCGCTTCCGCCACGTATCTGCGCGATACCGAACACAAAGCCCCGGTCGATCAGACTGTAATAGCTTGTACTGAAATACACGTCGGAACTGCTCCCATAACTGCCATACGAATAAAGCAAAGCGGGATTCGATCCGTCTTTCTTCAATCCTTTCTTATAAACGATGGCCATCGGCACTTTTACGCCGTCGGGCGCCGTAGCCCAGAGACGCTCTACCGTATAATCGTCGGGGTTGAAGCCGGAAGGGATCTCCTGCTCTTTGAGTTTAGCCGTCTCGCCGTTTGTAATCGTATATTCATATAATGTAGTCGGACGGTTGAGCGAAGTGTACGTATAACGAATCGTCGTGGCATCGTATTCGGGATTTCCGCCCAGCCATGCCGAATAGACCGGTTCGGGGAAAGCGATCGTTTTCGTTTCGCCGCCGTCGATCGGCTTGATATGAATTTCAGCCAATCCGTTCTTGCGCAACTCCAGCGCCACGTAGTCTTTCAGAATATCAATGTCTTCAATACGCACATCCTTATCGTGCGGTACGAACACCTTCCACTTCGTACGGTCTTCGTAGCCCGTGAGCGGCACTTCGTAAATCATACCGTTCAGATTTTCTTTATCCTTGTAACGTACAAAGAACTTGTCTTTGTGCGGATACACACTGTATTCCACATCCTGCACCCGAGGCATGAATATTTTAAACGCATCGGTCGGATGATCGGCCGAGACATAGCGCGTTTCGGAGGTCGTCGAACTTCCGGACAAAATAAAAATCTGCTCTCTCGTCTTACTACCCGAAACGTATGTTCTGAAACGTGCGTCCGTTTCTTCATAAATCAACTCGCCTTCGGAAGCGTCGAGCATCCGACGATAGATTTTCGACGAGCGTAATGTTTTATCAATCAAACTGTAGAATAACGTTTTATTATCGTTTGCCCACGCCATCGAAGCTGCTCCGGTGACTTCGAAACCGACCGTCTCGCCCGAAGCGAGGTCTTTGATCTTCATGGTAAATTCGGCATACGAACCGGTTTCGTTATAGAGATACGCGGCCTTGCTGTTATCCGGGCTGACGGAGTAACCGCTGAAGATAAAAGCCGGTTTGCCTTCCGCCATCTTGTTGATGTCGAAGATAATTTCTTCCGGTGCATCCATGGAGCCTTTCCGCCGACAATGCGTACGGTATTGCTTGCCTTTTTCGGTACGACTGTAGTAGTAATAACCGTTTTTGAATGACGGGTAACTCTCGTCGTCTTCCTTCATCCTGCCGAGAATCTCGTCGTAAATGGTCTGCTGGAGGCCTTTCGTCGATGCCATCACCGTATCGGTGTACGCATTTTCGGCGTTCAGATAGTCTATCACCTTAGGATTATTTTTGTCTTTCAACCAAAAATAATCGTCAATACGCTGTTGCCCGAAATTCGTAAACGTATCAGGCATCACTTCCGCAACAGGAGGTGCGGGAAAATCAGATTGTTTCAAAATCTCAACTCCTTCTTTTTTCACATGGTTACACGATGTAATAACTAATAACAAGGTTACGGCAAGCAACCATTGATAATTCCATTTTCTTTTCATATATATCGCAGAATTTGAATAATTCATGAGCCCAAACACTTTTCCCGGACCACACGAAGGTTATACATTGTTCTTGGGGGTTCTTTTCCGCCACTTTCTGAGTTTTACGACAAGCACCCATATAACGATGATGAACAAGAGTATCGCCCAAAGATTCACCACGACGAGAATGAGCCGCGACAAGTAATTCCATCCGTTTCGGAAAGCCTCTTTCAATTCATACCCGAATCCGGTAGCTATAACGGATGACATCTCATAAAACTCGACAGTAAGGGTACTGAACGTCACCTCATTGGTCAAATAACGTAAACGTCCTTCGGCCGATTCGATGTCGGCTCTTAAAACACCGATCTGTTCTTCGATCTTCAAAATTTCGTCGATCGTATGGGCGCGCTTGAGCAGCTCCTGATAACGGTTTTCGAGTTCTTTCTTGGTCTTGATACGAGTATCCAGATCGATATATTCCTGCGTGACATCGAGCACTTCGATATGTTTGTCTTCGATCTTGTCCGTATTCAACGAAATCCGGTCAAGCAACGCATCAAATTGGCTTGCAGGAACACGAATCGTAACGGTATGGATGATCCGATTGCCGTATTGATTCAGATTATCGCTCGATATGTATCCTTTCGTTTCAACCACCGCCTGCTGAATCGCTGCGTGAGTTTTCTTCGCATCCGATGTTTCGAAACGAATGGCTCCCCTTTTCGTCAGCTTCCTTTCGTACGAAGCAGAAGCTGTAAGGTCTGTCGTCTCATCCGCGGTAGACGTGGAGACACTTTTAGCCGTCACCTCTTCGGAAACAACGTCTCTCCCGTACGCTTCCGCATCTCCTCGCGACTGACCGCAAGCAGACCAGAGGACTCCTCCCAACAGCGCAAAAAATATATAGATATTGGTTCTCATATTTCTTCGTTATGGAATGATTTTTCTTTTTCTTCACTCGATCTATTTTGCCTTCAAATGCTTATCGAACCATTGGAAGAATTCACGCTGCCAGACGATTCCGTTCTGCGGACTGAGCACCCAGTGATTTTCGGTCGGGAAGATAAGCAAACGGCTCTCGATCCCAAGCATCTGGGCGGTATTGAACGCCGCCATTCCTTGCGAATAAGGCACGCGAAAGTCACGTTCGCCGTGAACTACCATGATCGGAGTGTCCCAATTCTTCACAAGGAGATGAGGCGAATGAGCGAATGAGTTCTGTGCCACTTTATTTTCCTTATCCCAAGGTGCACCTCCCTGCTCCCATTCTTCAAAAAACATCTCTTCTGTCGTCGAATACATAAACTCCATGTTAAAGATTCCGCAATGTGCCAAAAACGCTTTGAAGCGTCCTTTATGCGTTCCGGCCAGATGGAAGACGGAATACCCTCCGTAGCTTGCTCCCATCGCACCGATATGTTCGGCATCGGCCCACGGCTCTTTGCCGATTGCATCGATGGCAGTAAGCAAATCCCGCTCGTCCTGCTGACCGTGATTCTTTGAAATGGCATCGCACCATTCCTGTCCCGAACCGGATGTTCCACGCCGTGCGGGCACGACTACAACGTAGCCCTGCGACGCCATAAGCATATAATTCCAGCGATAACTGAACGACGGACCGAGTACGCCCTGAGGCCCTCCCGTGCACATGAGCAGCAACGGGTATTTCTTCGACGCATCGAACTTGGGAGGATAGACCACCCATGTGACCATTTCCTTATTGTCGGTCGTGGTGATAAAACGTTTCTCGAATGTCGGGAGGTTCAGCTTATCCATCAGCTCCTTGTTCACGAACGATATTTCTTCGGCCTTGCCATCGACAGGATCGACGCGGAATATTTCAGCCGGATTGACATGCGTCGTACGTGTTACGATCAATTTGTCGCCGGCAAGCTGTACATGCTGATAGTCTTGATCGCCCTCGGTAAGCTGCCTGAACGTTCCGCTTGCGACGTCAAATGCGAACAACTGATGAGCCTCTTTGATAGGAGCTGTCAGATAAATCGTTTTACCGTCGGCCGTCCATTGCAGTGACGAAGGGCTTGCATCGAGCGCTTCGGAAACATCTCTCATCTCACCCGTCGGCCAGTCCATCAGCATCATACGCTCCTTATCGGCCTCGAAGACTCCGCGACGCATGCTCGACCAGAGTAATTGCTTGCCGTCGGGCGAGAATTGCGGATTCTTGTCGTAGCCCGGCATGTCGGGAGTAAGAAGTCGCGTCTTTTTATCGGCCAACGTGTACGCATACAGATTGGAATTTGTCTGGAAAGCGTATTCTTTGCCGGTCAGTTTTTTGCAGGTATAAACAATAGTCGTTCCATCAGGGCTCCATGCGATCTCTTCCGTACCTCCGAAAGGCCGGGTCGGAGCATGATACGGCTCGCCGGGCATAATATCTTCCACCGCTTTCACTTTGCCGCTCACAAGGTCTCCCACGTAGATATGATTGTAATTGCCGTCTTTCCAGCTGTCCCAGTGACGATACATCAGATCGTCGTAGACGTAGGCATTGGCTTTGTCGAGATCGCCGTAAAGTTCGGCACCCGTACATTTTTCGATCTTGGTAGAAATAACAAACAGCACCTTATCTTCGGCCGGAGCATAGAGAAACCCGTCGATCGACTGCTCGATATCGGATACTTGTGTCTCGGCTCCATTCTCGGGATCGATGTTCCAGAGTTTACCATCGCGCAAGAAAGCGATCGCTTTGCCCGAAGGAAGCCATGCCAGCGCACCTTCGCGAGCGGCTGTCCGTGTAAGCTGTTTCTTGTTTGCTCCGTCGGCATCCATCACATACACCTCCGAATTGCTTTTGTTCTCGGGGATACTGTAATACGTAACGGTATAAGCCACACGTTTGCCGTCGGGCGAAACGCACATGTTTCCTACCCGTCCGAATGCCCACAATACTTCGGGAGACATTTGTCCGTTCTCAATCTTCACATCAGGCTGTCCGATAACCGATGTACCGGAAGCCTGTTCCTGCTTCTGTTCTACGCTGCTGCATGCCATCATTGCTGCCATGGTGCACACTGTTGCTATTTTTTTCATTGGTATAACGTTTATTTACGACCGTAAAAGTACGAAAGGATTTGGGAAAAACAAAACGAGTCTTTACTTTTGCTTTTCGTAACACGAAGATATCAATAAGATAATGTATATAAAAACAAGATTTTTCTCTTTACATGCGCTCTTCGCAGTCATGACACGCAGGCAACCGTCTGCCCAATAACGATACGAGATGGCTGATAATTATCTGGAAAAACAGTTCGCCGCATACGAGGCGCGGAAAGCCGCCCTGAAAAAAGGGCATAAACGTACGGGGACTGCCGCGAAGCCGGCAACGAATACCCTGCCGACTCGACATAAAATTATTCTGGCATCGGCTTCACCGCGACGACGGGAGCTGCTGAAAGGACTGAACCTCAATTTTGAGGTGCGCCTGATACCCGATATCAACGAGTCTCATCCCGCCGGTCTCGCGCCGGAAGAAATCCCCTGCTTCATCGCTCGCGAGAAAGCGAAAGCCTACCTCCCGGACATGAAACCCGATGAGTTGATCATTACCGCCGATACCATCGTCATCCTCGACGGAGATATCCTTGAAAAGCCGAAAGACCGGGATGATGCGATACGGATGCTGCACCGGCTGTCGGGGCGGAAGCACAAGGTCGTGACGGCTGTCGTGCTGACTTCGCGCGAGAGACAAAACGAGTTCTCCGTGACATCGGTCGTCGATTTCGCCGAGTTGTCCGATCAGGAAATTACGTTTTATGTCGATACGTACAAACCTTTCGATAAGGCCGGCGCGTACGGTATTCAGGAATGGATCGGCTACATCGGTGTGCGCGGCATCGAAGGATCGTTCTACAACGTGATGGGCCTGCCGGTACAACGGCTCTATCAGGAGCTCGGAACGATGGGAGAGCTACTGTAAGTACCACCGATACATCCGTTCCACGCCTTCGTCTATCTCGACCCGATGATGCCACCCAAGAGCGTGCAGCTTCGAGACATCGGTCAGTTTACGCATCGTTCCGTCAGGCTTTGAAGGGTCGAAGGCAAGTGTTCCGTGATAACCGGCGGTACGGGCTACGAGTTGTGCCAATTCGCGGATGGCAATCTCCTTTCCCGTGCCGATGTTGATATGACAGTTTCGGACTTCGTTCGCCTCATCCCTCAGATCATCGAAGTCGACATGCTCCATGATATAGACGCAGGCATCGGCCATCTCCTCGCTCCAAAGGAATTCGCGCAAAGGACGTCCCGTCCCCCAGAGCGTTACCCCCGACGGAGTGATACCGTATCTCGCCAGCAGGTCGAGGATGTCCTTGTCGCTTCCCGTGCCGTCTTCTCCTTCGACGGGACGCTTGGCCAGATCGGCACGCACCGCATCCATACTTCTCTCCTCCAAACATTTTGCAAGATGGATTTTGCGCACCATCGCCGGTAGTACATGACTGCGTTCGAGATCGAAGTTATCGTTAGGGCCGTACAGGTTCGTCGGCATCACGGCTATATAGTTCGTGCCATATTGCAGATTGAAACTCTCGCACATCTTCAGACCGGCTATTTTGGCTATCGCATACGGTTCGTTCGTGTATTCGAGCGGGGCGGTCAGAAGCGCCTGCTCTTTCATGGGTTGCGATACGTCACGCGGATAGATACATGTACTTCCGAGAAACAGCAATTTCTCCACGCCGTGCCGATAACTCTCACCGATGACATGCTGCTGAATGCCCAAATTACGGTAAATAAAGTCGGCACGGTACCGGTTATTTGCCACAATCCCGCCGACATAAGCGGCTGCGAGAAAAACATATTCGGGACGTTCGTCGTCGAAAAAACGACGCACGGCGGTGCTATCAAGCAGATCGAGTTCATCGTGCGTACGTCCGATCAAGTGGGTATACCCCTTCTGTTGCAGGTTGCTCCAAATGGCCGACCCCACCAGTCCACGATGCCCTGCTACGTATATTTTGGATGATTGGTTCATGAGTAGCGTTCAGTTTTCAGTATTGCTGACGGCTGATGGCTGACTACTGACCACTAATTGCTTCCCCACAACCCTCAGATCATGTTCCACCATAATTTTCACTAAACGCTCGAACGATGTTTTGTTCGGGTTCCAGCCCAGCAACGTTTTTGCTTTCGTCGGATCGCCGAGCAACTGCTCCACTTCGGCCGGACGAAAGTACTTCGGGTCGACTTCGACGAGTACACGTCCCGTCTTCCCGTCGATTCCTTTTTCTCCTATGCCCTCGCCTTCCCAGCGCAATCCGATCCCGGCTTCTTTAAAAGCCAGCGTACAGAACTCCCGCACGGTATGCATTTGCCCGGTAGCAATCACAAAATCTTCGGGCTGATCATGTTGAAGCATCATCCACATACACTCCACATAATCCTTGGCATATCCCCAATCGCGACGCGCATCGAGATTTCCCATATAAAGCTTATCCTGAAGTCCGTGTACGATACGTGCCGCTGCGAGGGTGATCTTGCGCGTGACAAACGTCTCTCCACGCCGTTCACTCTCATGGTTAAACAAAATACCGTTTACGGCAAACATACCATAGCTTTCGCGGTAATTCTTCGTAATCCAGAAGCCGTACTGCTTGGCCACCCCGTAAGGTGAACGCGGATAGAAAGGAGTTGTCTCCTTCTGTGGTACTTCCTGCACGAGTCCGAACAATTCGGACGTCGAAGCCTGATAGATGCGTGTCTTTTGCTCCATCCCGAGGATACGCACGGCTTCCAGCAGGCGAAGTGTTCCGAGAGCATCCGCTTCGGCCGTATATTCCGGCACATCGAAGCTCACTTTCACGTGGCTTTGTGCCGCAAGATTATATATTTCGTCCGGCTGTGTCTGCTGGATGATCCGCACGAGCGAACTGCTGTCGGTCATATCGCCGTAATGCAGGTTTATCAGACGCTGCTGCTTCATGTCACGTACCCATTCATCGAGGTACAAATGCTCGATCCGTCCCGTATTGAAAGATGAGGAACGGCGAAGAATGCCATGTACTTCGTAGTCTTTTTCGACTAGAAATTCCGCCAGGAACGAACCGTCCTGCCCCGTGATACCTGTAATCAATGCTGTCTTTTTCATCGAACCGAATTAAATGATTATGAAAACAAAAGTACTCAAAATATTTCGTCTTCCAAGCAGACAGCGGAAAATCACAGGAGAAGCCCGTCTTTTCTTACAGCATGTATCTTTGCAACAGTGCAAATAAAGAGCATTCGTCGAGTTTCAAAAAACAGTTTCCGATACGGTTCATATTCTTTCCGTTATCCTCCGAATGATTTTCCGGTATTTTTTCTTATCTTTGCGGCGCTTTTTTAAAGGCCTGTCGTCGTGTGATGGGAAATTAGGAAGCAGAAACTAATTTTGAGTAACACAATTTTTAGAAAAATGAAAACATTTGAATTGAAAGGAACGCCGCGGGAGAACCTCGGCAAGAAAATGTCGAAAAACCTGCGCAAACAAGGCATGATCCCGGCCGTTTTATATGGTCAGGAACCTGTTACATTGCCCTATACGGGAAAAATGAATGCAGGAGAGAAGCTGGTAGAAATCGGAGACGGTAAAGGAATCATTGTCACGGATTTTTCCGTATCGTTCGATGGAGTGCGCAAACTGATCTATACACCGGAAATCCATCTGGTTTCGATCGAGATGGGAGACGGAAGAAAAGTGAATGCTATTTTGAAAGAGATTCAATTTCATGCCGTTTCGGATGCGATATTGCATTTGGATTTTCAGGAAGTATTTGCCGACAAACCGATCGAGATGCACGTTCCGGTAGAATTGATCGGTCACGCTGTCGGTGTGAAGGCCGGTGGTAAGTTGACGCAGGCCATGCGTAAGCTGAAAGTGAAAGGGCTGGCAGAACAGATCCCGGAGAAGTTGACGGTCAATGTCGATCATCTGGAGCTGGGCAAAACCATCAAGGTCGGCGAATTGCAGTTTGATCATGTGGAATTGATCAGTCCGAAGAATGCAGTCGTATGCGCGGTGAAGATGACACGTGCCGCACAGAGCGCTGCCGGAGCGGCAGCCGCTGCAGCCGAAAAATAAGGAAAGTTGTTGCTTTTATAAACAAAGAGGGAGGAGATGTTTTTCGAGAGAGACATACTCCTCTTTTTTAATGATTCTTTTTCGAGTGATGAAACATTTGATTGTCGGATTAGGAAATATAGGCGAAGAATATTGGGGTACGCGCCATAATATCGGTTTCCGTGTAGTTAACGCATTGACCGAAGCGGCCGGCGCGCACTTCACGGAAGAGCGTTACGGAGCCGTGGCGCGTTTTCGTGTGAAAAATGCCGAGCTGGTAGTCTTGAAGCCGAATACATTTATGAATCTGAGCGGCCATGCCGTGCGTTACTGGCTGCAAAAAGAATCCGTGCCCATCTCGCAACTGCTTGTGGTGGTAGACGATCTGTCGCTTCCGTTCGGCACTTTGCGACTGAAACCGAAAGGAAGTGATGCCGGACACAACGGATTGCGGAATATCAAGGAATTGCTCGGCACGGAAGCGTATGCCCGCCTGCGTTTCGGGATCGGGAACGATTTTCCGCGCGGACGACAGGTCGATTACGTCCTGAGCCCGTTCACCGACGAAGAACTTGACAAAATGCCGGACTGCGTAAAACTGGCTGCCGAGATGATACGCAGCTTCTGCCTTGCCGGAGCAGATATAACCATGAATCAGTTCAATCGCCGATGAATATGGATGAAGTCAGAATCGATAAGTGGATGTGGGCTACACGTATTTTCAAAACACGCACCATCGCGGCCGACGCCTGCAAAAAGAATCGCATCGCCATGGGAGGAGTGAACGTGAAGCCGTCGCGAATGATCAAGGTCGGCGATATCATCGAAGTGCGTAAGCCTCCGGTCACGTTCTCGTTCAAGGTACTTCGTCTGGCAGAAAGCCGCATGGGTGCCAAATTAGTCCCTGAACATCTCGAAAATATCACCCCTCCCGAAGAGTACGAGAAACTCGAACTAAACCGGATATCCGGCTTTGTAGACAGGGCCAAAGGATTGGGACGCCCCACAAAAAAAGAACGCCGCGAGCTGGAACAATTTACCAGCCTCGATATAACCGACGGCTTCTTCCGGAACGACGAGGAGCTATAAACCACATCCCCTCCCCCATGCTAAAGTAGTCGTTAAACAGTTAGGGTCGTTAATGATCCCGTATCTTCGTGCTTTTTTAGCGCAAGATACACGCAAATATTACCGCAAGACACAATATATCAGAACGAGAAGCGCATGGCGATGCGAATCCCGTGCTTCTGAATATCGGGATGGTCAAGGTAGCTCAGTCGACGGTAGTAATTGATTTGCAGGACGCGCAGAATATTTTCTACTCCGACGCTGAACTCCAGATACGGCTTGTTGCCGAACGCCTGCGAGCCTTCGGGGAAGACGAACAGCCCGTATCGTTTGTCCGGATTATTTCTATCGCTCAGGCTGCCCCAGACACCGCTGATGGAAGCCACCTCGCGCAGTTGCAAGAGGTTGATAAGCGGGATGCGGTTCAGAATCCATCCTTTCAGATGATAAGAAGCCTCGAACGAGACGTACTGATCGGCCAGAAACTCCATGGGATTCATCAGATGAAAAGCTTCGGGCTGAATGGTGATGGCCTGGTTCGTATTCGGCATGATAAGCAGTGGGAACGGTACTTCGTCCCATACTTTTCCGCCTTTCAGGTTGGCATCGATATGTCCGAACGATGACAGCCAGATGCGTTTGCTCACGCTTGCCTCCGTCCGATTATAGCGGTATTCTCCTCCGAGCAAGCCATTGAACCCGATTTGGTGCGAGAGCTTGAAGACCGGGGCGTCTTTCGAGAGATTTAATGCCGAGCTTTTTCCTAAACGACTGTTGTATGCCCGCTCGCCCGGAGCGAAGCGCAACTGAGCGCCCCATTCTACGGTGGTGATGTCTTTCAGACGAAGGTAGATATCGTCATCTTTATGAAGAATATACCGCAGCGATCCTGTCGCTTCGTTATTCTGGTGCTGCATCCATGTTCTGATGCTCAATCCGTTGAGCCATTCTTTTTCGTATTGCAGACGCGTTTTGCGCAGGTAGTTCATGTGATGGTTCGATTTACCAACCTTCCATGCTACGAAGACATTATCCTTACTCGTGAAGAGAAAATCCTGCCCCGGTGTGTACAAATCGTATTCGTGCAGGAAGGACAAGTTGTTGATGGGCGATTCTTTCTCGTGATATTCTTTTTCGTTGAAGCTGTACGTCACTTGTCCGCTGTATTTCCATTTGCGGTCGTTCATACCATAGGCCGCGTATCCTCCGAAGAAGAGATGCGGATGAAGGTTAGCTGTCGTCATCGCTCCGGCACGAATGCGGAAGCCCTCAACCACGTTCGAGCTGAACGTCGTATTCATCGGGCCGAAATCGAGCTTATTCTTCGTATGTTCGTTGTTGATCGGGATATATCCTGAGATCAGAATTTCGACCGTTTTAAGAAAAACGTTGAATACGGGCACTGCTCTTAATTGATCGAGCAGATGCTCGATGGCGTTCTCTTTCTCTTTCAGCGGGACGTGCCGGTTATTCACCCAGAACGAGTCGGGGCGTGCCAGATGTCTGGCTAACGGTGTATGTACTTTTCCCAGCAGGCCGAAGATCGAATCTCCGTTCAAAACGGGCGAATGGTAATCGGAATAGCTGCGAAGCTGATGCGCGTAAATCTGTTGTCCGCCATCGATAAAATAGAAAACCACATACGTATTATCTTTATCCAGCTCCCACAGCCCGTCTTCGCGCCGCTTAAATTCCTGATCGATACGCAAGTCTTTCACATAATTCAAGTTGATATGACGAGGCACGTTCAAACGTACTTTCTTGACGGCATATGTACCGTCGAGCGTAATGTAAAGCCGTCCCGTAAACCCGTAGCTCTGCGGATTAACCGGTACAAAAGCCAGATCGACGCAAGGTTCGCCCCTCACATCGACCGTGTCCATGATGTAGTATTGGTAGTAGGCATTGGCCAGCACAGATGAGAGCGGACTGACAAAGCGGTTGAGGAGGAACGGAATATTGTTGTCGAAGACATCGATGCCTTTGAGGATTTCTTCAAGATTGGCCGAAATCGTACCGTATTCGTCAAGCGTCTGGTCTACGCCTTGCTGGCGTTGCGCCTTGACGATGATTTTTTCCGTCTTCGGATTTTTCCGGTAATACATGTCGGATATCTTTTCGCGCAGTGAGAGCGTCAGAATGGGTTTGCCGTCAATCTCGGACGAGTCGAGGTAGTTTTTGAGGAACTTAAACTTCTTCATCAGTTTGTTCTTCTCGAAATCCGCATCGAACTTGTCTAACGACAAGGTCATCTTCTCATAACATTCCGTCTGATATTCGTCCAATTGCGTAATGCGATTACTGTCTTTACGCGCAACCACCTTTTTCATCAACTCGACGGCGGGGTTATTCTTCCGGCTGTATTTCTCGCGCTTAGGCTTGACGACGATTTCGGAAATCTGAATCGTCGAGGGGGCGAGCAGCACTTCGACTCCCTCGTTTTTCTGTCCGGCTTTCAGTCGAAGGACTTTCGTCGTGTAGCCGACGTATGAGATGGTCAGGGTGGTCAGTCCCTGATTATTTTGCAGGTTAAAGTTTCCGTCGAGATCGCTGATGCCTCCGATCGAAGAGCCTTCGAAAAGCATCGAGACGTAAGGCAATGTTTCACCCGTAATCGAGTCGCGTACAACCCCTGATACAGAGGTGATCTGCTGGGCTTTCATCCCATTAATCCCAACTCCTGAGAAGGTGAATACAAGGAAAAATATGTATCGTATCGTTTTCTTTATCATTATTATCTATAATCCGTTTATTTGTTGGATTTTGAGGCACAAAGGTAGATAATTTTCCCGGATATTGTTTTTTTTATGTGTAAAATTTGCATGATTATACCTTAATTATATTTACTTTCGCATATGGTTCAAACGGAAATAAAGCATTACTGGACATTGTTCAGTTCGTTTTTTAAGATCGGGACGTTCACGATTGGCGGAGGGTATGTGATGATTCCACTGATTGAAAAAGAGGTGGTCGAGCGCCGTCGGTGGATCGGGCGGGAGGAGTTCACCGAGATGCTGACCTTAGCGCAGTCATCGCCCGGACCTGTTTCCATCAACGCAGCTGTTTTTGTGGGGTACAAGACGAAAGGCTACGGCGGACTGATTGCGACGGTTTTGGGAACGGCTATCCCTTCGTTCATTGCGATCTTACTGATCGCTTTCTTTTTTGCCGACATCCGTACCCATCCCGTTGTTGAACGTATCTTCTGCGGAATCCGTCCGGCAGTCGTCGCTTTGATTGTTGTTCCGGTGGTGAATATGCTTAAGAAAAGCGGATTCAAGTGGGGGATTGTCATGCTGGCGCTACTCTCGGCCGTTGCCGTCTGGGGATTCTCCGTTTCACCCGTATGGATCATGGCTGTTTCGGGAATCATTGGGGTGGTTTATCATACATTCATCGCTCAATCATGATTGATCTTTATTGGGAATTATTTTTCACGTTTTTTAAAATCGGGCTGTTCGGCTTCGGTGGAGGGTATGCGATGTTGTCCATGGTACAATATGAAGTGGTGGAGGCACACGGATGGCTCACGATGGGTGAATTTACCGATATCGTTGCCATCTCGCAAATGACGCCCGGCCCGATTATCGTCAACAGCGCCACATACATCGGCTATACGGCGACGGGAGGCAGTATTGTCGGCTCACTGACCGCTACGTGTGCCGTATGTTTGCCGGCTATTTTGATCATGGTGCTTATCTGCCGCTTCTTTATGATGTTCAAAAACAATCCCTATGTAAACAGAGCATTGCTGTGGATGAAACCGGCAGCCATCGGGCTGATTGCCGCAGCGGCACTGATGATGATGAACGAACATAACTTCGTAGACTATCGCAGTGTGCTGATTGCACTTGGCGCATTTGTACTTGCCTATTTCTTCAAAATAGGCATCATCCGGCTGATTATAATAGCGGGACTGACAGGTTATCTTGTGTTTTAACAAATTTATCGTATCTTTGACGCTCTAAAAAAAGAATATACGATGCTTACGAAAATGCTGGATGAAGCTCAAGTACAGCGCTTCCAAAATTATATTGACAGAGCGGAACGGTTTGTGTTGATGGCTCATGTTTCGCCCGACGGCGATGCCATCGGTGCGTCGCTGGGGATGTACCATTTCCTGACGGAGATCGGGAAAGAGCAAGTCGACGTGATTGTACCGAACGAATTTCCCGCCTTTCTCAAGTGGATGCCGGGCACGAAAGATATTCTTGTCTACGAACGTTATCCGGAGTATGCCCAACAATTGATCAGCGAGGCGGACGTCTTGTTCAATATGGATTACAACGAGCCGAAACGCGCCGGCAAGCTGGCGCCTTTCATCGAAGCGGCCGAAGGGCGTAAAGTAATGATCGACCATCATCCGAATCCGGGCGATTTTTGCCGTCTGGTGATTTCGTATCCGATCATGTCATCGACAAGCGAGCTTGTGTTTCGTCTGCTCTGCGCCATCAAGTCGTACGACGACATCAATAAGGAAGCAGCCGAATGCCTTTACACGGGCATGATGACCGATACGGGAGCTTTTACGTACAATTCGAATCGGGCAGATATCTATACGGTGGTCGGCGAACTGATCAAAAAGGGGATTGACAAGGACAAAATCTACCGCAAGGTGTATCAGGTCTATTCCGAATCGCGTATGCGTCTGATGGGGTATACGATGAACGAGAAGATGAAAGTCTATCCGGAGTTGAGAACAGCGCTGATTACTTTGTCGTTGGAAGAATTGAACCGCTACTCGTACGTCACGGGTGATACGGAAGGCTTCGTGAATATGCCGTTGAGTATCGACGGAATCGATTTCTCGGTGTTTATCCGCGAAAGCAGTGACCAGATCAAAATCTCATTACGTTCCGTCGGAGAGTTTCCGTGTAATCATTTTGCCGCAAACTATTTCGGTGGCGGCGGTCATAAAAACGCTTCGGGGGGCGAATATTACGGCACGCTCGAAGAGGCTGTCCGGACGTTCGAACGCGGATTGGCGGAGTTGAATCCGACGGTCTTTGCCAAGAGCCCCCGATGACGGATCAATAAAAACGGAACGTCACTTTGTCGTAATAAAGCGGATTGCCTCTGTTCAACTGATCCTCGCTTCCCACATCGAACGGTACGATCATTCTCACGGTCGAACGATCGCCGACATATTTCAACGCCGTTTCGAGGCCTGTACTAAAAAAGTAATAGTAGGCATCTCTTGCTTTGCTGTGTTGATGCTGAACCATGTCGGCCCGTCCGTACGTAAACTCGAACGGTTCCCATCTGTTGGCAAAAAATTCGAAACGTGTCGTGTCCTGTTTGAAGAAATTCCGTCCGCTGAATCGCATGAGTACTTCAGTTTTCCGAAATTGCGCGCGATGGCCGTTGCCCGAATCGACAACGTGGATATATACGCCTTCGTCAGTGAGATAAAACTGTTTCTCGCCAAATACACCGTTGGCAGGGTATTTGTGCAGCACTTCAATCCCTTGACTGCTGATAAACTGATCGATTGCCTTTTTCTGTTCTTTCTTCATCTTCGGATATGAGATTCTGTCTTTGTCGCACGACGAAAGACAAATCGACATCCCAAGAAGCATTGCTATAAAAATCTTCGTTTTCATCTTTTTTTTCTGAATCGGACGCAAATGTAGGGAATATCCTGTAGTTTTCGTTTGAATATTCATATTTTAACGTGTATCTTACCGAAGAAGAGGAGAGGGCATGTCATTGTTTGTTTACCCATTCGTATACGGGGTCTATTTCTCTTTTCAAGCTTGTTCAGGTAGTCGGCCAGTATTTCGATGTAGGAGGTGCCTTGTTGCGAGTCTCCGCCACCGTTCATTCTCAGGTCGAAGATGAGTTTGCAAACCGGGTTCTCGGCTAAGGTACGGAGCGTTTTCGTTTCGAATGCTTTGAACGACGGCATGGCTTCAGCCTTCTGTTGATTACCGCGCTCGGCTTCGAGTTCCTTGCTCCAGCATCTGTTGTATAAAATGTGATAAATACCGGCGTCAAAGATTTGTTGTGGTTCCCAACTTTTTTATACAATTGCCGTAAAATTCGGGAATTTTATGTAAGTTTGTCACATTATGGAATTAACAATTGGGATAATTAATAATGATAGAGCTATGAAAAATGACATTCACATTGGAGATCAAATAAGAAAGAAAATTTCCGAACAGGGCCTCACCATTACGGAATTTGCCAAACGCATAAACCGTTCACGAGAAGCAGTTCGTGGAATTCTTCAAAAAAAAAGCATTAATACTGAATTGCTAAGCACGATTTCAGTAGCGTCTGCCCTTTTTGCCTTGATCGCAGCCTGCACAAACGCTCCCGAAAGATCGCGATACAGTGAAGAGCAAATCAATTCATTGGCTCTTGATAGTACCATTGTACTAACCCCCGACAATCGATCCGTAGAAATTGTAGATGCAAATTCGTTCCTGAAACCGCAGGAATTCAACCTGGAAGAATTGATCAAAGAGATCAAGGTGGTTCCCTTGGAAACGACCGATGAAAGTCTGTTGGATGCCATATATAAAATCATCGTTACCGACTCCAATATCTACATTCACGACAGACTTAAAGGGGGAGGAGTCGCCATTTTTGATCAGAATGGTAGGTTTATAAAAAGATTGAGCCACGGACAAGGGCCCGGAGAGATTTATCGATTGTATGATGTGTCCTACGATTCCGAAAAAAGAGAGCTGGTGCTATATCAGCATCCATTTCTACTTTTTTATACCTCGAATGGTAAGTTCATCGAACAGAAAAGACTGCCTTTCGGATTCTATAATTTTCATGTTATCCCCGACGGGTACATTTTTAAAACGCTTGATAAACAAGGAAATGGGCATTTAGGAAAATTTAAAGACCATACATTATTTGTAACGGACAAGAACTTTAAACTAAAGTCAGTAGCATTACCTTTTTACTTTAACAATATTAACTACGGAGGATATAACTATTTATATCATAACTATACCTTTAACATAACACAAAGATTTGTAGATACGATCTATCAATATACAAGTACGACCAATCAACTTGACTCAAAATTTGTTTTGGATTTTGAAAAGAAAAGACTTCCTGACAAGTTCTTAGAAGGTTCCATGCCGGAATTTCGCGATGCAATTAAAAACAACAACTATTACTATTTTTTAGGAGAGTATTTGGAAACGGAACACCAAGATGCTTTTTTCTTAATGAATGATTACATTGGATTTAACACGATAATATACAGGGATAAAAAATCGAAACGGCTGATAGGGGGCACTCATGCCATTTATGACAGTCAGAAACAGATACCCTCTATAGGATTTCCTATTTCATCCTTTAGAAATTATTTTATTTCTCTTCATTACCCTTCATCTTCAGATTCTTTGTTATTTAACAGCATGTTTCTATCCGAAAAGGATAAAAAAATTATAGCGAACATGAAAGAAGATGACAACCCTCTGTTGATCTTTTTTGAGTTAAAGGATTTTTAATAAGCTTTACTATGACCAAACGACTGCTTTTTTTGTCCTTCCTGTTGTTATTGACGAGTGTTTTTGTTTATATGCATTTATCTCAAAAAAAAGCAACAAACTCTCACAACACTTTTTCCGATTCAGAAAAAGAGGAGGCGGATTTTTATCGAACGAATTACTATGTAAATTTAAATAATAACGGAATGGAATTGAACGATATTATGCTTAAAGATTCTTTAGGCATAATATCCCCCCTCAAAAACCTATTGGAGAAAGAAAAAAAACAGATTTTAGTTTGCAGGTTTTCCCAATTTCATTGCGAGAGTTGTGTGAATTTTTCAATACAAATGCTTCTCCATTCATCTTTTATAGAAAAAGAGAACTTGCTATTTTTAGGCTCTTACGAGAATAATCGAATATTTAATCGAGAAAAAAATTATACGGCATAGATACGTTTAAAACTTATAATGCCCTAAGTTTAAATATCCCATTGGAAGAATTGGGATTTCCATATTTCTTTGTATTAAATGAAAATCTGACCATATCCCATATTGTCATTCCGGATAAAAACACCCCCGCATTGACACAAAAATATCTTGAAATCATCAATGAACGTTACTTTGAAAAGGCAACAAATAAGTAAACAGATATTCACCCTTAGCTTTTTTACAAAAAACTCAAAGACCATTCTTTTTTCTTTGATTAGTGTTTTGTATGTTGTTGCCGTTTTTAACAGCAACGGATTTCACCATCCCGATGAACATTTTCAACTCATTGAGTTTGCCGGAATAAGAGCCGGCTGGAATTCTGTACGCGATTTAGCATGGGAATACGACTATCAGATTCGTCCGACTTTACAGCCATATATTGCTTTGATTATAGTTAAAACATTCAGTCTTTTTAATATGGATGATCCATATTTTCTTGCCTCGGTTTTAAGGGCGTTAACAGCTATATTCTCTATTTTTGCAATATCTCTTTTCATACGTTCTTATAAAGCTACCATAAAAAATGAATTCTATTTAGCTTTTATTCTATTGTCCTTTTTACTGTGGTTTCTTCCTTCTATCAATGTTCGTTTTTCCTCTGAAACTTGGGCCGGATTATGCCTATTATCATCGTTAGGTTTAGTTGAACAAGATAAATCATCAAAGAGTTATTTTTTTCTCATCGGTTTAGTATTAGGTTTAAGTTTTGAATTCCGTTTTCAAATGGGGCTATGTATTGCGAGTATCCTACTATGGTTATTGATAATAAAAAAAATAAACCTGTTGAAGTGGTTTATTATTATAAGTGGATTATCGTTTGTAATCGCTTTGTGCACGGTTTTGGATTCTTTTTATTATCAGACAGTTGTATTTACTCCATACAACTACCTAAAAGTAAATATCATTGATAAAGTTTCAAGTTTATACGGGACTGAGCCTTGGTATTACTATTTAAAAATAATGTTTGAGGCTCCTTCTCTAATTATAGGGTTTATGATTGTTTTCTCAATAGTTTATCTATTAATCACAGACTATAAAAATATAATTCTTTGGTGTATCTTTCCCTTTTTGGTTGTTCATTCTATTATTCCACACAAAGAACTTCGTTTTCTATTCCCTCTTGTTAACTTTATTCCAATTTTACTAATTTGGACTTACGAACGCGTTTCCAAATATAGAAAGATAAAAAATCACTTTGTTTTAAATATGCTGATTATAACGGCAATAATCATAAACATTGGAGGATTGTTCATCATTTTCAAACCTGCCGGAAATGGCAGCGTGAATTTAGCTTACTATATTCATAAAAATTATTCAAAAAAATAAACCTATTGAAGTTTATAGCACATATGTAGGGCCTTATTCCGTAGGAAGTTCGAAAGGATTAATTGCCAAATTTTATACGAATAATGAGATCGATTTACATTTTATCGACTCTCATTTTATACATAATATTCCTACGAACAAACTGATCGTTATACCCAAAGGCTTTCATAAAGAAAACAGACTTCTTGAAAAAAACGGATATAAAATCCATAAAGAAAGCATCCCCAATTGGATGAGTTTTTTAAATAAATTATATCGTATATACAATGAAAATCATGTTCTTCTATTATATACGCAAGAATCTGTTGAGAACATCTAATAATACAAAAACATTTAAATGAAACAGAGAAAGGGAATCTTTTTTTTATTACTGATTGTTTCATCTATTTTTATTCGGATTTTTATTGGTGAACCTACAAAAGTATCAAGTTCAAGCATGGAACCAACTATTAAATCAGGAGATTGGTTATGGATAAGCAAAGTGGATTACGGAGCCATTCTACCCAGACGCTGGGCAGATATTCCGATCTTAAATATTGTCACTTGGATACCTGATTTTCGCACAAAAGACATAAGAACGGATTGGGGATACTGTCGGATGAGAGGCTTTAACAAGCCTGACATAGGAGATATCGTTGTTTTTAATAGTCCGGAAAATATCGATGTCTTACTGGTAAAACGCATTTCACAGATTCAGCATGCCAATTCATTGATCCATCTTGATTCTACAAACTACAATAATTACAACGATATAATAAATCAGGAGACTGAAGCCAAAATAAAAAATGGCGTTATCTACATCAATGATACCATATGCACTTATTATAAATTGAGAAATAATTATTATTATCTTTTAGGAGATAACTCTTCTATATCTAGAGATAGTCGTTTTTTTGGTTATGTCAGCGAAAAAAATCTGGTAGGAAATGTAAATAGGCTTATTTTTTCTATCAATAAAACCCAAATTAATCTTTTAAAAAGAGTTAAGTGAAACAAATAACATTTTGCAGCAATAACCACGTCATTTTTTACTGTTGAACAGCTGTACCTAAAAAGTTTTGTTTTTGCTATCGACTTGCCTTATCTTTGTCGTCACAAACAATATGGGATGAAGGATTTTTTTCGTGTACTCAAGCGATTCGTACCGCCGTATAAGCGATATATGGGACTTAACATCGTGTTTAACGTACTTTCGGCTATTCTGAATGTTTTTTCGTTCGCATTGATTATCCCGATTCTGAAAATCCTCTTTAAGATGGACGACCGCGTCTATTCGTTCATGGAGTGGACTTTCCGTCCTTCGTCGTGGGAATCGTGGAAAACATTACCCGAAGCGGCGCAAAATAACTTTTACTGGTATGTCAACCGACTGATCGAGGTATATGGTAGTTCGTCCGCACTCATCATGCTGGGGGTCGCGCTGATCGTAATGACCTTATTCAAGGTATTGGCCATGTACATGGCCTTTTACACCATGATCCCCATTCGTACAGGCGTGGTGCGCGATGTACGAAATCAGATCAATAAGAAAATTACGGAGCTACCGCTCGGCTTCTTCTCGGAAGAACGTAAGGGTGATATCATCGCACGTGTATCGGGCGATGTGAACGAAATTGAGACTTCGATCATGAGCTCGCTCGATATGCTGTTCAAGAACCCGATCCTGATTCTGATCTATCTCTCGGCCATGCTGATCATCAGCTGGCAGCTCACGGCATTTGTCTTTATCCTGCTGCCTGTTGCAGGCTACGTGATGGGACAGGTCGGGAAAAAGCTGAAAAAAAAATCGTTGCTCGGTCAGTCGCAGTGGGGCGCGTTGATGAGTCAGATCGAGGAAACGCTCAGCGGATTACGTATCATCAAGGCGTTCAATGCGGAGAAAAAGATACAGCGACGCTTCGAAACACAAAACGAAACCTATCGCCGCACGACGAACCGGATCTATCGCCGTCAGCAACTGGCACATCCGATGAGCGAGTTCCTCGGCACAACCACGATTGTCGTGATTCTCTGGTACGGAGGCACCCTGATTCTCGGCAACAACAGCCCGATCGATGCACCTACCTTTATTTATTATTTGGTGATTTTTTACAGCATCATCAATCCTGCCAAAGACTTGAGCAAATCGGTTTATGCCATACAGAAAGGGCTTGCCTCGGTAGAGCGTGTGGATAAAATACTGAAAGCGGAATCGAATATCGTCTCGCCGGCCGTAACGAAACCGGTCACCCTCAACGATGCCATTGAATATCGTGATGTATGGTTTCGTTACCAGCACGACTGGGTATTGAAAGGGATCGATCTGCGGATCGAAAAAGGCAAAACGATCGCCCTCGTGGGACAGTCGGGCTCGGGCAAAAGCACGCTCGTCGACTTGCTGCCCCGCTTCTACGACGTCGATCAAGGAGCTATTACCATCGACGGAACGGATATTCGCGAGGCCTCACTCGTCGACCTGCGCGGATTGATGGGCAATGTAAATCAGGAGGCGATTCTGTTCAATGACAGTTTCTTCAACAACATCGCCTTCGGGGTGGAATCGGCCACCCGCGCAGAAGTAGAAGAAGCGGCACGGATCGCGAACGCACATGACTTTATCATGGCTTCGGAAGAAGGGTACGAGACGAACATCGGCGACCGTGGCGGAAAACTTTCTGGCGGACAACGGCAGCGTATCAGCATCGCACGTGCGATTCTGAAAAACCCGCCAGTGCTGATCCTCGACGAAGCGACCTCGGCGCTCGACACCGAGTCGGAAAGGCTCGTGCAGGAAGCGCTCGAAAACCTGATGCGTAACCGTACAACAATCGTAATCGCGCATCGCCTGTCGACCATCCGTAAGGCCGATGAGATTTGCGTGATGCACGAAGGCGAGATCGTCGAACGCGGGCGGCATGACGAACTGATCACCATGAATGGCTATTACAAAAGGCTTTGCGATATGCAAAAATTTTGAACTAAAGAAGCCATCCGGAAGCCGTTCCTTTTCGGGACATGAAAACAATATAAACCATTTAATAAAGATAACATGAAAATAGTAAAACTCTTATTCGTTGGTGTCATTCTCATGGCTTGCGACCGCTTACCGGATATCCGTTCAAATGCGCGCATGGCTTATCATTTCGATGAACCGGCCATTCTTTGGGAAGAATCTTTTCCGCTCGGCAACGGCCGTATCGGACTTATGCCCGACGGAGGAATTGAAAAAGAAAATATCGTCTTGAACGAAATCTCGATGTGGTCCGGCAGTAAACAGCAGACCGACAACCCCGCAGCGCAGAAGTCGCTGGGTCGAATCCGCGAGCTGCTCTTTGCCGGACGTAATGATGAAGCGCAGGAGCTCATGTACGACACCTTTGTCTGCTACGGCGATGGCAGCGGACGGGGAAGTGGCGCGAATAAGCCCTACGGTAGCTATCAGTTGCTGGGCAATCTGATACTGGACTTCACATACGATGCCGCAGACGATGCACAAGTTTCCGACTACCGGCGTGAGTTAGACTTGGAGCAGGCACTGACGACGCTGTCGTTCCGTAAAGGGAAAACGGAATACTCGCGCGAAGTGTTCACCTCGTTCGCAGACGATGTGGCCGTTATCCGCCTGAAAGTAAACAACGGGCGCAAGCTGCAATGCCAAATCGGGATGAACCGACCGGAGCGCTATGCCGTGAGAGCCGAGAACAGCGAGCTTGAAATGCGCGGAAGGCTCTACGAAGGAGACGCGTATAAGACGAAGGAACAGCTCGAACGAGAAGAAGCCATGCGAAACCGCACAAACAACTCGGACAGCATCCCTGCGGCAGAACAGAAGACGATGCCGGGAGCCGAAGACGGTCAGGGCGTCCGTTACGCTTCACGCGTACAGGTGGTGCTTCCCAACGGGGGTGAAGTGAAAGCCTTCAACGATACGACGCTCATTGTTGAAGAGGCTTCCGAGATCATCCTGTTGGTAGGAATGGCCACCGACTATTTCGGTAAAGCGGTCGATGCACAGATCGATTCGTTGCTCACGGCTGCCGCAAGCAAAAGTTATGAAACGCTGAAAGAAGAACATATCCGAGCCTATCAGGAGCTTTATCATCGGGTAGCCGTCCATTTCGGACGGAACGCGCAAAAAGAAGCCTTGCCGATGAATAAACGTCTCGAAGCATTTCAGAACGACAAGAACGACCCCTCATTGCTGGCTTTGTATTATCAGTTCGGCCGCTATCTGCTGATCTCGTCGACACGTCCCGGACTGTTGCCGCCCAACCTCCAAGGGCTTTGGTGCAATACGATTCATACCCCGTGGAACGGAGACTATCATCTCAACATCAACCTGCAGATGAATCTTTGGCCGGCTGAAACAGGAAATCTGTCGGAGCTTCATCTGCCGTTGATCGAATGGACGAAGCAGCAGGTCGAGAGCGGACGACAGACGGCAAAAGCTTTTTATAACGCTCGCGGATGGGTGACGCATATCTTAGGGAACGTATGGGAATTTACGGCGCCGGGCGAACATCCTTCGTGGGGTGCGACAAATACTTCGGCGGCGTGGCTTTGCGAGCATCTGTACACGCACTATCTGTTTACACTCGACACGGCTTATCTGCGAGACGTATACCCTGTGATGCGTGAATCGGCTCTTTTCTTCGTCGATATGCTCGTCGAAGACCCCCGCAGTCACTATCTGGTAACAGCCCCGACTACCTCGCCCGAAAATGCCTACGTGATGCCTAACGGAAAAAAGGTGAGTGTCTGTGCCGGTTCGACGATGGACAATCAGATACTCCGCGAGTTATTCTCCAACACCATTCAAGCTGCCCGACTGCTGAAAACGGACGAAGAGCTTGTGCAAACGCTGGCCGATTACCAAGCACGTTTGATGCCTACGACGATCGGCCCCGACGGACGTATCATGGAATGGTTGGAGCCTTATGAGGAAGCAGAACCGCATCATCGCCACGTCTCCCACCTGTACGGCTTGTATCCGGCCAATGAAATTTCGCCGGAACGGACTCCCGACCTGGCCGCTGCCGCACGCAAAACACTCGAAGCGCGCGGGGATGAAAGTACCGGCTGGTCGATGGGCTGGAAAGTGAACTTCTGGGCGCGTCTGCACGATGGAGAGCATGCTTACAAGCTGTTGGCCGACCTGCTCAGACCCTCCCTCCGCAAAGACATGGACATGAAGCACGGGGGAGGCACATATCCCAACCTGTTTTGTGCGCATCCGCCGTTCCAAATCGACGGAAACTTCGGAGGATGTGCCGGGATTGCCGAGATGCTGGTACAGAGCCATAACGGATACATCGAATTTCTGCCGGCACTTCCTACGGCATGGAAGAACGGTGAGTTCAAAGGTTTATGTGTGCAGGGAGCAGGCGAAGTACATGCTCAATGGAGCGACGGCGAGTTGCTTCATGCCGGACTGAAAGTAAAAAAAGGCGGGACTTTCCGCATCAAGATACCTGGAAGCATGCCTGTTCTGGAAGTTCAGCTGAATGGAAAGGCTGTCTCATGTCCGATTGTCGATGGAATGATTGTCATGGATTTACATGCAGCCGATGAACTCGCAGTAAACATGAGAAAAGACAGCTAAAAAGATTCAGAAAGGAATGTTTTATGTTCATTTTATCCGTTAACAGATAAACGCCTTTGTTTTACTTTGTATCTTTGTACCCCAAAATTGAAGGAAATGAAACAGTTTATTTTTTTATGGATGGCGGTTATCCTGCCTTTTTGTGCTATGGCACAGGAAGTGCTGACACTGGATCAGTGCCGTCAGTTGGCGATTGCGAACAACAAAGAGCTGAAAGTAGCCGGTAAACTGGTAGACAAAGCAAAGGAAGAACGTCATGCGGCACGCACGAAATATTTTCCGCAAGTTTCGGCCGTGGGAACGTATATACGAAACAGCAAAGATATTGAGCTTGTCGACTATAGTAAATTTTCTTCCTTGTCGTCCATTACAGCCCCCATGCTTCAAAAATTTCCGGAACTGGGACTTATCCTCCCGCAGGTCATGGAAAAGATGAAGGATGCGACCCATCTCGATATTCGCAATGTCTGGATAGGAGATGTATCTTTGGTGCAGCCGGTTTTTATGGGTGGAAAAATTGTGTCCTACAATCAGATCACGACTTATGCCCGTGAGCTGGCCGAGTCGATGCACGACACGAAGTTGCAGGATGTGATCTACCGAACCGATGAAACATACTGGCAGGTGATCTCATTGGTCAACAAAAAGAAACTGGCCGACGCGTATGTCGACCTGCTTCGGAAGATGGATAACGATATCACCGCGATGATTCAAGAAGGTGTGGCCACGAAAGCAGACGGTTTAACGGTGAAGGTGAAGCTGAATGAAGCGGAGATGGCACAAAACAAAGTCGATAACGGCTTGGCGCTGTCGCGTATGCTGCTGGCTCAAATCTGTGGGCTGGAGATGGGAAGCCCGATAGCTCTGGCCGATGAAGAGATTGATTATCTCACAGTGCAGCCGGTATCTTCGCAAGCTCATACAGAAGAAGCCTTCAGTAATCGTCCCGAACTGAAAAGCCTCGAGCTTGCCACAAAAATTTATCGTAAGAAGGAACAGATCGCATTGGCCGAGATGTTACCGAGCGTCGCGCTGACAGCCAACTACCTGATCACAAATCCAAACTCGCACAACGGCTTTAAGAATGAGTTTTCCGGCATGTACAATGTCGGCGTGATGGTGAAAGTTCCTTTGTCCGGTTGGTGGGAAGGAACGTACAGGCGTAATTCGGCCAAGGCTGAAACGGTGATCAAGAAGCTGGAGCTCGAAGACGCGCGTGAGAAAATCGAGTTGCAGGTAAATCAATCGGTATATAAAGTCAACGAGGCAGGAAAACAGTTGACCGCTTCGATGAAAAATATGGAGAAAGCGGAAGAGAATCTTCGCTATGCCAATTTAGGCTTTGAGGAAGGCGTGATCCCGGCGCTGAACCTGATGGAAGCACAGACGGCCTGGGTCTCGGCGCGTTCGCAGCTGATCGATGCGCAGATTGAGGTCAAGCTGACGGAAGTTTATCTGCGTAAAGCCTTAGGAAAGCTGACGAAATAATCGGAAATTTGAGTTATAACGAACATTTATACATTCTATAATTTATACACGATGAGTGAGAAAAAATATTCGATCAACAACATGCTATTGGCCTTTATTGCCGTACTGATAGTCATAGGCTTAGTTGCATTAGCCGGTTTTTTCCTGTTGTCGCCTCCCGACGAGATCATTATGGGTCAGGCCGAAGCAACTCAGGTACGTATTTCGGGTAAAGTACCCGGACGCATCGAATCATATCGCTTTGGCGAGGGAGACAAGGTGCGTGCAGGCGACACACTGGTATTCCTCGACACCCCTGAGATTATGGCCAAGCTGCAACAGGCCGAGGCTGTCCGTCAGGCTGCTGAAGCACAGAATACCAAAGCAATGACCGGCGCCCGTTCACAAGAAGTTACCGGTGCTTACGAGTTGTGGCAAAAGGCGAAAGCAGGGCTCGATATTGCCCGGAAATCGTACGATCGCATACAGCATCTCTACGAGCAGGGCGTAATGTCTGCTCAAAAACGCGATGAGGTAGAAGCCAATTATCATGCGATGGTTGCCACCGAAAAGGCGGCTCGTTCACAGTATGAGATGGCGAAAGAAGGAGCGCGCCGTGAAGACAAGATGGCTGCCTCGGCACTCGTCCGACAAGCGAAGGGTGCGGTGGCCGAGGTGCAATCCTACATCGGCGAACGGGCTTTGGTTTCACCTATCGACGGGGAGATTGTAGAACGCTTTCCCGAGGTGGGAGAGTTAGTGGGAACAGGCGCCCCGATCATGAACATTGCCGACCTGAACGACTTGTGGATCACGTTCAGCGTACGGGAAGATTTATTGAGTGATATCAAGATCGGAAAAGAGGTCAAAGGCTTTATTCCTGCCCTCCATAATCAGGAAGTGACGATGAAGGTCTATTTCATGAAAGCCATGGGCACGTATGCCGCATGGAAGGCCACAAAAGCAACCGGCCAGTTCGATGCAAAAACGTTTGAAGTACGTGCACGCCCCATCGAAAAAATAGCTGATCTGCGTCCCGGAATGTCTGTTATCATCAAGCGTTAAGGGGAGAGAGCTATGACCATCCGGGAAGGCATACAAAGTTTGAAGCAGATATCCGTACGGGAAATCCGCAGGCTCTGTTTGAACCCGTTGTATTTCTTTTGTATGATTGTCGCGCCAATTGGCAGTCTGTTCTTTCTCATGACATTGATGCAAGACGGACTACCGACGAATCTTCCGGTAGCAGTCGTCGACTTGGACAACACCCCCACATCGCGCCAACTCATTCGCCAGTTGGATGCTTTCGAGCAGACTTCGGTAGCGATGCAGTGCGCTTCGTTCGAAGAGGCGCGCAGGGAGATGCAGAAAGGAAATATTTACGGAATCTATCATATCCCGAGAGGTTTTCAGCGTGAAGCCTCATCAGGCAAACGACCGAAACTGTCGTTTTATACGAACGGATCGTTTCTGGTCGCAGGATCGTTGATGTTCCGGGATATGAAAACGACATCGGTATTGGCCGGTGGAGCCGTTGGCCTTCGGATCGGAGAAGCCAAAGGATATACGACAGCCCAGATCATAGCGCAAATACAGCCGATAGTCATCGATACGCACGCAATCGGCAATCCCTGGCTCAATTATTCGATCTACCTGAACAATGCGATTATGCCCGGACTATTACAGCTGCTGATATTTATCGTAACGGTTTTCTCGATCGGGACGGAGATCAAAGAAAGGACATCGCGCGATTGGCTGAATATGGGGCATGGCTCCATTACCGTGAGTGTGATCGGAAAGTTATTGCCTCACAACGTAATCTTTACGGCTATCGGGTGGTTGATCTGCGCGATTCTTTACGGATATAACGCCTTTCCGCTTCATTCGGGTTGGATACCGATGCTCGTTGCCATATTTCTGTTAGTAGTCGCCTCACAGGCGCTCGGGGTTTTTATGATCAGCGTACTGCCTACGGTGCGGTTGGGGCTTAGTTTAGCCTCTCTTTTCGGTATGTTAGGCTTTTCGATCTGCGGACTCTCCTACCCCGTATCGGCGATGTATCCCGAATTTCATGCCGTATCATACCTCTATCCGCTACGGCATTACCTGCTGATTTATATCGATCAAGCACTCAACGGACGTGAATTGGTATACACATGGGGAGAATATGTATGGCTTGCCGGCTTCCTCCTGCTGCCTATCATCATGCGCAGATATCTGAAGAATGCGATGCTCTATTTTCATTACATTCCGTAAAAATAACGAACGATGAAAAGAGAAAAAAAATTATCCGGCATCATCGCCGAAGGCATCCGGGACTTGTTTTATATCTGGAGAGAAGAATTGAAAGCAATCTTCAAAGATAGCGGCGTAATGATTTTTTTCTTCTTGGTTCCATTAGCCTATCCGCTGATTTATTCGCTGATCTATCATCCTGAAACGGTACATGATGTCAAGGTCGTTGTAGTCGACCGGAGCCAATCGTTTTACAGTCGTGAGTTTGTACGCCGTGTAGATGCTACTCCGGATGTACAGATCGTTCGCTCGTGTACCTCAATGGACGAGGCACAGACCATGCTGAATAAAAAAGAAGCGTACGGCATCCTGTTGTTTCCGCCCGAGTTCAGTAAGAACCTGCATTCGGGACAACAAGCGACCGTTTCCCTCTATTGCGATATGAGTCTGTTGCTTTATTACAAGGCGATGCTGCTTTCCGCGACAGAGGTATCGCTCGAAATGGGGGGTGAGATACATGCGCAGAACCGGCCGCAATCGACCGAACAACTCAAGAAAATCGAGATTGAACCTATACCCTACGAATCGACGACGTTATTTAATCCGTCGAACGGTTTTGCGAGCTTTCTTCTGCCGGCGGTACTGATCCTGATTATCCAGCAGACGCTTGTGTTGGGCATCGGTATGTTGGGAGGCACGGCGCGTGAACGTAACAAGTTTCACCATCTCGTACCGATCGACCGGCGTTTTAAGGGAACCCTGCGCGTGGTACTGGGTAAATCACTCGCTTACGTCGTAATCTACATTCCGGTATGTATCTGGACACTGATCGTGGTACCCAAGTTCTTTTCGTTTCCAAGTGTCGGGTATCCATGGGACATCCTGCTGTTTTTATTACCCTACCTTTTCGCGTGCATCTTGATGTCCATTACGATCTCAGGCTTTATGCGCACCCGCGAGTCGCCAATGATGATATTCGTCTTTATGTCCGTGATTCTGCTCTTTATCTCAGGCATCTCGTGGCCGACAGAGGCATTCCCCATCTATTGGAAAGCACTCGGTAATATGTTTCCTTCAACACCGGCCATACGTGGTTTCGTTCTGATTAAGAGCTGTGGCGCCTCATTGCACGACGTGGCGCACGAATACCGGATACTCTGGATACATACCGGCATATATTTCATCACGGCGGCGCTTGTCTATCGTCGTCAGATTATCCGTGTTCGCCGAAAAATGCTCCGGCAATATAAAGAAGCCAAACTCCGGAGGGGATAGAATGAAACCGAACAAATGCAAAGCATGGATACGGGCGGCACGACCGCAAACGCTGGCGGCATCGGTCAGCCCGGTATTGGTGGCCTGTGCATTGGCCTACAGAAACAATGTCTTTCAGTGGATGCCCGCAGTACTGTGCATGGCCGTTGCCGTGCTGGCACAAATAGCAGCCAACTTCTTCAACGATTATTTCGACTTTAAAAAAGGAGCCGATACCGAAGAACGTCTGGGACAGCAGCGGGCAGTCGCTTCGGGATGGATTACTCCCAAAACGATGCTGACCGGAGCTTTCGTCACATTATCCGCCGCCTCTCTTTGCGGCTTTGCTTTGCTAATCTACAGCGACTGGTGGCTGATTTTTGTCGGACTCGCTATTGCCCTCTGTGTGCCGGCTTATACGGCCGGACCTTATCCGCTGGCTTATCACGGGCTGGGCGATCTGGCCGTGCTGTTGTTCTACGGTGTTATTCCCGTATGTTTTACTTATTACATACAGGCACAAGAGTTTGCATGGACAGCCGGCTGGCTTTCAGTGGCCATGGGACTGCTTTCCGTAAATATCCTGCTGGTAAATAATGTGCGCGACAGAGAGCAAGACGCGCAGGCCGGTAAACGCACGACAGTCGTCATGTTCGGACGACGTTTCGGAACCACACTTTATCTGATCAACACGCTGCTGGCCGTGGCTTGTTCCTGGCCGGTCTATCTTTATCGTAGCCGGAACATCTGGTTCCTGTTTATTTTCTTCCTGATGATCGCATGGCTTGCGTGGCAGGAGCTGTCCCGTCAGCATGGCACCGCCCTCAACCGTACACTGGCCATAACAGCCCGCAACGTCCTGCTCTATGCCTTTCTGTTGATCTATGTATTGGTCTTCTAAGATTGCGACGTTTCCCACATACATCATCACGACGCTTGCACCTTAATCTTCGTATGCAAAAATTCTTTTTTCTAAAATATTCTTTGTAAAAACCGCCCAATAAATAAAAAAAATGTAATTTTGTGGGAAATCAGTTAGTTTCGGCTGTACGGGCTTTTATCGCTTTTGCGTCATTAAAACAACCATCGGCCGGCTAACCGAAATGTTTTATAACTAAACAAACAACAATACGATGACAAATACATTTATATACCGTTCACAATGCCCCATTCCAATCGGGCAATATTCTTTATAACTACAGTTACTTATGAACAGAAAAAGATTTTTTATTGGCTTCCTGTGCTTTTTGTGTGCAGGAATGGTTACTGCCCAGACGCTTGTGCAGATCAGGGGCAGTGTAGTAGATGAAACGGGCGAGCCGGTGATCGGGGCCAACATTCTGGTGAAAGGTACGACACAGGGCACGACGAGCGACGTCGACGGGCAATTCTCGCTGTCGGTCGATCGCGTACCGGTCACATTGCAAATCTCGTACATCGGTTATGCACGCCAAGAGGTAGAGGCCGTGTCGGGAAAAACGGTCAAAGTACAGATGACGCCGGACACGCAGATGATGGAAGAAGTGGTAGTCACCGGCTACGGTACGTTTAAAAAGTCGGCTTACGCCGGATCGGCCTCGAACGTAAAAGGCGAGAAGATGAAAGACATCCCTGCCGTGACGTTTAAAGACCTTTTGCAGGGAAACGCCTCCGGAGTGCAGTTCTCCTCGTCGTCCGGACAGCCGGGCGCCTCGTCGTCGCTGAGAATCCGCGGCATGGGATCGTTCAATGCAAGCAATGCCCCGCTTTATGTGATCGACGGCGTACCGATGCGCGCCGGAACCGTTAACTCGATCAACTCGAAGGCAGGCCTCGACATCATGTCGACCCTCAACAGCTCCGACATCGAAAGCATTACCATCATCAAGGATGCCGCCGCCGCATCGCTCTACGGCTCACGCGCAGCCAACGGTGTGGTGCTCATCACCACCAAACGCGGCAAGGCCGGCAAACCCTCCGTCCAGTTCAAAGCCGACTGGGGCGAGTCTGACTTTGCCATGGAATACCGGCCGATTATGGGCGGAGAAGAACGGCGTCAATATATCTATGACGGACTGAAGGCCGGCCAGATCAAAAAAGGAAAAAGCGAAGAGCAGGCTCAGGCTTATGCCGACAAGCGGATCGACGATCTTGCCCCCGTGCCGTGGTGCGGCTATGTAGACTGGGACGATGTGCTGCTTCAAAAAGGCAGCCACCGGTCGTATGAAACATCGATTACCGGAGGCACGGAGCGGTTTAGCTATTACTCCTCTCTGGCCTATCTGAAGCAAGACGGCCTCTCCCGGAGGTCAGGGCTGGAACGCATCAGCGGACGTCTGAATGTCGACTACCGCGCCACCGACAGGCTGAAAATCGGCGCAAACATTTTATTTGCAACCGTGAACCAGAAAGTGTATTCCGAAGGCACGTCCTACTCCTCTCCTTTTTATACTTCGCGCAATGCCGTCGTTCCCTCCGACCCGGTCTACAACGAAGACAATACGTGGAACCGCGAACTGATCCGCGTCGGCGACCGTAACCCGGCACTGGTGGCTGCTTACGACTTCCAGCGCGAATACGTAACCCGCGCTTTCAATACCCTTTACGGAGAATACGAGTTTATCAAAGACCTGAAATTCAAATCGACCTTCAGCTACGACTACGTAAATACGAAAGGACGCGAATGGTACGACCCGCGCACCTCGAACGGCGACGATAAAAACGGAGGCATGATAAAGAAATTCTACGAATACAAAAAAATGGTATGGGCCAATCAGCTGAGCTATAAAACAACACTGGCCGAAAACCACCATGCCGATGTGCTGGCAGGATATGAAATCGACGACCAGTACCGCGACTTTCTCTCGGGCTACGCCACCAACTTCGCCACGCCGGAAAAGAACGAGATCAGCAATGGAATGAAAACCGAATCGGTCAGCGGAAACGATATCCGCACCCGGATGGTTTCCTACATCTCGCGCCTGAACTACGACTACCGTAACAAATACTATCTGGGCGGCAGCTTCCGTACCGACGGCAGTTCGCGCTTCCACCGGAGCAATCGATGGGGCAGCTTCTGGTCGGTATCGGCCGCATGGCGCGCCATCGAAGAAGATTTTATGTCGCCTGCCACCAACTGGCTGACCGATCTGAAAGTCCGCGCCTCCTACGGAGTGAACGGTACGCTTCCCTCCAGTTACTTCGGGTACATGGGGCTGAGCAGCCTCACCAACGGCTACCTCGAACAGCCCGGCATCATCCGCTCACAAATGATGAACAACGACTTGCAGTGGGAAACAAACTATAACCTCAATCTGGGTTTAGACTTCGCCCTGTGGAACCGGATCAACGTAACCCTCGAATATTATACCCGCATCACCCGCAACCTGCTCATGGATCGCCCGATCTCCATGACCAACGGCTTCGACAGCTACCTGATGAATATCGGCGAGGTGAAGAACCAGGGGATCGAACTCGATATCAGTTCAACAAATGTGAAAACAAAAAACTTCTCATGGAACACAACCTTCAACATCTCGCATAACCGGAACGAAATCGTGAAATTAGACGGCTTGCAGACGGAGATCATCAGCGGCAACCAGATCCGCAAGGTCGGGAAACCCTACCGCACATTCTACCTGATCGAATTTGCAGGGGTAAACCCCGAAACCGGCGCTCCGCAGTTCTATACGAACGAGACGGACAAAGACGGCAATTTACGGAAAGATATCACCGAATCGGCCGGGCAGGCACGCGCCACCGTACTGGACAAGCATGCCGAACCCGATATAATCGGAGGACTGTCCAATATGCTTCGATACAAATGGTTCGACCTGAACTTCATGTTCTCCTACCAGTTCGGAGGCTACTCGTACGACACGTGGGCGCAGAAAACCGAACACGGAGGCAATGATATGAAAGCCAACATCCCAACATACTATCGCAACAGCTGGAAACGCCCCGGCGACGTTACGGATTACGAACTGTTCTACGAAAATCCTGCCGTGGCCATGAATAAAATCTCAACAACACGCAGGCTGCACAGCACCGATTTCGTCCGCCTCAAGACACTGACCTTCGGTGTCACCGTTCCAAAAGCATGGACAAAGAAGCTAAAAATGGACAACCTGCGCTTCTATGCCTCGGCCAATAACCTCTGGACATGGGCCGCCTATGATTATTACGATCCGGAAGCCGTCAGCGGAGGAACTGCAATCTGGGGTACCCCTCCGTTACGAACAGTCACATGCGGATTCAATATGTATTTCTAACTTGATAAAAATTCAACATCATGAAACAATTACGATTTTTATGGATTATCTCCGTTATATTTGCTGCAACCTCGTGCGGTAACAACTGGTTAGACCTCGAATCTTCCATCTCCATCGATACCGAAACCAGCATCCGGTCGCTCAAAGACATCGAATTTACCCTGAACGGCATCTACAGTACCATGCAAAACTCCGATGCCTATTCGGGACGGCTCGTCTACTATGGCGATGCAACGGGCGACGACATGCAGGCCGTCAGCTCAACCAAACGCGTAGCCAACTACTACCGCTTTAACTTTACGAAAGACAATGGCCCCTCCAGCCATTGGGCGTATCTCTATTTCATCATTCAGAACTGCAATCTGATCCTGCACAACATCGACAAAATACCCGTCGGTGAAAAAGAGAAAGGGCATGCTGCCGACCTGAAAGGGCAAACACTGGCCATACGGGGCATGGCATTGTTCGATCTGACGCGTATCTTCGGCTATCCGTATGCAAAAGACAACGGCAGATCGTTGGGGGTAGCGATCGTAGAGACCCTCCCGGACATCCACAGCAAACCCGCACGCAATACCGTAGCCGAGTGCTACGCCAAAGTCATCGACGACCTGACGGCATCAGTCGGCCTGCTGGGCGGCAAGTTTAACAAGGGCAAGTTCAACAAATGGGCAGCCATGACCCTCCTCAGCCGCGTCTACCTCTACAAGGGCGAAAACGCTCCGGCACTGAAAACAGCCCGCGAAGCCATCGCCGGTGCGGAAAAGAACGGATATGCCTTGTGGACAAACGAAGCGTACCCGACAGCATGGAGCAACGATGCCTCGGCCGCCAGCCCGGGCGAAGTACTGTTTGAAATCGTCAACCTGACTACCGACACGCCCGGCAAGGAAAGCATGGGCTATCTTAGCTCGAAAGACGGCTACGACGACATTTGCATCACCTGCTCGTTCTATCGCCTGCTCAAGGAAGACCCCAAAGACGTGCGTCTGAAACTGCTGAGCTTCGACAAAAAGTACTATGCCTACGTAAACAAGTATCAGCCGCAGCAGAACGAAGCGATTCAAGATGCCAATATTCCGCTCATCCGCCTCTCCGAAGCATACCTCAATGCAGCCGAAGCGGCAGTTAAAACGGGCGACAATGAAACGGCCGTGAAGTATCTCGACCCGATCGTCAAACGTGCCAATCCGGCCAACACGGTCGAAGGGAAAAGTCTGACCGTTGAAGACGTCCTGAACGAACGCCGCAAAGAACTGGTCGGTGAAGGACATCGCATGTACGACGTGATTCGTAACGGAATGAAGGTAAAACGCAAGGATGTAGAGGAGCGTAACCTGAGCAAAACCAAACACGATACGCCTTACATGGAGTATGACTGGAATTTTTACATGATCGTACTCCCCATCCCCAAGAAAGAGATGGATACGAATCCGAATATGGTGCAGAATCCGGGATACGGGGGTAACTAATGTTCCTCGACCTCCTCTCTCTCGATAGAGAACGGAATGTTATCTCAGCCTTTGTTGCAATCCGTTTGCCTCGTTTCTTATCGGTAAGATTCCGGCCTTTGTGCCGGGATTGATAAGAAACGAGGCAATAAGTTTAGGGCTGTTCACTCTTTCACCTTCAGTCGGAGAATCGTTACCGAGTTGGGGGGAAATCCGTAGCGTATCGGGCGTTGCATCGGAAAGCGTATCGCCTGTCGCACAGGCTTTACCGAATCGGGATGTTTGAAGGTATTACGGCTTTCGGGACGCGCCGAGAGCTGGAGCAGTTCGGCCTCATCTTCTACTTTCCGGCCTTTCACGTCCAACGAGGTCCATTCTTCATGCATTGTCGTATTGACGACTTTCAAAATGATCGTCTTTGTATCCGGATCGTATGTAGCCACCGAAAGCAGCGAAGAGATAAACGGCAGTGTCGCTTCGGGCAGTTCAACCCGGTCAATCCGGCAGCGGATCGTCTCGTCCCGGCATTCGATCTGTACCGTGCTCCACGCATCTTTCGAGAGCGACAAGGGAACGACTTTGGTGAGTGGTTGCCGCAACGTCCCGGCACAACGATACAGCAGAGCGGCCGTATCGGTCAACACGAGCGAGACGGCACTGCGTCGCTCGTCGTTCAAGCCGTTGTCGCGCACTTGCAATCGCATGGTTGCTCCCCTCTTTAGCGGACGGACACGGACTGAGAGTGTGTAATTGCAAATCATTGAGTCGCCCAATTGCATATATTTCACACCGCCCGGCGGCTCCTCTTTTTCCGGGATGATCGACTGTACCGCTCCATCCAACGCAATTTCGCCGGCTTCAAACTCATCGCCCGAAAACGCAATGGATGCCCGACCGCAAGTTACCAACGGTTTGTGATAGGTGTTCACCTCCGTCACCAGCAACTCTTTCCCCCGGTGACCGGCAAACATTTTCAAAACATGGTATGAAGGCGTTTTAACCACACGCGACGCATCGAAGAGGATGGCCGGCGTACCGTTCAGAGGGAAGCCCGTATGTCCCAGCAACGGCGAATAGGAGACACCGCAGATATGCGCCGGACTGTGTTCGACCCCGACGAGAAAAGCCGCTTCCCCCACCGCAGCACGCATCGTACCGCCCTCGTCTCCCCAAGCCGCACCGAAAGCCCCTACAAACAGTTCGGCTTTACGCAAACTTCTGATCTTTGTCTCGAAGCAGGCGCTGCCGGCCATCAGTTGATCGGCATCCATCAGGTAACGCGTATGAATCCGGTCTGCATGAAGATTCTGAACCGCCGCCGAGTCACTTGCCATGACTGCGACCTGCGGAAACGTATCCCTGAGAGCCCGCCTCAGGAAAAGATAGCGACGGGCATATTCTTCACCGTAATTCGCATCGCCGAAAGCCACATCCGACAATCCGAACGGTGCGGTATGCCCGTGTGTGGCACGCCGGCCTCCGCTCTGCGGATCCGTCGCCGGCCCGTTCGCATATGCCACCGCACCTGCGGCCCGGAGTGCCAACAACCCCATATTCCTCATATCTTCATAACGGGAACGGAAACGCTGATTCAGCACGCCGGCATTCATCACGTATATGGGACGAGCGTTCAGGTCTTCGCACAGTTGAAGGTATTCATAAAAACCGACACCGTTCGTCGTACCGTAGCCCCAAATGCTCCAGAGCGGCTTACGCGACTCGATCGCCCCGACAGTCCCTTCCCAATCGGGAACCATAACAGACGTATAACTCTCGACAAAAGCTCCGCCCGGGAACCGGACAAACGCCGGCGAAAGCCCCGCCACCGCCTCCATCAGATCGGCGCGCAAACCGTTCGAACGCCCTTTCCACGTCTTTTTAGGAAACAATGAAACGACATCAAGGTAAAACGATGCACCGCTGTCGGCTTCAAATACCAGCGTTGCGTTACGAGCGCTGTCCGTCGCCGTAAAGGTATGACGAAAGCATGTCCACACATCCGGCATGTACACGACATGAGGTTTGCTCAGCAGCCGGCCGGCCAACGTGTCGCGCAGAGCAACCGAGATGCTCCGCCCATGCCTGCCGCGCAAGTAGAACGACAAATCGTACTGCTCGCCCCGAACAAGCGCAATACCGCGAAATCCCTCCGCTACCGCCCCTCCGTATCCTCCCGAAGAGGCGACTTGCACAAACAGCGAACGACGGTTATCTTCGTTCAAAGGATCATGCGTATCGATCGTCAGCAAAGTATTTGATGAAAGCGGCCGCCAACCCGGAACGGTGTAAGGTGAAACGAAAGGTATTTCCCAACCGGCTGGCGTGACGAGGACATTCCGCGCCGCATCGTACAAACATCCGTAAGGTACAGCCCCATCCTCCAAACTGCGGTTACGGATCATCTCCGCATAAATTCCACCCTCTACAGCATGGTTCATCTCCTCTAACGTCACACCATACAGCGCTTCCTGCACGGGTTGCGTAGGTTTTTCCAGATCGATGATGATCGATGAAGTCACCGGCCGTTCCGGCCGGCAAGCCGTCAACAACCATACTCCTATCATCGCTATATCTCTCCATCTCATATCATTATCCCTTTCAAAATAAAATCCTCAGACGCAGCCTGTCTTCGCACAAACAAATTATGCCACACACACACCTCTGCATAAGTTGCGCAAAACTACACAAAAAGTTTGTGATTTTGATGTCACCCTGTTACCAACCGACTCTCATTTGTTCAAGCGAACGACATTATCCTCCCACTGAAAAAGCGGCAAGATTAAGATATCTGCATTCGGGCTCTCATCATCTTCTACCGAATAATCATCTTTTTTCAACCGCTGATGCAGCGTTTTTGTTCTTTTATACGTCAAGGTATAAAGAGCGTTTTAAATTTAAACATGTTTTACTAAAGAGTTGGATTCAAATGAAAACACAATGGATGTGTATCGGAATCATGGCTTTGATGGGCGCCTGCACTTCCGATCAGGAAACACCCAAGCCTCTGACTGAGGCTCATCCCATCATCTTGAAAAAGGCGGAAAAGATAGAAAAAGACAATGCCTTTGCCTTCGATCTGCTGCAAACGACACGCAAACACGTGACGGAAGCGAATGTCTTTATCTCGCCGTTGAGCGTAAGCATGGCGCTGAACATGACCCTGAACGGAGCGGCCGGCGTCACGGCCGATGAGATGAAAACCGCATTGCGTGAGACCGGTTATACGATGGAAGATATCAACGAATACAGCCATTCACTACGGGAAGCGCTCCTCAAAGTAGACCCTTCCACCACAATCGGAATGGCCAATTCGATCTGGTACAAACAAGGAGAATTGGTCAAGGAACCGTTTATTCTGGCCAATCGCACGCACTACGATGCGGAAGTAAAAGCCGTTGATTTTTCATCGCCCGCCACCCTCCCGGCCATTAACGGCTGGTGCGCCCAAAAAACGAACGACAAAATCACCAAGATATTGGACTATATTCCGGGAAATGCTTTTATGTATCTGATTAATGCCGTTTATTTCAAAGGCATCTGGGTGACTCAGTTCAAAAAGAGCGATACGAAACGGGCGCCTTTCCGCAAAGCGGACGGTACTACACAGGAAGTCAACATGATGGCGCAGAAAAGCACCTTCGGCTATACGACCGACGAGTGCTGTCAATACCTTGAGATGGACTACGGCAACAAAGCATTCAGCATGATCGTGATGCTGCCGAACGAAGGTCAGACAACGCGCGACGTGATCGAACAACTCGACAACAAGCATTGGAGCATGATTATAAAAGGCATTCGCCCAACACAAGTATCGCTGCGCATGCCGCGCTTCAAGACAGAGTGTAAATACGGGCTCGAGAAAAAGATACTGCCGGAGATGGGAATGAACGTGCCGTTTACGGAGACGGCTGATTTTCCCGGCATCACCGACGCTGCGATATTTATTTCACGTGTGATCCATAAGACGTTTGTGCAGGTCGATGAAGAAGGTACGGAAGCTGCTGCCGTAACAGCCGTAGAAATGGTAAAAACGTCATCCCCCTCTACCACTCCTATCAACTTCCACATAAACAAGCCGTTTGTTTTTGCCATACGCGAAAAGAGCACCGGCGTCATTCTGTTTATCGGAGAGATCGGGGAAGTGAAAGAATAGTACTTTCACCTGTCATACATAAAAAAGCCGCGTAGAGCGGCTTTTTTATTTCAATAATAAATCTTTGGCGACTTGTTCCGCCGACTCGAGCCCTTCGAGATGCTCCAGTATAGCCAACCCGAAATCGAAAACCAGTCCCGGTCCCCGACCGGTAATGATAGAACCATCGGTAACCGTCGGTACATTAACAACAGTTGCACCTTTGAGGTACTCTTCAAATCCCGGATAACATGTCGCGCGCTTGCCTTCAAGCAGTCCCAATCCGCCGAAAACGAGCGGCGCAGCGCAAATAGCTGCCAGCGGCTTGCCGGCATCGTGATGGCGCACGATTTCCTTCTTCAATGCCTCGTAATCGTTAAGCATTGGACCTCCTCCGGGCAGTACGAGCACATCGGCATCGGCATAGCTGAGGTCTTCAAATAGCGCATCGGCAACAACAGAGATATCATGCCCTCCCTTAACGGTTGCGGCACCGGTCATTGAAACCGTTACAACGTGCATTCCTCCACGGCGTAGTACATCGATTGTACCGATCGCTTCGACTTCTTCAAAGCCGGTTGCTAAAAATACATAAGCCTTTTTCATCGTTTATAAGTTTTTTGAATGGTTATTACATGCGTTTTATCTTAATGAGTAGCGATACGTGATCGTTCCGCTCTGATTATTCGTGCCCTGAATACTGTTAAACTTCGCTTTCCGAGCAGCTTCGAGCGCACTTTTTCGCATCGTGGCATGGTCGATGTTCGTTCCTTTACCGATCTCGGCCATGATGACGTTGCCTCGCGGGTCGACGGTGATATTGATCACGATCCGCCCCTCTTCCTGAATGGTGTAAGCCGGTTTGGGCAAGCCTCCCGCACCGATCGAACGACCGTTCAAGTTGAATGAACCGATACCGCCCACTCCTTCGTTTGCTCCGCTGTCGGAGTTGCCGAACGGGCTACCCTGATTGCCGCTGCCACTGGCCGCATCCCCCTGATTATTGTTCTCGCTACCTCCGGTTGAACCGAAAGCACCGGCTACGCGGTCACGGATAGCCTGCTCCTTACGCCGCTGCTCATCCGTCTGTTTCTTACGCTCCGCTTCCACCTTACGCTGCTCTGTTTCCTTTCTACGAGCCTCTTCCTGTTCTTTCTTCTCCTTCTTTTTCCGTTCCTCTTCGTTCTTCTTATTTGTGAGTGAAACAGATTCTTCCAGGTCCTGTGTGATCATTTCTTCGCGTGGAGTGGGATGGGCAGGCTGTGGCGGAGGAGCAGCCGTCATATCGGATGAAGCCGGCTCACCACGCGGCTCAAACTGTCCGGCTGCAAGATTGACATTGCCGAAATTCACCATGATACCGCTGTCTTCCTCCGGAACGATTGTTTTAAGTACCGTAAAATAGAGGACGAGTAAAATCGACAGATGAAAAATAATCGAGCCGATCAGCGCTATGATATCATTCTTTTCAAACTTCATGGCTTGTGAGACGGTGGACGAGTAGCCAATACCACCTTGAATTTATTTTCGTTTGCGATATTCAATACTTTCACGATTTCTTTATATGGCACGGTTTCATCGGCATATAATGCAACGAACATCTCCGGCTCCTGAACGTACTGCTCCTGAAGGAAAGGAGTAATCTCGTCGAATGTCACCATCCGTTCGCGTTGCTTCCCGGCCGCAACATAATAATTTCCGGCCGCATCGATCGTAACTCGTGTAAGCGGTTTCGCTGCCGTTTGCTTCTGAGCTTGAGGCAAGGTCAGTTTGATCGCATTCGGCACGACCACGGTCGACGTGACCATAAAAAAGATCAGCAAGAGAAAGATGACGTCTGTCATCGAAGCCATGCTGAATGCTGCATTGATTTTGGTTCTTCGTTTCAACGCCATGATGTTCAGTTAGCCGGTTCGTTCAGTATGTCCATAAATTCCATCGTATTGGCCTCTAATCGATTGACAACATTGTCGACACGCGCGACCAAGTAATTGTACGCGAAAAGAGCAATGATGCCTACTACCAGACCGCCGACGGTTGTCACCAAAGCTTCGTAGATACCTCCCGACAGTAAGGATACATCCACATTCGTTCCGGCATTAGCCATATCGTAAAAAGCACGTACCATTCCGGTCACCGTGCCCAGAAAGCCGATCATCGGAGCGCCGGCTGCTGTAGTGGCAAGTACCGGAAAGCCTTTCTCCAGTTTTGCAATTTCAATATTGCCCGCATTCTCGATTGCCGCCAACACATCGTTCGTGGGACGTCCCAAACGGATAATTCCCTTTTCAATCATGCGGGCTGCCGGTGTTTTCGTCGTACGACAGAGATTAAGAGCAGAATCGACTTTCCCTTCATACACATAATCCCGGATTCGGTTCATAAACGTTTCGTCGCTCTTGGCGGCCTGACGAATCACCAAAATCCGTTGAATAAAAAAGTAAATAGCGACTAAAGAAAGGATGAGGAGAACCCCCATCACCCATCCGCCTTTCAGTGCCAGGTCGATAATGTTCAGTTGCGCCTCCGTCGGGACGGTTTCCGGAGTCAGGTTCATCGGAGTTGCATTGGCCGGATTCGGCGTCACTTGTGCTAATGCTGCTAAAATGTTCATACGTTTTTCTGTTTTATATTTTTTTGTTCTTGTTTTTTTCTATCTCTGTATCAAGCAGTTTTTATAGAGCCTGATTGTTTCTTTCAAGCCGTAATAAAGAGCATCGCAGATCAGAGCGTGACCGATCGACACTTCTTCGAGCCATGGAACACGCGAGGCGAAGAAGGAAAGATTTTGCAGATTCAGATCATGACCGGCATTGATGCCGAGACCAAGTTCATGCGCACACGTAGCGGCTTCGACAAATGGGGCTACGGCAGTGTCTCTATCTATGGCATATTGCTGTGCATACGGTTCGGTATACAGTTCGATACGGTCGGTACCTGTCCGGGCAGCCCATTCCAAATTAGTCAAATCCGTTTCGACAAAAATAGACATACGGATCTGATGGCGCTTAAACAAATCTGCCAATCCGCTCAACAACTCGAAATGCTCCTGCACCTTCCATCCCGCGTTCGACGTGAGCACATCGGGGGCATCAGGAACTAATGTAACTTGTGTCGGCTTCACATCTAATACCAGATCGATAAATGATTGACTCGGATAGCCTTCGATATTCAACTCGGTACGAATATTCGGCTTGATGGCATAGACGTCGCTGTAACGGATGTGCCTTCTGTCAGGACGGGGATGCACGGTGATACCCTGTGCTCCGAACGATTCACAATCTTTGGCAATCTGTTCTATGTCAGGAGTATTCCCGCCTCGTGCATTACGGAGGGTAGCCGCCTTATTGATGTTCACACTTAATTTTACCATGCAAGATCAGTCTTATTCCGTTCATATATTCTATATTTGTCGAGAAATATACATGCAAATGTAGGATGAATTGAGAAATTATTAAAGAAATTCGGTGCAAAAGATTTATAAAATGAAAGTTGGATTATTCGGCAGTGGGTATCACACGGATAAATTACCGTTGATTCGCAGATTGTTCAAAAAATTAGCCGCATTGAAGGCGGAAGTCTATGTGTCGCACAATTTCTATACCTTTCTGGCCGAGTTTCCGGAAGTATGCCCGATGATTGACGGCATACTTCAAGTGCCTCCGTTCGATCTGGATATCGCATTAAGTGTCGGAGGAGACGGGACATTTCTCCGCACGGCAGAACAGATCAACAGACAGAACATTCCGATTTTAGGGATCAATACGGGACGATTGGGATTCCTGGCCGATATCGGAGCAGAGCAGATTGAAGAAACACTTGACGAACTTTATCATAAACATTATCATATAGAAGAGCGAATGTTGCTCCGGCTGGATATGGACAAACATTCGTTTGAAGGGTATAACTGTGCCTTGAACGAGGTCGCGATCCTCAAGCGTGAGACATCGTCCATGATCACGATTCATACAAGTTTGAACGATGAATACCTGACATCGTACCAGGCCGACGGGTTAGTCATTGCCACCCCCACCGGCTCTACGGCTTATTCGATGAGTGTCAACGGGCCCATCATTTTGCCACAAAGCGATAACATTGTATTAAGTCCGGTGGCGCCGCACAGCTTGAATGTACGCCCTCTCGTGGTGCCCGGATCGTATAAAATTTCGTTAAATATCGAAAGTCGTACCCACTCCTTTCTAATCTCCCTGGACGGACGTTCGCAAAGCTGCCCGACAGATGTAAGACTTTCCGTTTCTAAAGCGGATTTTTCAACACTTATTATCAATCGGTATAACCAGACTTTCTATCAAACTTTACGTGATAAATTGATGTGGGGAGCTGACAAAAGAGTTAAATAAACATAACGCAGTGCATTTTTCTGCCGAAGAATTATGTTGGATAGCATAAAACGCCTTATCTTTGCATCGTGTTTTTCATGGTATTAGATTTAAGGTTAACAATGAAGATTGTGGTTGTCGTGAGACAACCATTTCTTTTTTATAGAAGTTCCTAAATTTCACCTCCCTTTTCCCTCTATCTAACTAAAACAAGAATTAATTCCGTTTTTGTCATTAACTAATGAAAAAACGCTATATTTGCACCCTAAAAAAAAGAGGAATAAGAACAAATAACATATAAATCAAGAAATTCAAATGCAAAACAAAGGATTTGTGAGAGTTTTTGCGATATTGCTTACTCTGGTTTGCCTCTATTATCTTTCTTTCTCGTTTGTGACGAGAAAATATTATAAAGAGGCGGCAGAGTATGCAAACGGAAGCTCGTCGAAGGAGAGTTTTTATTTAGACTCGTTAGCCAACAAAAAAGTGTGGTTTGGCGCTTATACGTTGAAGCAGTGCCGGGAAATGGAAGTGACCTTAGGGCTTGACCTGAAAGGGGGAATGAACGTTGTATTGGAGCTCAACGTGCCGGATGTAATCCGTTCGTTAGCCAACAACAGTCAGGATGTCAACTTCAACAAGGCATTGGAATCGGCTTATGCCCGTCAGGCAACCAGCCAGAGAAACTTTGTTGATCTGTTCGCCGAAGAGTATAAGAAGCTGGACCCGGGTGCACATCTGTCAGCCCTTTTCAGCACGTTTGAACTGAAAGAAAAAATTAATCCGCAAAGCTCTGATGATCAAGTTGTTTCCGTACTCAAAGAAGAGCTGCAAAGCGCCATCGACAACTCCTTTAATGTATTACGTACGCGTATAGACCGCTTTGGAGTTGTTTCGCCCAATATCCAGCGTCTGGAAACTGCCGGACGTATCTTGGTCGAATTGCCGGGTGTGAAAGAGCCTGCACGTGTGCGTAAACTCTTGCAGGGAAGTGCCAATCTCGAGTTTTGGGAAACGTATAACCTGACCGAGATCAACCAGCAGCTGATGGCAGCCGATCAAGTGTTGGCACGTGTCCTGACGCCCGTATCGGCTGAGGCTGATACGACAGCAGCTTCCGTGCCGACTTCCGAATCGGCGGTACAAACCGACACGATGGCCTCACAAGCCACCGACTCGCTGATCGCACAGTTGGGAGGTGAGGAGCAACAAACTCCCGAAGCCAACATGTCGTTGGAAGAATACGCCAAACAACACCCGTTGTTTGCTTTGTTGCAACTGAACGTAGACCCAACCGGACGTTACCTGATTCCGGGACCGGTGGCAGGCTATGCGAGAAAAACAGATATGGAAAAGATTTCCGAATATCTGAATATGCCGCAAGTGAAAGCCGTGCTCCCGAATAACATTATCTTCCGTTGGGGTGTAAAAGCAATGGATGAGAACGATCAGTTTTATCAGTTGTATGCACTGAAAGTGACGAACCGCGACGGCACACCGGCCATGAGTGGCGATGTCGTGACGAATGCGGTGGCCGACTTTGCACAGCAGCAGATCGGACGTTCGCAGTATCAGGTGAGCATGACGATGAATGCCGAAGGAGCACGTGAATGGGCACGTCTGACGAAAGAAAACATCAAGCGAAGCATCGCAATCGTGCTGGACGGCATGGTTTATTCGGCTCCGACCGTTCAGACAGAAATTACCGGCGGACAGTCGCAGATTACGGGAGACTTTACGCAGGATGAAGGAAAAGACTTGGCCAACGTATTGAAATCCGGAAAGATGGCCGCTTCGGTAAATATCGTACAGGAAGATATCGTAGGACCGTCACTCGGTCATGAAGCGATTCAGGCGGGAGTTATCTCATTCGTTCTGGCTCTGATCATTTTGATGATCTACATGTGTGCCATCTACGGCCTTGTACCGGGTATGATCGCCAACGGCGCATTGGTGCTGAATATTTTCTTTACCATGGGTATTCTCGCATCGTTCCAAGCCGTACTGACGCTGCCGGGTATTGCCGGTATGGTGCTCACGTTGGGTATGGCCGTCGATGCAAACGTATTGATCTATGAACGTACAAAAGAAGAACTGCGTAACGGTAAACAATTGGCCAAGGCGATTGCCGACGGTTACTCGAACGCTTTCTCGGCAATTTTCGACGCTAACCTGACAACGGTCATCACAGGCATCGTATTATTCGTCTTCGGAACAGGTCCCATCCGCGGATTTGCCACGACCTTGATTATCGGCTTGATCGCTTCGTTCTTAACGGCCGTCTTCCTGACACGTCTCGTATACGAAGCATTACTGGCAAAAGACAAGATCAAGCATCTGACATTCACAACTCCGGTATCGAAAAATATTCTGACTGACCCGAAAGTAAACTTCCTCGGCAAACGGAAAATCGGATATCTGATCCCGCTAATTATCATTGTTCTCGGTACGGTATCGATGTTTACCGTAGGGTTGAATAACGGCATCGACTTTACAGGAGGACGGAATTATGTGATCCGTTTCGATAAGGACGTACGCACGGACGAAATCCGTTCAGCACTGGAGCCGCAGTTGCAGGGTGGATCGGTAGGGGTAATTACAATCGGCTCCCAGAATCAGGTACGCGTATCTACGAACTATCGTATTGCAGACAATGCGCAGGATGTAGACGATGATATTACCGGAAAGCTGTATGCCGGTCTCCAATCCTTCTTGCCGGAGGGTACCACATTCGAACAGTTTACCTCCGACCATATTCAAAGTTCGCAAAAGGTAGGACCAAGTATGGCCGATGACATCAAAAACAGCGCATTCATGGCTGTGATTTTCGCCATGTTCTGTATGGCTTTGTATATCCTCGTTCGTTTCCGCGACGTCGCTTTCTCGATCGGCGTATTCGTGTCTGTTGCAGTAACGACTTTGTGCATCATCGCATTCTATACGCTGCTATGGAAGATTATGCCGTTTTCCATGGAGGTCGATCAGACATTTATTGCCGCTATCCTGACGGTAATCGGCTACTCGATCAACGATACCGTGGTTGTCTTCGACCGTATCCGCGAGACGATTCAGAACTATCCGAAACGGGATCGCTATCAGGTAATCAACGACTCCTTGAACTCTACGCTTGCACGTACCTTCAGTACGTCAATCTCCACGTTTATCGTTGTATTTATTATTTTCCTGTTGGGAGGGTCTACGATTCAAAGCTTTACGTTCGCGATCCTGTTAGGCGTGATCGTCGGCACGTATTCCACGCTGTTTGTGGCAACCCCGATTGCTTACGAAATTCAGAAACGTAAATTCAAAACGGCAGAGCATGCTTCGGCAGTAGCTGCTACGGCGTAATTTCGTATTACATAAATTGAAAAGAGGCAGTTTTTCATCAACGCGATGAAGCTGCCTTTTCTTTTGTATCCCCCGATTATTCTCCCTTGTGAATTCATTTCAATGTTATTGGGTGGATGGGAACCCTAATTTTATCGCCACTCTTATTGCCATTCAAAAAGGGGCTTGGAAACAAAAATGGACTATTCAGAAAGCGCATATACTGACCTCGAAGATGGCTTTTCAGGCTTTCCAATCATTTATCGTATACTAATAATTAAATACAATGCGTACCCTCGTCCCTTCATTTTAAATAATACCCCCTATTTTTAGGGATCGACCGAGAAAAAATTCCTTTTATATTCACCAAAAATATAAAAATTCCTCACATAAAAAAAAGAATTAAACTAAAAATCTCAACCCTACATAAGAAAAACAAGAAATTCACAAACCTCGAAAAAGAATAAATACCTATTTTTAGGGATTAACAGAGACAAAAATACTTTCTACCTTTGTGGCCGTTATTATAATATCAAAATTAAAAAAAAACATTTCTAATGAAAAGAACATTTCTTTATGTCGGATGTATTGCAGGAGCTGTCTTGCTTCTACTGGGTTCCTGTTCCGACAACATGTTCGAAGATGTCAATACGTCTCCGAAAGGAAAAGCGGAAGCTATAAAGTTGAGAAGTATGGCCAATGAAGACGAGAAAGAAAAATATCTCATTCAATTTGCTGAAGTATTGTCAAAAGCTACCTATGCAAGGAAAGATGTCCGTGAGTTCCAGTAGCAGTCGTTCATACATATAACACAGGATATGTTAAATTTGCTTTGGCAGTAGAATAATAGAAAAATGAAGACCAAAAGCCTTTTTATCTTATTAGCCGTTATTGTGAGTGGATTGTTTTTCTCATGCTCCAAAAAAGAGAAGGATTACAAGGTAACCATTAAAGTATTCAGTGATAACCCTTGTGTCCCGGTCAGATTAGAGGGTTACGAGACTCACTATTCGACCATCATGAGGTTCAGATGGGATAAAGAATTTATTGTACCCCCTGAAAGCTATCTCGAGATGAAAGCTGAATGTGTAGAGGACAAAGACAAGAACGACACATTGCTGAGAATCGAATTCTGGGTAGATGGAGAATTACGCAAACAAAAAGAATGGCACGGCTATGTTCATTTAAAAATGAAATTATAAGCGTCAAAAACACCGCTGTCCATCCTTTCTATGAGGAGGATGGCGGTGTGTTTTGATGATAATATACGCATAATGCTTAAACAAGCATACGGAACACGATACCCATGGATTAATTGTCAGAAAGATATGTGGGAAACCGAGTATACGGTAAAACATCCAAAAAGGTTTGGTTAAGTGCTCGTTGTGATAAAAATAAGATTGTATTGCCGTATGTTGAGATTTGGATAAACAAGAAAATACGCGACAAAACCGAAAGGTACGGCTTTGCAACCGTAGAAGTAGAATTAAGCCGGATATAAAAAAAACAAGAAGGATGTGCCCGAACGTTTTCGTTTTACGGACACATCCTCTTTTTCTATCGTTCAGTACCGAATCCCTTACTTGCTCCAGTCATCGGCAGCCATACGTTGATAGCTGCGATAACGCCATTTGGCATTTTCCTCGGCTGCGGCAAACAACTCGGCTGCTTCTTTCGGATACTGTTTAGCTACGGACGAGAAACGCACCTCCCCTTTCAGGAAGTCCTGGAAATCTTCCCATTTCGGCTCTTTACTGTCGAACTGGAACGGATTCTTACCTTCTTCCTCCAGTTGCGGGTTGTAGCGCCACAAGTGCCAGTAACCGCAAGCAACGGCTCTTTCTTCTTCTTTCTGGCTCTTTCCCATCCCTGCACGAAGGCCGTGGCTGATACACGGAGCATAGGCAATGATCAAGGACGGACCGGGATAAGCCTCAGCTTCACGAATCGCCTTCAGGGTCTGTGCCTGATCGGCACCCATGGCAATCTGAGCCACATAAACAAAACCGTATGTCGTAGCCATCAGACCGAGGTCTTTCTTGCGCACACGTTTTCCGGAGGCGGCAAATTTGGCAATGGCCCCTACCGGCGTAGCTTTCGAGGACTGACCGCCTGTGTTGGAATATACTTCCGTATCGAGCACGAGGATATTCACATCCTTTCCCGAAGCGATCACGTGGTCGAGACCGCCGTAACCGATGTCGTACGAGGCACCATCGCCGCCGATAATCCACTGGCTGCGTTTGATCAGGTAATTGGACAATCCCTGCAGTTCCTTGCATATGGGACAGCCGGCTTCAGCTCCTCCGTTGATCACAGCTTCTAACTGCGGAGCTAATTCCTTTGTCTTGTCGGCATCGTGCATGCAATCGATCCATTCCTGCATCAGCACCTTGGCATCGACAGGCGTATGATCGCCTGCTATCGCCTGAGTGAATAGGCGAACAATACGTGCACGCATCTTCTCGTTAGCCAGTTCCATGCCCAAGCCAAACTCGCAGAAGTCCTCAAACAATGAGTTAGCCCATGCAGGACCATGCCCCTGTTCGTTCTTCGTATAAGGAGTAGAAGGCACTGAGCCGGAATAGATGGAAGAACATCCCGTGGCATTGGCCACCATCTCACGATCCCCGAAGAGTTGCGTGATCAGCTTCACATACGGTGTCTCACCGCAGCCGGAGCAAGCGCCGGAGAACTCGAACAACGGAGTAGCGAACTGCGAGTTCTTTACATTCGCCTTAATATCCACCAAATGTTGTTTGCTTTTTACGTTATCCGCACAATACCTCCAATTATCGGCCTGAGGTAACTGACTTTCGAGCGGTTGCATAGTCAATGCCTTTTCCCCTTTCTTACCCGGACATACATCGGCACAGTTTCCGCAACCCAGACAGTCGAGCACATCGACTTGTATACGAAATGTCATTCCATCGAACATTTTACCGACAGCCTTCAACTGTTCGAATTTGGCTTCTTTCCGCTCCTGTTCATCAAGCACGAACGGGCGTATCGAGGCATGCGGACAAACATACGCACACTTATTACACTGGATACAGTTCTCCGCATTCCATTCGGGCACGAAAGCGGCCACACCGCGCTTTTCATAATACGCCGTACCTTGATCCCACGTTCCGTCCTCCCGTCCTTTGAAGACCGATACGGGCAGTAAATCACCATCCTGCGCATTGATGGGGCGAACCACTTCGTTGATAAATGCCGGGTCGTTGTTTCCCATTTTTTCATCATCAGGAAGATTAGCCCACGCCGGGTCGACGGTCAGCTGCTTGTATTCGCCACCACGATCGACAGCTGCATAATTCTTGTTCACCACGTCTTCGCCCTTCTTGCCGTAAGACTTCACGATGAACTTCTTCATTTGCTCTACAGCCAACTCTACCGGAATGACACTCGTGATGCGGAAGAAAGCTGACTGAAGGATGGTATTGGTGCGGTTGCCCAACCCGATTTCCTGTGCAATCTGTGTAGCATTGATGTAGTAAACGGTGATATTGTTTTGGGCGAAATACTTCTTCACCTTATTGGAAAGGTTCTTTGCCAGCTCCTCGCCTTCCCAAATAGTGTTCAGCAGGAACGAGCCGTTCTTGCGCAAACCGCGTGTCACATCGTACATGTGCAGGTAGGCCTGAACGTGGCAAGCCACGAAGTTGGGGGTATTCACCAGATATGTCGAACGAATGGGATGATCGCCAAAACGCAAGTGCGAGCAGGTAAATCCTCCCGATTTTTTCGAGTCGTACGAGAAATATGCCTGACAATATTTACCGGTATTATCACCGATAATTTTGATCGAGTTTTTGTTGGCGCCAACCGTTCCGTCGGCTCCCAACCCGTAAAATTTAGCTTCGAACATTCCGTCTCCACCCAACGCTATCTCCTCTTTCTGAGGAAGCGATGTAAACGTCACATCATCTACGATACCGATGGTGAAGCGATTCTTCGGCATCGGTAATGCCAGATTTTCGTATACGGCCAGAATCTGTGCTGGAGTCGTATCTTTCGAACTTAATCCGTAACGTCCTCCCACAATCACCGGAGCATCTTCCTGCCCGTAGAAACAATCCTTCACATCGAGATACAAAGGTTCACCATTCGCTCCCGGCTCTTTCGTACGGTCGAGCACAGCAATGCGCTTGGCCGTCTTAGGCATGGCAGCCAGAAAATGCCTGGCCGAGAACGGACGATACAAATGTACGGATACCAGACCTACTTTTTCACCGTTAGCCATCAGATAGTCGATCGCTTCGCGTGCAGCTTCTGTCACCGATCCCATAGCGATGATGACGCGGTCGGCGTCTTCAGCGCCATAATAATTGAACAATCCATAATGACGTCCGGTAATCTTATTGATCTCGTTCATGTATTCCTCGACAATCGCCGGCACAGCATCATAAAACGCATTAGACGACTCACGATGTTGGAAGAAATGGTCGGGGTTTTCGGCCATACCGCGTGCCACCGGTTTCATCGGGTTCAATGCACGGGCGCGGAAATTGGCCAGCGCCTGTCGATCGATCAGCGGAGCCAGATCTTGCCCTTCAAGCATTTCGATCTTCTGAATTTCGTGCGACGTACGGAAACCGTCGAAGAAGTTGACGAAAGGAACACGCGACTTAATCGCCGCAAGATGGGCTACACCGGCCAAGTCCATCACTTCCTGTACGGAACCCTCGGCCAGCATGGCAAACCCCGTCTGACGGGCAGCCATCACGTCCTGATGGTCTCCGAAAATAGAAAGTGCATGAGAAGCGATGGTACGCGCCGATACATGAAATACGCAAGGCAATAATTCACCCGCAATCTTATACATATTCGGTATCATCAACAACAGACCTTGCGAAGCCGTATAAGTGGTTGTCAAGGCGCCGGCCTGTAACGAACCGTGCACCGCACCGGCAGCACCGCCTTCCGATTGCATCTCCTGCACCAGGACCGGTTCGCCGAAAATATTCTTTCGTCCCGAGGCCGCCCACTCGTCTACGTATTCTGCCATCGTCGAAGAAGGAGTGATCGGATAAATGGCCGCTACTTCCGAAAACATATAGGAAATATGCGCCGCAGCCTGATTTCCGTCACATGTCAAAAATTTCTTTTCTCTTGTCATAAATTTCTTAAATTAATATACATCTACATTCTATTTCTCTTAATATAAAAATCCGAACAGCCATAAAGGAATCAAGTTCTCTCCTCCTATTTCCATTTTATCCACTGCATAGTACATACCCGGATTAAATTTTCCTCTCGTATCGGGAACAATCTGAAAATGATATTTCCCATTCACTAAAAAACGAGCATTTTGATTGCTCTCATTCATGTTGTTATCTTTAATCAGTTGATTACAAAAGAATGTTTCGTTTACGGCCGGTCCATCGGGTATCTGCTGATTCATCACGTACATCAGATTGGGATTATACATATATGCCCGCACAGGTTTCTTGGGATATTCCTCACCTGGTGCATAAAGCAGATTAATCATCCGCGCATCTTGCAGATATTTAATATAGTTCATCACCGTTGCCCGTGATGTCTCGATCAACTTACTCAACTGGCTTATGTTCGGTGTACAAGGCATATGAAGCGAAAGTAAGTAGAGCAATTTACGTAACTTCGTCAAGTAACGCTGCTCAACCTGTTTAATGTATAAAACGTCGACTTCAAGCGTCATATTCATCGTTTTGAGCAAGTTTTCCGAATAGTTTCGCTTTTCGAGAAAGAACGGATAGAAACCGTGATGCAGATAATCGCGAAAATAAGCACGAGGTTTTATCAATGCACATACCTCACGGGCGATAGCCATGTGATTTTTCATCACCTCGTCGAACGAATAGGCTGGGAAGTCGGTGCCGGCCATCAGATTCAGATATTCGCGAAACGAGAAGCCTCTCAGATAGTATGACGAGACTTTTCCGGCCAAATCGGGATTCTCGTCTTTGAGACGCATGACGGACGAACCGGTAAACACGATCCGCAAATCGGTGAAATGATCGTAACAATATCTCAACTCACGAGACCATTCGGGATATTTGAATACCTGATCGATAAGCAGTACTTTACCACCCTGTGCACGAAACTCGCCGGCAAAGTCAATCAATGTCCGCTCCGTAAAAAAGAAATGATTCAAATTGATATACAGACATTCTTTATTGTCAGAACCAAAAAACTCACGGGCATACAGCAACAGAAACGTTGTTTTCCCGACTCCGCGCGAGCCTTTGATGCCAATTAACCGTTGGTTCCAATCAATTTCATCCATCAGCCCACGCCGAACGGTCGAGCCAAGATGTGCCAACAGATATTGATGTGTTCGGTAAAAAGCCTCCATGCCTTGTTAAAAATCGAAGGCAAAGATACGAAGATATTTGAAATTGCAATGTCGAGTTGGCAAAAAACTGCAAAAACTGCTATTTGTTTCCGGAAGCTCTCACAAAAAAGGTCAGAGATCACATCGCATGATCAAGAGAAGAACTGCCTCCTTTACAATTATATATCAAAAAGATAAGTCATTCTTCATGGAAAGACCAAGAAAAATGACCGTATCGGTAGCCGCATGATGAGTAAACGTATAGGCCGCTCCGTCATTGATTCGTATCGTATATGTTCCGTGTCTCAACGGTATTTCATATTTCAAGTTATACGGGCATAGGCATCGCACACTGTTTTTCGAAACATCTTCTTCCTTCACCCAAAGCTGATCTCCCTTTTGACTGACACGAATCTCCATCTTTGCCGCACAATTATAAACTGCGCTATCGTGAGCGATCTGCAGCCTACCGTCTTCAACGGCTTTCAGGCGAAGCGTTTCATGCAGGCTGGAAGAAGCGTTACCCGCTTCTTCCGATCTGGTATTCGATAAACAACCCGAATTGTATATATTATAGACTTTCAGAGAAGCACCGGCAGCCGTACTTTGCATGTCTTCTTCATTACACCCCCATGCCCAAACCATGGTTGCCAATACTGCTATATACAGAAACATTCTTTTCAATTTCATTGTACTCCGTTTTTTTATTCATTCTATATAATGACGCAAAACAGAGGCCAAATGTTGCATGTTTCTGTTATTTTTAAACTTTTTTATTCAATCACCTTCACCCAGCCGTAATCGTCCGGTTCGTCGCCGTACTGAATAGCACGCAACTTGTGATACAAACGGGTACAAACAGGTCCTACTTTTCCGTCTTTGGCAATGACGTATTGCTTGTCCTCATCCAGGTCATCGATCTGAGAAATCGGAGCGATAACGGCTGCCGTTCCACATTCGGCCGCCTCGTCGAATGTCGCGATTTCTTCAAAAGGTACCGGACGACGTTCTACCGTCATGCCCATTTGCTCGGCAAGCTGCATCAGACTCTTGTTTGTGATTGACGGGAGAATAGATTCGGACGCCGGCGTGATGTATGTATTGCCACGTATGCCGAAGAAGTTGGCCGGGCCGCATTCGTCAATATACTTTTTCTCTTTCGGATCAAGGTAAAGTACGGCCGCATAGCCGCCTTGCCGTGCCTTTTCGCCGGCGCGAAGGCTGGCTGCATAATTTCCGCCGACCTTCACCATTCCCGTACCATGAGGCGCTGCACGGTCGTATCCGCGCATGACACATACCTTCGACGGTTGAAATCCATTCTTAAAGTAAGGACCTACGGGAGTGACAAAGATAAGGAACAAATATTCGACAGCCGGTTTAACACCAACCTGCGCACCGGTTCCGATCAGCAGCGGACGAAGATAGAGTGACGAACCGCTTTCGTGGGGCGGTATAAAACGTTCATTCAGCAATACGACCTTACGGACAGCCTCTTCAAATTTCTCGACAGGCAATTCCGGCATCAGGATGGCTCGGCTCGACGATTGCAGTCGCTTGGCGTTTTCATCCATCCGAAACACACGAATTTTACCGTCTTTGCCACGAAAAGCTTTCAGCCCTTCGAATGCTTCCTGACCATAGTGCAGACACGTAGCTGCCATGTGGATATTAATCATTTCGGACGAAGAAATTTCAATCTCGCCCCATTTGCCATCGCGATAGCAGCATCTTACGTTATAATCCGTCTTCATGTATCCGAACGGAATTTCCGACCAATTGATATTTTCCATTTTGTTAGAGTTTAAAATTTACATAAAAATCAAAATGCAAATGTACATGATAATTTCTCAATTTCCACGCACGATCCACAAAAGTTTTACCATAAACCTGCGTTTCACCGCCCTCTTCCTCGATCGTTTCCTCTCATAAATATAGAAAAAGGCGGTGTGTCATAACGGGCGAACTGCTTCGTTGCTTACGGAATGCGTGCTCGGTTACATACCTTAGTATACTCCCTCGCTCTCATCCTTAATTCCTTGCATTTCACCCATGCATTGCGTTTTGACACACCCTCGCAAAAGATTTTTTCTTCTCACACTTTACCCTTTCGCGGGCGGTTCTTTTCTTTCGGGTACAGGCACGGATTCTGCAGGCTTCAACGGAATCGTCGTCTTATCATCCTGTCCTTTGAGGTAGGACGGAAGGTTCATTCCGGCCATATTAAACAGATCGTTCAACGGGGGAATAGACTTCATCAACCCGGAAATAAAGTTGGCGGTTGAGGTCATCCCTTTTCCGTCAGCATGGTTGCCATCCCATACGGTGATCTTGTCGATCTTGATATTTTTGACAGCTTCCACCTGCGTTTTGACAAGCTCCGGCAATTTGTCGGTGATCAGCATGAGCACCGCCTTATCGGGATCGCTTCCGGCAGCGCGAACAAGACGGTCGTATCCTTCGGCCTGCTTCGTGAGCACTTCGTAGATACCGCGTGCTTCGGCATCCATCTTCGCAAAGATAGCATCGGCCTCACCTCGTGCTTTGCGACGCAGCTTCTCGGCTTCAGCTTCGGCATCGATAATCGCTTTCTCCTTTTCGATCTCGGCGGGCACGACCACGTTGGCCGTCTGCGTCGCCTTCTCGCGCTCGGCACGTGTCATTTCCGCCTCGCGCTCCGACTGATAAGCCTCTTGCAGCGCCTTGGCCGTCTGCACCTTCTCGGCGGCCACGGCCCGACGGGCGGCCTCGGCCTCCTTCTCGCGACGGGTAGCATCGGAGTTGGCGATGGCAATCTTCGCATTGTTCTCCCCCTCCACGGCCAGCGCATTGGCTTCGGACGTACGGATACGCGTGTCGCGGAGGGTTTCTGCAATCCGGATGTCTTTGTCACGATCGGCTTCGGCCTTACCGATTTCACCGAAACGGTTCTGCTCGGCCACGCTCTTCTTGGCTTCGTTGATAGCCTTTGCGGCAGCTTCTTTTCCAAGCGCTTCGATATAGCCCGATTCATCGCGAATATCGGTCACGTTGACGTTGATGAGCTTCAGACCGATCTTCCGCAGTTCGGCCTCGACGTTGGCGCTGACATTGGCTAAGAACTTATCACGGTCGGCATTGATTTCCTCAATATCCATCGTGGCGATGACAAGGCGCAACTGACCGAAAAGAATATCGGTGGCTATATTCTGGATGTTGTGCGTATTTTGCCCTAACAGACGTTCGGCCGCATTGGTCATGCTCTCCGGTTCGGTCGAAATGCCGACCGTAAAACGGCAAGGCACGTCTACACGGATGTTTTGTTTACTCAGCGCATTCGTCAGGTTACACTCGATGGAGATGGGCGTAAGGTCGAGGAAAGCATAATTTTGGAACACGGGCCAGATGAACGCCGCCCCACCGTGGATGCAGCGTGCCGAGCTGACGCCACCCTCTTTGTTGCGACCTGTTTTCCCGTAAACGACTAAGATTTTGTCCGAGGGACAGCGTTTATAACGCGAAAGAATCGAAGCGAACGTCACGAACAGGACGGCTACGATCACTACAATTAAATATAAACTTGGCATAAGCTATTAAATTGAGATTATTGAAATTATTACTGATAACGAAACTGTTTGTCACGTTTTATAATCTGTTATTCCTAACCGGTTACCCGATGGATCCTCAAACTCGACGGCCCAACCTGTTTGGATATGGAAAGGCTCGGAAAGGAATCGGACGCCTCTTTCTTTCATCTTGGCATACTCAACCGCCACATCTTCTACCTCTATCCACAAAGCAGGTTGGGCATCCGGGAATCGTGTGGTATCCCTTAGGATAAGTGCCGGTTCGTCGTCTCCTATACGATAGGCGATCATGCCCATAGAGGAGAAATCAAACTTCACGGCTAAACCCAATACATCGTCATAGAAGTGTTTTGTCGCTTCAAAATCCTTTGCAGGGAAAAAATAATTATCTGTCTTCATAAGGATATAATAAGATGGCGTAAACTCGTAAACTATATTTTCTCTACGAGTACCGTGTGCCCGTTCAGGACGGCGGTCACGCGGATGGGAGCTTCGTTAGGCAGGCGCTCGCCGTCGGTCATGGCGTCATATTCGCGGATGGCACCGCGGACGCTGACTTGCACTTTACCTTCGCCCGTGCGTGCGGCCGGGATGGTCAGGTAGACCGCCCCTTTGCAGCCGACAAGGGCTTCCGGCTCAATGGTGCCCGACTGCTGCATGCCGCTCATCCATTTAAACAGGTACATCACGGCGGCTACGAGCAGCACACCCACCACCACGCCGCCGACGAGTATCAGCGAAGTGTTTTCGGTGGACGCGCGCAGGGCGATGGCCGTCCAGCTGAACCCCAGCAGGAAATTGATCAGATTACGAAACGTGAAAAGTTGGAAGGGGGTCGCCTCACCCGTGCCGTCGGCAGACATATCGCCGTCGAAGTCGCCGTCAAAATTCGTTTCGGAGTCCATCCCCACAAAGGTCATGACACTTTGAATAATAAAGACCACTGAGGCAAAAATAGCGATGCCCCAAAGAGTTTGCATAAATGGATCGAGTGATCCCCACCATGTTTCCATAATCTATTGTGTTCTTTAGGTTGTTTGTACTTTTTTTCCTGACAAATGTAAATACAAATTCTAAAACCGCCAAAAAATTTGAGAAAAACATTCAGAATGAAAATTGCATTTTCATTCTAAGTCCACGGTCAGGCGTATGAGGATGGTTACGATAAGAGAGTCGCCAGACATAATCAAGCCGGACGAGCTTAAAGATATTATCAAGTCCGCAACTGATTTCCATGTAAGGACGATCTTCCATCAGATAACTGTTTTCAGGGAAAACATAAAGTCCTTCATTACCCGGTTTCCACGGATTATTCTTGTCGCTCAGATCACCATACCATCCGCGAAAAGCAAAAACCTCGCGCAGTTGCAGGCGTTTGATGAGCGGAAGACGGTTCAGCAAAGCTCCATTCATAAAATACGTGACTTCCCACGACACAAAGCGATCATTGATAAACTCCATCGGGTCCATCAGGGCATATGTTTCCGGTTCGATGCTGTACGATAAGTTCGCATTCGGGATGATAAGCAACGGATAAGGTACCTTATCCCATACTTTACCGGCCTGCCCGTAAAGGTCGACATACCCGAAAGGCGACATCCAGAAGCGTTTACGGATGCCAATCTCGGTGCGGTTATAATGATGGTCGGAGCCCAAGACGCCTTTTCGGGCAAAGGTATGACTGAGCGTGATGATCGGTGCATCAAGCGTAATGGGATAACGATAGTTGCGCGACTGATAGAACTTCTCGTTCTGCGCCCAGCGCAGCACCACCTCAAGCTGTGCCGAGCGGTAATGATCGAGTGGAAGAGCCGTCACCCCGTCGGGTTGAATTTGCGCGAACGGCACATAACGTGACGCCCATTCCGTCAAGTGACGAGCCGTAATGCCATAGCCTAACCCGTTGTAATGCTCATGATAATAACCGAGTTCGGCCTTCTGCATGTAGGTAATCAGGTTGTTTTTGCGCCGCTTAAGCATCATAAACACATTATCTGCATTCGTATAAAGGTAATGCTGCCCGATCTGATTGATGTCATAGCGATATTCGGCACGCACATAATGGAACGGATACTCTTTACGAAAACTTCGTTTATCGTTGAACGAATATTCAACCAGCAAATCCCCTTTGAATTTTTCGTCGCCCGCGCCGTAAGCCAGATAACCATCCACAAAGAAACGTCGGCTAAGATTCGTCGTAGTCGTTCCGCCGAAGCGATATCGTGCCCCTTCGAGCGCATTACCGCTGATAAAGGTGTTCACCGGCCCAAATTCGACCGGGCTGTTCGTTTCCCGGGGCTGCACATACCCGTTGATCAAAGCGCCCACGATCTTTTCCGTCCAGAAAAAAGCAGGCACGGCGCGCAGTTGTGCCATCATCTTCTCGACCGAGGTCTGGGTAATCTCTTTCTCGTTCTCCCGATGTCCCTGCCAATATTCGTCCGAACGTTTGCGGGCATCTTCCGTTTCCATCACGGGATTATTCTCTCGAAAGACCGTGATATCTTCGGGAGGATCGAACGAATGATCGCGATAAAGACAAATGCGGCGGGCATACGTTCCTTTACTTTTAGCGTTCAGCTTAAATTCGACGGTAATATCATTTTTCGTCATCAGCCGCGTGCCATCATCTGCACGTATAAAATCCTGTTCGATCCGCATAAAATCTACAAAATTGAGGTTAATGTGCCGCGGCACATTCAGCTTCACCCGTTTGACAAAGAAAGTCGAGTCGAGGGGGATATAAAGATGTCCGGTAAAACCGAACGACTCGGAGTTAAACGGCACGAACACCAGATCGACACACGGTTCACCCTCTACCGTTACGGTGTCCGACAAGTAATACTTATAGTAGAGCGGACCAAATGAAGCGAGCGGACTGATAAAGCGATTCAAAAACAACGGGATATTGTCTTGAAAAAGGTCTATCTCCCTGAACACTTCCTCGATAAACTGTTTGACCCCGTCTTCCGAAAAGATTTCGATCAGTCCGGCACGTTTCACCCCCTGTACGACTTTACGTTCCGCAGTCGGCGATTTTCGATAATACGTCTTCTCGATCCGTTCTTCGTTGTAAAGCGGCAAAATCGGTTTGCCCGATACCCGAGACGTATCGATGTAATTGAAAATAAAATCGATCTGTTTGTAACGTTTTTTCTTACGTGCCTCTTCCTCGTTAAAGTCATTTTTGGCCAAAATCTTCTGGTCGTACGTGCTATAGTGATAATAATCATGTTGGCGAGGATCATTGACTGTACGCCGACTTATCACCTTTTCAACAAATGTCACCGCCGGGTTCTTTTTTCTGGAATATTTTTCTTTTTCAGGCTTGACAACAATATCGGACAACGCATAAGATATTGGTTTCATCCGGACTGTTACATTGTTTATTCCATTTCTTTTCAACGGAAGTTCAACCTCTTCATACCCCAGAAATGAAACATGTAATACGTTTTCGGAAGAAGTGACTTGTAAGGAGAAATGGCCTCTGTTGTCCGTCACCGTGCCGATCGTCGTTCCTTTCAACATGACCGATACAGCAGGCATAGCTTCACGGGTTAATGAATCTTTGACAAATCCTTCTACACGGATCGTATATTGTGCAACCCCCTTTCCCGCCCCAAACAAGAAACATAACAAAAGGAGACATAGCATGCTTTTCAGTTTCATCTTAATGTTCTAATGACATGATTCGTGCAAAAGTCGTTTTTTTCTCCGAAAAACAAAAATCTATTTCACCTATATTCTGTTCATTCTATCTTTTTGTATCGCAGACAGCGCTTTCTTGTGATAACTGTTTTATCTTTGCGCCTCATTTTAACAGGTGAAGATGGATTGGTTGAACGGTTTATTTGTAGAACACTCCCCCATGCAGGCAGTGGTTGTGCTTTCACTCATCGTTGCGGTAGGATTGGCATTGGGTAAAATACATATCGGTGGAATATCCTTGGGAGTTACTTTCGTCTTTTTTACAGGTATTTTAGCCGGGCATTTCGGGCTTTCCATAGATGATAAAATGCTGGCTTATGCTGAAAGCTTCGGATTAGTCATTTTTATCTACTCTCTCGGGTTACAGGTCGGTCCGGGTTTCTTTAATTCGTTTCGTAAAGAAGGGATCATGCTCAATATGCTATCGATGGCGCTTATCTTAATCGGAAGCGGGTTGACCGTTCTGCTATCGCATCTGACAGAGGTATCGTTACCGGATATGGTTGGTATTTTTTGCGGAGCCACGACCAACACACCGGCCTTGGGAGCGGCACAGCAGACCTTAAAACAGATCGGACTGGACAGCAACATCCCTGCTTTAGGCTGCGCCGTGGCTTATCCTTTAGGGGTGGTCGGGGTGATTTTTGCAATCTTACTCATCCGGAAAACACTCGTTCGTGAGGAGCTACTGAACAACGTTGAAAAGGATGATTTAAAAAAAGTATATGTAGCCGCTTTTCAAGTGCATAATCCGGCGGTCTTTGAAAAAAGTGTCAAGGAAATTGTTCGGATGAGTGATCTGAAATTTATCATCTCACGTTTATGGAGAGACGGGCATGTAAGCATTCCAACGTCGGAAAAAATCTTGAAAGAGAATGACAGATTATTGGTTATCACATCGGAAAAAGATGTGCAAGCCTTAACGTTCCTGTTCGGTCAGCAGGAAAAGACGGACTGGAACAAGGAGGATATCGACTGGAATGCTATTGATACGGAGTTAGTTTCAAAACGTATTGTGGTGACTCGTGCAGCGTTGAACGGCAAAAAATTAGGTTCTCTCCGTTTACGCAATCATTATGGAATCAATATCAGTCGTGTTTTTCGCTCAGGGGTGGAGTTGCTTGCCACTCCCGAATTGGTGCTCCAGTTAGGAGACCGGTTGACGGTAGTGGGCGAGGCTGCAGCGATCCGAAACGTAGAGCAGGTATTGGGGAATGCCGTCAAAGATCTGGAAGAGCCCAACCTCGTCGTGATTTTTATCGGTCTCGTTTTGGGGCTGGCTTTAGGATCTGTGCCGTTTTCATTTCCGGGCATCGCTACACCGGTGAAATTGGGTTTAGCGGCAGGTCCTATTATCGTCGGCATTTTACTGGGCACATTCGGTCCCCGCATACACATGATTACTTACACAACTCGCAGTGCCCATCTGATGCTTCGTGCGATCGGTCTTTCCATGTACCTGGCATGTCTAGGGTTGGACGCGGGCACACACTTCTTCGAAACGGTGTTTCGCCCCGAAGGGCTTTTGTGGATTGTGATCGGCGCAGGGTTAACCCTTATACCTACCATTATCGTAGGAGTCGTTGCTTTAAAAGTCATGAAGATCGACTTTGGGACGGTTTCGGGCATGTTGTGCGGAAGTATGGCTAATCCGATGGCATTAAGCTACGTCAATGAAACGATATCCGGAGACAATCCTTCGATTGCTTATGCCACGGTTTATCCGTTAGGCATGTTTGCACGAGTCATCCTTGTGCAGATACTGTTGATGTGCTTATTGGGATAATGATGATTTCGTTATTTGCAGGAAAAGCGGTATCTTTGCCGACCCAAAATAAACATACTATGGATTATGCAATTATCGCTGCCGGTGAGGGTTCACGCCTCGTTCAGGAAGGGATGAAGACTCCCAAACCCTTGCTCCGCTTACACGGAGTCCCCTTGATCGACCGGCTGATTCATCTTTTTTTGAGGCATCACGCCACGTCGATCAGTATCATCGTGAATGAAGAGATGACGGAAGTGCAGGCGCACCTGAAAGCTCTTTCGCTGCCGGTACCGTTTCATTTATTGGTACAATCCACCCCCAGCTCGATGCATAGTTTTCATGCATTAAGCCGCTTCCTGACCGGCAATCGGTTTTGTCTGACCACGGTCGATACGATTTTTCAGGAAGATGAATTTACACAATATATCCGTACATTCGAGCAGACATCGACTTTGGATGGCTTGATGGCCGTTACAAGTTTCGTAGACGATGAGAAGCCGCTCTACGTAAAGACAGACGATGATTACATGATCCAAGCTTTCCTCGATGCGACAGACGAACCCTGCCGTTATGTGTCCGGAGGAATTTACTGCCTGAGAAATACTGTGTTACCGGCGTTGGATCAGGCAATGGAACAAGGAATCTCACGGATGCGCAACTATCAGCGCCTGTTGGTGAGCGAAGGTTTGCATTTGAAGGCCTATCCGTTTCATAAAATTATTGATATCGATCATATCAGTGATCTGGCTAAGGCAGAAACATTTCTGGCATGATACGTACTTCTTCGGATAGGGTTTTAATAATCAATCAACATGAATACGCATAAGGTAGCCGGTATTCGCAGGGAAAACCGTTTTTCACCGAATCATGTAGGAAACGATGCCGCCATTTTTTCATTGACGGCAGAGCATCTGCACCGTATGGGATGCACGGTGAACGAATACATCGAATCGGACCTGTTAGTTCGGGACATCGATGCCAATATCGTTTTTAACATGGCACGTGAACGACAGATGGTACGTAAATTGCAACGTATGGAAGACGAAGGATGCAAGGTCATCAATTCGGGCTACGGTATCGAGAATTGCACCCGTGAGAAGATGACGCGTCTTTTGCTATCTGCCGGAATAGCCCATCCGAAGAGCCTGATACTTAAAACGGACGACGATCCGACGGAGGCGCTCGAGGAGGCCGGCCTGCATCATTGCTGGATCAAACGCGGAGATTTCCATGCCATCCATCGTGAAGACGTGACCTATGTTCGTCATCGCGAAGAGGCCAAAGGTATTTTTCATGAGTTTGCCGTGCGAGGAATTGAAACCGCAGTGATAAATGAACATCTGGTCGGCGATCTGGTCAAATTTTACGGGGTGTACGGAACGGACTTCTTCTATTGGTTTTATCCGTTCGAGATGCATCACGGAAAGTTCGGGCTTGAACAAATCAACGGTGCAGCCAAGGGATTTTCATTCGATCTGAATTATTTACGAAAAATGTGCGATCAGGCAGCCCAGGTGTTGAACGTCCATATTTATGGTGGCGACTGCATTGTATCGGAAGACGGCACGGTACGACTGATCGACTTCAACGACTGGCCGAGTTTTGCACCTTGTCGTGATGAAGCGGCACCCCATATTGCCGAATGTATTTACCGTTTCATGAAACAATGATGACACGCAACTCACAGACAAAGGATTTGGAGTCCACACTCAAATCGTTGGATACGGAAGAGTTTATTGATATACATTTTTATCGTCCGCTGGGCTATCGATGGGCCTTACTGTTCGAGCGGATGGGTATATCGCCGAATGCCGTTACCGTAGCGGGAATCTTTATCGGGATTGCCGCCGGTATTTGTTTTTACTACCCTTCGCCGACAATCAATGTGATCGGGATGTTACTCCTTGTCTGGGCCAATATGTACGACAGCGCCGACGGTCAGCTGGCGCGTATGACCGGGCAGAAATCACCGTTGGGAAGGATCCTCGACGGCTTCTGCGGCGATGTATGGTTCTTTGCCATCTATGTCGCCATCTGTTTGCGACTCATGCCGGTTTGGGGCGGATGGATCTGGCTAATGGCTATCGTTACGGGAGTCTTCCACGGCAAACAAGCCGCCATGGCCGATTACTACCGGAACATCCATCTCCTTTTTCTGAAAGGAAAAGCCGGCAGCGAGTTGTCACACTCACCGGCCGTAAAGGCGAATTTCGAGAAGATGACATGGAGACATGATTTTATCTATAAACTCTTTGAGATGTTTTACCTGCGTTACACACGCGGACAGGAACGATGGACGCCGCGCTTTCAGGAGATGATGGACATCGTCCGGAACGATTATCACGGAGAAGCGCCGGAATGGTTTCGCAAAGCTTTCCGCACGAAAAGTCTGCCGTTGATGAAATATACGAATATGCTTTCGTTCAATACACGTGTTATTGCGTTATTCGTAAGCCTTTTGATCGATCAGCCGTGGCTTTATTTCGTTTTCGAACTGACGGTGCTCAATGTCATGCTCGTTTACATGGTGACGAAGCATGAACGTATTTGCACCGACTTTACCCCCTCATTAAAGAACCAACAGCAATGATCAACATAAAAACTATTCAAGGGATCGTGTTCGACTACGGCGGTACGATCGACAGTAACGGATTGCATTGGGCGGAAGTGATCTGGCAGGCTTATCAGGCGGAGGCTGTTCCCGTCACGAAAGACGTTTTCCGGCAGGCTTACGTGTATGCCGAGCGGACGATGGGGCAACTTCCTTTGGTAAAACCGGAGCATACGTTTGCCGATATGATGCGTATTAAGACCGATTTGCAAATCGAGTGGCTTCGTGAGAATCGGTATTTGTCGGACATGGAAGCCTCACGCGAATTGAAACGAAGCCTGGCCGGGCGATGCTATACATTCGCTGCGCGGTCGACCGCTGCGGCGCGCCCTGTTATCGAGGTGCTGGCCGACAGTTATCCGCTGGTCATGGTTTCCAATTTTTACGGAAACCTTCGGACGGTATTGAAAGATTTCCGTCTCGATGCGTATTTCCCGCTCCTTATCGAGTCAGCGACGGTGGGCGTCCGCAAACCCGATCCTCAAATCTTCCGGTTGGGAATCAGCGCCCTGAACATACCGGCTGCTCATATCGCTGTGATCGGAGACTCGTACGATAAGGATATCGTTCCTGCCGCCGCTGTGGGTTGCCGTACGGTCTGGCTCAAAAACATCGGTTGGAAAGAATATGCCGGTAACGAGACGGCTGACGCTGTAATTTCGGACTTTTCGGAGCTGAAAACGGTTTTTAATTTGTCATCATCTTAAAAAACATATACCTTTGTCCACCGGATGAAAAGTCCTCGGATGAAGCATAAACGACATATCATGCAATGGGTCGTATGGATAAGCAGTGTATTCTTCCTGTTTTCGGCGACGGCACCACATCATCATCACGATGGTGGGAAAGTTTGTTTTATGTCTTTTTGGGGAGACGGAGCAAAACATGCCTGCTGTCATACGTGCGGCGAAACCTCTCCGAACAGCCATCTTCATCACCATCCTTTACAGACATGCGATGATTGTGGGGCGACCGTGTCCGTCACCCTGACACAGGATCATGATAGCCATGCGGCTGTGACGCCTGTTCTCATTCCTTTCTTCGTATTACTGAATTATCTCTATCCGGCCGAATTGGAACAAGCCGGTCTGTGTTTCTCCCGAAAACATCTCTCCTTTTATATCGAAGCGCTTCGCGACACGTGGATTACACGTGCTTCGGGACTGCGCGCCCCGCCTCTTTTTTAATGAACCGAAAATCATTTCAGGCTGATTGCAGACGTACTATATTCAGCGATTGTTCATTCATTAAAAAAGTCAATTATGAAACATCGATCATTTATTTTATTGTGGGCAGTTTGCGCCTGCATACTTGCCGGGTGTGGCGGCTCATCCACACAAAAAGACGAACATCAACACGCTCATGATGAACATTCACATCATGATCATAAACATGAGCATGACCATAAACACGACCATGACCATGAAGGGGAGGAGCATGATCACGACTATAAAGAAGACACCCATGAAGCCATAGATAACGAGATTATTTTTACAGCCGAACAGGCCAAGGCCGTAGGTCTGGAAGTCAGCACCGCAGAGCCCGGTCTGTTTTGTCAGGTAATCAAAGCCGGCGGACAAATCCTGTCGGCACAAGGTGACGAGGTGACGATAGCCGCGACATCGAACGGTATCCTTTCTTTTTCCGGTTCTGCAGTCGAGGGAGTGGCGGTACGTGCCGGCGAAGCGATCGCATCGATCTCGGCCAAAGATATTGCCAATGGTGATCCGGTGGCGCAGGCCCGGATTACGTATGAAACCGCCGAGAAAGAATTCCGACGCGCCGAAGAGTTAGTGAAGGATCAAATCATCTCGACCCAGGAATTCGAGCAGGTTCGCCTCCGTTACGAAACGGCGAAGACCGCCTATCGGGCGTTTGCCGGCAAAGCGGGAGTGCACGGCGTAAGGCTTACGACACCCATCGCAGGATACCTCAAAAACCGGTTTGTCAATCAGGGAGAGTTTGTGGCAGTCGGCCAGCCTGTCGCCACCGTTTCACAGAACCGGCGGTTACAATTGCGTGCCGAGGTTCCTGAAAAATATTTCAGAGACTTACAGCACATCGGGAGTGCGAATTTCAAGGTATCCTACAGCGACCGGATATACAAACTGAGCGAACTGAAAGGGCGGTTGCTGTCGTTCGGGAAGTCGGCAGGACAAGCCTCGTTCTATATTCCCGTCACTTTCGAGTTCGACAATATCGGCGATATCATGCCCGGCGCTTACGCCGAAGTGTATCTGCTTTCCACTCCGCGTCCCGATGTGATAACCTTGCCGATAAAGGCTGTAACGGAGGAGCAAGGGGTTCATTTTGTGTATGTTCAACTCGACGAAGAAGGTTACGTAAAAAGAGAAGTTACCTTAGGAGCTGACGACGGTGAGCGCGTGCAGATTCTTTCCGGGATACATGTGGGAGATCGCGTCGTGACGCAGGGTGTTTACCAGCTGAAGCTGGCGGCCAATGCAAGCGTGATTCCGGAAGGTCACAGTCACAGTCATTAAAAACCGGACGGATATGCTGAATAATATTATACGATTTTCATTGAATAATCGGCTGATCGTGCTTGCCGCAGCTGTATTATTGCTCTTTGCCGGTACGTATACGGCCATGAACATGGACGTGGATGTCTTCCCCGACCTGAATGCTCCGACCGTAGTCGTGATGACCGAGGCAAAAGGGATGGCTCCCGAGGAAGTAGAGCGGTTGGTCACTTTTCCGGTAGAGACGGCCGTCAACGGAGCGACGGATGTGCGTCGCGTACGTTCATCGTCGACAACCGGCTTCTCGGTCGTATGGGTCGAGTTTAACTGGGGGACGGATATTTACCGTGCGCGCCAGATCGTATCGGAAAAGCTGGCTATGATCGGCGAATCTTTACCGCCGAACGCAGGAAGACCGACGCTGGGGCCGCAATCGTCTATTCTCGGCGAGATGATGATTATCGGCCTGACGGCCGATACGACCTCGATGGAGGAACTGCGAACGATCGCCGACTGGACCATTCGTCCGCGTCTGTTGTCTACGGGCGGAGTAGCGCAAGTAGCCGTATTGGGAGGCGATATCAGGGAATATCAGGTGTTGCTGAATCCTGAAAAGATGAAGCATTACGGGATCGGTCTGGACGAGGTGATGAAAGTAGTTCGCGACATGAATCAAAACGCGTCGGGCGGGGTATTATACGAATACGGAAACGAGTACATCATCCATGGCGTGATCTCCACCAACGACGTCGATGCCCTTTCGAAAGCCGTATTGAAACGCGTGGGCGAGGTACCGCTCTTGCTGGGCGATGTGGCCGATGTACGTATCGGCGCGAAGATGCCGAAACTCGGCGTAGCATCGCACCGCGCCAAGCCGGCCGTATTGCTGACGGTCACGAAACAGCCGCATACGAGCACGCTCGATCTGACGCGGAAGCTCGACGCTTCCATCGCCGAATTGCAAAAAACGATGCCCCGTGATGTGCAGGTGGCAACCGATATCTTCCGACAGTCACGATTTATCGAAAGTTCGATCGGCAACATTCGGCGATCGCTGATCGAAGGGGCTGTTTTCGTCGTGATCATCCTGTTTATCTTCCTGATGAATGCACGAACCACCCTGATCTCGCTCGTCACCATTCCTTTGTCGATCCTCGTTGCCATCGTCGTGTTACGATTGATGGGGCTGACGATTAACACGATGAGTATCGGAGGGATGGCCATTGCGATCGGCTCACTCGTTGACGATGCGATCGTCGACGTCGAAAACGTCTACAAACGTCTGCGTGAGAACCGGCAGAAGCCCGAGGCCGAGCGGCGCGGAGTGATTGCCGTCGTGTTCGATGCCTCGCAGGAGGTGCGGATGCCAATCCTGAACTCAACCTTTATTATCGTCGTCAGCTTCGTGCCGTTGTTCTTCCTTTCGGGTATGGAGGGACGGATGCTGGCGCCGTTGGGCGTGGCTTTTATTGTGGCGCTGTTTGCCTCTACTCTCGTAGCGTTGACGCTGACCCCCGTGTTATGCAGTTTTCTGCTCACGGCAGACCGCCAGACAAAGAAAAACAAAGAGCCGTTCGTGGTGCGTCATCTCAAGGCGGCTTACGAACGCGCTTTAGACCGGACGCTGACCCATCGGAAGGCTTCGCTCGGCATTACGGGTGGGATCGCACTCGTGGCGCTCGTCGCCTTTTTCATGTTGGGAAACAGTTTTCTGCCGTCGTTCAACGAAGGTTCGTTTACGATCAACGTAAGTACACTGCCGGGCATCTCGCTCGAAGAGTCGGACAAGGTTGGTCGCCGGGCGGAAGAGTTACTGCTTTCGATTCCGGAGATACGGACGGTGGCACGTAAGACCGGACGCGCCGAGTTAGACGAGCATGCGTTGGGGGTCAATGTCTCTGAAATCGAAGCGCCGTTCGAGCTTTCCGGACGGTCGAAAGAAGAGGTCGTCGAGGAAGTGCGGGAGAAGCTGAAAACGCTTTCGGGAGTAAATATTGAGATCGGACAACCCATCTCGCACCGTATCGACGCGATGTTATCAGGCACACGAGCCAATATTGCCATCAAGCTGTTCGGTACGGACCTGAACCGTATGTTCGCGCTCGGCAACCGGATTAAGACGAGTATCGCCGATATCGAGGGGATTGCCGACCTGAACGTAGAGCAGCAGATCGAACGTCCTCAGATCAAAATCGAGCCGAAACGCGAGATGCTCGCCAAATACGGCATCCCCCCTTCCGAGTTCGGAGAGTATGTATCGGTTATGCTCGGTGGCGAGGTCGTTTCGCAGGTGTATGAAGGCAATCGCTCCTTCGATCTGACCGTAAGGGTCAATGACGAGAGCCGGAGCGGCATCGACCGGATCGGTGATCTGATCATCGATGCCGACGGGCGGAAAATACCGCTGAGCTACGTGGCCGACATTGTTTCGTCCGGCGGGCCGAATACGATCAGCCGCGAGAACGTCAGTCGCAAGATCGTCGTTTCGGCCAATGTGTCGGGCGGGGACCTGCGGGGTATCGTCCACCGGATACGCGAACGGATCGATGAGCAGATCGTGCTTCCCGAAGGGTATCACATCGAATACGGCGGACAGTTCGAGAGCGAGCAGGCTGCATCGCGCACGCTGCTCGTCGCCTCTATCCTGTCTATTTTCGTTATCTTCCTGCTGCTTTACAACCAGTTTAGGAGCATGAAGCAGTCGGCCGTCGTACTGTTGAATCTTCCGTTGGCACTCATCGGCGGCATCTTTGCCATCTTCTTTGCCGACCGAATCATCAGCATCCCCGCCATCATCGGATTCATTTCGCTGTTCGGCATTGCCACACGCAACGGCATGCTTCTGATCGATCGATACAACGATCTGAAACGCAGTGGGCTGTCATTGATTGAGTGTGTAAGGCAAGGTTCATCAGACCGGCTTAACCCCATTCTGATGACGGCGCTTACCTCGGCGCTGGCGCTCGTTCCGCTGGCCTTGGGAGGCGATCTGCCGGGTAACGAAATTCAGAGCCCGATGGCTGTCGTGATTCTGGGCGGATTGTTGACCTCTACGCTGTTAAACGGCTTTATCATCCCGATTATGTATCTTTTAATCCATAAAAAGCAAGACGTATGAAAAAATATATGATAGCAGGACTTGCCGTGCTGCTGACCATCGTGGCGCAAGCGCAGACGACGATGGACGAGGTATTGCGTCAAGTGGAAACGAATAACCGCGAGTTGCAGGCCGCCCGCCAGTATTACGAGTTGCAGTTGCTCGAATCGAAAAGTGAGAATAACCTGCCCGATCCATCGGTGAGTTATTCGCATCAATACGGCAATCGTGCGGAGATGGGCGTACAGGGTGAGCTGGTCGCGTCGCAGTCGTTCGAGTTCCCCACGGTTTACGGGCAACGCAGCAAACTGACGACCGTTCGCCAACAACTCTTCGCCTCGCAATACACCGGTGAGCGTCGTCAGGTATTGCTCAATGCCCAAGAGGTCTGCCTCGATTTAGTGTGGCTTAACCGGCGTCGACAGCTCCTTCGCGAACGGCGACGCGACGCCGAGCGGCTGGCGGAGCTGTATGACGAGCGTTTGAAGAAAGGCAATGCCAATATACTGGAGACGAATAAAATCAAGCTCGAGCTCTTAAACGTAAAGACGGAAGAACGGCTGAACGAGACGGAACGCGAAGGCAAGTTGCGCGAATTGGCCACGTTGAACGGCGGACACCCCGTCGCATTCACCGATACGGTTTACCCCTCGCCTGCCGAACCGTCCTCGTGGGACGCGTTACGTGACGAGGCGCTGGCCGCCGACGCCACATTACAGACGTTGCAATACCGGCAGGCCGAAGCGCAGCGGCAGATCGGCGTAAGCCGCGCTCAGGGGCTGCCCGGACTGGAGCTGGGCTATCGGCTGAACACGGCCACCGGTGGAGATCGATACAACGGCTTCGTCGTGGGAATGAGCATCCCGCTCTTTTCAAACCGCCATCAGGTGAAGAAGGCGCACCGTCAAAGTCATTATGTAGAGTTGCAACGTGAGAGCGCTGCGGTACAGGCCAAGAACCGCCTGATGCAGCTCTATCACCGGTTGCAGGTACTCCGCGCTTCGATGGACGAATTTGATACCGTACTCAAAAATCAGGACAACCTGAACCTGCTGAATAAAGCGTTGCAAGCCGGACAAATCTCCATGATCGAGTATTTCGTCAGCATCGGCACGCTATATCAGAGCACCGACTATCATCTGCAACTGCAAAGCGAATACCACAAAGTGCTGGCCGCGATTTACAGCTACAAACTTTGATAACGGTAAAGTAGAGCGCAACAGTCGGAAAAAGGAGATGAAGTGTCATTCATATCGAACGGATCGATAAACACGTATCGAACGGGCGCATAAGAAGAGAGGGTGTGCCGGAGCGAAAAGCTCCGGCACACCCTCTTTCTATTTGTGAATCCGAAGGAAGAAGTTTAGGGAAACAGTTCTTCGACCGTCTGATGGAAATATTCGATACATTTCCGGATATCCGGTACCGAGTTCTCCCAGTTGGCTTCGTACTCAATCGAGAAAACGCCTTCAAACCGCTGACGTTTCAACTCTTCGAGCATGCCTTTCATATCCAGACTGCCGGTGCCCCAGATCACATCATCCTGCCAGGCCACACCTTCCTTTTTCGGTGCGACATCTTTGAAATGAAGCGACCGTACACGTCCCTGCAACATTTTCAAACACTCCACCGGATCAAGCCCTTCGCGACGCCAATGACCGACATCGGCACAGGAACCGATGCGTGCATCACGCGTCGAGATCTGTTTCAACACGTTTTCGGGTGTCCAATAGTCCGACGGCTGCGGATGATTATGGACGGACACTTTCAGATCGTACTGTTTGGCCAGACGTTCTATCAGATCCCAGTCTTTCGTGGCCGGCTCGCACGAGATAAATTCCATCTCCATATCCTTGGCCAGTCGAAACATCTTTTCCCATGTCGAGGCATCGTTGGTCATGTACACGCCGGTACCCGCGAAACGGATCTGCTTTGAGGCGGCAAGCGCTTTCAGCTCTTCGCGCGTTTGCGCGTCGAGATCGTAGCCAAACACCCGATCGCCCCATTGTCCGCCCAGTTTATGGCCGGGATAGACCTCGATGTTGTGAACCCCCAGCTCCGCTACTTTGTCGAGCGTTTCTACGAGCGTGAACTTATGGAACGAATACGATTGCACGGACAACCGCCAACCGTTTTTCTCAGCCTTGTCCCGTGCCGGACAAACGGTCGGTAATAGGCTGCATATAAGTGTAACGACCGCTCCCAGCCATATCGTTCTTTTCATCTTCCGGATCGTTATTGGTGAGGGAATGATTACAATGTTTTCACCCGGATGTTACGCCAAAGCACCTTAATACCTCCTCCGTCATGTATTTGCAGAGCGATACGGCCTTGACCGGCACCGATCTTCTCGTCCTGAATATCGACCATCTGTTCGCCGTTCAACCAAGTCGTTACCTGATTGCCGACCACCCGGATACGCATCGTGTTCCACTCTCTTTCTTTGAGGAAGTTTTCGCGATCGTCCGGAATCTGGATCAGCCATCCGCGGCCATACGACTCGTAGATACCGCCCGTATCGAATCCTTTTGGAGCCACCTCCACCTGCCAGCCGTTCACTTTCGCTCCTTCTTCTACGAACGAACGGATGAAGATACCCGAGTTGCCATCGGCTTCCTGCTTGAAGTCGGCCGTCAACTCAAAATCGTTATAATATTTGCATGTGGCCAGATAACCGTACTGCTTGTCGGGACCGCTCTCGCAAACGAGCAGGCTGTCCTGTACATACCATTGCTCCGTTCCGTACACATCCCAGCCCGTCAGGTCTTTGCCGTTAAACAATTCTTCTTCCTCCGTCTTGCGTGGTAATTCACGGATTTTAATGTTGCGGAACCATGCCGGATAACCGTGATCCTGCAAGCATATCAGCCCTTTGCGCGCCAGACCGTATTCGGGAGCATTCTCCCACTTACCGCTGTTCTTACGTTGAAACCAATCGTCCGACCATGCTTCGAATTCGATCGTTTTCTGTCCGTTCATGTAGTACTCTACATGTCCGTTGTCGAAGACGATTTTCGAGGTATTCCATTCGCCGGCGGGACGTACATTCATCGTCGCGAAATCGGGCAGATACATCGCATAATCCACGCCGCAACGCTGCCAGTCTTCCAACGGTTCGGCAAACCCTTTGTCGTCGATCAACTGGTATTCGGGACCGGTCACGTATGGCACCTTGTACTGCGGACGCTCCACAACGTGATAAAGCAATCCGCTGTTACCGCCCTTCGAGATTTTCCAATCCCATTGCAGCTCGAAATTCTCATAGATACGATCATACACGATGTATCCGTTCTCATCGCTGCCTTCGCCATCGGCCTGAATAGCACCGTCGACCACTTCCCACGGACCGGTCAGGGCCTGACCGTTGTAATCACGCCAGCCTTCGAGCGTCTGACCGTCGAACAGCAATTGCCATCCCGCTGCCTTTTCCTCTTCGGTCAACACATTTTGCGGTTTCTCGGAACATGCCGTTAAGGCTCCGAATAAAACCATCACACATAAACAATTCATGCACTTCATCATAAAAACAATTTTAAAATTTTCAAAAAACTCCACAAAGATAGTCATTCTTTGTAAAATGATTATCTTTGTCCGGTGAAAACAAAAAGAATGAAAAGTAAACGGATTATACTGGGCGTTGTCTTGTTCTTCTCCGCTTTGTGCGGAATGAAAGCCGAACATCAGACCTCTGTCCCTCCGGTAAAAGCGGGCAATTTCACCTATACATTGGGTTCAGGGCAAAAGGATTCGCTTTACGCGCTTACATCGGAATGGATACTGCTCTATTTTTACGAACCGACGTGCGAAGACTGCCGCCTACTTACCGAACAAATAGCCGGATCGGAAATCCTGAATCGTCTCTTTGCCGAGAAAAAGTTGCAGGTACTGGCCATCTATCCGGACAATGACCGGGAGCTTTGGAAAAACCATGCTTCCCACCTGCCGGAGCAGTGGATCAACGGGTATGACGAACATTTGTCGATCATCCCCGGAAGCAACTATCTGTTCCGTTCATTACCGGCACTTTATCTGCTGGATAAAGAGAAGTACATCCGTTTGCGGGAAACAACACTCGAAGCCATTGAAAATGCAATGCGAAGAATAAAATGAAGGAGGAATCAAACAATGGATAAGAAGATCAGATTAATCGTGCAGGGATTGACGAACAGTCAGGTCCAGTCGGGGGCTTATGCGTTGATTTTGTCGGAGAACGGGCCGCGCCGCCTGCCCGTCATCGTCGGTGTTTCGGAGGCGCAATCGATCGCGATTGCGTTGGAAGAGCTAACTCCTCCCCGTCCTTTGACACACGATTTGTTCGTCGGGGTGATACAGTCGTTTAAACTCTTTCTTTCGGAAGTATTCATCTATCGATTCGAGGAAGGAGTATTCTATTCGGAGCTTATCTTCTCGGACGGAACGAACGAAGTGCGTATCGACTCGCGCACGTCGGACGCCGTAGCGATCGCCTTGCGGGTAAACTGCCCGATATACACGCTCGAATCGATCATGCAGCAATGCGGGGTGGTGATTGATGAAGGAACGATCGAAAACGAAGCGCCGGTATTATCGAAAGACCTGAATCCCGAAGAGATTCACGACCCGGAGAAACTGCGCGAATGGCTCAATATGCTGCAACGCGGTGAGCTTGAAGAGCGGATGCAGAAAGCCATCGGCGAAGAGAAATACGAGTCGGCCAAGATTTACCGGGACGAACTGAACCGCCGTGATCATTTCGGCGATATACAATAAACGATACACCTTATATAGACAGTTCACGCATGCAGCTTTTCTACGCTCCCGACATTGCGACGAATCCGCTCTTACCCGAAGAGGAATCGAGGCATTGCACGAAAGTACTGCGTCTGACAGTGGATGACACGTTGATGCTGACCGACGGCAAAGGGTCGTTTTACCGGGCTGTGATTGCCGAACCCCATCCGAAATATTGCCGGGTAACGGTTGTAGAACACCTGCCGCAGGCGCCGTTATGGCCGTTCCGGATACATCTGGCCGTAGCGCCGACGAAGAATATCGACCGTATGGAATGGTTTCTCGAAAAAGCGACCGAAGTAGGGATCGATACCGTGACATGCCTCAACTGCCGCTTCTCGGAACGTCGGGAGGTAAAGACCGAGCGGTTAGAGAAAATCCTTGTTTCGGCCATGAAGCAATCGCAGAAAGCACGCCTGCCTCAGCTTATCGGAATGAGCGACTTTAGCGATTTCGTTGCTCGTCCGTTTGAAGGACGGAAAATGATTGCGCATTGCCACACTCCGGAGGATTTGCCTTTGATTCGTTCCGTCTACCGTCCGGGCGAAGATGCGCTGATACTGATCGGCCCCGAAGGAGATTTCAGCAAGGAAGAAGTGGAGCTGGCCGAAGCGCATGGCTTCACAGGTGTTTCATTGGGAAAAAGCCGCCTGCGCACCGAGACAGCCGCCTTCACCGCCTGCCATACCCTCCATGTCCTAAATCAGTAAGAGGCAATCTTCCGCACGAACAAACACGCTTATGGTGCACGTTTTTTAGCGCCCCCAAATGCGTTGAATCGATTATTTCCACTATCTTTGTCTCTTGGCAGCAGACCGGTCTGTCGCTTATTCTTTTGGGGATGAGAGGAAAGTCCGGGCAACACAGGGCGCCATCCTTCCTAACGGGAAGCTGTCTGCGAGGGCAGAGTAACGTAGCAGAAAAGAACCGCCGCGCTGTAAGGCGAGGTAAGGGTGAAAAGGTGAGGTAAGAGCTTACCGCTCCCGTCGGAATACGGGAGGTCCGTACGTCTGATGGGTTGTAAGGTCATGTATACCGACGATAGAGGGCGGCTCGTCCGATGTCGGGGGGTAGACCGCAAAGAGTTTGCCGGCGACGGTAATCCAAGATAAATGACAGACGCTTCGTCTTTCTTTTCGGGGTGACGGAGTACAGAACCCGGCTTACAGGTCGGCTGCCTTTTTTTACGATAAACAACACATAAGCATAACGATGCCGGATAATAAGACGACTAAAAAATCGCTCATCACGCGAATTAGCGAGGGAATTTCATCATTGATTCGCTTCGTCACCTACGATATTTGGAGGGTAGCTGACAACGAAATGAGCGGGTTACGCCGATCCTATATTTACGTGGCCAAGACCGTGATTCTGGCCGTGCGCGGCTTCAGAAGCGAGAATTTGCAGACACGCGCCTCAGCACTGACATACAGCACGCTATTGGCCCTTGTTCCGTTATTGGCCGTCATTGTCGGCATAGCAAGCGGATTCGGCTTTCGCGACACCGTGCGAAAAGGGCTGTACGACTTCTTCCCCAGCCAATCGTTTCAAATCGATAAGGCACTCAATTTTGCCGAAAATTACCTCTCCATGGCCAAAGGAGGCTTGTTTATCGGAGTAGGACTTGTTCTCCTCTTTTACACCGTCATCAGTCTGATTTCGACGATCGAACGTACCTTTAACAACATCTGGCAGATACAAAAAGACCGCCCGTGGCATCGCAAGGTAAGCGACTATATGGCGATGTTTGTCATCCTACCCGTACTGATGACCTGCTCAAGCGGACTCTCGATCTTCATTTCAACGATCCGAAACTCTTACCTTAACGAATTTATTTTCCTGACCCCGATTGCCGACCTGACGCTCAGCCTGTTGCCTTACGTAATCATCAGTCTGTTCTTCACGCTGCTCTATATCTTCGTTCCCAATACGAAGGTACGCTTTCTCAATGCGTTGGTGGCCGGGACCATCATTGGATGTGTCTTTCAGATTTTCCAGAATTTCTACATCAGCGGACAGATCTGGGTAAGCAAATATAACGCTATCTACGGAAGCTTTGCCGCCCTTCCTTTACTCATGCTATGGCTGCAAGTGTCGTGGTTGATCTGCCTGTTCGGCGCCGAGATCGTTTATGCCTCACAGAACGTGAAAAAATTCAGCTTCGAACGCGACAGCAAAAATATCAGTCGACGGTATCACGACTTTTTGGCTATCCTTATCGCTACGCTAATCGTAAAACGCTTCGAACAAGGAGAAAAGCCCTACACGGCCGACGAGCTTTCGGAGTCATACCGCATACCTATCCGCCTCACTACAAGAATCCTTTGTTTACTTACCGAGTTAGGCATTCTGATTGAAGTCAATTACGAAGACGACGAGCGTATTGTTCATTATCAACCGGCTTTCGACATTCATCAGATTAGCGTAGGACTCTTGCTGCGAAAAATCGATGAGCACGGATCGGAAAACTTCAAGATTGATACGAACGAAACGTTCGGAAAAGAATGGCATACCTTTCTCGATAAACGACAAGAACTTTACCTGCCCAACAAGGACATTCTGCTGAAAGATTTATAACCATCGTTATCTTTAGCCGTATGAACGATTCTATCTGTCGGAGTAAAAACATACCGATCCTGAAAAATCCATGTCTTACATTAGAGAAACGACACCATCCTCCAAAGGATAAGTTTATTCATCAAACAGAGATTGATTTGCTTGCTCCGTATTTTTAAAATCTGGTGTCTCTTTTCAGCTAAAAAACCTCTATCTTTGCGGTCTGATTCAGGTTTAGCAAACAGATTACATACATCAATGAAAGTATTGAAATTCGGTGGCACATCGGTCGGTTCGACGGAAAGTATCCGCAGTGTCAAAAAGATTGTCGAAGCCATTGAAGAGCCGGTTATTGTTGTCGTTTCCGCATTGGGCGGGATCACCGACAAACTCCTGAAAACCTCTGAGCTCGCGTCGAAAGGGGATCCGGCCTATCAGCAGGAATTAGCCGAAATCGTTGCACGTCATCGCAACATCATCGAAAGCGTTGTGCCGAAAGCTGCACAGGAAAAGGTAGAGAATCTGGTAATGGAGACGCTCGACGAGCTGGAGAATATTTTCCGAGGCGTCTTTCTAATCAAAGATTTATCTCCTAAAACGTCGGACACGATCGTTAGCTACGGCGAACGGCTTTCGTCGTTGATCATCGCTCATATCATCAAGGACGCCAAGCTATATGACTCGCGTCAATTTATCAAGACCGTCAAGCAATTCAACAAGCATATCGTCGATTTCGAACAGACAAACCAACGGGTCAACGAAACGTTTCAATCGCTTCCGCAGGTGGCACTTGTACCCGGATTTATTTCATCGAGCTGCGAAAACGACGAAGTGACAAACCTCGGCCGTGGCGGATCCGATTATACGGCTGCCATTCTGGCTGCGGCGCTGAATGCATCGATCCTGGAGATCTGGACAGACGTCGACGGATTCATGACTGCCGACCCACGCGTCATCGACTCCGCATACGTCATCGACCGTCTCTCATTCACCGAAGCGATGGAACTTTGCCACTTCGGTGCCAAAGTTATTTATCCGCCAACGATTTATCCCGTACTCCGCAAAAATATTCCGATCCGTATACGCAACACCTTCAACCCTGAAGCTCCGGGTACGTATATCTCGAAAGAGTCGCACGCCGACAAGCAGAAGAGCATGATCAAAGGCATCTCGTCGATCAACGACACCTGCCTGATCACCGTACAGGGACTGGGTATGGTCGGAGTCATCGGAGTTAACCGACGTATTTTCAAGGCGCTGGCACAAAACGGAATCAGCGTGTTCATGGTCTCGCAAGCCAGTTCGGAAAACAACACGACATTTGCCGTGAAAAATGAGGATGCCGAGTTGGCTGTACGTGTACTCGACGATGAGTTCGCACTGGAACGCTCACAGGGCGAAATGAATCCGACGATTGCTCAGAAAGGACTGGCGACCGTGGCCATTGTAGGTGAAAACATGAGGCATACCCCCGGAGTGGCCGGCAAACTGTTCGGTACGCTCGGAAGTGCGGGTATCAGTGTCATAGCCTGTGCGCAGGGAGCTTCCGAAACAAACATCTCGTTCGTCATCAAACTTGAGTCGTTACGTAAGGCGTTAAACTCCATCCATGATTCATTCTTCCTTTCGGAATACAAGGTACTTAACCTCTTCCTCGTCGGTATCGGAACGGTAGGTAGTCACCTGTTGGAACAGATTCAACGGCAGCAACCCGAGCTGATGAAACAAAACAGACTAAAAATCAATGTGGTCGGCATCTCCAATTCCAAACGCATGTTGCTGAATCGCGAAGGGTTGGATTTGACAATGTGCATTAAAGAGCTAAAGACAGAGGGTACCCCCTCCTCGCCCGAAGCATTGTACGATGAGATTATCCGGATGAATATTTTCAACTCCGTCTTTGTCGATTGCACCTCGAGCGAGAAAATCACAGCGCTTTACGAAAAGCTGCTGGACAATAACATCTCCGTCGTGGCAGCCAACAAGCTCGCGGCCTCCTCGCAACAGAAAATTTACCAGCTGCTGAAAGATACCGCTCGCAAACGCAATGTAAAATACCTTTTCGAAACGAACGTGGGTGCGGGCCTGCCCATCATCAACACGATGAACAATTTGATCAACAGCGGCGACCACATCCTACGGTTAGAAGCTGTCGTTTCAGGTACCCTGAACTTCATCTTCAACACGGTCAGCGAAGACATATCGCTGAGCCAGGCGATCCGTATGGCCGTAGACGCCGGGTATGCCGAACCCGATCCGCGCACCGACCTGAGCGGCAAGGACGTGATCCGTAAATTAGTGATTCTCGCACGCGAAGCCGGCTACAAGATCGAACAGAAGGAAGTAAAAATAACCTCCTTCATTCCCGAAGCATATTTCAACGATACAGTAGAGTACTTCTGGGAACATATTCCGGAACTGGATGCCGCCTTCGAAGAAAAACGCAAGAAAATCGCTGCTGAGAACAAACGGATGCGCTTCGTTGCCAGTATGAAAGAAGGGGCTTGCGAAGTCGGACTGAAGGAGGTAGACAGTCACCATCCGTTTTACGAACTCGAAGGCAGCAACAACATCATCATGATCTCGACCGAACGCTATCATGATTATCCGATGATCATCAAAGGATACGGAGCCGGAGCGGCCGTAACGGCTGCCGGCGTGTTTGCCGACATCATCTCCATCGCGAACATCCGCTGAGGCAAAATGAAGTATCTCGTTGTCCTCGCAGACGGTATGGCAGATGAGCCGATAGCCGAATTGGGACATCGCACGCCGTTGCAATATGCTCGAACGCCTTATATGGACCGGCTTGCAGCATCGGGAGTGACCGGAAGCCTGCGTACAGTTCCCGATGGCTTTGCGCCGGGCAGTGAGGTAGCCAATCTGTCCGTATTAGGCTACAGCCTCCCGGCTGTCTACGAAGGACGCGGCGCGCTCGAAGCGGCCGGTATGGGAATACGATTGCGACCGGACGAACTGGCCATGCGGTGTAACCTGCTCTGCGTGGAGGGAGAACGGCTGAAAAGTTATTCGGCAGGAGACCTCGCCGACGAAGAAGCCGAACAGCTCATCACCTTTCTTAACAACGAGCTGGGCGATGAAAACATCCGGTTTTGTCGCGGCCTGTCATACCGGCATCTGCTGGTCATCAAAAAGGGCGACAAACGGATCGACTGTACACCTCCCCATAACATCCTCTCGCTTCCGTTTCGCCCGGCTTTGGTCAGGGCTCAAACACCCGAAGCCGGCCCAACAGCCGTCCTTCTCAACGAACTGATTCGGAAATCGCAAGATATACTGCCGGATCATCCGGTCAACCGCCGACGGATCAACGAAGAGAAAGAGCCGGCCAACAGCATCTGGCCATGGTCACCGGGATATCGCCCGGTCATGCAGACATTCAAACAGCTGTATGGCATCGGAAAAAGCGCCGTCATCTCGGCCGTCGATGTGATTCGCGGTATCGGAGCTTATGCCGGCATGGACGTGATAAGCGTCGAAGGAGCTACCGGCAAACATGACACGAACTACGAAGGCAAAGCACAAGCAGCTATCCGAGCCTTGCAAACGCACGACTTCGTATATCTGCATATCGAAGCGAGCGATGAGGCCGGACACGCAGGTGATGCAGCACTGAAAGTCCGTACCATCGAAGACTTGGATTCCCGGATTATCAAGCCTTTATTCGAAGCGCTGAGTCAATGGGATGTTCCCGTCACGGTCGCGGTACTGCCTGACCACCCTACCCCATGCGCTCTGCGTACACACACCGACACGCCCGTTCCTTTTCTGATCTACCGTCCCGGAATAACACTCGACAGGGTAACCCGCTACGATGAATTTTCCGTGCAGCATGGAAAATACCCGTTGCTCAATGGCAACGAGTTTATGAAAGAAGTATTGAAGTAAAAAATGCCTCGGTTCGTTTATTTGTCTTTCTTTCCTTTTTTCCACAACTGCCAGCTATTGATCATATTTTGCCACAGGATATACCCCGAAGGTGCGATCGCCGTCAGCGGATGCAGATACGTCTGTGCCATCCAGACAGCAAGGATCGTATTCTTCTGTCCGAGCCCCTGCCCCGACGACACCGGATCGCCATAATAACGGCCGATACGACGACCGAGTATAAATTGCAACACACATAAAACGAGCGACACACCCAGCAAACCGTATTCCGTTTGATAGTCGACATTATCCTGATTCAGCATAAACTGAACGGTGATACCCGTCACTACAGTCAGGGCAACAGCCCAGAGATAGAAGGTCATACGCGGCATACTCAGCAAAAGACGGTGTACCCGAGGCGTCCATTTCCGAACGGCCAACGCCACAAACAGGGGGAGAATAAGCAGCGGGAGGACTTTCCGGCAGATAAACCATACCGACTGCATAAACGTCATCTCATCGCCATGTACGCCGGTCAAGGTGAAATAGACGGGGGCAGCGACGGCCACAGCCATGTTGCAGAACAGCAGATAAGCCGTCAGGAAGCCGACATTGCCGCCGAGCATACCTGTAATCACGGCCGCCGCTGTCGCCGTAGGTACCAGCATGCAGAGCATCGCTCCCTGCGCCACGACAGCGTCGAACGGACGCAGTATCCAGTAAACGGCCGCACTCCCGACCAACTGAATCATCAGCAGCCAGAGGTGTGCCGGATGGAAGCGAATATCCTTCAGCGAGATTTTACAGAACGTGAGCAGCAGCATCGTAAAAATCAGGTAAGGAGTCAAAAAAGAAAGGCGGCTGACCCATTGATGAGCCAGCGCGCCTGTAATCATTGCGATCGGAAGCATCCAATCTTTTACGAATTTCAACACTTCGGTTATCGTTTATGGTTCGTTTCCGATTCGGGAACTTACGTTACCGGATGGGAATATACTGCACGAACGCCTCGATAGCCTCATACGAAGCCAGACCAAGTTGTTTGTACAGCTCGGCTGTCGCACGGTTACGGTCTTCGGCGCGTTGCCAGAAGAGACGTTCGTCGTCGCCAAGGAACGGTGCGCTTTCAGCCTGCGACTGATGCTTGAGAATCGCGTTCCGTTTGTAACGCAACTCTTCCGGACTGATCGGCACGGCCATCTCGATATGGTCCATCTCCCATTCCGCCCATGCCCCGCGATACATCCATATACGGCAATCCTTCATCCACTTCTGATCTTTCACCTCATCGATCGCGGCCAACGCAGCGTCGAGACACACCTTATGCGTTCCGTGCGGGTCGGCCAGGTCGCCGGCGACAAAAATCTGATTCGGCTTCACTTCGAGCAAGAGTTTCTTAATGATCTCCACATCTTTCTCGCTGATGGGGTTCTTCTTCACCAGACCCGTTTCGTAGAAGGGCAGATCGAGGAAATGTACATGCTCGTCCTTGACTCCCGAATAACGACATCCGTGACGCGCTTCTTCACGACGGATCGTCCCCTTCATAAACAGCACATCGGGACTTTCGGGCTTACCGTCTTCTTTCTTGTCGTAACGCAGATACTGTATGATCTCTTCCGCTTTTTTCCGGATCGTCTTATCTTTCGGCGAATATTTATCACATACATCGCACAGATATTCGCAATACCGGATCACTTCCTCATCGCCTACGGCAATGTTGCCCGATGTCTGATAAGCCACATGCACGTCATGATGCTGGTCGCACAGACGACGCAACGTTCCACCCATCGAGATCACATCGTCATCGGGATGCGGGCTGAAGAGGATCACTCGCTTGGGATACGGCTCGGCACGTTCGGGACGGTTCGAATCGTCGGCATTCGGCTTTCCGCCCGGCCATCCGGTGATGGTATGCTGAATATCGTTGAATATTTTGATGTTCACATTGTAGGCCGACCCGTAGAGCGCCAGCAGCTCGCCAAGCCCGTGTTCACTGTAATCCTTGTTGGTAAGTTTGAGAATCGGTTTATTCGTCAACTGACAGAGCCAAACGATGGCGCGACGAATCAGTTTGTTGTCCCATTCGCAGGTCGTCACGAGCCACGGATGACTGATACGTGTCAAGTCACAAGCCGACGAGAGATCGATGACCGCTTTGGCATTCGCATGATGCTGGAGGCAGGTAGCGGGCAAAGCATCCGTGACCGGATTTTCGATCGTTTTGCGGATAATATTGGCTTTATTTTCGCCCCACGAGATCAGCACGACCTTTTTCGCATCCATAATCGTACCGAGTCCCATCGTAATCACGCCCGCGGGCACGTTTTCGATAGAGCTGAACAACTGTGCCGATTCCTTGCGCGACGTGTCGTCCATCAGCACCAAATGCGTGCGTGAGGCAACCGACGTACCGGCACTGTTTAGACCGATCGTGCCTCCCTGTCCGATACCGAGCAGCATATAATCAATGCCTCCGCATTCGTTGATCTTCTGCTCATAGCTCTGACAGAACTCATAGATATCGTTTTTGTTCATAAAGCCATCCGGGCTGTAGATGTTCTTTTTCGGAATATCCACATGATTCAGGAACACTTCCTGCAACTGATGCAAGTTGCTGTTCGCCGCATTCGTCAGCGGATAAAATTCGTAAAGCAAAAAAACGATCACATTCTTAAAGCTCAGCTGTTCCTCTTTATGCATCTGAATGAGGTGTTGAAAAAGCGTGTGCGGCGAACGTCCGCCCGGTATAGCCATAACGAACTTCTTCTTAGCCTTTTGCTTTTCTCTGATCTCGTCGGCGATTTCTTTAGCCAGCACTGCCGAACCTTCATCCATCGTCGCGTAGATATGGGTCCGTATCTTCTCGAAACGTGTCAGCAAACTGTACTCGTAAGCATTTTCCGGATGGTAGTATCTTTCCGGTATACGCGTCAACGTAATTTGTGAACTTAAATTATTTCTCATTATAATTATTATATTTGATTTTTTTCCGCACAAAGGTACGAAAAATATCGTCTCATGCGCCCTTCAAAAACAATTTGCAGCGAACAATGTGTTTTAGCATCATGTACACGATAAAAATGCACAAGAAATTCCGTATCGAGGACGACTAACGCTGTTCCGCTCCTACTGCGGATCAACATCGGCATGCAGAATAACCTGACGGAACGACGGTGTCTGCTGCATCGCCGCATGAGCGGCTTCGAGCGTGTGACGCACGTCTTTCACGGCAACCGAAAGCGGTATCTTCAACATAATCCGGCGCACAAACAACGTCTGAACACGACCTATCGGCGGTACGAAGGGGCCGACAACGTTCGTCCCCAAATCGCTCCGTAACTGCTCGCCGTACATGGCCGCGAACCGGTCCAGTGTCGATTCGTTCTTCGCCCGCATGATGACCGTGATCAGGCGGCAATAAGGCGGATAGCAGTATTGCTTACGCTCGGTCAGTTGTGAGAGTGCCATCCCGTCGTAGTCGAAGGTCTGTACCATGCGCAGTAGCGGATGTTGAGGTTGTGACGTCTGAATGATAACCGTTCCCTGTCCGGTACGCCGCCCTGCGCGTCCGCTCACCTGCATCATCAGCTGAAAAGCCCGCTCATGAGCGCGGAAATCCGGAAAGTTCATCAGGCTGTCGGCGTTCAGCACCCCAACCACGCTGACGTTCCCGAAGTCCAATCCTTTCGAGAGCATCTGCGTTCCGATCAGAATCTGTGTCTTCCCCTCTTCAAAATCGGTCAGGATACGCTCGTAGGCACGACGAGTACGGGCATTGTCGAGGTCGAGACGCGCTGTGGCGGCGTCAGGGAATAAGGTGGCGATCTCCTCTTCGATCTTCTCCGTGCCGAAGCCTACCATCTTGACCTCGGCGCTCGCACACGAGGGACAACGCGACGTCACAGGTTGCGAATAACCGCAATAATGGCAAACTTGCCGATGACGGCTGCGATGATACGTGAGCGTCACGTCGCAGTTCACGCAGTGCGGCACATAACCGCACGCCTTGCATTCCAGTATCGGAGCGAAACCGCGCCGGTTCTGAAACAAAATCACCTGCCGTCCGTGCGTCAGCGCCTCGTCGATTTTTTCGCGCAGCAACGGAGAGAACAGCGTCTCCTTCATGATTTTTTTGCGTCGCAATGTTTTCACGTCGACGATATGAATTTGCGGGATTAACGTTGGGCCATAACGTTCACGCAGCGTGACCAGCCCGTATTTTCCCGTCTTCGCATTATAAAACGAATCGAGCGAAGGCGTAGCCGAGCCGAGCAGTGTGCGGGCGTCGTGCATCGAGGCCAGCATAATGGCCGCATTGCGTGCATGATAGCGAGGCGCCGGGTCCTGCTGCTTATACGACGGCTCCTGCTCCTCGTCCACAATGACCAGCCCCAGAGCGGAAAACGGCAGAAACAGCGACGAACGTACTCCCACTACCGCCAACGGCTCGTCGGCCTCAAGCAGCTTATTCCACACCTCCACCCGTTCCGCGTCAGAGAGCCCGGAATGATACACCAGCAGACGTTGGCCTAACACCCGCGCCAACCGTTCGGTGATCTGTGTCGTAACGGCAATCTCCGGCAACAGATACAAGACCTGCCGCCCCTCCCACAACGTCGCAAGGATCAGATGCAGATAGATTTCCGTTTTTCCGCACGACGGCGCTCCGTGCAACAGGCAAACGGCTTTCGTCGCGAACGTCTCGTTGATCGAGGTAAATGCCGCTTGCTGTGCCGCGCTCAGCGGACAGGGCGGATGCAGAGCCAACGTAAGATGTAACCGGCTGATCTCTTTCCGATACGCCTCGATCACCCCACGCCGCAACAGCCCGTTCAGCGCCGACGGATCGGCACCGGCTGTTTTCAGCAACGCTTTTCGGGAGATTTCGGGTGTGCCTTCTCCCCGAAAAGGTTTCGTTTCGTCGAGGAAAGAGAGTAACAGCTTTTCCTGTTTCGGTGCTCGCCTCAACGATTCAAACACTGAGACGAGATCCGCTTCTTTCTCATACAGGGAAGACAGACGCAGGTAGATTTCCGTCTTGGGCACGAAGCCGCGTTTAAGCTCTTCGCGAACGGTTACGGCTCCCTGCTTCACAAGTTGCGTCAACGCGGGAATCAGGTTGTGCAGGCCGGTTTTCTTCTCAATCTCTGCCACTGTTTGCGGCTTTCCCTCTCCCGCCAACGCATCGAGTAGCGTTTGCAACTTGGGCGACAGGGGACGGGAAGCCTCAAAATCGTCACAAAGCGAAACGACGGTCTCGCTTCCGAGTTTCAGGCCGGAAGGAACAGCCGCTTTATACACATCGCCCAACGTACAAAGGTAATACGAGGCCATCCATTCCCAGAAATGCAATTGACACTCGTGAAGGACAGGCGCTTCATCGAGCACGGTAAAAACGGATTTGACCGCATACAAATCGTCGGGAGGACGCTCGTGCACCTCCCTTACGATAGCCGTATAGTAGCGTTTAGCCCCGAACGGAACAATCACCCTGCCGTTGGGCAACACCTGCGATGCCATACCTTCGGGGATCGCATACGTGTATGTCTGTGCCAAAGGCAAGGGCAAGATAACCTCCACATATTTCATACGTTCTCCGGGAGAGTAATCTTCCTTTAGAAGAATACGGCAGCCGAGATCATCCACGTGTGCGGCTTACCGATATAAGAGATGATATCGTTATCGACCTTGTATGTCTTATAATTGTCGGTCAACCCGAGACTGTACGTCAGTCCCACCTGTACGATATCGAACACCTCGGCACCAGCCGTAAAGTTCAACCCTGCGGCAAAACTCTGGGCCTTCAATTGATCCGTCACTCTTCCGGGGATGTTTCTGAGCTTGTCGCCCGACACGCGGAACGAAGCATACGGACCGGCTGCTATGTAAGGTTTGACAAGCGGTAACATAATCTTGTACTTCAGATTGACGGGCACATCGATATAATCGTTCCGGTATCCTTTATCATTCAATCCGAATCCTTTCTGACTGTACACCACCGCGGCATCGACCCCCAGGCCGGCTACGGGAATCATCAACTCGATCATCGGGCCGATATGAAATCCGGTGATATTCTCCGAATCGATCACATCCCGATTAAACTTCACCGAGGCAATATTTACTCCGCCCTTCACGCCGAAACGCAACTGTGCCTGCATAGCCGGTGCTGCCAATAATACAGCAACGAATAAAAACCATTTCAATTTTTTCATCATCATAATCTCCTATCATTAATATTTATACTCGATGGCAAAGGTATTACAATCCATTCAATAAACAAACCCAATGCTTCATCTCCCCTTTTTCCCCCTTCAAAGGGGGGAATGCAAGGCTGATTGCTGAGAACTGAATGCTGTAAAAGCCCTGAAAGGGCGTAATAATTCAGCCCAATGCGAAGCGTTGGGGAAAAAGCAATATCCCCGTTGGGAGGGCTGAAAGCCTGACGTAATTCAATTGTTAATTGTCAGTTGTTAATTGTTATGCGTGGTACACGCGGTATCCGAACGCAGAGGAACATCCCCCCAGCAGCCCCCCTTCAAAGGGGGAATGCGGAAGCGCAGCGTTGGGGGAACAGGCGAACGCCTTTGGCGTTCGTCCATGGGCCTCGGGTGGTGAGCCGACGGAGCAGCGAGCAGGGCGATAGAAAATCAGGCTGTCCGAGCCAAGCGAGTTACCTGATTTTCCGACCTGAAAGTGTCGCGAAGGCGTGCGAAGCGCACGAAGCCTTGACTTTTTGGTTACTTTTGGGTCAAGCCAAAAGTGACAGAAAAGAGATTCATCGCTTCGCTCTGAATGACAAATGACCGACCGCAGATGAACATCCCCCCAGCCCCCCCTTCAAAGGGGGGGGGAAGAGCGGAGCGAAGGGGGGATGTAATCCTTTCAAAGAGGGAATTTGCAGAGCTGAATGCTGATAACTGACAGCCCTCAACAACTAAACATCTAAACCAATCAACATGTAAACAGAAAGATGATTTTATTCCCGCTTCAATCTTAGCGTTGCAAAGGGATTTTTTGTATGATAACAGGTATGCAACCATTCCAATAGCTCGGCAATCCGTGTGGGCACTTCTAACAAATAATCACTACCTTTATCTTTTATCTTTGTCTTTGAAAAACGGATAACTCATTTTACAATGCAACGGTACATTTTCAGGCCCCCCCCCCTTTTTGAGTTCGAACTCAAAGACCTCGCCGAGATAACGCACAAGAAATTGCAACTTTCGGGTGTACCTCATCGCATCGATTTTTATCAGATTTTCCGTTTCGAGGACGGCAAAATCGTAGAGCATTGGGACAACCTCCAAGAGACCCCCAAACAGTCCAACCCAAGCGGTCGCACGATGACCGACGGAACTACTGAAATCAAAGACCTCGACAAGACCGAACAAAATAAGGTTTTAGTGCGTAATTTCGTGGAAGATATTTTGGTAAACGGTCGAATGGAGAAACTCGCAGGTTACTTCGACGGCGACAACTACATTCAGCACAACCCGCAGATACCCGACCAACTTTCTGGATTGGGAGCTACTTTGGAAGCTTTGGCAAAATAGGGTATCTTTATGAAATACGATACTATCCAAAAAGTATTGGGCGAAGGTAACTTTGTGCTGACCCTCAGCGAAGGGCATTTCGGTAATGCTCATAATACTTTCTACGACCTTTTCAGGGTCAAAAACGGAAAAATTGCAGAACACTGGGACGTAATAGAACCTACTTTGGTTAAACATTATGATTTACGAAATGAGCAACAATAATTTGTCCTTTATTCTTAAAACGCTTCTTGATGAACGTGCGGACTACGCCGATATAGCAATTCCTGATTTACAGAACGAGCAACGATAATTGATGCGTTCTCTACTGAACGTGCGACCTCCTTTGCCCGTGAGTGATGCGTTTTGTACCGCACAGGATGCCGAGTTGTTGGTACAACGAGCCGAAAAGGGTATTGTGCATCGCAACGAAACGCAGATTTCGGATATCGACAAGCGTTTGCGGCTTTGGCAGGGCGACATTACACGACTTGAAGTTGATGCTATCGTAAATGCTGCCAACAGCAGTCTGTTGGGGTGTTTTATTCCGCACCACTAATGTATCGACAACGCCATTCACTCGGCAGCCGGCGTACAACTTCGCTTGGAGTGCCACCGTCTGATGCAGGAGCAAGGTAGCGAAGAGCTAACAAACAGTGCCAAAATGACGAAGGGGTACAACCTGCCTGCACGGTACGTGATACACACCGTGGGACCGATTATTCAAGCACCACGCCCCCCCCCCCTGTGCAGGAACAGGAGCTGGCAAACTGCTATCGCTCTTGTTTGAAGATTGCCCCGTATGTGGTGGCAGTATGGCGATAAACGTTCGCAAAGATGCGTTTTTCGTGCAGGATGAGCAATGGAATATGCAGGCAGAATATTACGAATCGTTTGTAAACCAAGCTATTCGTTGTAAATTACTACTGCTTGAGTTTGGTGTGGGCTACAATACCCCAACCATTATTCGCCTACCTTTTGAGCAAATTGCACAGGCAAATCCCGCCTCGTTGCTGGTTCGCTTCAACCGCGACAACCCCGAAACCTACGTACTGAAATCACATATTCCTATTACAGAGAATATTGCAAAGGTCGTTGGCGATTTGCTCGCTTACAGAGAAACCACAACGAGTATTTGAAATTACTGTCCGATAAAATGTGTACCTTAAGAAATCCAGCGTCAATTGGGACATAATCGTTATCATCCTATTTGGCATATGGTTCACAAACTTCGCGAGGCCATGGGTAAAAGAGATGATGAATATGTCCTTGCAGGTTGTATAGAGTTGGATGAGGGTTATTTTTCCACAGAGATGAGTCAAGAGGAAAAAGATAAACCCTTGAAGCGTGGACGTGGCAGTCAAAAGAAAAGCAAAGTTTTAGTAATGGCAGAAAGTGAAATGGTTGAATTTCCGAAAACCGGTCAAAAACCACGAAGAGTCGGCTATTTGAAAATGAAAGTAATCGATGACTTGAAAAAAGAGACCATTAATGCAGCGGTTCAGCAGTTAGCTTCCGGAGCTAATCAAATCGACACGGATCATTCTACCTCTTATGTAGAATTGAAAGATTTTGTACCTAGAGACACCACTCTCAGGTTATCCCCAAAGAGAAAGTGGGCGAGGTCTTACCCTGGGTTCATATCGCCATCAGCAATGCCAAGAGACAGTTGATAAATACGTTCCATGACATCAAACCCGAATTCTTACAAAATTACTTAGATGAATTCTGTTACAAGTTTAATCGCCGATATTTGGGAGAAGCTCTCTTTGGAAGATTGCTGGTTGCTTGTGTAAGCTATAGAAATGAGTTTAGGTATAAGTACAGATAATCATATTAAGGATAATCAAAAATTTTTATCGGACAACTATAAAAAAAGCATTATCTTTGCGATGCTGTCAAAGTCGGCAAGCATGCAAGTAATGAGAATTTTCTGGGTCGTATTAGGTAGTGTCAGTCTGGCATTGGGGGTTATCGGGATATTTGTTCCGTTGTTACCGACTACGCCTTTTCTCTTACTTTCGGCGGCGACCTATTTCAGAGGGTCCCCCCGCCTTTACCATTGGTTGCTTCATCATAAATATTTCGGAAGTTATATCCGTAACCTTCGCGAAGAGCGTGCCATTCCGCTACGCGCAAAGATTCTCTCCATTACGGTGATGTGGCTTACGATCGGCCACTGTGTTCTGCTGATGGGTATTCCCGTTTGGTTGCGGATTGTCCTGACAGCCATCGCTGTCGGCGTTACCATTCATATTCTTTCGTATAAAACACTAAAACATTAATTTTTTATGACACCGTTTCTGAAATTCATCATCACAGGAAGCGCTTTATGTCTTTGCCACATCACCCGCGCACAAGACACACCTCAACAAAAAGGTTTACAGACTATCAACCGCGCAACTGCCGAGGCACATATTGGTTTTCTGGCAGATGATGCGCTACGCGGGCGCGAAGCCGGAAGTCAGGAAGGCCGTGTAGCCGGCGTGTATCTGGCCTCTTATCTTCAAACATTGGGACTAAAACCTCTGTTCGACTCATATTACCAGCCCTTCGAGGTTTATCGCGCCGAACGTCAACAGAAAAAACCTTTTCAGGTGCATCCCGACTCCGTCGCGATGCTTCGCAAAGGGGTACATCAGAAACTTGCCATGCGCAATGTGCTTGCCCGGATTGAAGGTAAGCGTCGCGACGAAATCGTAATCATCGGCGCACATTACGATCATCTGGGTTACGATCCCCATTTGGACGGCGATCAGATTTATAACGGTGCAGACGATAACGCGTCGGGCGTTGCCGCGCTTTTACAGATAGCGCGCGCTTTTTTAGCTACCGGTGTGCAACCGGAACGAACCGTCATTTTCGCGCTATGGGACGGCGAGGAAAAAGGATTGCTCGGCTCAGCCTATTTTACGCAGACCTTTACCGATCTGGGCAAGGTGAAAGGTTATTTGAATTTCGACATGATCGGGCGCAACACGAACGAAGCTGAGCCGGAACATGTCGTATATTTCTATACCGCCGCCCATCCCGTTTTTGGCGACTGGCTGAAAAACGATCTTATAACCTACGGATTGAAGCTCAAACCCGACTATCGCGCATGGGATAAACCTGTAGGAGGCAGCGATAATTCATCCTTTGCCAAACACGATATTCCTGTGATTTGGTACCATACCGACGGACATCCTGATTATCATCAGCCGTCTGACCATACGGAAAAAATCAATTGGGAAAAGACCGTCGAGATTACGAAAGCGGCTTTTCTCAATCTCTGGAACCTGGCCAACGAACGGATTTTTTAACACATCGCCCTTACAATCAAATCATTTCGTCTATTTTCTATACGTTACGTATCTAACTGACTTTTTTATTGTATTTTTGCACAATAAGAACAAAATAATGTAATCGTCATGAAATCATTTATTACACTCCATCCAACGAATCTGAATAAGATAGCGCAGGGCACTCAACAGGCTAAAACCGTCCTCGCAAGACTGGCAAACCCGATATTTCGGAATATACGTTTTACCTTGTCTGCTCTGGTTCTTTTTTTCATGCCCTTTTCTTCTCGGTTGATCGCTCAAACACCTGCCGAGTCGGATATGACATTTCTGACCGAAGGACATGGAAAGGCTTTTTATCTTCATGTAGATGCAGCACCTGACGACGAAAATGAAATCGGCCAACATAGTTTATATATGAAAGATTTGGCTAACGGATCTTTTACACGGCTGTTTCAAACATCGCCCTACGGAAAAGAAGGATCCAAGCTAAAGATAAAAAAGGAAGGCATATATACGGATGGAGGGATTGAAATCATAGATGAAATTGTTCTCTTATCCGAATCGAAAATCTTAATTAGTGGATGCCCCGATGCTCGAAATATTTATTCGTATATATACGATTTGACAACAGGAAAAGCCGTTTTTCTTGACGTTTACAGCGGATATGTCGACACCGTCGAAGAAGATGGACGTCCCTTAATTAAGATGTCCACATACGCCTATCGCCCGAATGGCGGCGGACGCTATGGAATCTATGTTTATTTCGATATGGAAGGGAACAAAATCCGTAAAGAGGATGCACCTGAAGACGAAGACTATTAATCTATTATCACCATTAATACCTATAGACATGAAAACTTTCAAACATTACGCAAGCTGCCTTTTCGCAGCAGCATTCCTGATTACGGGATGCCAAAACAGCAACAGCACAAGTGCAACGGCCGAAACGACGACTGAAGCAGACTCTCTCGCGATCGGTAAGGATACAGGCAATCCGGTGATCCGCACCATTATGGAGCGTCGCAGCATCCGCAAGTATAAGCCGGAGTCTGTACCACGTGAAATGATGGACATCATCCTGCGCTGTGGCATCAATGCTCCCAGTGCCATGAACGGACAGCCGTGGGAAGTACGTGTTGTTGACAACCCTGAATTTATTGATGGCGTTACAAAGCTCTTCGTCGAATCTGCCAAGGATGACGAACGCATGTTGAAAATGGTGCAGGATCCTGGGTTTAAAAACATGTTCCGCAATGCTCCCGCCGTTATTTTTATCGCCGGAAAAGATGGCGAAGGAAAATTTGACTGCGGTTTGCTAAGCGAAAATATCATGTTGGCGGCTCATGCCATGGGTTTAGGCACCTGTTGTCTCGGTAGTCCGATAGGTTTTATGAAAAGCGATCTTGCCACCGACTACAGGAAACGTCTCGACTTTTCTGAGGGCTACGAGCTTTATTACGCTATTGCGATCGGCTATCCCGACGAATCCCCCGAAGCCAAACCGCGCGATGCTTCCAAAGTCCGCTATGTAGAATAAAGACTTGCACCATGCAATGAACGGCCCCTCCGACCCTTCAATGAATCAGGTTGGGCCGTTTTTTTCGATGACATAAGACTATGCCTTCTCCTGATAAAGGTAACGCTTGATGCTCTGCTTGGGCGTCTTCTCAAAAACTTCGTTTCGCAATTCCAATTCTTCCACCTTACTGTATTTCGGAATACGCTCATTGAGTACTGTCAGATTTTCTTTCATCAAGACATTAAGCTCTCCTTCCGTCAGCCCGTTTTTCGCCATCAATTCACGGTCGGGGTAGATCAGAGCAACTAACTTATCGCCACGATGCACAATAAGAGACTCACCCACATAGGGCAGATTATTTAAAATATTTTCAATCTCTTCGGGATAAATATTCTGTCCGTTCGAACTGAGAATCATCGTCTTGCTTCGTCCTCTGAGAAAGAGAAATCCGTCTTTGTCTATCGTACCGAGGTCGCCCGTAAGCATCCATCCGTCGGCAGCCATTACTTCGGATGTGGCAGCCGGGTTTTTATAGTAACCCAGCATGACGTTCGTGCCGCGCACCATGATCTCGCCCGCTACCCGTTCAGGATCGGGCGAATCGATCTTCACTTCCATTCGGTCAACAATCTGCCCGACGGAACCTTCCTTATACGTATCCCATTGCTCGTACGAAATCAGCGGGCCGCACTCTGTCATACCGTATCCGACCGTGTACCGGAACCCGATGAGGCGAAGAAACGCTTCTACCTCCTTATTGATCGCCGCCCCTCCAATCACTACTTCAGTAAATTCGCTTCCGAAAGCGGCGTTCAGTTGAGCAAGAATTTTCCGATGGATCATCTGTTTCACAATCGGCAACTTACATAGAAATTTCATCTTAGGATGCTCAAGCATCGGAAAGATTTTATTCCGTACAATCTTTTCGATAATCAGTGGCACGGCGATAATCAATCGCGGCTTAACCGCCGCGAAACTGTCGATAATAATCTTCGGGCTCGGTACGCGTGGCAGGAAATGGATATGGCAGCCTTTATTGATGCCGTTCAGGATTTCAAAAGCCAAACCGTACATGTGCGCCATAGGAAGCATACATACGAAATGATCGCCCGAATACACAAAAGGCAGATGGTCTGCCGCATATTTCGTGTTGCTCCATAAACTGCGGTAAGGCAACATGACCCCCTTGGAAAATCCGGTTGTACCCGACGTATAATTAAGCACCGCCAATTCTTCCGGCTTTTCCATATAGAAGCGTATTTCTTCGAGTGAAAATGCGGGATGCTGTCTGTGGAAAATGTCCTTAACCTGTTCACGCACCTTCACCAGTTCCGGTCGTTTGCTGCGAATCACCGACCAGTCCTCAAGTGACAAAATCAACTCGACCTCTGCGATGGCCTGTTCGTTAAGTACTTCCCAATTTTGTTTGGCGGCGAGCAAAACCTTGGACTCCGAATGATTGACGATATGATGGACGTTTTCAGGCTTGAAATCATGCAAGATAGGAGTAGCGACCGCACCGTACGAAAGGATGCCGAAAAAACTGATCACCCACCGCGATGAGTTACGTCCAAGGAGGGCCACTCTGTCGCCCTTACGAATGCCGGCTTGTTCCAACAAGATATGCAGCTGATAAATCTCGGCGGCAATGTCTTTGTAGTAAAATGTTTCACCTTGGTAATCGGTCAATGCGGGTAATTCCCAATGTGCCTTGAGGCTGTCTTCGATAAGTCCTAAAAAACGATTCTCCATGTCTGTGTTTTTAAATTTATTCTATTTTATTTAGCTATACAAACTTACATAAAAAAAAACGAGTTTTTTTATACGCCTTCGGATAAAAATCAAGCCGCCAACTGTTCTATAGATAATTAAGGTGCTCAAAGGCACGATTGTTTCACTTTTAAAAATTATCATTATGAGAACAGTCAGCGGTCTCGATGTCCACAAAGATAGCATCTTTATGTGCATTTTGGACGAACAAGGCAAAAAAAGAGAAGAAAAATTTGGTGTGACAACCCGTGAAATAAAGCGGCTGTCATCTGTAATGCACACTCATTACGTGAGAGAGGTATGTATGGAAAGTACCGGGATTTATTGGATACCGATTTGGCGATTGCTTGAAAACGACTTCGCTCTTCTTTTGGTAAACCCTCAGTTCCTTAAACAACTACCCGGACGTAAGAGCGATGTGTCCTGAGAAAAGTTGACAGTTGTTTTGTTCTTATCGTTTCTTTTTTCTTTCATGATTTACGCCACTTTTGATGCATGTACTTGTTCTGGGGTAAGCAAATTCAAAGCCCAATGCGGACGTTTGTTGTTATAAATTTCCACCGAAGAACGGACGGCTTTGAGTGTCTGAAGATAATCATTAAAGGTATTGTCCAGATAAAACTCATCCTTTAAGATGCCGTTCACACGCTCGGCCGTACTGTTCTCGTAACAGTGGTTCTCCTGCGTCATACTGATCTGCACGTTAGCCTTTTGAAGCATACGCACATAATCCGTACTGCAATACTGAATGCCCCGGTCGGAATGATGCGTCAACGGCAGGGCTTTGTCTTTCCTGCTTCGCAGAGCCATTCGCAAGGCTTCCATCGCTCCTTCGATGGCAAGGCTGCGGCTCAACGACCAGCCCACAATCTTACGCGAATACAGGTCTGTTATCAAAAACAGATAAACAAAGCCGTTCAATGTACGAAGATAGGTAATGTCGCTCACCCACACCTGATTCGGACGGGTTACCTGCATGTCTCGTACCAGATTCGTCCATTTGTAAAATCGATGGTAAGACTGCGTAGTGCGCGTGTAGCTGCGCTTAGGAACCACCAGCAGATCGTTATCCCGCAGGATGTCAAAGAACTTGTCTCGTCCGATAGAGCCCACCTGACGTAAGTCGCCCCCCAGAAGATGATACAACTTCTTGCCTCCCAAACGCGGCATCTGACGACGAACTTTTTGAACCATATCCACTACGATGCCTGTTTTCAATACACTCTTAACCATCTGACTATTGCTCTTGTAATAGGCTTGACGGCTGATGCCGAAGTAAAGACAAAGACGGCTCACGGCTTCTTCCTCCTGAAGTAGACTGATAACTCGTGTTCGTACTTTTTTTTAAGTCCAGGTTGAACATCTCGTCGGCTACCTCAATGACTTTCTCCGAACATTTGTGATTCAGCACAAGCTCGGCGTAAGCCTCTTTCAAGGCTTTATTCTCTGACCGAAGACGCTTTAATTCATCTAATTCATCTCTTGTTTCCACTCGTACTACTTTGTTTAATAAATATGAATGTCCATATATATGCCTAAAATTAATTATATATTACTGATATACAGAAATTTATTTCTTTCTCCGATCCATACATACAAATTATTGTTATTAAATCGTTTAATGGAGCTTTTAGGTACAAACACGGATATTCATTTTAATAAATGATGTTTACCCAATTTCTTAAGCCATGCCTAGATGGTTTGACCTCCGCCGATACCATATTTATGACGGCAATCCTCGATGCTTAAGCCATTTTTCTCGATCTCTTCTACTACTTGTAATTTAAAACAAGTACTGTACCGAATTACTTTTTTCCTCTTTTTGTCATTTTGTCCTAATTTTTTCTGTCAACCTTTTCTCAGGACAGGACATGCCGACACCGGTTGAACGAGAAGGTCTGAGCCGTTACAACGGTTTCGGCGGCCTCGCGTGCATTCTCAAGCCGGTCGATACGCTTGCCGACCGTACCCGTTGGGTCAAATCCGAACTGGAACTCTTCCCGATAGTGGCTAATCTCAAAAATATTATCCACCAAAACACGAACAGAGAGCAAGGATTTAAACCTTTTATGGAATAGAATTATATTAAGTTTATTATAATTTTTTTTCCCGTTGTTTTATTCTCTAATAAATAAAACTGTTTAAGATTTACAGCTATCATTTTAAAATGACCTAATTTATTCGAATAAAAACTCCCTTGATAACCAAATAGTCCCCCGCTGGCAAATCCACTTTTTAGCG
>NZ_JUET01000080.1 GCF_001006485.1 Tannerella forsythia
TTGAGGTGCACAAGTACAAAGTAACACAAATATTATCTGATAATATTATCAAAAGTGTTATTGATAATCAAATAAATGGAAATATATATCTATTGGCACTTTGGATAATATTTTACTTGTGATAAGAAAACCGATCAATCAATAGATAAGCCTTGGATAAGGACGTTCCGCCCTTAAATACGATTTGCTGACTATAAGAGCTCTTGGATAATGCACGAAGTATTTCTGAGATATAATAGTCTTTCTCTATTAACTGTACAGGGATTTTCAAATCCTCGGAAGAGGTCTGTACAAGATCCATGAATGATTCAGGATCTAAATGTAGGTACTCTTTTATTGTATGTTCCATTGATTAGAAACTAAATTTGGTGATAGTCCGATTCTAAATCGTGTAAGCGGACTTAATGTTTGATATAATGTAGTCGCAAGTAATTCGTCGGTTAGCATAGATCCCAACAAAGCTCGCGTGAGTGGAGAGTATTTCAATGCAAGTTCTACCAGTTGCTTTTTCTCCACCTTCGCATATTCATTGACTTTCTTCTTTAGGAGAATATACGACTTGTCGGTAGTCGTATCCGGTATCTTCTTAATCCATTTCAAGCAGTCCAGTAGACGTAACATTTCGATATTATCCCGACTAATTGGATTTCTCTGTAATACAAAACGGATAGCATATATCCCTCGCTTTCCGTTTCGTTTAGGAAAGTTGGTTCCTACTTCAAGAGTTGCAGACTGCTGGGTTGTCAATCCGAGCAAGTTGAATGCATAGAACCCTGTCAGATAGCCTATAGGGGTATCGTTGTCGTATAGTAAGTCACGGAATCGTTCTTCCATAGATGGACCGACAACACCAAATCGAGTTCGCTTAGGTTTGTAGTAGGTCCCCGGGCTGAGTCGTTTTATCTCTCCTTCTTGAACCAGTCTTCCTAAAGCAACCACAGCCGCATTTTGCTCGGTACGAGAAAGTCCTAAGTCTTCCAGTCGGAAAACTTTTCCCATCTCAAAACTTGCAATCTTGTTTTTAATGCTCTTACTTGTCATGCTGCTTGTTCTTTTTGCAAAGGTAGTCATTTTGTTGTGTAAATGCAAGTATTTACACAACAAAATAGCCTAAGCAGAAAGGAAGAGCAATTACCATTCATCACGTTTTCGCAGCATCTCATCGCTCTCTTCACGCAGGAGAAAATAAAGGACAATGATGTGATGAGTCGAGTCGTCATATCCAAACCCAAACTAAGATAAAGAAACGGGAGTATCCAATATTTTGGTATACTCCCGTTTCTTTTATTCGTCTCCCCAAATAGGCTCCTCATTCCATCTATTAAGAAATCCAAGCTTATAAATGGGTATTTGAGGATTCTCTTTTATCAAAGTAATAATTTTCTTCTTGTAACTGTCTCCAGCATCAATAGCTTTACACAGATAAAGCATTGCAGTAATCACAAGATACGGCTTCTTCTGTGCAGCTTCCGGAAGAGTATTTTGCAACCAAATCCTTTTGGGGTTTCTGACGTCCATTGGACGTTTCACCATAGTGCGACTCCATACTCGAGAATGATGGGCAACGATATTCCTCAAATAAGAAATAGCCTCCAACCAACTTGATAGCTCATTATGCAGATTGAGTCCGAACTCATTAGCAATTTTAGCTTTTTCTGGAATTTGATGGTTGAGATTCTTATATATTTTTGAAAGCGTCCCGAAGGTAGCTACCTCAAAAATAACCCATGCATCAGGTTGCTGGGTGAGAGATACACATTTCCGATCTTCCCAAACTCCATATTTGCGTTTGTACTCTTTTATGAACACTTCACCGCTACGCATAAATTCATTCATCAAGTCCGCTAAATGCTGCTGATGAAGTTCTTTACTGACAAAGAAAGAGTCATTCATATAATACAGACCACCATAGGACTGTGATAGATGGTAAATCATCTTTGTTCGTAAGGCAATCTCTATTGTTTCAATGGCATCAAATAGAATAAGCCGTAATTCTTTATCAAAAGAATACCGCGCAATAACATCCTCAAAGCAGGATCCTCTTTGAAAGACATGGTTGTTTTTGTCTTTCTGCATATCCCACCAATAGCCTTTTAGTCGATAGTAACTGATATTCCTCAGATGAAGACAAGCAAAGTCCTCATCTTTTATAATCATACCTCTTTGCTTTAGCAATTCTATTTGTTCTTGAATAGAACGCGATTCTTTATTAGCCATATGGTATATAAAAAAATGACTCGCTGGCAGATCTTACGGTATGCCAAGCGAGTACTGTTATCTTTGAAGTGCAGCAACCTGCAACTATCTTTCCGCTTGCAAAGGTAAGCATTTATTTTATTCCGGCAAAGTAAATGGCAAGAATTTTATGCGATTCACTAGCATTCATCTCGTTTTCGCAGCATCTCATCGATCTCTTCACGCAGAAACAGCAAGCGTCCGTTGGCTTTTAGATAGGGTATCTTCCCTGCCCAAACCCAGTTGTAAATGGTCTTCTGCTCCACCTTTAGGATTTTAGAAACATCTATGATGTCCAAGTATTCAGGCTTCAAAGGAGGTCGAACAGAGGTGTTTATGACTTGTTCCTGTAAAACAAGCATTTGATCAAGTTTCTCCTCCACACACATCAGGCGCTCAAACAGATGTTTCTGCCAGACATCATCGGGATTAAAGTCTAAGTATGGCATAGTTCCCCTTTTTGGTAGTTACCATTGCTATCTTGTGCCAAGATACGTTGTTCTTTCATATAGGCGATGTACTTCTTTGCCGTGCGATCCTTGATTTCCATTTCTCGCATCAAAACCTCACAAAGTTCTTGATAGGAAAGTGTGATTTTGTTTCGGAACGCTTCCTTGACAACGGCTATCAGTTCATCGATTTTTCGTTTCTCCTTGTCTTCTTTCGACTTTTCGCCACGATAGACGTGCATATCGGCCTCCTTATCCCAGCCGAAAAGCATCATCGGCACATCGAGAGGACTGCCGTCACGTACCTTTATAACCTTGACAACAGAGTATTCGGGATTGTCGTCAGTTTCTATGGATAGAATACCCGCTGCCTTGCGTTGCAGTTCCGAGCCAATATGTCCACGGAGTTTAATCCCATTCGGGACAAAATGCAATACACAGATAATGCAGGTGTTATAGATGCCTGCTAAGCGGTACATCTCATCCACGATGGCTATGCTTTCGCTTTCATCGTTGGCCGAGCGTATCAAGTCTGCGATTCCGTCAATGATCATAAGGTGAATGCCTCCGTGCTTGTGATGGAACAAGTCCATACTTTCACGGATAAGTTTCAGTCGGTCTTTTCGGGAAAGTGAAGCCAGATACAGAGAGTGGTAGAACTCGGGGACTGCCGTAAGTGAAGCACGGCGAAGTGTCCGTCCCAAGTTCTTGTGTAATTGAGCCTCCGATTGTTCTGTATCGTAGTGCAGGACGGCTAAGCCGTTGGGATTGGCAGTAATCTCCAATCCCAACGTTTGTTCAGCAGACAGCCTCTCCTCTCTTAACGTGCCGGAGAGGATTGCGGAAATGTAGTTACTTTTTCCCGTCCCCTCGCCTCCTGTGATGCAAAAGAGGTTATCCTGCGTTCCAAGAGGAACGCCATTGACTGCCACAACCGATTTTGAGGCATCAGGAGGATTGTCATAATCTATCTCACACGAGCGAAGCATCATCATCGTTTGACTGTACATGTCTGAGAACATCTTGGCAAGCAAATCTTTCAGGTCATTTGCTCCATTTCCTAAAGCAAAGAAGTCCGAGATGTCCTTTTCACTCTTTGCGCCGCTTAGTGGCAGGGAGAGGTTCAATACCTTGTATTTTTCCAAGTGTTCCACTTGTCGGCGAGCTTCACGTACCCCTGTATCGTCAGAATCATATAATAGTATGATGTGACGGAAGCGGAGTTGCAGGCTTTCAATGATACTTTCAGGTATCTGTGCCGTTTCACTGTTAAAACAGATAGCATTGAAGCCATGTGCATGCAAGGAGAGGACATCTTTTTCTCCTCCGGTAATGAAAAGGATGTCTCCTTTAGTCGGTATCTGCTCCATACCAAAGCAATAGGTGGCAGGCATGCGTCCGCCGTAAAGGAAGCGAACCTTGGTGCTGTGTGGGCGGTATATCTTCACATAGCCGTTCCCGAGATAGGCAAATATCGGATCGGTGGGAGAACTGAAGATTTCAAACTTCTTGCCTTCTGCCGAAACACTCTCGTAGCGTTTAAGACTTCGTACCCGGAAAAGACGGAGTGTGTCTTCGTCAATACCATAATGTGCCCAATAGTTCAGCAGGGCATCATCAAATGGCAATATCTCAAAATCATACGGACGCTCTTCCTCTTTGGAAGGAGCATCTTTCCTTGGCTTTGGTTGGGCTGGTGGCTCAATACGGAAAGAAGAACAAGCAGTTCGCTTTCCATCATCATACAGAGAGTGAAGCCTAAGTTCCTCTACAATGGTTTGCAACACTTCAGGGAAGTCTGTTTTTAGGTTTAAGCCTCGTAAGGTAGCCACAAACCAAAAGCAGTCGCCAGAGTAAGCGGTATCGCCATGGTCGTAAAACTTGTAGGAAGAACTTTTCCTGTCATAATAGATGTGGCAGGAAGCACGTCTGTCTTCATAGAATGGACTGCGGAAGTTTCGGTGCAAATTCACCTCAAAACCCAAGAAGTGAGAGAATACATTCAATCCCCCTTGGGTAAGCAGTAAGATTTGTTCCTTTTCGATCATAGTTATCGGTTTTTAGTATTGACGCATGAACTCATGATAAGATTGTCTTTGAAACGATTCAAGCGTCCCAGGACCTCATCATTTCTCATCCCTGAAATGCGGAGCCTGTTACACTTCGTCGCGATTACAAGGGATTTGAAGAAGTAACGGACATCGCCCCCTTCGGTGTAACGATAGCGTACAAGTTGTTTCTTCCGCCAACGGTATAGGGTGGACTCTGAAACATTCAAGGTTTCAACGAGGTCTTTTGTGGTCATTTCCAACTCATCGTCTATGTCTTGAATCAGATGAGAGGTTCGTGCCACATACTGCTCAATACGATTGAGCCTGTCTATCAAATCCTGATAGGCTTGGCTTTCCATTGCAATTATTTCCATAGTCATAATCGTTTGGTTGTCATGGTCGCATTCTCAAATCCTAATGAACAGATTATCTCTGCAATCTTGTCAAAGGCTTCCTTGGAGAACACGAGAACATGAATCTCTGCTAATGGAGAAGGAGGGGAGTCTTCATTTGCAAGGGATGCAAATAGGTGTGGCAGATTGACCTCTATAGCAGTGGCGTAACGCTCTATCTGTTGTATGGTCATCTCTGTTTTGCCCATCTCCCAACGAGAGATAGTACTGGAGCTAACATCCAGTTGATAAGACAGATACTCTTGCGAGAACCCTTTTTCTTCTCTTGCTGATCTCAGTATTTTTAGCAATTTATTCATAACCGTAAAGTTATTAGGACACCGCCGCAAGAGCAACCCGCTACACACAAATGTTTGCACTCTATACAATCCGTCTTGCATTTGGTGCAAGGTTGAATATAAGTAGCGAATGCATATGAGTGCTGCTTAATATAACGCAGAGATTTTAGAATCAAGAGTAAAAACAGACATAAATCTGTCTCTCTCACAGGATTCCAGTGCACGGTGCAAGTCCCCTTATATATAGGGGCTTGCACCGTGCACTGGGATATGTAGCAGAAAAAAATATAAATGTTTAAGGCACAAACGTTTGGTGGTTCGTCCGTTTTTCTATAACTTTGTACCCACCAAAAGAGAGCGAGCGTGCTTTCAATCGGTAGTCAGAAGAGTAGTCAAAAGGCAGTCAAAATACTGCTACAAAAATGCTACACAACTGATTGTTAGAATTGGTATCGGACTAAAATACAATGATATAGGAGAGGTTGGTTCACAAACCTCTCTCTCCGCAAATAAGGGTGTAAATCAACAAGTTACGTGATTTACACCCTTTTCTACACCCAAAAATCTTCCTCGCAGACTAAATACACTCAAGCTAAGGACAATCTTGAGTGTATCACTAGAATCTAAAAAACTTACATCCGTATGGGCTTCATGACCTATATAGTCGTTCCTTATAAAATCGATTTATGTTGAAAAATATATTTTGTTTTGTGGGTAAAAGCCATCGAAAAATGAAATATAAAAAGTTTTCCATTAGCCTTTCCATCATTTTCTTCAAATTCCAAGCAGTAGCGGCCATGTAAGCATTGATTTGTATCCCTTTTTCGTTCCATAGGTAATTCTGTTCCACGCGGAAGTCTTTTTTAAGATGTCCGAAGATGGGTTCTATTGCTGCTCGAGCTCTGCACTTGTTCCGTTTTTGTCGTTTCTGATAAGCGGTGTCTTTTGCTTTGGGCTTATCGGGAGTGATTATTGTTACGCCTTTTATCTGCTTTCGCCCTCTACCTCCACGGTCATAAACCAACTCTTCGGGTAATTTCAAATTGTTGGTTTCCATCTGTTCGAGTAGCGGGTCTATTGTGTCGCCATCATAAAGATTTTCTAAAAATGCTTTTACTGCCGTGATTACTTTTTGCCCTCTTTTTCCTGTGGTGATTATCCCAACTTTATTACCAAATTCATATTGCTTATGTGCCTTGCCCTTGGCAATGCAGCGGGTAAAAAGTTTGTGCAGACTGTAGATTTTCTTCTTGTCGTTTTTCTTTTGATTCACGACACGCTTATAGAGTGAAAGTTCCTGTTCGTATCTCTTTTTTTGCTCTTCATCCATTTTGCGGTCAAGTTCACGAAGCTGAATATTGGCAATCGTTTTCAAACGGCGTTTTGCTTTGTTGGCCGTTTTCATCCCTCTGGGATGTTTGCCGTTGTACGTGTCTTGCAACAACTGTTTACTTTCACGAGTGTACCACCGACGTTGCCTGATGCCTTCCTTCCGAGCAATTGAATTGCATTTCTCAATAACCTTTTTACACAACTTGGCATCGGTAGGAAAAGTGGTATTGTTCTCTTGAACAGTCGTATCTGAAAGAACAAACTTCACCTGACCCGGTAACTTTTTACCGTGAAGTTGTACGCTGTATGCAAATATTTTTCCTATACCCTCTTTTGGCCTACACGGTTGCGAAAGTGGACAAAGTCACTCGGATCAAAAGGAAATTTATGCTCAAAAAATTCACATCCGCAGAAATACTGAAAATAAACATCTCGAACCCAATACACGGGAAGGCTTTCATCGCTAAGATTGTAAAGGTGTTTGAGCATCAGGCAACCCACCATCATACGAAGAGGAACACTCGGAGCTCCTTTGTCTGAATAAAATGGAGCAAATTCTTCTTCAAAATATGACCAATCAATCTTGTCTGCCAACAGTACAAGCTCGTGTTGCCTATTGATAAAATCTTTCAGCATGGGGCGAAACATATCGCGCTGTCCTTTTACGGGTAATTTTTCTAACATAATTTGCAGTGTTTTATGCCGTAAAGATACTAAATCCTGCAATAATATACAAACTTTTTTGAGAATCTCTTGCTGAATATCAGATAAATACAATTGTCTTAAGGAACGACTAAATAAACAAGCTGAAAAGACTCCTCCATCAGAGCAAGTCACTCAACCTCCACAAGACAACCGAGGAGTAATAAACCGGGTGGTTATATCGAAACCCAAATGGAGATAGGATAAATGGATTGGGGATTTGGCAACAAATCGCTTTTATTGCCAAAATCCCCAATCCATATTTCTGTTCAGAGAGTCTAACTTCTGAACTTTCAATAGTAAGATAACCTTTACTCTTTTGTTAGGTCAATCCCTCTCAGAGATTTCAATATTTTCAAGAATGAAGCCTTTATGGTTTCTGAAGACGGGATTTTTCTATAAGCTATTGCCGATAAATTCTCTTCATATTTGGGAGCCAGAGAATCCCACAACTTATCAAAATCCATCACTAATGGAGATTGGTTCAAATCTTTTAGGTCTTTCCATCCGGCAGGCTCGTCAAAGGCTTCTTGATCATGTTTGACCAAGGTTTCCACATCATTCACAAACTCTTCACTACAAACATGCTCCTCCAATTCTTTGATAGCTAACAATGCGTTCAAATCATAGAAATGGCGGATTTTAGACGATAAGGATGCCAACGGATCCTCGCTTATAGAGAATCGAATGAGAGAAACAGTTTTCTCGCACAAGGTTTGTCTGAGGGACAACACATTCAACTCAAAAGGTTCAAGGTGGTATTGAGTCACCATATCCTCCATATTTCGCTTTTTCAGGTATGTGGTTACAAATGGCTCTATCATTCTTTTTTCATAAGGGAAAGGATTGGCAAATGCGCTGATTTCCACAATAATTCTCGAAGGAATAGGATTTACAGACACATCTAAACCCACCTGAGCATCATAGGAGAAGGCTTGCTTCCTATATTTTGAGCCTTTTGATATATCTGAAAAGGATTTATCCTCCGTCAAGCCGGCTGTTACCTCTTTCATCAAGTTGGATAAAAGCATCTTAACTTGATTGCCACTCATATTCTCACTGATGACAGCAAAGTCCACATCCTCAGAGTATTTATCACAACTTGCGATAAGTTTTCTTATCGCAAGTAAAATATTATCCAAAGTACGACTTTTGCACGACTGATTATTAATTGCTTATCAGGGATACTTTTTGCCATCACTTTGGATAATATTACTACCGTCCTAAGTTTTTTAAGC
>NZ_JUET01000081.1 GCF_001006485.1 Tannerella forsythia
TTGATGAATTAAGCAAAGGGTTTTAACCCTTTAAAGTAAATATAACGTACCCCCTATTTTGAGGAAATAGAAATGAGTAAGGAAGTTTTAGCAGTTGTTGAAATCATGTCTAACGAAAAAGGCGTGGAAAAAGAAATTATCTTTGAGGCCATTGAAGCGGCTCTAGCGACAGCAACTAGAAAAAGTCATAACGATGAAATTGACGCCCGTGTTTCTATTGATCGACATACGGGTGATTATGAGACTTTCCGTCGTTGGGAAGTGATTGAAGACGATGTTGAGATTGAAGATCATGTCGGTTGGTATATTCGCCACATGGATGCGGTCGATGTTGAGCCGCATATTGAACCAGGCGAATTTATTGAAGAGCCGATTGAGTCAATCGAGTTTGGTCGTATTGGTGCGCAAACAGCGAAACAAGTGATTATTCAGAAAGTCCGTGAAGCTGAGCGTA
>NZ_JUET01000082.1 GCF_001006485.1 Tannerella forsythia
ACACCCCCCCAGAAAAATCTTTCCTCTATCTTCTTGCAGCAGGCTCTCCTCTCGAAAGCGGGTGCAAAAGTACGGAATATCTTCTTTCCCTACAAATATTTTATGACCTTTTTTTGAAGAAAAAGCGCAAACATCAAATAATCAAGTAAATTAAAAAGCAAAAAAACATGCATTAAATAATGGAGAAAGGAAAAAATGAGTAAGATCATCTAATGATTCGATTAAAAATCGACTGTCAGACGAAAATTAAGCTGACGACCGGTTAAATAATTTGGCACCGCATACTGATGACTATACACATCCGTGATCCAATAATAAGAGCTCGTATTGTAAATATCGAATATATTAAATACATCAAGTCCTAACCAGATACTTTTGAAATTTCGAAAAAATCCCCGCTCCATCCAAGCATCTTCTCCCCCGGCCAGTTGGTAAGTAAAGCCGAGGTCTATACGACGATAAGGCGGTGTTTTGTAATTGCTTCCGTCATATCCCCGACGGGGCACGGTGACCGGTAGTCCCCCGGTCAGCACACCGCGCAGATTAAGCATGGCCCGACGGTAACCGGGAAAATAGTCCTGAAAATAGAGTGAAATATTATAGGCAGGGCTATTGGGCATTGACGCACTGACTGTTTCACGGCCATTCCGCTCAATCGTCTGGCGTGATTTCATCAACGACAAACTAATCCAGGAATCGGTTCCGGGCACAAATTCGCCGAAAAGTTTCATATCCAATCCGGCAATGTAGCCTTTCGCACAATTCTCCCCATAATATCGTATCTTCACATTATCTAATGTATAGGGGTTAATATTGCTCAGATTCTTATAATACAGTTCCGTCGTCAACTTAAAGTTCCGGCTGCCGACCTTAAATCCGTAATCGCCTCCCAAAATAAAATGAATCGACCGTTGCGATTTCAATTGATCATTCAGCCGGATCACCGTATTTCCATCTTTATCCTTCACCTCGGTGCGTAATTCTTTATAGAAAGGAGACTGGTAATACAGTCCGGTCGCAAAACGAAGGGTCAAGTCCTGATTGGCATTCGGAATAAAGCCCAGCGAAGCGCGCGGACTGAAAAGAAACTCCTTGCTATATGTCCAGTAGCTGCCACGCAGACCACCAACAAGCGTGAACAGTCCCTGCTCGGTACGAAACTTGAACACATCCTGAAAATAAGCTGAAAAACGGCTACTGTTCAATTTGTTATCTGAAAAAAGATTCGCAATCACATTCACCTCCTTACCGGTCTGTGGTAACGAATAACCGGACGAATCACGGCTTTCCCATTCACTGATTTTATCGATGATACGTTCCATCTGCGCATTGACACCCCATTTCAATGTTTGATGAGCTGTAAGCTGTGTCATCCCATACAGTCCGACATGACCAACGGTCGCTTGCAACCTGTTTCGTGCATGTTCATGATAGGATGCCAGAGCAATGGATTGTTCCCCCTCAGCAGTCTTTTCATCTCCCTCCTCACCGGCTTTATCCAGACGATAATTTCCGGTCAAATCGTAACTTTCCTCTTCGTTGCTCCGAAAAGCAAAAGCTTGCAATCCCAGTTCCGATTTTACACTTAACTGATGTTTCAACGTCAAAGCCCCATAGATCGTTTCAAACTTGTCACGTTCCCGACCCTCGAAAAACACATGAAACTTTTGCCTATTCTTCACCGTTCCAAATGTGGTTTCCAACTCGATCGGAATATATTTGTAATGGTTAGACGAGAGGTTTCCCAGGAAATTAAGCTCCCATTTCGGCGCAGGTTTATAAGTCATAAACGTTTGCATATCTACGAAACGCGGCACATATTCGGCACGGCCGACTAAATTGTTCAAAAGCGAGCTTGACATCTTGTAACGTATGCCCGTAACCTGTGTAAACTTATCATTTCCTGTTCCCACATAAGCACTGGCAGTGCTTATGTTCATATTCGAAGCGCCAAGCACACCGACCGAAGCCGATCCTTCCAGTTTTACAGGTTTCTTATATGAAATATCCAAGACAGAACTCATCTTATCTCCATAACGAGCATCGAAACCGCCAGCCGAGAACTGCACCTTTTCTGTCAGGTTCGGATTGACAAAGCTCAATCCTTCCTGCTGGCCCGAGCGTATCAACAAGGGACGAAAGACCTCCATCCCGTTCACATAAACCAGATTTTCATCAAAGCTTCCGCCCCGCACCGAATATTGAGTGCTCAGTTCATTGTTCGACGACACTCCTGCATACGTTACAATCAGACTTTCGATACTTCCCCCCGAAGGATCGGGAAGAATCTTCAAACGACCGGCATCGAGCGTCTCCATCGTAGTCGTCTGCCTGCGAATTGCCGTAACCGACACTTCATTCAGCTGAAGAGAAGTATAGTTCATTTGTACGTTCACACGCATATCTTGTGCCAAACGCGGAATGACTCGCTCTGCTTTATTGTATCCGAGACACGAGAAAAGCAGCACAACGGAATCGCCCGGCGAAACCGACAACGAATAGAAGCCTTTTTCATCGGTCATCGCCCCAATCAGCGTATGCTTCACTTGTACGGCAACCAATTCTAACGGATTTCCGTCAGCATCCCGCACATTTCCAGAAACTTTCACCTTGCCCTGAGCATTTAATCCCAGGACCATCCACAAAAACAGGAGCGATGCCAACGTACGATTTCTCATTTTTCCTTTATTTTACGTGAGTATTAACGTAAAAAAAGCCCAATGCGTATATTCCGAACGCAATTTTCACCAACCGAAAGCTTTATCCGTCATCCATAGTTGCTGTGCTTTCATCGTTTGTTCAATCACTTCGCGGGCAATACCGTCGCCACCGCTCAAGGGTGAGATATATTTTGCGATGTGTTTGATCTCCGGTGCTGCCGTAGCCGGCGCAACAGGCAAGCCGACACGGCGCATCACTTCATAGTCCGGGATATCGTCGCCGGCAAATACGATCGATTCTTCTTCCAGCCCGGTCTTCTGAAGAAAATCTTCGTAATCTTTTATTTTGACGGTGCTACACATATAAATATGCTGCACCCCGAGACGTTCAAAACGGAGACGTACATTTTCCGTGTAGGCACCGGTGATGATGCCCACCTGATAACCATGCTTAACAGCCAATTGCAACGCATAACCGTCTTTGATGTTGACGGTTCGGGCCGGATCGCCATGGTCGGTCAGCGGAATTTTGTCGGACGACAGTACACCGTCCACATCGAACAGAAAAGCTTTTATTTTTGTCAAATCATAAGGTATCATAATGTTCAAGACTGAGATAACAGGTGAATATTCTTACTGATTAATTCGTACAGTTCACGCACAACCGGTTCGGTCAGCATGGCCGATTGTTGTTCAATCACCTTGTGATCGTATCGTACCGCCGGCCCCGTCTGTGCATCAGCAGGAGAAAGGGTATGTATTTTTGTGGCCGTTTCATCGATTAGCGGCAACAGCACGGCGGGATCTATCCCCTGCTCACTCAAAATCCGATCAGCAAGGACATACATGTGGTTTGTAAAGTTACAGGCAAAAACTGCGGCCAGATGCAAATAACGCCGTTTTTCGAAAGAGAGCAGCCGTACATCGGAAGAAATCTTTTCGGCAAGTGTTCGCAGACGCTGTTCGCTTTGTGCTGAGTCAGCTTCGATAAAGCAAGGAACATTCCGAAAATCGACCGGTCGTTTTTTTGAGAACGTCTGTAACGGATAAAGCACGCCATAGCGGCGGGCATATCCGCGAAAAATATCCATCGGCACACTACCTGCCGTATGCAACCAAAGCCCTTCGTTCGGGGAAACCTGTGTGACGATTTTATGCAAAACCGCGTCTTTCAGAGCAAAGACATATAGATCGGCATCCGAACGTAGCGCGCCGGTATCCGTTGTCCACGCACACGCGTGCTCTGCAGCCAGCCTTTGTGCATTTTTTTCGGTACGGCTATAAATCTGACAGATACATAGTCCGGCCTGCCGCATCGCTGCGGACAGATGAGTCGCTACATTTCCGGCTCCGATAAAGACGACCTTCATGCCTGAGTCGCTTCCTCCGATGTACCGGGCAACGCGAATTTACCGATATGTACCTTCTCCCACAGCAGGTGCGATTCATCGAACGGTTTACGTTCCTGGTCCTTGTGCCCGAAACCAATGATGCACAGGACCCCCATCTGATACGGTATATCCAACAAATCGCGGACATATTGCTCCGAGTCGCGTTCATCGGCCGTCAGACGGTTTCGGACATGACACCAACAGCTTCCAATTCCTAAATCCTCAGCCTGCAACTGCATATATATCGCGGCAATGGAAGCGTCTTCGACCCACACATCGCTTATCGTCATATCCCCCAACACCACAACGGCCAACGCACATCCTTCAAGAAACCCGCCCCCGGCACTTTTACACCTCGCCAACTGCGTCAACATATCCTTATCTTCGACCGTGATAAACTGCCACGAATGCGAGTTCTTCGATGTGGGAGCCATCAAGGCGGCTTTCAAGAGTTGCTGCACTTCTTCCGGTGCGATCAGTTCGTCCGTAAACTTCCGCGTGCTGCGTCGACGGGTAATCAGAGCATTGAAATCTTCCATACCATAATATTATAATAATGCGAGGACAAAATTAGAGAAATTTTCCGAAATGGAGCTCTTCGGAAAGATTAACACAACGAAAAAAAGAACACCTCGCCACCAAAAAACTTCGAGGGTGTGTCAAAACGCAATGTTTGGACACACCCTCTTTAGGTATGTAAGAATGGGTGAAATTGGGAGGCGCTAAGGATGAGAGCGAGGGAGCATACTAACGTATGTGGCCGAGCTCGCATTCCGCAAACAACGAAGCAGTTCGCTCGTTATGACATACTGCCGAGTCTGTATAATGTTCTGCGGCTGGCTACAGCCATTCTTTCATAAACGCATTCATCTCCTCGGCATGCGCCTCAAGACTTTGCAACAATTTAAACTGAGCGCGTGTACGAATCAAGTTATGCTTCGGCTTGTGCGTTTTATAATACGTGTCGCCATTGAGGTAATCGGTCAGGAAACGTACCGTCTGCATATACGTCAACAGACGTCCTCCGTAAGGAAGCAAACCGATTTCGAGCGGCGTAAGGAAAGATTTCGCCTTTTCCATGTATCCGCGCGTATATGCTTTGAAGATCTCCATGTTTACCTCCACACGATCAAGCTGCTCATCATCTTCGGCTCCCGTATTGGCTCCGGTACGGATAAAATCGCCGATGTCGGACAAGACAAACCCCGGCATTACGGTATCCAAATCAATCACACATAACACCTTCCCATCTTCGTCGAACAAGATATTGTTGACTTTCGTATCGCAATGATTCGTACGTTTTTTCAGTTTGCCTTCACGATACAGTTCTTCCTGAACGCACATTTCCTCGGCACGCTTCTCAATTTCATCAATGAGGTCTTTCACCTCATCCGCACGTCCGGCTGCATTCGCCTGAACCGCTTCGTGAAATTGCTGCAACCGGAATTCCATATTATGAAAGTTCGGGATTGTTTCGCCCAATGCTCCTTCGGGCAAATCGGACAACATCGATTGAAAATCGCCAAAAGCGCGTCCGGCTTCATAAGAAGAAGAAGGATTCACTTCTTCCAAACTTCGACTTCGAGGAATCATCAGGCAAACGCGCCAATAACTTTCGCCATCGAAATAATACCGTTTCCCGTCATCGGCCGGAAGGAAAGTCAGCACCTTACGATCGATGTCCTCCTCTCCGCGTTCCTGCAATTTCGCGCGGATATGCGATGTAACCGTATGAATATTATTTTGGAGCATCTCCACATTGGTGAAGATGTGATGATTAATACGTTGTAAAACATAACCGGGCATACCGGATGCGACAGTTACTTTCAACGTATCGTTGATATGTCCGTTACCGAGAGGTTCGACAGACAGAATCTTTTCTTTAATACCAAATCGACTGAGGATTTGTAGATATTTTTCGTTTGTCATGGCTCTGAATCATGCTTATGCAGACCCAAAAAAGGACGCTCCTTCGGCGTCCTCTTCTCGATCGTACATGTTTTACATTTACTTTTTGTTCCGGTTGCCGTAACGGCTCATAAACTTGTCCACACGACCGGCCGTATCCACCAATTTCGCCTTACCCGTATAGAACGGATGCGAACTGCTGGAGATTTCCAGTTTAACCAGCGGGTAAGTAACCCCGTCAATCTCTATCGTCTCTCTCGTATTGATCGTAGAACGTGTGATAAACACTTCTTCGTTCGACATGTCTTTGAAAGCAACCTGACGGTAATTTTCCGGATGAAGTTCCTTTTTCATTATTCTTCTATTTTTTATTGTTATGATTTTACTTCCAAAATATGGGGTGCAAAAGTATTCATAATTGTTTAAACAAGCAAGAAAAAAACGGTAAAATTCTAATTCATAGCATTGCCCCGTATGATTTATACACACAGCCATAAAAAAAATGACGTGCATGAATTCATTCCTAATTTTTTTCGTACCTTTGAACCTGATTTTTTCACCTATAACACAAGAAACAATGATAAATTACAAAGACTTAGGCTTGGTGAACACGCGTGAAATGTTCAAAAAAGCAATCCATGGGGGCTATGCTATTCCGGCCTTCAATTTTAACAACATGGAACAGATGCAAGCCATTATTCAGGCTGCAGTAGAAACAAAATCGCCGGTGATTTTACAAGTTTCGAGCGGGGCGCGAAAGTACGCTAACCAAACGATTCTGCGTTACATGGCCGAAGGAGCCGTTGCTTATGCCAAGGAACTCGGATGCCCGAATCCGCAAATTGTTCTCCATCTCGATCATGGTGATACTTTCGAACTATGTAAAAGTTGCATTGACATGGGATTCTCTTCCGTCATGATCGACGGTTCGCATCTTCCGTATGACGAGAATGTTGCACTGACTAAGCAAGTCGTTGAATATGCTCATCAGCACGATGTGACAGTAGAGGGCGAATTAGGTGTTTTAGCAGGTGTTGAAGATGATGTCGCAGCAGAACATCATACCTACACGAGGCCGGAAGAAGTCGTTGACTTCGTAACGAAAACCGGCTGTGATTCACTGGCAATCTCGATTGGTACCTCGCACGGCGCCAATAAGTTCAAGCCCGAACAATGCAAACGTGATGCAAACGGACGCCTTGTACCTCCACCTTTGGCTTTCGATATCTTAGAAGCAGTAGAAAAAGAATTACCGGGCTTCCCGATTGTACTCCACGGCTCGTCGTCCGTACCGCAGGAAGATGTAGACACCATCAACAAATACGGCGGTGCCTTGAAAGATGCGATCGGCATTCCGGAAGAACAGTTGCGTAAAGCTGCCAAATCGGCCGTTTGCAAGATCAACATCGACTCCGACAGCCGCTTAGCCATGACAGCAGCCATTCGCAAAGTGTTTGCCGAGAAACCGGCCGAATTTGATCCGCGTAAGTATTTAGGTCCGGCACGCGATGCAGCCAAGGCCCTTTACATCCACAAGATTAAAAATGTATTAGGGTCGGACAACAAGCTTTAATCGATACGATAGCATAAGCGCAAAAAGGGGCTGCCTGAAGAAAAACGGACCGTCCTTTTTTGTGCTGTCATTTTAGTCCCCCTCTCCTACCTCCTTTCAATTCACCACCCTGATCCTTGTATATTCCACTCCACGAAAAGGGAACAACATATCCGATATTTTTCTTACCTTTACCTCTTCGAAAAAATAATGTATGGCTAAAGTTAAATCGGTATATATCTGTTCCGACTGCGGTGCCGAATCGCCCAAGTGGGTCGGCAAATGTCCGTCGTGCGGCGCGTGGAACACCTATGTAGAAGAACTTGTAAAGAAAGAACCTGCTGCATGGCGGTCTGTTCCGGGAATCGTACATGAAGGCATGAAGCCCCGGCTGCTGCGCGACGTCACGGCAAAAGAAGAAACACGTATCGATATGCACGATGCGGAGTTGAACCGTGTGTTAGGCGGCGGGTTAGTCAAAGGTTCGCTGGTACTTGTCGGGGGAGAGCCGGGCATCGGAAAATCTACGCTGGTATTGCAAACCGTTTTGCAGATGAAAGATTTGCATACGCTCTACGTTTCGGGCGAAGAGAGCGCTCAACAGTTAAAGATGCGTGCCGACCGTCTGGCCGGAAAAGACACCAATATGGGCAATTGCCATGTGTATTGCGAAACGAATCTCGAACAGGTTTTCGTACAGGCGCAGAACCTCCAACCCGATCTCTTGATCATCGATTCCATCCAGACGATGTTTACCGACCGGGCCGAATCGTCGCCGGGCAGCATCACTCAGGTGCGCGAGTGCAGCGCAGCCGTGCTGAAGTTTGCCAAAGAGACGGGAACGCCCGTGCTGATGATCGGACATATCAATAAGGAAGGCAGCATAGCCGGGCCGAAGGTACTCGAACACATTGTCGATACGGTATTGCAGTTCGAGGGCGACCAGCACTACATGTATCGCATCCTGCGGAGCATCAAGAACCGTTTCGGAAGCACTTCCGAGTTAGGCATCTATGAGATGCGGCAGAGCGGATTGCGGCAGGTCGAGAATCCCTCCGAACTGCTTCTGACCGAAGGTCACGAGGGACTTAGCGGCGTAGCCATCGCGGCAGCAATGGAGGGCGCCCGTCCTTTTCTGATCGAGACGCAGTCGCTCGTCAGCAGCGCTGTATACGGGACGCCTCAGCGCAGTGCGACGGGGTTCGACCTCCGGCGGATGAATATGTTGCTGGCCGTGCTGGAAAAACGCGCCGGCTTTAAACTCGTACAGAAAGATGTTTTCCTGAACATCGCAGGAGGGCTGCGTGTAAGCGATCCGGCCATCGACCTGCCGGTGATCAGCGCCGTATTATCGTCGAGTTTGGATATCCCGATTGATCGCAGCACGTGCATGGCGGGCGAAGTGGGGCTTTCGGGCGAGATACGTCCGGTCAACCGTATCGAACAACGCATTCAGGAGGCAGGGAAGCTCGGATTCACACGCATGATCGTTCCGCAGATGAAAGGATTGGAAGCGTTGAAAAGCAAGATGAAAATCTTTCAGGTCAGAAAAGTAGAAGAAGCCTTCCGGGAGTTATTCGGATAAGGATGATTTTAACAGGCGAATTAAACACATTATCTTTGTATCCGCATAACAATGACAGAAAAGATATGGACAAATTGATGATTGATAAATTATCCGATTTTTTCCGGACACAACCGGTAGATAAAGCATGGATTTTTGGATCTTATTCGCGCAACGAAGAAGAAGAAGGAAGTGATATCGATGTACTTGTTCGTTTTTTAAAAGGAATAAGAATTACCTTATTTTCCTATGCCTCTATGCAATATAAGATAGAACGGTTATTGAATAAAAAGATAGACTTGGTCGAAGAAGGACAACTGAAAGACTTCGCCGAAGATAGTGCCAATGCCGATAAAATACTGATATATGAGAGAAAAAAATAAAGATAAAGCACGTTTGTTGCACATCATTGAAGCGATTGATAATATTTTCGAGTTTACGAATAACAAAACATTTGAAACATACAGGCAAAATAAAATGTTGCGTTTTGCTATCATTAAGAATCTGGAAATTATAGGCGAGGCAGCCTACTTGCTGACGAATGAGTTTAAAAAAGAATATTCGGAGATAGAATGGCATGCTCTCATAGGGATGCGACATGTATTAGTTCACGGCTATTATCAAATCCGGGATGAGATCGTATGGGCTACCATAGAAACCGATTTACCCCCTTTGAGAGAAAAAGTTCAACTGATTCTAAAAACATTATAAAGAATGCTGTGTTGTCGTCAAGCTATGCCCTGTCAACCGTATCGAACAACGCATTCAGGAGGCAGGGAAGCTCGGATTCACACGCATGATCGTTCCGCAGATGAAAGGGCTGGAAGCGTTGGAAAGCAAGATGAAAATCTTTCAGGTCAGAAAAGTAGAAGAAGCCTTCCGGCAGCTATTCGGATAAGGATGATTTTAACAGGCAATACAGATAGCGGAAGTTTTTTGATCTACTGCTGCAAGATTGCGAATAATCGATATATTTTCGCCTGTAATTGCATACAAAACGAAGCATATGACCAATCGTATTTTGTTTTACCTCTGTGGATGGTTCCTTGGTTGGGGAGGCTTCTGTTCGTGTCAGCATCCTGACGGAGTTGATCCTGATGGTCGTGTGGGGCAACTTGTTGCAGACGCAGGCATAACAGACCGACAACTGATAAAAGCAAATGAGTTTAATGCAGCGCTGACGGCCGGAGGAAAAAAACAAGCCAGCGTATATGTCTATCATCGGCATACGATCGTACGTTATCCCGGAGAAAAAAGTGCTCGAAAATTAGCGGCGCGGATCGTATTGATGGGGTACACCGATGTATTATTGTCCGTTCATCCTCAAAATGGGAAATCTTTTGCAGAGTTGGCTAACAAGGCATGGATACGAATTTTCAACAGTTATTTAAACAGCCATAATGTACGTGTACATGCTCTAATGTTTAGCGAAGCGTCTCAGTTCGATAGAGCGAAGAACAAAGAAATCTATATCCATGCATCCGTTATTCAGCAATACAATCGCACAGTGCATGCGAATGAACGCTTCGCAGGAGCTTCGGCCGATTGGGAGCCTCATTCGCTTAAACCGAACAGTACATTGTCTTCGGAGGCAAATCTGCTTATGCTCGACCGATGGAATAATGATCGGTATGGTAAACATGCGGCAAATGATCGTTTATTAAAACGAACGCTTGAAATGTTAGCTTTGGCGAAATTTTATTTAGACGAAATTGGCCGTGTGTATCATTTACCGGAGCTTTCTCTGAATGAAGCAATCAACTATTCTTTTCAGGAACGACAAAACAAGGGCCAGTTGAGCTTTGGCGATATAAGCCGGTTTATAACGGACGGCCACTGCAAGGATGTAAATGTGATGGCATATAATCATAATAAGGAAGAAGTTTGGCGTCGAGCACAAAGCAACCTTGCCGCCGCGGATAAAGGAGGTCATACGAATAGTGTTTATATCTGTATTAAAACACGGTTGGGAGACGATGAATCCGATGCTACGTCGCTTAAGCCGCAAGGATGGGATTATCTGATTGAAACATTCTATTACTTGCACAAACAAGCTGCCGGATATGCCTCTATGAAAGGAATCGCGGTCTACGATTACAGCGATACGGAGCAAATGTGGCTTCAACAATCATCTGTCGCTTTTTAATACAGTCATGAAGCGTTGTTTTGCAGAAACCTCATAAAAGCATATAGCGCCTCTCATCTATTTCAATAAATAATTCGTTTTAATTATGATCAAAGAACTGTCATTACGTATATTACCCGAAGAAGCGGCGAACGAAGCATCGTTGCGCAGAGTCGTTTGCCGCGAAACGGGCGAGAAACCCGAAACCGTATGTGCCGTGCGCGTACTGAAACGCTCGATCGATGCGCGACAGCATACGGTCTGGGTCAATGTAACGGTGCGCGCCTTCATCGATGAAGAACCGGCAGAGGCCGAATTTATGCCCGTCGAATACCGCGACGTATCGACGGCCAAACCCGTCGTTGTCGTCGGAGCCGGGCCGGGCGGACTGTTCGCGGCCTTGCGATTGATCGAACTGGGGTTGCGCCCCATCGTCATCGAACGCGGAAAAGACGTGCGGCGGCGCAAGATAGACATCGCCCGGATCAGTCGTGAACACACGGTCAACCCCGAATCGAACTACTGCTTCGGCGAAGGCGGCGCCGGCGCCTACTCCGACGGCAAACTCTATACCCGAAGCAAGAAACGCGGCTCAGTCGATCGCATCCTCCGCATTTTCTGCCAGCATGGCGCCAGCACAGCCATCCTCTCGGATGCTCATCCCCATATCGGGACGGATAAACTCCCGCGCGTCATCGAAAATATGCGCGAGCAGATTTTGCGTTGCGGCGGAGAGGTGCATTTCGAGACTTGCATGGAGGCTCTCCTCTTACAAGCGGACGAAGTGAAAGGCATACGAACGCGTGACGGACGCGAGTTTCACGGCCCCGTAATCCTTGCCACCGGACACTCGGCACGCGACGTTTATCGTTACCTCGCAGCACGGAACATCCCCATCGAAGCCAAAGGAATTGCCGTCGGCGTGCGGCTCGAACATCCGCAGCAACTGATCGACCGCATCCGTTACCATCGCAAAGACGGACGCGGAAAATACTTGCCCGCCGCCGAATACAGCTTCGTGACGCAAGCCGCCGGACGAGGCGTATACTCCTTCTGCATGTGCCCCGGAGGATTCGTCGTGCCGTCGGCCACCTCGCCCGACGAGGTCGTCGTCAACGGCATGTCGCCCTCCAACCGCGGATCGCGATGGGCCAACGCCGGATGGGTCGTCGAAATCAGACCCGAAGACCTGCCCGACTACCTTTGCCAAGGCATGCCCGAAGGAGACGCCTCCCTCCCACCCGTTTTATCCGTCATGGACTTTCAGGAACGCCTCGAACGCCTCTGCCGCCTGAACGGTGGGATGACCCAAACGGCTCCCGCCCAGCGCATGGCCGACTTTGTACAGAAAAAGAACTCGTCGCACCTGCCCGTTTCGTCCTATACACCGGGATTGCTTGCCTCGCCGCTTCATTTCTGGATGCCGGAGTTCATCACGACGCGTCTACGCGAGGGATTCCGCCATTCCGACCGCGTGTCGCACGGTTTTCTCACCAACGAAGCCGTACTGATCGGGGTCGAAACGCGCACCTCCTCGCCTGTGCGTATCCTGCGAAACAGAGACACCTTGCAGCACGTCACGCTTCAAGGCCTCTTCCCTTGCGGCGAAGGAGCCGGTTATGCCGGAGGAATCGTATCGGCAGCCATCGACGGCGAACGCTGCGCCGAACAAGTGGCCGAGGCTTATGGCTGAGGCCCTTCTTCTTTCTTCTTCCACGTACCCAGATCAACGATAATGCGCGCGCTCCGATAGTCCGTCTCGAATCGTGTACCCGAAAACAGACTCATTAAACTGTCTAATTTGTAAACGCAGCGACGCAAATCGCGCAAAAGCTCCGAAAGACTTTGGTTATGTCCTTTCCGCTCCACGATTAAATCGCGCGGACGCGTTATATACGCATCGTAAGCATCGATCAAACGCTTGCATTCGTCCAAAACCTCCTCCGTAATGCCATAATCGGCCAAATCACGCTTTATCGCCTCCATACGCGTATACATATCCTTCGCCTTGGCCAGCGAAACCGTGTCCGGCATGTTCGATAACGCACCTTTACTCGTTCGCAAATGGTCATGCAACTCCTGATTATCATGATCCAATGCATAAACAGACGCCCGTTTACCCAAATCCGTCACCATCGAAAAAAGTCTCGAAGCGGCCTCTGCCTTGTCAGCCGTTGCTCCCGTCGTAACAATCAGGCTTTCCCCGCCCGCTTGCTGAACTTTGCCTAAAAGATCACCAAAAAGAATACGTTCCTTTACAAAACGTGTATTACTCTACCATACGGTTTCGTGTGCAACCAATACACCCTCTACACTCCTACGCATCGATACGTAATTTTCATTTTTCGTTGTCATAACTCCCTTCATTTAAACTTTATATACAACGATCCGGGAATAAAAAAATTTAACAAAACTCACTCTTTTTATCTTTCTTACACAACAAGATTTGATTCTACCCCTGTCAGAACGATAAAACGCCCTGCCCAAAGAGAAAAATGCCATGGCAGAACGAAAAAACGCTCCGTCAGAGGCAAAAAAAGCCTTCCCCCTTCTTTTTTTTACGTCAGCCGACGGATAACACGGCAGGGATTGCCGACGGCCAATGAGTCGTCAGGGATATCTTGTGTTACGACGCTTCCGGCGCCGATCACGCAACGGTCGCCAATCGTAACGCCGGGACAGATCACGGTGCTGCCGCCGATCCAGCAGTCAGCCCCGACGGTAACGGGATAAGCATACTCCCTTCCCTCGCGCCGCAGGCGATAATCGAGTGGATGATGTGGCGTATAAATCTGCACGTTGGGAGCAATCAGCGTATGCGCGCCGATGCGGATATAAGCACCGTCGAGAAACGTACAGTTGGCATTGATAAAAACGTGCTCGCCGAGGATGATGCCGTGTCCGTGATCGCAATGAAACGGTGGGCAGATGACGGTCGAGGCAGGGATACCGGGGATCAACGCTTCGAGCACGGCTCGGTACCCGTCGTCGTAAGTCGACATCATACGCAGCTTTGCCAGCAGCTGCTTGGCATGCTTGAAACCGGCCTGCATGCCCGCATCCGAAAAATCCGGCCATTCGCCGTTGCGCATCTTCCGGATTTCGGCATTCGTCAGCGCCTGCTCTTTACTCCACATGCAGCACCAATCCTTTCAGATACTCCCCTTCGGGATGATAGATATTGACCGGATGATCGGCCGGCTGAGTCAACTGATGCAGAATCCGCACATGGCGTCCCGATTGCGCCGCCGCACTGAACACGGCCAGCCGGAAATCGTTGCGGCTGACCACCTGCGAGCAGGAGAAAGTAAACAAAAGGCCGTTGGGACGAATCTTTTCAAACGCAAGCGCGTTGAGTTTGCGATACCCCTGCAAGGCATTGCGAAGCACGTCGCGATGCTTGGCAAATGCGGGCGGATCGAGGATGATCAGATCGTACAAATCGCCCGCTCGGTCAAGATAATCGAACGCATCTTCGGCAAACGCTTCGTGACGCAGATCGTCCGGGAAGTTCAACGCCACGTTCTCTTTCGTCAGCGATATGGCCTTGGCCGAGCTGTCGACCGAATGCACAACCCGTGCGCCTCCCTGCATGGCGTATGCTGAAAATCCGCCCGTATAACAAAACATATTCAGCACCGAGCGTTCCCGCGCATACTGTTCAACCAGCCGGCGGCTCTCGCGCTGATCGATAAAAAAGCCTGTTTTCTGCCCCTTCTCCCAGTCCACACGAAACTTCAGCCCGTTCTCGACGGCGATATGCGCTTCCGTCCGATGCCCACCGTACAGATACCCGTCCATCGAATCGAGACCGGCTTTATAAGGCAACGTCCCTTCCGACTTGTAATAAATATGATGAATCACCTCGCCGAGCACTTCACGCAGCGCCTCGGCGATCTCCTTTCGCAGATGATGCATCCCCACGGAATGTGCCTGCATCACCGCCGTGTCGCCATATATATCGATCACGAGGCCGGGCAGACGGTCGCCCTCTCCGTAAACGAGACGATACGTGTTGTTGTCGGCGCGGCCTGCCAGCCCGAGCATCCGACGCACCCGGCAGGCCGTCCGTATCCGTTCCGTCCAAAACGCATGATCGATCGACACCGGCTCGAGCGAGAGCAAACGCACGGCAATGCTTCCGATCTGATAGTGTCCGATACCGAGGAAAGACCGCCCGGCACTGTACACTTCGACCAAGTCGCCTTCACTCGGTTTCCCTTCGATATGAGCAATGGCACCGGAGAAAATCCACGGATGAAAACGCAGCACCGATTCCTCCTTCTTCGGCTTAAGGTAGATTTTACAGTATGATGTCATGATTCTTCGGATTTCAACAGTTGATAGATGCGCAGACAAGCCCACGCGTCAAGCGCGGCGTAATTCTGCTGGGCGTCCGTCAGAATATCGGCATCCCAATTCGTAAGACGTGTACGTTTCGAGATTTTTTTCCCGAACAGAATCGCGTAGATTTTTTGCAGGCTCGCCTCTTCGATGCCATACGAAGGCATGATTTTCTGCAAGTCGATAAAGCCCGCCGGTCTGAGGTCTTTGACGCGCTCGCGCATCATGTGGAAGTCGTCCGGTAACGACAACCCGATTTTCGTAATCCGTTCGTCTTTCAAAAACGCAATCAATGGTTCAGGGATGCCTCCCAGATGATTAAGCCTGAAAAGATAGCAGACATTTTCGGTCGAGAGTTGCATAAGTGCGACTTTGTGATGCTGATTTTTTTTGAAGCTCGGGCGTGTTTCCGTATCAAATCCCACACAACGGCTTGCCGACAGGATACGAACAGCCTGCCCGACCTCCTCAGGGCGATCTACCACGACGATATGCCCCGGAAACGACTCCACAGGCAACGTCACAATTTCTTCTTTCGTAATTTTCGAAAGGTTCGGAGTATACGTCATACCGTCTGTTCTGTCAGGTACATATCTTCGTTATACCGCACGGCATGGAGCGCCTTCAAGGCGTTGAGGAGCGATTGTCCCCAGTACATCCGGAAATTCTCCGTACAGAGTGCCAGCGACAGACGCATCGTTTCTTCATAGCCCTGCCGGAAGAGCGAAACGAAGTTACCGAGGTCCTGATACATGTCGGACAGGTTTTCGGAAATAAACGCCGCAACAGGCGTATCGCTGTATTGCATGTCGGGCACAAAAGTCTCCAGATACGTATCGTATTCGCCCAGCAGCGCAGCGAGGCGATCGCGGAGGGCATGATACGTCTCTTCTGTGACGAAGTGCAAGACTTCGGCATCGTCATCCGCCTCCGTATCGGGCAGCAGCGTTGCTTTCAAATAAAGTAGAGGAAGCAACTTGGTCGCCTTGTCGACAAAGGCCGGCAAGTCATGCCCGACGGATTCCATCCACGAGCAAAACTCGAACGCCACGGTAACAAATTCCAGCGTATTCTTGTCGTAAACCGGGTTGCTTCCCTTCTCCATCGGATTATTGTTTTCCTTCGGTTGCAACGTTACCGCTTATTTTCTTGATCAGTCCCTGCAACACGTTACCTGGCCCCAGTTCGACGAAACGCGTAGCGCCGTCGGCCACCATGTTTTGCACGGTCTGTGTCCAGCGCACGGGCGAGGTAAGTTGAGCGACAAGGTTTTTGCGGATCACGTCCGGATCGGTTTGCGGACGGGCGTCCACATTCTGATAGACCGGGCAAACAGGCTTGCTGAATGCGGTTGATTCAATCGCCTCGGCCAGCTCGGCACGTGCCGGCTCCATCAGCGGCGAGTGGAATGCTCCGCCTACCTTCAGCTTGAGCACACGTTTCGCGCCGGCAGCCGTTAACTTCTCGCATGCCGCATCAATACCGGCCATGCTCCCGGAAATCACGATCTGCCCCGGGCAGTTATAATTGGCGCAGACCACGACTTCACCCGTAATCTCAGCGCATATTTTTTCGACGATCTCATCCGGCAGTCCAATCACGGCAGCCATCGTCGACGGCGTCAGCTCACACGCCTTCTGCATGGCTTGCGCCCGTTCTGAAACCAGTTTCAGACCATCTTCAAACGACAATGCCTGCGCTGCTACGAGTGCAGAGAACTCACCTAAGGAATGTCCGGCCGTCATATCGGGTTGAAAGTCGGCTCCCAACGTGCGGGCCAAAATAACCGAATGCAGAAAAACAGCCGGTTGAGTAACTTTCGTCTGTTTCAAATCCTCATCCGTTCCGGCAAACATCAGATCCGTAATACGGAACCCGAGAATGGCATTCGCCTGTTCAAAAAGTTCTTTAGCAAGAGGGTTCTGATCATACAGATCTTTTCCCATTCCAACGAATTGTGCCCCTTGTCCGGGGAATACGTACGCATTCATAACAAATTCTTCTCTTTTATTTTTAGATGCTGCAAAAGTAATAAATTTAGTAAAAAGGATCGTCGAATCATTTTCAAATTGTATCTTTGCCTTCCGGACAAAACGAATTATTAATTTTATTTATTTACATATGAACCTGTTATTGTTTTTGGGAAATTTAGGTACCGGTGAAATCATCATTATTGCCATCATCGTTTTATTACTCTTCGGTGGGAAAAAGATTCCCGAACTGATGAAAGGGTTGGGCAAAGGCATTCGGAACTTCAAAGACGGAGTCAAAGGTATTGAAGACGATATCAATTTGAACGACACGGACACGACAAAATAAAAGCACGCAATAAACATGTCACAGCTAAATGACGAAATGTCTTTCTGGGATCACCTGGAAGCACTTCGGTGGACTCTGTTTCGCTGCATTTTGGCTCTTTTTGTTTTTACGATTGCTTCTTTCTCCGTGATGCGTTATCTATTCGATCATGTTATCATGGCTCCTTGTTACGGCGATTTTGCCACCTACCGGCTGATGTGTAAGGTGACGTCGAGCGTATCGTTCCTGCCGGACTTTTGTGATTCGGCTTTTAAGGTAAACATCGTCAACATCAAACTGGCTACACAGTTTTTCACGCACATGTCTTCTTCTTTCTGGCTGGCATTGCTTCTGACGTTTCCTTATTTAGTGTATGAGGTCTGGAAGTTTATTCGTCCTGCGCTCTACGAGAATGAGATGAAAAGTGTTCGGTGGGTTTTTTCGTTCGGGACTCTGATGTTTTTTATCGGATGCAGCGTAGGGTATTTTATCGTGTTCCCGATGACGCTGCGCTTTTTGGCAACTTATGAGTTGAGTACGGCTATCACGGAGCAGGTTTCGCTCGAATCGTATATGGACAATTTTCTGATGATGATCTTCATCATGGGCCTTGTTTTTGAGATGCCGTTGCTGTCGTGGCTGCTTTCGCAAATAGGCATTTTGAACCGCTCGTTCTTCCGTACCTATCGGCGTTATGCCATCGTGGGTTTATTGGTGGCGGCAGCGTTTATTACTCCCAGTGGTGATCCGTTCACCCTGTCGCTTGTCTTCTTCCCCTTGTACAGCTTGTATGAGTTGAGCGCTTTCTTTGTCAAAAAAGCTCCGGAAGAAGCGGGAGATGATTCGGATGAGCTGCTGTCGGCAATACCTGCCGAAAAAGATTTGTAATGCAATGACAAAAGAGAAAATCAAAACGATCCTGCCCAAAGCGATTGCCGGCTATCGCAAAACATCGGCATGGATAAGTCGCAAACTGCATTTGACGCCGAAGCGACGCAACTATCTGATCACCACACTTTGGTCGCTGACAGGGGTGTTTATTTTTGTAAGTGTCCTTGTCTTTATAACCATCGGAAAAGGAATGATCGGTTATGTTCCTCCTATCGAACAGTTGGAAAACCCGATCGACCGTTATGCGACACAGGTCATCTCGTCCGACGGTAAGATGCTGGGCAGCTACTCGTACGGCAAGGATAATCGCATCTATGTCAGCTATAACGATTTGTCTCCCGAACTCGTCAAGGCATTGATTGCGACGGAAGATGTTCGTTTTACGAAGCATTGTGGCATTGATGTACGCGGTCTGTTTCGCGCCGTTGTCAAACGTGGCTTGCTGATGCAAAAAAGCGGCGGCGGCGGCAGTACGATCACTCAGCAGTTAGCCAAACAACTGTTTTCTCCTCGTGTGGAAAATCTAAGCGAACGTTTGTTGCAAAAACCGATCGAATGGGTGATTGCCGTACGTTTGGAGCGTTACTATACAAAGGAAGAAATCATCAATATGTATCTGAACAAGTTCGATTTTCTTCACAATGCCGTAGGCATTCAGTCCGCTGCCCGTGTTTATTTCGGACAGACACCGAAAACCTTGAAAGTGGAAGAAGCAGCTACCCTTGTGGGGATGTGCAAAAACCCCTCGTACTACAATCCGGTTCGTCATAAGGAGCGTACGCGCAATCGCCGCAATACGGTGCTCCGTCAGATGAAAAAGGCCGGATACCTTGATGCGGCTGCATACGATTCGTTATGCGCTATCCCCCTCGAACTGCATTTCACACGGATGGATCATAGCGAAGGGCCAGCACGCTATTTTCGTGAATATCTCCGTCTGATGCTTACGGCAAAAAAACCGATACGAAGCGATTATGCGGCATGGCAATCACAAAAATTTTCGGACGATTCGCTGGCATGGGAAACCAACCCGTTGTATGGCTGGTGCAATAAAAACAGAAAAGCCAACGGTGAACCGTATAATATCTATACCGACGGATTGAAAGTCTATACGACGATCGATTCGCACATGCAGCAATATGCCGAGGAAGTCGTGGTCGAACATTTGAGCCAGACCTTGCAGCCGGCCTTTTTCAAAGAAAAGAAAGGACGTGATTATGCACCTTTTTCTCAACGTGTTTCCAAAGAACAGCGGGAAGAAATGCTGACGCGCGCCATGGTGCAAAGCGATCGCTACCGTACAATGAAAAACGCCGGTAAGTCGGACCATGAGATTAAGAAGAGTTTTGAAACACCGGTCGATATGCAAGTCTTCAGTTGGTCGGGAACGATCGACACCACCCTGACTCCGATGGATTCGATACGTTATTACAAAAGTTTTCTGCGTACAGCCTTTATGGCTATGGACCCGCGAACCGGATATGTAAAAGCTTACGTAGGCGGGATCGACTACAATTACTTTAAATACGACATGATTTCGACCGGCAGACGTCAGATCGGGTCGACCATGAAGCCTTTCCTGTATTCACTGGCCGTCATCGAAGGAGTTGATCCTTGCGATAAAATGCGACATGTTCAACAGATACTCGTCGATGAAAACGGTAAGGAATGGGCTCCTAAAAATACGGGAGCCAAACATATCGGTGAAGAAGTGACCATTCAATGGGGGTTACAAAACTCATCGAACTGGGTAACAGCATATCTGATGAAACAACTGTCTCCTTACATGCTGGTACGACTGTTGCGTTCGTACGGCATGAAAGGACATATCGACCCGGTCGTTTCGATGTGTTTGGGTACACCCGATATTTCCGTCAGCGAAATGGTAAGCGGATACAGCGTTTTTCCGAACAAGGGGATTCGCGTCGAACCGCTTTACGTGACCCGTATCGAAGATTCGTACGGCAATACGATCGCTTCGTTCTCGGCACAAGTCAACGAAGTACTGTCCGAAGAAGCCTCGTACAAGATGATCGGTATGTTGCGTAGCGTAGTAGATGGCGGTACGGGAAGCCGGTTGCGCTTCCGATATGGTATACGTGCCCCCATGGGTGGCAAAACCGGCACGACACAGAACAACTCCGACGGCTGGTTTATGGGATTTACCCCCAGCCTCGTAGCCGGATGCTGGGTGGGCGGTGAAGACCGTTCGATCCACTTCGACAGGATGAGTGAGGGACAAGGCGCTTCGATGGCCTTACCTGTTTTTGCTTTGTTCATGCAGAAGGTGTATGCCGATAAAACATTGGGATATTCGGAAACGGAAAACTTTGATGTACCGTCGCAATATGCCGTATCGTGCGGTTCTTCAAAAGATAACAAGAGTCAGGAAAACGAGGCAACCGGATTCGACGACTTTTTTAACTGATCGATGTTAATAACCTTGTTATAAATTCTCTTTTTTCAGGGCCTCCGTCTGCCTGAAAACTTGTATTTTTGAGGCCCGAATTATCAAAAACAAGACATGGCAGAAGGACAAAAGAAAAATGCGACACGGAAGAAACCCGCCGTCGTACAAGTCTCCGATGTGGGAAGATTACAGCCGCAGGCTCGCGATCTTGAAGCGGCTATCCTTGGAGCGTTGATGCTTGAAAAGGAGGCATTCTTCAAAGTAAACGAGACACTTAAACCCGAGAGTTTTTATGAAAAAGCCCACGAGCTGATTTATCAGGCGATTTTAGATTTAGCCGCCCGTCAGCAACCCATCGATATGCTAACCGTTGTGGAACAGTTGAAAAAAAACGGCGATCTGGAAACGGTCGGAGGACCGCTCTACATCTCGCGCTTAACCGAAAACATAGCCAGTACGGTGCATCTGGAATACCATGCGCAGATCGTCGCACAGAAATATTTAGCACGTGAATTGATCCGCTATACCGGTATGATTCAAGGGAAAGCATTCGATGAGACGGTCGAGATCAAAGAATTGATGCAGGAGGCGGAAGGTGAACTTTTCAGAATCTCCCAACAAAATATCAAGAATGAAGCGACGCAAATCGATCCGGTGATCAAACAAGCCCGCGAGTTATTAGAAAAAGCAGCCAACCGGGAAGAAAATCTGAGCGGTTTGGCAAGTGGTTTTACATACTTGGATAAAATCACATCGGGCTGGCAAAACTCCGACCTAGTGATTATTGCCGCTCGTCCGGCGATGGGTAAAACGGCTTTTGTGCTTTCAATGGCCAAAAACATGGCGCTCAATTTCAACATTCCCGTTGCAATGTTTTCGCTCGAAATGAGCAATGTGCAACTTGTGAACCGTCTGATCGTAAACGTATGTGAATTATCCGGCGAGAAAATCAAAAGCGGGCGATTGGAAAAGTACGAATGGGAACAGCTCGAATATAAAATCAAAGATTTATACGGTGCCCCGATTTATGTGGATGACACCCCCAGCCTTTCCATTTTCGAACTACGTACCAAAGCGCGACGTTTAGTACGTGAACATGGGATTCAATGTATCTTCATCGATTACCTGCAGCTGATGAACGCCAGCGGTATGAACTTCGGCAGCCGTGAGCAGGAAGTGAGCACCATCTCCCGGTCATTGAAAGGGCTGGCCAAGGAACTCAAGATTCCGATCATTGCCTTGTCGCAATTAAACCGTGGGGTCGAATCGCGTCAGGGAATCGAAGGAAAACGCCCGCAATTAGCCGACTTGCGTGAGTCGGGAGCCATCGAACAAGATGCCGATATGGTATGCTTCATCCACCGTCCGGAATATTACAAAATCTTTGAAGACGAAAAAGGAAACGACCTGCGCGGTCTGGCCGAAATCATCATCGCAAAGCACCGTAATGGCGCCACAGGCGATGTCCGTCTGCGTTTCAAAAGCGAATTTGCGAAGTTTATGAATCTGGACGAAGATCTGGCTGCAAAGGAATATGCGTCGAGCATGAACCAGATCGATCATACGGGAGAGAAAAAAGATATCTCTCCGTATAGACCGAATGTCGAAGACTTTCTTTCCGTGCCGTCGGAGAGTCCCTATCCCTTCTGACCGGAGTGAGGCTAAGTCTCAACCGGCCGGAGTTACCTTCACGGTACGGAACTGGATCAGGCCGCCTTCGCTTTGCAGACCGAGATAGCCTTCTTTCACATTACTCGTTCCGGTGTTCTGCAACAGATCGTTAATGTACACTTTGATAACACCATTTTTAACATCGATTTTGGCTCTGTTCCATTCTCCGACAGGTTTTTCGTTCGAGTCGGCACGTTTTTTAACGACCGGAAATTTCGGACGTTCTTCACCTGCCGGTTGTTTATACTCTGCAAGATCAGCGCCTTCGAGCAGAATAAAGTCACCGGCATCACCGGCATGCAACTGGCATTCGATACCGTTCGGGAACGGAGTCTTCGGATCACTGATCATCAGGAAAATTCCGCTGTTCGAAGGCTTATCAACCCACGCCCATTCGACCTCCAACGTAAAGTCGGCATACTTCTTTTTCGTGTACATATAGCCGAACGGGTTACCTTGAATAAGGATGACACCATCCTGCACGGAAAACACGTCTTCGGCCGGTGTATTTCCGTCAGCTACTACAAAGTTCCAATTCGACAAGTCACTGCCGTTGAACAAAATTTCCGTTTGTGCATGGCTGCTTCCTGCGGTCATACACGCCGCCACGATCACGGACAGCAAAAAATTTTTACGTTTCATGATAGAATAAATATAAAATAGAGATGATACGATCACAGATTATTTGACTAACTGCCTATATCTAATTCGCTTAGGTTCGGTAAAGCCGACCTGCCTGCGCTTGTATTCTTCGTAATCCGAATAACTGCCTTCGTAAAAGACGACTTCCGAGTTCCCCTCAAACGAAAGAATATGGGTGCAGATACGGTCGAGAAACCAACGGTCGTGTGAGATGACAACAGCGCAGCCGGCAAAGTTCTCCAAGCCTTCTTCCAACGCGCGGAGCGTATTCACATCGATATCGTTCGTCGGCTCGTCAAGCAGCAGCACATTGGCTTCGGCTTTCAGAGCAAGCGCCAGATGCAATCGGTTGCGTTCGCCTCCCGACAGCACGCCGCACAACTTCTCCTGATCGGCTCCGGCGAAATTGAATCGGGAAAGGTAAGCCCTCGAATTGATTTCTTTTCCGCCGACACGTATAAAATCATTTCCGCCCGAGACCACCTGATACACAGATTTATTCGAGTCAATATCCTTGTGCGTCTGATCGACGTATCCGACTTTGACCGTCTCGCCGACTTCAAACTCGCCCTTATCGATGGTTTCCTGCCCCATAATCATCTTAAAAAGAGTCGTCTTTCCGGCACCGTTCGGTCCGATGACTCCCACGATACCGTTAGGCGGCAGCATGAAGTTGAGACTGTCGAACAGTAATTTATCTCCGAATGCTTTGGCTACATCATGCGCTTCGATCACCTTATTACCCAAACGAGGACCGTTCGGAATAAATATTTCGAGCTTCGTTTCACGCTCCTTCTGGTCTTCGTTTAGCAACGATTCATAGGAGTTCAGACGCGCTTTCCCTTTTGCCTGACGGGCCTTCGGCGCCATGCGTATCCATTCCAGCTCGCGTTCAAGCGTCTTCCGGCGTTTGCTCGCTTGCTTTTCCTCCTGCGCCATACGTTGTGTCTTCTGATCGAGCCACGACGAGTAGTTGCCTTTCCACGGAATTCCTTCCCCCCGGTCAAGTTCGAGAATCCATCCGGCTACATGGTCGAGGAAATAACGGTCGTGTGTGATGCAAATCACCGTGCCCGCGTATTGTTGCAGGTGCTGTTCGAGCCAGTCGATCGATTCGGCGTCGAGGTGGTTCGTCGGCTCGTCGAGCAGAAGCACGTCCGGCTGTTGTAACAGCAGACGGCACAACGCCACACGGCGGCGCTCACCTCCTGACAACGTATCGACAACCTGATCTTCAGGCGGGCAGCGAAGGGCGTCCATCGCACGTTCGAGTTTGCTGTCGAGGTTCCATGCGTCCATCGCATCGATCTTATCCTGAAGCTCCGCCTGACGGTTCATCAGCGCCTCCATCTTATCCGAATTTTCAAGCACCTCCGGATCCCCGAATTTTTCATTTACCTCTTCAAACTCTTTCAGCAAGTCGACCGTTTCCCGTACCCCTTCCTGCACAATTTCTTTGACGGTCTTACCGGCTTCAAGATGTGGGTCCTGCTCCAGATAACCGACTGTATAACCGGGCGAAAAAACGACCTCGCCCAAAAAGTCCTTATCAAGCCCGGCAATAATTTTCAACAATGTCGACTTTCCGGAACCGTTCAAACCGATTATCCCAATTTTGGCTCCGTAAAAAAACGAAAGGTAAATGTTCTTCAGCACTTGTTTTTGCGGCGGAAAAATTTTGCTTACTCCCACCATCGAAAAAATAATTTTCTTGTCGTCAGCCATATTTTTAGCAGTATTGTTTATGATAGGGCAAAGATAAAAAAAGTTTCCGAATAAGCTGAAAACCCACAAATGCGGCAAGTATAGAAAGATGTTTCATATCATTTTTGAAATCCGAGGAAGAATGATAACATATATTTTGACTATTTTCTACGCTTTTTCCACCTTCATTATGGTGCTATATGAAAATAAATCAATATTTTTGTGCGACTTTTTCGAAAAACAGAAAAAGGTAGAGGCCAATTAGTAGAATGACAGACAGTAGAAAAATTAAACGAGCGCTAGTCTCGGTATATCATAAAGACGGATTAGACGATATTTTAAAAAAGCTTCATCATGAGGGGGTCGAATTTGTATCAACGGGTGGTACGCAAGGTTTTATTGAGTCGTTAGGGCTTCCTTGCGAAGCGGTAGAGACCTTGACGGGCTACCCTTCCATTCTGGGCGGACGCGTAAAGACGCTTCATCCTAAAATTTTGGGGGGAATCCTGGCGCGTCGTGAGCAAGAAGAAGACCGTCAACAACTTTCGCAATACGAAATACCCAGTATCGATCTGGTGATCGTAGACTTGTATCCGTTCGAAGAAACGGTGGCATCGGGAGCCGATGTAGAAGCGATTATCGAAAAGATTGACATCGGCGGTATTTCGTTGATCCGCGGAGCTGCGAAGAATTTCCGAGATGTGGTAATTATTGCTTCCAAAGCACAATATAAACCGTTCATGCACCTGCTCGACGAGAAAGGAGCGCAAACAACGATCGAAGACAGACGATGGTTTGCGAAAGAAGCTTTTGCCGTTTCGTCTGCTTACGATACGGCGATCTTCCGCTATTTCGACGGAGACGAATATTCAGCGTTCCGAGGCACTTTCGATGAGGCCAAACGGATGCGTTACGGTGAGAATCCGCATCAAAAAGGAGTATTTATCGGAAAATTCGACGCACTGTTCGATCAGTTGCACGGTAAAGAGATTTCATATAATAATCTGCTGGATATCGATGCGGCCGTGTCACTCATCGACGAATTTGACGAACCGACTTTCGCCATCCTCAAACACACGAATGCGTGTGGCATAGCCTCACGCCCGACTCTGCTTCAGGCATGGACGGATGCACTGGCAGGCGATCCCGTTTCAGCTTTCGGAGGTATCCTCGTGACAAACGAAGTCATCGACCGCGAAACGGCCGAAGAAATCAACAAAATTTTCTTCGAAGTCATTCTTGCACCCGATTACATGACGGATGCGCTTGACATACTGAAACAGAAAAAAAACCGCATCATTCTGCTGCGAAAACAAAAAGAACAGCAAACGGAACAATTCCGCTCGCTATTGAACGGAGTGCTCATACAGAGCCGCGACCTGAGCATTCAAACGGTAGCAGACCTCGAACCGATGACCTACGAGATACCGGACGAACGCGAGAAAACAGACCTCTTGTTTGCCAACAAGATCGTGAAGCATAGCAAATCAAACGCCATCACGCTGGTCAAGAACAAGCAGCTTTGCGCCAACGGCGTAGGACAGACTTCGCGCGTAGACGCGTTGAAACAAGCCGTTGAAAAAGCGAAGCGCTTCGGTTTCGACCTGCAAGGCGCCGTCATGGCTTCGGACGCCTATTTCCCTTTCCCCGACTGCGTGGAAATTGCAGACAAAGCCGGCATCACCGCGGTAATACAACCCGGAGGATCGGTCAACGACCATCTTTCGGTCGAGTATTGCAATGCACACAAAATGAAAATGGTGAGGACCGGTGTCCGCCATTTCAAACATTAAAAATAACATTTAAAAGATATTAAAAAGATAACGAGATATGGGATTATTCTCTTTCACACAGGAAATAGCCGTCGATCTGGGTACAGCCAATACCATCATTGTTTGCGACGGTAAAATCGTAGTGGATGCGCCTTCCGTCGTCGCGCTGGACCGGCGGACCGACAAGGTGCTCGCCGTCGGAGAGACGGCACGACAGATGCATGGAAAAACGCACGAAAACATACGGACGGTTCGTCCGTTGCGCGACGGAGTGATCGCCGATTTTTACGCTGCCGAGCAGATGATCCGGGGTATGATCAAAATGATCAAGTTCAAGAACCGCTGGTTTTCTCCGCCGCTCCGCATTGTCGTATGTATTCCTTCAGGCAGTACGGAAGTGGAAATCCGCGCCGTACGTGACTCATCCGAGCGCGCCAGCGCACGCGACGTATACATGATTTACGAACCGATGGCCGCCGCTTTGGGGATCGGTATCGATGTGGAAGCGCCCGAGGGCAATATGATCGTCGATATAGGCGGCGGAACGACGGAAATCGCCGTGATCTCACTGGGCGGAATCGTATCGAACAAATCGATACGAATAGCCGGCGATGACCTGACAGCCGACATTATGGAATACATGCGTCGCCAGCATAACATGAAAGTGGGAGAAAGCACGGCCGAGATGATCAAAATCAATGTCGGCTCAGTCTTGACATCGCTCGAAAACCCACCCGAAGATTTCGTCGTGCACGGTCCGAACCAAATGACAGCCCTGCCGATGGAAGTACCAATCTCGTATCAGGAGATTGCACATTGCCTTGACAAATCCATCTCGAAGATGGAAGCTGCGATCCTGAGTGCATTGGAACAAACCCCCCCCGAACTGTATGCCGACATTGTGCGTAACGGCATCTATCTGGCCGGCGGAGGCGCTTTGATGAGAGGACTCGACAAGCGATTGACAGATAAGATCAATATTCCTTTCCATGTCGCAGACGACCCGTTACATGCCGTGGCTAAAGGTACCGGTATTGCATTGAAGAATATAGACAAATTCAAATTCCTGATTAAATAAGCACGTTCAGGCATGCCACACATTCGGCATGCCTGAACTGCGAAAACGTACAGACGAATACTTGTTCCGACTATGCATAAGTTGCTTGAATTCCTGATCGGAAAAAGGCATTGGATTTTATTCTTTCTACTCGAAATTGTTTCGTGCATGCTTTTGTATCACAACCATGCGTACCAACGAAACCTGATGCTCAGTTCATCGAGTACGATAGTCGGGCATATTCTGTCGATTTCCGGCTCAGCAAAGTCATACATGGGGCTGCGCGAAGAGAACAATGTCTTGTTCGAACAAAATGGTCAACTGGAGTTACAAGTCATGGAATTGCAACAGGAAATCGAGCGGCTCAGGGCACAGACACTCTCATACGACAGTTTGTTTACCGACTCGGATACGCTACCTTATCATTACATCACGGCCGAAATTGTCAACAATCGTATTGCCGGCTTATCGAATTATATCACGATCAACAAAGGATCGCGCCACGGAGTGAAGCCCGACATGGGGGTTGTTTCCACGCGGGGCATCGTCGGTGTCGTTTCGACGGTAAGCGAGCATTTTTCGGTCATCATTCCGTTGTTGAACCCCAAATTGAGAATCAGCAGCAGGCTTCAGCGTGGGAGTTTTTACGGTTCGCTCTCGTGGGACGGCCGCGACACACGCTATGCCTATCTCGAAGAATTACCGAGACATGCCGTATTCGAAGAAGGAGATACGGTGGTGACAAGCGGCTATTCGGCCGTATTCCCCCCCGGTGTCATCATCGGTACGGTAGCCGAGTTTGACGAAAAGCGCGATTATACGTTTTACTCGCTAAAGGTGAAGTTGGCGACTGACTTTATGACCTTGAAAGCTGTCAGAGTCATTCGGAACGATTATCAGCAGGAACGGCTCGAGGTGGAAAAGGAGGCACGGAAGAATGATTAAGAACCTGTTTAAAATATCGTTAAGTTTCATTTTCTTTGTGGCGCTGCAGGTATTGGTGCTAAACCATATTCATCTGTTCCACCTCGTCACGCCTTTCCTTTATCTCTATATCATTCTGAAAATCCCGCTGGACCTCACGCGCGTACAAATAATTTGGATTGCTTTCCTGACAGGGCTGACGATCGATATTTTTTCCAATACGCTGGGTATGCACGCTGCTGCCTGCACGTTGATCGGGATGGTACGTAATCCGCTACTCACGGCATTAATCGACCGTGACATCCACGAAAGTGCGACCCCCTCATACACAACCCTGGGGGTCATCCCTTTCATGAATTATACGCTTGGAATGGCACTCATCCATCACCTGACACTGTTCCTGATCGAATCTATTTCACTGTTCGACCCGCTTTTTCTATTGCTACGTATTTTCTCCAGTGTGGTCTTGACGACGTTGTGTATCTTCATGGTCGAAGCATTTAATTGGGGGGGGCGAGGTGGAACATCCTAAAACGAACCATGCATACGAAATCCGTCGGTATACTCTGATCGGGGCGGTTATTTTTGTGATTCTTGTCTATGTCGTTCGTTTGTTTCTCCTGCAGATTGTAGATGTGGAATACAAAGCTTCGGCCGATAACAATGCCTTCCTGAAAAAAACGCTTTACCCTGCACGAGGCGTGATTTACGATCGGAACGACAAGCTGCTCGTCTACAATCAGCCGGCATACGATGTGATGCTTATCATGCGTGAAATACAGCCGTTTGACACGCTTGATTTCTGCCGTACGGTAGGCATTACGAAAGAGATCTTCGACAAGCGGATTGCCGACATCAAGAACCGTTCGCTCAACCCCGGATATTCATCGTACGTCCCGCAGGTCTTCATGAACCAGCTTTCGACGAACGAATACGGTATCTTACAGGAGAAACTCTACAAGTTTCCGGGTTTTTACATTCAGAACCGCACCGTCAGGGAGTACACTTACCCCAATGCCGCCTTGCTATTGGGCAACATCGGTGAGGTGAACCGTCGTGATATTCGGGCCGACGACTATTACGTGCAAGGCGACTATGCGGGTCGTGCCGGTGTCGAACGTTCGTACGAGAAAGTGCTGCGGGGCGAGAAAGGTGTGGAGATTCTGCTGCGCGATGCTCACGGACGCATCAAAGGACGTTATGAAGAGGGGTTGCACGATAGGGCTCCCATTTCGGGAAAGAACCTGAAACTGGCGATCGACATCGAATTGCAAATCTATGCAGAACAATTGCTACAAAACAAACTCGGAAGTATCGTCATGATCGAACCGTCCACGGGCGAAGTGCTATGCATGGCCACATCGCCGAGTTACGACCCGAACCTGTTGGTCGGGCGGCAACGGGGCAAAAACCATCTATTACTGGAAAATGATCCGCTGAAACCACTCTTCGACCGTTCCATCATGGGAACGTATCCGCCCGGATCCACCTTCAAACCAACGCAGGGGCTGACATTCCTGCAGGAGGGCGTCATCACGCCGGAACGGATGTACAGTTGCGCACACGGATACACGTTCCGAGGCGGGAAACCGGCTTGCCACGGGCACGGGTCGCCTCTGGCATTAGTGCCGGCCATCGCCACCTCATGCAACTCGTATTTCTGCTGGGGGCTACACGACATGTTAGACAATCGCAAACGCTACCCAAGCGTGCAGGATGCATTTGAGAAATGGAAGGAGCACATGGTTTCAATGGGCTTCGGCTATCAGCTCGGTATTGATCTGCCGAGCGAACAGCGCGGCTACATCCCCAACAGTAAGGTATATGACAAGTACTACAAAGGGCACTGGAACTCAAGTACGATCATCTCCATCGCCATCGGCCAGGGAGAAATCCTTGCCACCCCGTTGCAGATATGCAACTTTGCCTCGACGATTGCCAACCGGGGGTACTATATCGTGCCGCATGTGGTAAAGGAGGTTGAGGATACCGCGTTAGATTCGATCTATACGCACAGAAAACGGACGTCGGTAGATACGAAACATTATAAGGTGATCGCTCAAGGCATGCGCGCCGCCGTATTGGGCGGTACATGCCGCGGGTTGAACATGAAAGACGTGGAAGTATGCGGTAAAACGGGGACAGCCCAGAATCCACACGGCAAAGACCACTCGGCCTGCATGGCGTTTGCGCCTTACGACCATCCGAAGGTGGCGATTGTGGCGTACGTTGAGAACGGAGGCTTCGGAGCTACAATTGCCGTACCGATGGTGCGGTTGATGCTCGAACGATATTTCTACGGTGAGGTAACCCCTGAAAGCCAACGGATGTATGAAGACCGAATTTTAAACGCTGTTATTTTACCGAGCCATGTACTATAGAAGAATAAGCGTATGGAAATCGGTAGACTGGCTGACGATCGGGCTCTATATTTTGATGATCGTTGCCGGATGGTTCAGTATCTGCGGAGCGAGTTATGAATATAATTCGGCAGGTTTGTTCGACCCGGCCGGACGTCCCGGCTCACAGCTTATCTGGATGGGGACGGCGCTGGCGGTGATCTTCGTCATTTTGATGCTCGATAAAGATTTTTTCGAGACGTTCTCGTATCCGATCTACGGAGCCGTCTTTTTACTTTTGGTCGCCACGATTTTTTTAGCGCCCGACATCAAAGGTTCGCGCTCGTGGTTAGTGTTCGGACCGTTGCGTATTCAACCGGCCGAATTTGCCAAGTTCGCCACGGCGCTGGCCGTAGCCAAGCTGATGAACTCGTATAATTTCAACCTTTTCACATTCCGCAATTTCTCACTTGTCCTGCTGCTTATTCTGGCGCCGATGGCCTGTGTCGTGATGCAGAAAGAGACAGGTACGGCACTCGTCTTTCTGGCCTTCGGGTTGATGCTCTACCGCGAAGGCATGTCGGGTTATATCTTGCTGGCCAGTGTCTGTGCAGTGACATTTTTTGTTATTGTCATGAAATATAATGACATGATGCTGGGCATAACCCCCGTAGGCGAGTTGATTGTTGCAAGCCTGACGCTCATCATCACCCTTTTTCTGGTGTTGTATCTGTGCCGCGACAGACTGGCGGTACGCATCATGCTCTACGTATTGGGTGCAGCATTGGCCGGCGGACTGCTGATATCGTTCTACCTGCCCGTCAATTTTGTATGGATCATTGTCGGAGTTATTGGTCTTACCGTGCTGATGCTGATTTTTCTTTCACTCAAAAACCTGGCATGGTCTTACGCACTGATCGCGCTGTTTGCCGTAGCATCGATCGGTTTTATGCTCTCGGTCGATTACGTATTCAACGATATGCTTGAGCCTCATCAGCAACAACGCATCCGGGTATCGCTCGGATTAGAAGACGATCCGGGCGGGGCGGGATACAACGTGAACCAGTCGAAGATTGCCATCGGCTCGGGTGGTCTGCTGGGTAAAGGGTTCCTGAACGGAACGCAGACAAAGCTGAAATACGTGCCGGAACAAGATACCGATTTTATCTTTTGTACGGTAGGCGAAGAGTTCGGGTTTGTCGGTTCGTTCTGTGTTTTATTTCTTTTTGGGGCGATGATCATCCGGCTGGTAAGCTTGGCCGAACGACAAGACACAAGGTTCGGCCGTGTCTACGGTTATTGCGTTGCTTCCATATTTTTCTTCCATTTAGTCATTAACATCGGCATGGTACTCGGACTGACACCCGTCATCGGTATCCCGCTACCGTTCTTCAGTTACGGGGGGTCGTCGCTTTGGGGGTTCACCATATTGCTCTTTATCTTCCTGCGCATCGATGCCACACGACGCGAAGGATAAACCCTCCCCCTCCATTCATCCGACGCTTCCGACAGTACATGGAGATAGAATCAGATGGCATGTTTTTCGGAAGTCAAAAATAAGGAAATCCGTGAGCTATCCGAATATTTTTTGTATTTTTGCACGATTATTACCATTTTTGACCAAGTAATGAACGTATTAGATTTAAGCGAACAGGAAATCGTCCGGCGCGGCAGTCTCGAACAGTTACGCAAGATGAACATTGACCCGTACCCGGCTGCCGCATATCCGGTCAACGGATATGCCGAAGAAATAAAGGCGAACTTCAACGACGATGCCCAACCGCGGCAGGTAACGATTGCCGGACGTATCATGAGCCGTCGTATCATGGGCAAAGCATCTTTTATGGAATTGCAGGATTCGACCGGACGCATTCAAGTATATATCACCCGCGAGGATCTCTGTCCGGACGAAAATAACACGGAACAATACAATACCGTGTTCAAAAAGCTGCTCGACATCGGCGATTTTGTCGGTATCAAAGGATTCGTCTTTCGTACGCAGATGGGTGAAATATCCGTTCATGCACAAGAACTGACGGTACTCTCGAAGTCGTTACGTCCGTTACCTATAGTCAAAGAAAAAGACGGTGTGGTCTACGACGGTTTCAATGATCCGGAGTTGCGTTACCGGCAGCGCTATGTCGACCTGATTGTCAATAACGACGTGAAAAATATTTTCTTCAAGCGCAACCAAATCTACACTTCGATGCGTGAATATTTCAATGCCAGAGGCTACATAGAGGTGGAGACGCCGATTCTGCAATCTATTCCGGGAGGAGCGGCGGCGCGTCCGTTCATCACACATCACAATGCCCTCGACATCAATCTGTATCTTCGCATTGCCAACGAGTTATACTTGAAGCGTCTGATTGTCGGTGGCTTTGAGGGCGTTTACGAGTTTTCGAAAAACTTCCGTAATGAAGGCATGGACCGTACGCATAATCCCGAATTTACCTGCATGGAGATTTATGTAGCGTACAAAGACTATCATTGGATGATGGAGTTTACCGAACAGATGCTTGAAAAGATTTGCCTCGACGTGAACGGCACGAAGGAAATAACGGTTGGCGATAAGACCATTCGTTTTAAAGCTCCGTTCAGACGCGTGACCATGATTGAGGCCATCCATGAACATACGGGGATCGACATTACGGGAATGAATGAAGCGCAGTTGCGCGAAATGTGTAAACAACTCAACATCGAGATCGATGAGACGATGGGTAAAGGTAAACTGATCGACGAAATCTTCGGCGAAAAGTGTGAAGGGAACTATATCCAACCCACGTTTATCACCGACTATCCGATCGAGATGTCGCCCCTCTGCAAACGTCACCGGAACAATCCCGACTTAACCGAACGTTTCGAGCTTATCGTTAACGGGAAGGAACTTTGTAACGCATATTCGGAGTTGAACGACCCGATCGACCAGCTGGAGCGTTTTCAGGAACAGTTGCGCCTGAGTGAAAAAGGAGATGATGAAGCCATGTTTATCGATATGGACTTTGTACGTGCGCTCGAATACGGCATGCCTCCGACGAGTGGCATGGGAATTGGTATCGACCGGCTGGTGATGTTGATGACCGGGCAGACGACGATTCAGGAAGTGCTGTTCTTCCCCCAAATGCGTCCGGAGAAGACCGTGAAGAAAGACGCGCCCGAAAAATATGCTCTGCTAGGAATACCGGCCGAATGGGTGCCGGCCATACAGAAAGCAGGCTTTGTAACGGTCGAGATGCTGGATGGTGCCAACCCGCAATTGTTGAGACAATTGCTTTTCGAGTTGAACAAGAAATACCATCTCGGTCTGGAACTACCTGCGTTACAAACGGTCGAAGCATGGATTCAATCTGTTACGGGGCATTAAAAACGAATCATCAATAACCCATTTCTACGACATGAAAGATATTTTCGGAAAAGTGGCGATTATGGGAGGCGGAAGCTGGGCTACGGCGTTGGCTAAAATCGTGCTGTCTACTCAGCCGAATATTCACTGGTATATGCGTCGTCCGCAAGCGATCGAAGATTTCAAGCGGATGAAGCATAATCCCGGTTACTTGTCGGCCGTATCGTTCGATACCGATCGCATCGATTTTTATTCGGACATTAATGCAGCCGTCAAAGATTCCGACATCCTGATTTTTGCCACCCCCTCTCCTTTTCTCAAGCAGCATCTGCAAAAACTGGAAACGCCGATACGGAACAAAATGATCATTTCCGCCATCAAAGGCATTGTACCGGACGAGAACATGCTGATTACAGACTATCTTGCACAGTGTTATCAGGTCCCGCTGGAAAATCTTGCGATCATCGCAGGGCCGTGCCATGCCGAAGAGATCGCGCTTGAACGGCTTTCGTACATTACGTTGGCATGCAGAGACCTGCCAAAGGCTGAAGACCTTGCCCGAATATTTCACAACAACTATCTGAAAACGTCGTGTTGTCAAGATGTAAAAGGGATTGAATACGCCTCTGTGCTGAAGAATGTGTATGCGATCGTGGCGGGTATCTGCCATGGAATGAAGTACGGCGACAATTTTCAGGCCGTTCTGGTGTCAAATGCCATCAAAGAGATGCAACGCTTTCTCGATTCGGCACATATCCTGCCGCGTGACATTACACAATCGGCCTATCTCGGAGACCTGTTAGTAACCGCCTATTCGCGCTACAGCCGCAACCGTACGTTCGGAACAATGATCGGGAAGGGCTATTCGGTCAAAACGGCACAACTGGAAATGGAGATGATTGCCGAAGGATATTACGGTGCCAAGTGCATTCACGAGATTAATGAGAAATATCGGGTCGATATGCCCATCCTGAACGCATTGTACGATATTCTTTACGAACGGAAATCGCCGATGACGATCATTCGCCAACTGGCAGAAACTTTCACATAAAAACGGAACGTTGAAAACCAATATATAACAGAAACAGAAAGATGAAAACAATAACATTAGACATTGATAAAGTACTTGGTGCAGTGACTCGCAAACAAATCGACGCACTTGCCCCGAAAGTGACCCAAAGCATGGAGATGCTGCACAAAGGCACAGGACCGGGAAACGATTTTCTCGGTTGGTTGAACCTCCCCTCATCGATCACCGATGAGGAGCTGAAAGACATTGAAAAGACGGCGTCTCAACTGCGCAAATGCAAGGCTGTCGTTGTGATCGGTATCGGTGGCAGTTACCTCGGTACAAGAGCTGTCGTCGAGGCGCTAAACAACAGTTTCGATGGGCTGCAAACGTCGAAACGCAAAAACCCGGTGTTGCTTTACGCCGGAAACAATATCGGTGAAGATTATCTTTTTGAGTTGTGCGCTACGTTGGATGGTAAAAAGTTCGGCATCATCAACATCTCCAAATCGGGGACAACAACCGAGCCGGCCATCGCTTTCCGCATCCTGAAGAAACAGCTCGAAACAAACATCGGTGTCGAAGAAGCCCGGAAATACATCGTGGCCGTCACTGACCGTTCGCGGGGGGCGTTACGCACACTGGCCGACAAGGAAGGATACAAGACGTTCGTAATCCCAGACGATGTGGGCGGACGCTACTCGGTACTTACCCCGGTAGGCTTGCTTCCGATCGCTGTGGCAGGTATCGATATCCGCACCCTCGTACAAGGAGCTGTCGATATGGAAAAAGCTACCGATGTGAAAAAGCTGTTCGACCAGAATATCGCAGCCATTTATGCCGTAACGCGCAATGCCCTTTATGACAAAGGTAAAAAAATCGAGATTTTAGCGAATTTTCATCCAAAGCTACACTACATCGGTGAATGGTGGAAACAGCTTTACGGCGAAAGTGAAGGAAAAGATCACAAAGGTATCTTCCCCGCATCGGTCGATCTGACTACCGACCTGCACTCAATGGGACAATGGATACAGGAAGGTGAGCGTACCATCTTTGAAACGGTGATCTCAATCGCTAAGCCCGATCATAAAATGACTATTCCGAGCGATAAAGCCGATTTGGACGGACTGAATTACTTGGCCGGGAAACGCATCGACGAGGTCAACAAAATGGCTGAGTTGGGTACCCAACTGGCACACGTAGACGGTGGCGTGCCTAACATTAAAATCACCTTGCCCGAACTGAATGCCTACTACATCGGACAGTTGTTCTATTTCTTCGAAAAAGCATGTGGAATCAGTGGCTACTTATTGGGTGTCAATCCATTCGACCAACCCGGTGTAGAGGCCTACAAAAAAAACATGTTCGCTCTGCTCGACAAGCCCGGCTACGAAAAAGAAAGTAAAGCGATACGCAAAAAACTCAAATAAACTCTACTTCGGGGAGGCAAAAAGACCAAGAGTGATGATGTTGGGTAGCCCCCCCGAGGACGAGTCCTTCCGCCCCCCCCCCCCCTTTTTTCTTTAGATTGAGAAAAGGGGGCTTAAAAACGTAGTACCCCTTGTTTTATTACAGAGAAGCTTAGTCCCCAATGATTTCCAAGCAACGAACCGCGGTCTATTCCGGCAGCTACTCCAAATTCCCAGTCAGGCAGTTCGCGCTCCTCTTTCCCGCTGCGTGAACGATACGTATAACGCCAGTCGGTCACTATCGAAAAAAGGGTAAGGTTACGCAAAGTCGGTGCATACGGTGTTCCAAAGCTCTCGACCGAAGAGGCTTTTACCCGGTAAGTCACATCCCTGCAAACTTGGCCCGAGATGCCCAGATGCCATGCACGTACCCGGTTATGACGGAAACCAAGCAGTCCGTTTTTATTATATTCCGGCGAAATCAGAAACGGAGAGCCAAGCGAACGGTTAAAATACGAAGCGCCTGTCGTATATTCGCCGTTATTGTAGTAATTATCTGCTCCGCCTCCGTAGCCCGGATACTTATCATGGTCAAACTCGATAAAATGAAGCGGGCCGCTCTGATCCATGGTAGAGAGATGCTCCACAACCACCTTATTTAGCCATCGCAGACGAGGCAGACGGAGTTCAATCCCTCTCAGTCCATCCCACGTGTTGTACCACTCCATACCTGATCGGTCATCGAAAAAATGCTGGTAATATCCGAAAACCGACCAGTCTCCGGCCTCGTATCCGAGACGAAAATCGTAGGAACCGTAATGGTTCCCCAAGACATTGATCCGGTCTGAAATGCTCGCATCACTCCCCCCCGACGTACCCGCCACAATACGCAGGAAATCTTTCAGTGATTGGGGTTGTTTGCCCAACCGGGGATGAGTGGATGCTCCTCCCCATTGCGCAAAATGACGTGCGCCGAATATCAGCGAAACGGGAAAATCTCCCTGCAAATCTTTTATTTGTAGATAAATCGACTTGTGATGCCACAATACATTCCGCACGTATGTTTGCTTTGCTGCTCGGAACGACTCCAAATAGTCCGTATCAAACGAACGCCCGACGGCAAAATTTCCTTTCGCCTGCAACCACCCCGAGGTGCCGGGAATGTTCAGGAAACGGGGTGCATACAGATTGATCTCCGGAATAGGACGAGCATTTGACGAAAGCACCAGATCGCCACTGCTCAACTGCCGGTCTCCAAGCGACTGATTATATCCGTCGTTTCTTCCTTCACGACTTCCTATACTCAAATGAAACCGGTCTTTATATGATAGCTCCGCATAAAGTTCTTGCAGATAAACATTTCGATAACGCGACGTTGAGGCGATCCATTGCATTCCCGCATCCCAGCGGAAGTTTCTCCCTATTTGTTGCCGGTGATAGACAGCGGTACAAAGGTAACCGTTATTAGCCTTCAAAGGCACTTTCCCGTATCGCCCATTTACAATCCCAAAAGGCGTAAGGCCATTCGAAGCCACCGATCCGAATGTTCCGATATAATATAATGTACGAGGAGGTAAGGAATCCGGTTGTTCGGCATATCCCTCCCAATAGAAAACCGTACCAACAGCAGCTAAAAGATAGCGAAAAAATCGTACCATCATCCCGTATTACATGATAAACCGCCGCAAAGCTACGAAAAAAAACTTCATCGGGAAAAGTTGGATATATCAAGAAAATGACTACCTTTGCACCGCAAATTTTAAAACAGTAACATTTATGAACAATTACGAAACCGTTTTCATTTTAACTCCCGTTTTATCTGACGCACAGATGAAGGAAGCGGTAGACAAAATCAAAGCAGTGCTCTCTGCCGAGAATGCAGAGATTGTGAATGAAGAAGATTGGGGCTTGCGTAAACTGGCTTATCCGATCGAGAAAAAGACAACCGGCTTTTATTGGCTCATCGAGTTTAAGGCGAATCCGGAAACGATTACGACATTGGAAACACAATTCCGCCGCGACGAGCGCGTAATCCGCTTCCTGACTTTCCGTCAAGATAAATATGCGGCCGAATATGCTGCGAAGAGAAGAGGTTTGAAGAAAGCATCGAAAGAAACAGAAAAGGAAAATTAATCATGACAACAGCAAATACAAACAGCAATCAGACGGAAATCAGATACCTGACCCCGATGTCGTCGGATGTGAAGAAGAAAAAATATTGCCGTTTTAAAAAGAGCGGAATCAAGTATATCGATTATAAGGATCCTGAATTTCTGAAGAAATTTCTGAACGAACAGGGTAAGATTCTTCCGCGCCGTATCACCGGAACTTCATTAAAGTTTCAGCGTCGTGTGGCACAGGCCGTGAAGAGAGCGCGCCATTTGGCATTGCTTCCCTACGTAACCGATTTGATGAAATAATTTTAAGGAGGAGACAGAATATGCAAGTTATTTTGAAAGATGATGTAGTAAACTTAGGCTACAAAGACGATATCGTAAACGTGAAAGACGGTTACGGACGTAACTTTCTAATCCCGCAAGGTAAAGCAGTGATTGCTTCGGAGTCGGCACGTAAAGTGTTGGCTGAAAACCTGAAACAACGTGCCCACAAATTGGCTAAGATCAAAGAAGATGCACAGGCACTGGCTGCGAAACTCGAAGGCGTTTCGTTGACGATTGGCGCAAAAACAAGTTCGACCGGTACGATTTTCGGCTCGGTAACGAATATTCAGATTGCTGAAGAATTGGCTAAGAAAGGATTCGAAATAGATCGTAAGACAATCCTTATCAAGGATTCGGTAAAAGAAGTCGGCTCATATCGTGCCATACTGAAACTCCACAAGGAAGTTTCGGTCGAAATTCCGTTCGAAGTTATTTCGGAAGCCTGATATTCCGATTTGCCATAAATGTTAAAAAGGCCTCTATTGAGGCCTTTTTTTATATCTATTCGGAAATTATTATATTTGCTGCATGATTCGTAAAAGATATATACGATGAACAGATTACGGTTTCTTTTCGTCATATCGGCAATCTGTGTATTGCGCGGGATAGCTCAGCCTCTTTTAGCTAAAGGAGATACTTTTATCGTAGTAATCGATGCCGGTCATGGCGGGAAAGACCCCGGAGCCAAAGGGGTAAAGACGAATGAAAAGACAATCAACCTTGCCGTTGCCCTCAAGTTAGGGAAAATGATTGCCGCCGGACATGATGACGTGCAGGTAATTTACACCCGTAAAACAGATAAGTTCGTGGAATTGAGCGAACGCGCCAATATCGCCAACCGAAATAAGGCCGATCTGTTTATCTCTATTCATACCAATTCGTTAAAGAAAAAAAATGCTTCGGTAAAAGGGGGAGAAACGTATACCCTCGGTCTGGCAAAGACGCAAGAAAATTTAGAAGTTGCCATGCTGGAAAACTCTGTTATTCTGTTAGAAGAGAATTATAAACAGCGTTATGAAGGCTTCGATCCGAATTCTTCGGAATCCTATATTATCTTCGAGTTTATGCAAAATAAGCATATGGAACAAAGTGTTTCGTTTGCCTCAGAGATTCAAAAAGAATTCGTGGCAGCCCGGCGTGTAAATCGTGGAGTTCGGCAGGCCGGATTTCTTGTGTTGAAAGCTACAAGCATGCCCAGCGTACTTATCGAGTTGGGATTTATTTCCAACCATGAAGAAGAGCGTTACATGCACTCGGTCGAAGGACAAAACAAATTGGCTAAAGCGATATATAATGCCTTTTCGCGTTATAAGCGAGATTATGTTCGTAAGCAGGGAGGAATCACGAATACTCAGATAATCGGCAAGGCCGAAAATACGTTGCAGTCTCAGAAAAAGGAGCAGCAAAACGCAAAGGAAACGGCGAAAAATAGGCCTCGTTCTGAAACAAACGAAAAGAGTCGTGGAACAATCGTTTACAAAGTACAGATTCTGACTTCCGACAAACGGTTACCGGCGCACTCTCCCAAACTGAAGGGTTACAAAACAAGCTTCTATCAGGAAGGTAAAATCTACAAATACACGTACGGAGAATCATCGGACTTCAAAGAAATTCAAAAGATCCAGCGAAAAATATCCAAAGATTTCCCGGAAGCCTTCATTATCCGGATGAAGGACGGAAAACGTTTAAAATAAACTTATAAAACTGCAAAAACAATGAAGATGAAATTTAGCAAAGAGGCAACAATCGGTGTTGTATCCATTATCAGCCTCGTATTGTTATATATTGGCGTGAATTATCTGAAAGGGATAAACCTCTTTCGCCCGGCCAATCATTATTACGTAGCTTGCTCGAATGTTAAAGACGTAACCATATCGAGCCCTGTTTTTGTTGAAGGCTTTAAAGTCGGACTCGTACGAAGTATCTCTTATGACTATTCAACAACCGGAAAAATTCTTGTCGAGATCAGTCTGGAAGAAAGCATGCGCATCAACAAAGGCAGTTATATCTCTTTGGAAAAAACGCTTCTGAGTGGAGGTGAATTGCATATTCACTTAAACAAATACGTGGATGAATACTTGAAGTCCGGTGATACGATTGAAGGACGGTCTCCCGAAGATATGATGGCCTCGGTACAAGAAAAGATGTTACCGCAGATCATCGATCTGCTCCCCAAGTTAGATTCAATCTTGTACAGCTTGCAGATATTGGTAAGTCATCCGGCACTCTCGCAGTCGTTAGATCATATCGAGAAAACAACGGCAAGCCTCGAAATTTCGTCGCGGCGATTAAACCAGTTACTCGGTAATGATGTGCCGGTTATTGCCTCAAACTTAAAAACAACAACCGATAATTTTGCCGCCTTGAGTGAGGAGATGAAAAATCTGAATTTAAAAGGCAGTATCCAGTCGTTGAATTTAACGATCGATAATTTGGGACAAACGACCATGAAATTAAATGCAAAAGACAACTCACTGGGACTTTTACTTAATGACACACTGCTGTATAACAATCTGAATGAGACGGTCGTAAACGCATCCAATCTGCTTATCGACTTGAAACAGAACCCAAAACGGTATGTTCGCTTTTCATTGTTTTGATCCCTTAAAAGAAAAATAAACTTAGAGCTATTCTATATAAAAAAAAAACTTGCTTTTTTAGAAATAGAAGAACAGACCGTTTGTTGGCGACTTTTCCGTGAAAAGAAGAAAAGTTTATGCAATGTGTAAAAAAAGAACACTCCGATATAAAACAGTCGTATTTTCAAGAAGTCATGTTCTCAAAGCAATCATAAGATATAAAGAATCAGCACAGTATACACAAACAGTTCGTATACAATTTCCTATTGAGCGTCAACCTGCCTATACCGGGACGATCTTCATTTTTTATTTTGAAAATAATGTCGACCTTTACAACTCGAAAATCAAATTGAATATTGTGGAATTATTTATCTATTGTTAAATATGGGATCAGACTGTCAATTATTATGGAGTAGATGCTTATCCATTATCAAAGATATCGTGCCGGAAGCCGCTTATAAGACATGGTTTTTACCGATTGTTCCTTTGTCTTACGAAGACCATAAGGTCACGATTCAGGTACCCAGCCCTTTCTTTTACGAATATTTGGAAGCAAACTACGTCAGTGTACTCAAGATGACGATCCCCCGTGTCTTTGGCGAGGGAACGATTTTGAATTATCGCGTAATGGTTGATCAGGGTTCTTCAAATGGAACGGTAGATTATCCGACCGAAAACGGCGTTGCCGCTCCTCAACGGAATACGCCGCTCGATGTGAACAAAGTCCCGTTCACTCCCTTTTCGCAGGTGGCTCCGCAAGATCTGGATTCACAATTGAATCGGAAATATACTTTTGAAACGTTCTTCGAAGGAGTCAGCAACAAATTGGCACGCACAGCCGGCGAGGCTATTGCAAACGATCCGGGAAAAACAACCTTTAATCCGTTGTTTGTCTATGGACCCTCAGGGGTTGGGAAGACTCATCTGTGTCATGCCATCGGTATTCGCATTCGGGAGTTGCATCCGGAAAAACGTGTATTATACGTGTCGGCGAACCGTTTCCGCATACAATATACGGATGCTGTACGGAAAAATACGTCGAACGACTTTTTGAACTTCTACCAAAGTCTGGATGTCTTGATTCTGGACGATATCCACGAACTGGTGGGGCTGGTCAAAACGCAGCAAGCGTTCTTTCATATATTCAACAACTTACATCAATTAGGTAAACAACTGGTACTGACGTCGGATAAGGCACCGGTCGATATGCAGGGTATGGAAGAGCGACTGATCACACGTCTCAAATGGGGACTCACAGCCGAACTGGGACGTCCCGATCCGGAATTACGCAGAAAAATTCTGCGTAATAAGATCGCTCACGAAGGATTGGTTATTAACGATGACGTGTTTAACTATATCGCCGACAACGTGACGGATAATGTCCGTGATTTGGAAGGAGTTTTAGTCTCCTTGATGGCCCATTCGTTGATAAACAACAAAAGTATTGATATGGCAATGGCTCAGCGGGTGATTGCCCAGACGGTAAGGATTGAAGAAAAGCAACTCTCTATTGAGAAGATTCAGGAGACGGTATGTCACTATTTTAACCTCGAAGAGGCACTGATTCAAACCCCTTCACGGAAAAGAGAAATTGTACAGGCACGTCAAATCACAATGTATCTGGCCAAGAAATATACCGAATCGTCATTTTCGCATATCGGTAAAATCGTTGGAGGAAAAGATCATGCCACCGTTTTGCATGCTTGTAAGACCGTCAAAGATCAGATGGAAATAAATAAAACTTTCCGTTCGACCGTTGAAACCATTGAAGGTTGTTTAAAAAACTAATGAATAAATCCCTATTCGCTTTTCAGCGTTTTAACAGGGTTGATCGTAGCGGCACGCCAACTTTGCCACGAGACCGCCGCAACGGAGAGCAGCAGTACAGATAATCCCGCGAACAGGAAAACCCACCAGTCAAGAGTGGTTTTGAATGCGAATATCTCGAGCCATTTTGTCATCGCCATATAAGCTCCCGGCACGGCTAACAAAAAGGCTATTCCTATCCAGATCACAAAGCGATAATTCAGCATACGAAGGATGTCGGAGGGCTGTGCTCCGTTTATTTTACGGATACCGATTTCTTTTGTCTTCCGTTTCACGATGAAAGCCATTATAATAATCAATCCCAATGTGGCCACCAGCAGACACAATGCCGAAAAGATATGGGTAAGTTGCTCTGCATGCAATTCGTTATAGTAGATGCTGTCGTACACATCGTGCAGGAAGGTGTACTGTGCCGGATATTCCGGGTTGATTTCCTGCCATACACGGTTAAATGTGCGGAGAGCTTCTTTTGTATCATCGGGTGAGAGATAGACCATAAGGCAATGTTGAAAGAGGGCGCGTTGCAGCAGTAATTGAGGGATAGCATCGTCATAAGTCGTCGTATAGTTAAAATTTTCCGTTACCCCTACAATCATCCCTTTGTTGATGTAATCAACTCCGCCCTGTCCATGACGAATATGCAGCCGCTGTCCGACAGCTTCGTTCGGAGTGTTGAACCCGAGTATTTCCGCCGCTTTTCGGTTGATAACGTATTCTTCCGTTATGTCAGGCGCAGGTTTGCCGTCTATCGAGTCGAAAAGCATTTGCTCTTCTTCTTCGAGGGTACGTAATCCTTTGCTAAAGCTCGTTCCCGAAAGAAGGCGGATACCAAAGAATGGGATAAAATCTTCACCGACAACCAATACCGGAATTCGTCGACCTTCGTCTTCGCTCTCCTGATCGGTACGTACATACACGCCGTCGCGAATGGCTGATCCGGGCAACTGCATGGCGGAGGTTACTCGACGAATCTCGGGATGCTTAGCCAGATCGGTTTTCAACAGTCCGTAGCGTCGTATCACGCTCGCCGGCTGTTCTCTCATCACTAAAATCGTGCGCTCTTTACCTCCGACTTGCATGGTACGGATCAGCCCGATTTGGCGTGAGATACAAACGCTCACAATGACTACAAACATAACTATCGCATATTGCCCGATCAGCATATACCTGATATTCGACAGTGTAAAACCCGTACCGTAAGAATGAAACTGCATGCTTAAAAAACGTGTGGAAGACATCTGACGGATAACCGGTATAACGGACGTTATCATCACCAAAATCGGAAATAAAACGCAGAGCAAGAGTAGAACTTTTGTATTTGATGTTACTTCGGGAAATAAACCGGGCATCACCGATTGTGCCAGAAGTAGCCCGGCAAGCACCGCAGCGCCTCCAAGAATCAGCGCCAGCAGACATTCGTCCCAAAAGACGCGCCACGATGAAGCACCATTGAGTCGTAACAACTGATAATATCGGCGATTGAACGAAAAAATCAGTCCGGCATTCAGCCATAGATTAAAAAGGACAATTAACAGCAAAAGTAGATTGGCGCAGGCAATTAAATAAATGTAATAGATGTTACTGTTGGGTTCGTGTTCACGCTGGAAATGGCTATGCAAATGAATATCGGTCAGCGGAAACAGCAAAGGAAATACCTTACGCGGAGCATTGCTGTTCAGTTTTTTCAGATTGGCGGTAATCCCTTGTTGCAAGTCTGCTATATTGGTTTGAGGATGGAGCAATAGATAAACATATGAAAATAAGTTCGTAGCATCGTCCGGTAAATGAACAAGTAAATCCGTATGGAAATGAGACGTTTCCGGAAAATCTTCAAAAACGCCGCTGATAAACACTTTCCGGTCGGCAAATTTACGTCCGTTAACGAGTTCGAACTCTTTCCCTACGGGGGAAGCATCGCCAAACAACCGATTGGCATAACTGCGGCTGATTACAGCTTTCTCCGGAGAGTCCAAAACCGTATGCGGATCACCGTCTAAAAGTTTAAAATCAAACACCTCAAAAAAATTTCCACTTACAAAATAGAAATGATCCGTCAAGTAATTTCTCCCTTCATGCCGTAACTCTCCACTCTCACTCTTGTGCATCCTGACGACGGCTTCTATCCCCGCGACACCTGCTAATGCCGGATCGGACGGTGCAAATCCGTGGATACGCACATCGATCGGTTCATTCTCTGTCTGAAAAGATAACCGGACAATCCGTTCGGCATGGCGGTGAAACCGGTCGTACCTCATTTCCTTGCGAACATAGGCATACGACAACAACAGACATGCAAAAATAACCGACAGTCCCAACAAGTTGACCAATCGCAATGATTTGCTTTTATTCAATCGCCTTAACAACATCTTATTTCGTTCTTTAGATTCTTCCGATCATGTTCTTCCAAAAACGATGCCAACATGTTAAACATCCAAATACAAGCTAATTATCAAAATCATTTCCGCTTTATTGTGTCTAAAAATTAGACATTGCTGTCCATTTTTTTGACACTATAGCCTTTTGCATAAATGTCGCTAATACCACTGATTTTTTTATTTCAATTAGGTGCTTCGGTCGCAACAAACGTAAAAAATTACGAAGGATGCTCTCCTTCGCTTTCATCCGTCTCCTCCAAAAAGTTCATGCATGCTTACACAGTAAAAAAAGGTGTACCAAAACATTGCGTTTTGACACACCCTCTTTTAATTTTGTTACGAGATCGATTAAATCGTAGAAATTCTCTTTTCTTTGATACGCGCTTTCTTTCCGGTAAGTTTACGCAAATAATACAATTTGGAACGACGTACTTTACCAACTTTATTAAGCACAATACTCTCAATAAAAGGTGATTCGATCGGAAATATTCTTTCCACACCCACATTTTCGGACATTTTTCGAACCGTGAAACGCTTCTTGTCGCCTTGTCCCGAAATGCGAATAACCACACCTCGATACTGCTGAATACGCTCTTTGTTTCCTTCTTTGATTCGATATGAAACCGTAATCGTATCGCCGCTCTTGAACGCGGGATGTTCTTTTTTAGTAGCAAACGCTTCCTCTGCAACCTTAATTAAATCCATTGTTTATAGCTCTTTATATGTTTATAACTCGAACAAAACGCAACATAACGGGTCTCACTCTTCCCCGACAGCGATTACGTAAAGCGGGTGCAAAGATACAAAAAAAAACAGATACACACGCTTTTTCAAAGCATGTTTTTATGTCTATCCGAACGGAAAAAATCCCTTTGTATGATCGCCTGTTGATAAAAAGCAAATGAATTATTGTTGTTTTTTGTCCTCAGGCGTGTATTTTTGCGGGATATAAAAACATAACGCATGAACAGGATCAATTATATTTTCAGGATCAATTATATTTTGCTGTTTTGCTTGTTGGGGCTGAAGATGACGTCGCAAGTGGAGCCAACCTTATTCCGGAAAGCAAATAAAGCGAAGATGAACCATTGGGTTGATTCCATATATCGGACAATGACGGAAGACGAACGGATCGGACAGTTATTTATGGTCATCGCCGAACCGAAGTCGGATGCTGCCAATATCCAAAAGATTGAAGGCTATATTACGAATCAGAAAGTGGGCGGTGTACTTTTTCACAAAGGCAATCCGTTGACGCAGGCTGAAGTGACGAATCAACTGCAAAAAATTTCGCGCGTACCCTTATTTATCGCTCTTGACGGAGAGTGGGGATTATCAATGCGCCTAAGCGAAACAACACGTTTTCCCAAAAACATGATGCTGGGGGCTATTGAAGACCTCCGTCTGATTGAAGCTTACGGAGCCGAAGTCGGACGGCAATGTCGGGAGATGGGTATCCATATCAACTTCGCACCGACCATCGACGTGAACAGCAATACGGACAATCCCGTTATCGGTCTCCGTTCGTTCGGGGAAGCTCCTGATGCCGTGTCGGAAAAAGGCGTAGCGTATGCGCGCGGACTTGAAAGCACGGGCATCTTCTCCGTAGCGAAACATTTTCCGGGACACGGCGATACGTCGAGCGACTCACATCATACCTTACCCGTTTTACGCCGCTCGATAAAAGAGATGGACCGTATTGAACTGTCTCCTTTCCGTTATTATATCCAGGCCGGATTTGCAGGCATTATGACGGCTCATCTGTATGTGCCGGCACTTGACAAGAGAGAGAGACGGGCGGCTTCGATGTCGGATGCTATCGTTACGGATCTGCTGCAGAAGAAAGACGGCTTTCAGGGACTTTGCTTTACGGATGCTCTCGCCATGAAAGGTGCCGAACACAACAAGCAGGAAAGCCCTTCGGTTCTGGCCTTAAAGGCCGGTAACGACATTGCTCTCGCCCCAAACAAACTGGCCAAAGAAATAGAAGCCGTAAAAGCAGCGATTATCGATGGGACACTCTGCAAAGAAGTTATCGCTTCAAAGTGCAAAAAGGTCTTGTCGTATAAATATATTGCCGGATTGAGCCATGATCGTCCGATTAAAATCGAAGGCCTTTCCGAACGGTTGAACTCCACCCATGCGACCTGGTTAGCAGCCAGGTTAAACGAAGAAGCGATTACGTTATTAAAGAACGAATCGGACTATCTACCTCTGAAACAACTCGAAAAGAAAAAGATTGCCTTGCTTTCCATCGGCGATACGTATGACGAAGAATTTCAATCTACATTGGGTAAATATGATACCATTGATCATTACAGGATTACCCTATCGACAAAGGAAGCGGAGATCGAGACTATCGTGCGCGATTTAGAGAAATATGATGTGATTATCTGTGGTGTCTATACGGTACGAATCAACGAGCATCCCGCATTAGCAAAACTCGCCGCACGGAAAGATTGGATATATGTTTTCTTTACCCTGCCTTACTTCTGCAAAGAGTATAAAGTGTCTATCAAGCATGCCAAGGCTGTAGTCATGGCGTATGAAGGAACTCCTTTCGCACAGGAATATGCAGCGCAAGCAATATTCGGCGGTATCCCGACGAAGGGTAAACTGGCTGTTACCATCCCCGGGTTGTTTTATGCGGGAACGGGCATCTTTACGGAAAAGACGCGTCTGGGGTATCATCTTCCCGAAGAGGTGGGGATGGATGCCGCCCGTTTGGCGGAAATCGATGACATTGTCAAAGAAGGATTGCGCAAAGAAGCCTATCCGGGATGCCAAGTATTGGTAGCCAAGAACGGAACGATCATATACGACAAATCGTTCGGATACTATGATTATCAACGAAAACAGAAAGTAACGAGCCATTCGGTGTATGATCTCGCATCGGTTTCAAAAGCAACCGGTACCTTGCTGGCCGTAATGAAAACTTACGACGACCGGTTGATCACATTGAACGGCCTTGTCTCCTCATATATCCCGTCCCTACGGGAAACCAATAAAGTGCATCTGACGATTGAGGAACTGTTGTATCACCAGTCCGGCATCGTACCGTCCATTCCTTTTTATATGAAGGCCATCGATGAAAAAAGTTATACAGGCAAGTTATACAGTCGTACCCAAAGTTTCACCCACCCCGTACGTATAGATGCACACACTTACGCCCGTAACGATTTCAAGTTCCTCCCTCACCTGGTGTCGAAAACGAAGAAGCCGGGGTTCACGGCCGAAATCGCGAAACATCTCTATGTGCACGATTCGTTCAAGGATATCATCATGCAGGAAATCAAAGAGTCGAAACTGGGAGAACGCGGCAAATACAGATACAGTTGCGTGAACTTTATTCTGTTGAAGATGGTTGTTGAGCAGCAAACCGGGCAACCGATGGACAAGCTCCTGCAGACCCATTTCTTCGACCGGCTGGGAGCGTGTACAACGACTTACAATCCGTTGCATAAAATGGACACGATGGTCATTGTTCCGACTGAAAACGATGAGTTTATACGTCGGCAATTACTGCGTGGTTACGTACATGACGAAGCAGCCGCCTTTCAGGGAGGTGTTTCGGGAAATGCCGGTCTGTTCTCCAATGCGGGCGATCTGGCCAAACTGCTGCAATTGTATTTGAATGGTGGTACGTATGGCGGCGAATCGTATCTTTCAACCGAGACGTGCAAGCTTTTTACACAAAGCAAAAGTCCTACCTGCCGCCGTGGGCTCGGATTCGATAAACCCGATACCGGCAATCCGGAGGCGTCGCCTTGTGGAACATCGGCGCCCGCCTCGGTCTACGGACACACCGGATATACCGGAACGGCCTTTTGGGTAGATCCGGACAATCAATTAATCTATATCTTCCTAAGTAATCGGGTTCATCCGACGCGTTCTAATGGGAAACTGTCATCGCTGGAAATTCGCACACGCATCCAAGATGCAATCTATCGCGCAATAAAGAAATAGAAGAAGAGGCTGCCCGCAAAGTCTTCGACTTAGTCAGACAGCCCCTCCCCTTTCTCTACCTGTTCATTGTTCGTTTTATTCTATCCTTTTGCTGTTCTTATTCAGCATGATATGACCAACATATCCTAAAAGAACGAGCACAAGCCCTAAAACAAGCATGACATTACTCCCGGCACTTCCGCTTATTGCAGGGATTGCCAATACGATCACTCCAATCAGAAGAACAAGAACTCCTAAATACCTTAATGCACTCATGGTTTGATATTTTAATTATTATTACATGCTAATTTTAAGCACAAATAAAGGAATAATTCTTTGATTCGAAAAATATTTCGGCAAAAAAATGATGAATTGAATCAAATAACCTTTTATATTTGCCCTTAGAAAAAGACAAACAGATGTTGAGAATACTTTATGCCGTTTACTTTGGGTTGATCGCAATCCCTGTTTTTGTGGTACATACCATTCTGACTGCCCTGATCGTTACCGTCGGTTGCCTGCTGGGAGGAGAAAAATTCTTTTCGTTCTATCCGGGGATGCTCTGGTCGAAGGTGACATGCCGGCTGGCCATGTGTCCGGTCAAAGTGTATGGACGCGAGCACCTGCATAAAGGACAATCGTATGTATTTGTGGCCAATCATCAAGGGGCATTCGATATTTTTCTGATATACGGTTTTCTGGGTGTCCCCATGAAATGGATGATGAAACGGGGACTGGCTAAAATTCCTTTTGTAGGTTATGCTTGTCGTGCCGCAGGATTTATTTTTGTCGATAATTCATCGCCGAAAGCAGCACGACGCAGCATTGCCGAAGCAGAACAAAAACTTAAAAACGGGGCATCGTTAACGGTTTTTCCGGAAGGATCACGATCAGAAACGGGGAAAGTCGGGCGTTTTAAGAAAGGAGCCTTTCAGATAGCGTTGGACCTCCATTTGCCGATTGTTCCCATTACGCTGAACGGACCTTACCATGTCTTACCGATCGGATCGTGGCGTGTACGGCCTCATCGCATGGAGATGGTGATTCATCCCCCCATCCATGAGACGGAACAACCGATAGCTTCAGGTAGTTTGCAGCAATATGCCGATACCACAAAACAAATCATCACGTCTGCCCTTTGGGAAGAGTTTAAGTAGCTGACCGGCTCTCTTTTCCCTTATCCTCTTCGAAAGTCTTTCGTTACCGTCTTCATACCAAGAATTTCGGCACAAGTAAAGAAAGACGTTACAGATACGCCAAGAATACCGTGCAAGCTCAGATTCTGTCCTGTTAAAAACAAGTTAGGAATCGGCGTACGCGGCATTAGCACGGTGCTTATCGGAGAAGTACAGTCTTTTCGGATACCGTACGCCGAACCGTCGACCGTATTCGTATAACGGCGGTACGACAAAGGCGTACTGGTATATATCTCTTCGACGGCATCGCGCAGCCAGGGAAGCCGGCGCACAGCAAAAGCAATGCATGCCTCGGCCTTTGCACGCTTTATCGCAGCATAGTCTGCATCACGAGGCCTATCTTTCCAGCGTTCCACCTCAGCCCACGACATGGGGGTAAGCAAATCGATGTTCGGTGTATAGCTGTCACCGTTTTCCGGTATCTTATAACTGATAAACATACCGGAAAGCTCTTTATCAAAACGATATCGCCAAAGGTCGGACGTCTCGTCATGAAGGTAAATGTTGCGGTTGCAGTAAGGCACACTGTCGGGACGCAGCCGGACGTTAGCTGTAAATACACCGGCCGTATTAGGCAGATGCGTGATGCGTTTGCGAAAAGCTTTACGGATACACCGGCTCTCTTCGAGTATCGAATACGTATAGGCCGGATGGGCGTTAGAGATAAAAAAGCGGGCGGTAAGCTGCTCGTCACCGTTCACCTCTACTGCCGTGATTCGACCGTTCGTTTCGATCAGCCGGGTTGCCCCTGCCCGGGGACGCACAGTACCTCCCATTGCCTCGATCTGCCGTACCAAACGATCGGCAATCTGCGATCCTCCGCCACGCAACCGCCATGCACTCTGGATATAAGAATTATGAATCTGAGCAAACGTATAGAGCGGCAGCTTGTCGGCATCCAGCTCCATCTTGAGTGAAGTGCCCGAAAGTACCTTTCGCAACAGCGGATCGTCGATTGTTTCATGCAGAAATTCATACGCCGAACGTCCGAACAAGGGAAGAACATATTTTCCATTCATTACGTCTGGATTGAACACGTCGAGCAGATGCTGGCCGACCGTTTTCAGAAAAGCGGTATAAGCCTCCAACTGTTTGCGCTGATGCGGAAAGGATTCTGCCAATGTATCGACAAAACGTTCGTGTCCGTTGGCAAAGAAGTAAGGCCGTTCCCCGATAATCACTTCGTCGAACAGATCGTCCATTCGTTGCCACGGCAAATCGAGCAGCCCAAAATAACGGAAGAAAGGATAAAGCGATTCGCCTTCACCCAGTCCTCCGACATAATGAAAACCCGTGTCGAACGTTACACCTTTTCGCCGAAAAGTCTGTAAGCAACCGCCGACCTGTGTATGTTGTTCCAGTACGCATACATTCAACCCGTGACGGGCTAATATAAAACCGCACTCCAGACCGCCCAAGCCTCCTCCGATAATAATTACGTCGTAATTCACTGTAATATATATATATTGACAGGCAGATGATACTAACGGTCAGCCGTTCATATTTCGGATAACAAGGGTCGAGTTTGTTCCGCCGAAGCCAAACGAGTTCGACAGAAACATATCAAAATGCTTATCGATGCGTGTTGCGGGAATATTGAGTTTAGCCGAGTCTTCATCAGGATTTTCAAAATTGAGATTCGGCGCGATAAAATCATTTTTCATCATCAGCATCGAGTAGATGACCTCGCTTGCTCCCGCCATCCACATCTCATGTCCGGTCATAGACTTGGTCGAAGTAACTTCCGGCTTCCAGTCGTCAAACACACTGTCGATAGATTTCGCTTCATTCTTATCGCCCACAATGGTTGAAGTCGCATGTGCATTCACATAGCCGATCTCGCGGATGTCTATGCCCGCTTGCTTAAGCGCCATACGCAATGAGCGTACCGGTCCTTCGACGTTCGGCACCGAAATATGGTCACCGTTCGACGAAAAACCGTATCCGCACACTTCGGCGAGAATCGGTGCCCCCCGGCGTACGGCCGATTCATAATCCTCGAGGACCACCGTTGCGGCGCCCCCACCGGGCACCAATCCGTCACGGTCACGGTCGAACGGGCGGGAAGCTTTCGTCGGCTCACTCTCTCTGACCGAGAACGCACTAATCCCGTCAAAGCTACTAACGGCAAACGGGTTAATCTCTTGGGCTCCCCCACAAATCACACAGTTTTGCAGTCCGTCACGGATCAGCAACATGCCCAGACCTATCGCATGCGATCCGCTCGCACAAGCGCCTGAAACCGTCAGGTTCATACCTCTTAACTTAAAGATGCACGAGAGATTCATCGTCACCGTCGAATTCATTGACTGAAAAATCGCTCCCGAACCGATCAAGGTCGTGTCCTTCTTTTCACGCAAGATGTCCACACTTCTGACCATGGCTTCGGAAGTGCTGTCGTTCCCATAAAGGATACCTACTTCATGCTGTTCGATATAACCGGTATCCAACCGTGCCTGCGCCATCGCTTCACATGTGGCGACGTAAGCATATTTGGCCTGCTCGGGCATATATCCGCGTTGACTGCGGCTGAGTATCCCTTTCAATTCGGGAATTTCGAGATGCCCCGTCAGCGCCGAACGAAATCCCATTTCCTTACGGACAGGATCATAGATTATTCCTGATTTTCCATGATAAAGCGATTCTCGCACTTCGTCCAGATTCTTCCCGAGGCACGAATAAATACCCATCCCGGTAATCACTACTCTTCTATTCACGTTGTTCTTGTTATGTTATCGTCCGTATAAAATTTAATAAAAACAGACAAAAAAAACCAGTCTATGGATACACAAACCCCAAAATACAACCTCCTCACTCTATCTTATTCCGCTACCTTCGCGGCGATCCGTTCATATCCTTTTGCATTGGGATGCAAACCGTCTCTGAAAAGTGTTTCATCGATCTTCCCGTCGGGTTTGAGAAAGTAACTGCCCACATCACAGTATTCGTAACCCAACGGAAGCACAGCCTGCTCAATCTTGCGATTCAGTCCGGCTACGCGTTCCTCCATCGCACGACGCGGATAAAGGGCAACGACTTTGATGGCCGCCTTGGGCTGACGCTCGCGAATCGCGGCCAGCAGAAAGAGTAGTCCTTCGACGATATCTTCGTCGCTATCGAAAGTCAAATTATTGGTACCGATATTCAGCACAACCTTTTCGGCTTCAAATCCGTCCAGCTCGCCATGGTATACTCGCCAGAGTACATTCTGGACATAGTCCCATCCGTAGCCCATGTTACGGTATCCCGCCGGCACAAACACTCTGTTCCAACTTTCCTTGCCATCTTGAATCCTGTGCGCTCCTCCCCAATAGTGGGTGATGGAATTACCCATGATGACACGCCGCGGAGCCTGTTCGGCATTCTGGCGAAGGATATCCTGATGCCTCGCCTGCCAGTCGTACGTACCCGGCTCACGGCGTTGCGTCACCGGAATCATGGTGCTCTTCGTTCCTTTCGGCATACGCAGAAGCTGACGCAAAAATGTTTCATGATGCCCGGCCAAAACGACCATGCCATAATCGTTCGGGTGAATCCCTTCGGCCGTTGTCTCCGTTGTGCGGACACTTTCGTCGAACGTCATCAGATGCAGGTCTTTGACTTCGTTCTTGAGTTGGTCGTACGCCTTCTGTGCCGCCTCATTCGCTTCCGCCACCTGAGTACGTGTCAATGCCTGCACCTCGTCCTGATTAAATCCGGTATGCTGCACGATCACAATCGGAGCGGCATGCTTCGCACGAATGGTGCGCACCGCTTCGATGGTTCGACGCGTTTTCTCTTCGACTGTAAATTTACCGAGATTCGGATAGCAATCCAGCAAATAGGCCGCTCCGTCTACTTCGTTAATATACTTAAGCACCTCCGGTTCGAGTTGTCCGTTACCCGAAAAACCGAAATTCACGACCGGCCAATCGAGTTTACGAGCAAGGATATTTGTCCATGCATTGCCCGGTCGCGAGGCGCATGCGCCTTGTGCAATTGAGGTACCGTAAACAACGATCGGCTTTTCCCTTCGCACCGGTTCGACCTTAAAGATCGATCCTTCGGGGACTCCGATTTCCATCCACGTCACCGAATTATAAAGCGGAAGATACAGTCGATATTCACGTTCCATCTTCGAACTCAGGTCGGTATACGTATAAACGATCGTATCTCCGAAAAGGTATTTAACTCCGTTATCCATCCAGTGTCCCTGTTTGTCGACGGAGTACAAATCCACTCCTGAGACACCGGTCGACGGCATATGCGGCATGTTCAGTCCACCACTCACCGTATATCGAACGCGTATTTCGGGAGCATTCGTATAAAAATAGATCGCCAACCCGGCAGCGTTGCGCGATAATTTCCAAACCGGCTCACGTACCTCGGCGCGGGCACGATCGGGAAGGCGTGCATAGCTATTCTTCATCTCATCAGCCCAGCCGCGTTGCTGAATGCAAGGTATTTCACTCTGTTGCGGATTGAACCACTTTATGGCCTGCGCCTGCATACTCATCGAGATCAGGCACAGACCTATTACAGTATCTATTTTATTCATACTTGAAAAATTTGTTTGTTTTATGGTATCACTATTTTTCGTACCGTACCGTTGCTCAACGACACGATATACATTCCCTGCGGCAACGTGAAGCAAGTCTCGCCTTCGTTCAGGTTTTGTTTTCGAAGCAATGCGCCGATTATTGTGTAGATATGCACTGTCACAGGACGAGTTACCGTCAAGCAAAGCTGCTCTCTTTGTGTGCGAAACGACACCTCCGACTCGACCACAATATTAGCTACCGGCTCCGTCAACGACACCTCATACGTCATCGTCAATTGGGGATATGCAAGATTTGTCACGGTACAAGTCAACGTTTTGCCCACATACGATTCGGCAAACGAGAAAAGTCCTTCTCGATGAGCATCAGGAATCACGGGAGTCCCTTTATCCGTCCAAACAAAAACGGATGCCGTACCGTTCATCTTATACTCGCTCCTCAGATCGATTTTGTCGGATGGAGCTGACAACGTCACTTTGGCTTGCGGCGCATAAGAACGCAAATACGACAGCTGGGGTAACGTGGAAAAAGTAAAGCGGTTTCTTTCACACATGATTTCCAGCTCATTCGACGGATTAGGCGGTAACTTTAACGTATGCATCCCATTATTCATCAATGATACAAATTCAATGTTCAGGCATCCCGACACATCTAACTCCGGGACATTGTTGGAATAAAAAGCTAACGTTTTCAATGCCGTACACCCGGACACATCAAGAGACGTCAGGTTGTTTTCGTAGGCGCGAATCAATCTTAACGATTTACAGCCAGATACATTTAGAGTTGTCAATCTGTTTTGATAACAAGTCAGTCGTTCTAATTTTGTCAAATTCGAGACGTCGAGTGATGTGAGTTGATTCGTACGCAAAGCCACATCTTTCAGTTTCCGATTATGAGAGAGATCAATGCTCTTCAGTTTGCCGTTGGCCGCATAAAATTCTACAAGTTCCGTATTGTTCGACAGGTCTATTTGTTCGAACCGATTCCCGCTCGAACAGAGAAACGTAAGCTTCGGGTTATGCGTCACGTCCAGCTTCGTCAACTGATTATAACGACAACAAAAATGTGTTAGATGGATATTGGTAGAGATATCGATCGACTTGAATTCGTTATCGAAACAATCGAGATAAGTCATCTTCGTATTGCCGGTAACATTCAACGATTGCAACAGATTCTTCTCACAATGCATGACCAATAGATCGGTAAAGCCACTGACATCCAAATTGCCTCCCAGTTTCTTCCCCTTCCAGTCTATGGTTTCCACATGCCCGTTCGCATTCCATTTCAGTCCGGAGACGTTCTTCCAATCTACTACATCAAGCGAAGCAACGCCCAATTGTTCATAATTCTTTTTCCCTTTTTCCGCCGAATTTTGGATTAAGAACGCTTTCAGCTTTGCTACTTCCTGCGTGTTATACGTCTGTGCCGTCAGGCGCAAAGCACCTGACAGACAGACGATACTTGAAAATAAGATCACGATTTGTTTCATTATGTACTACCAGATCGTTACCCGTTTTTCTTTGGCGATATACATCGGACTGTTCTCCGTGATACCGAATGCCTGATACCATGCATCGATGTGCGGCAGTTCGCCGTCTACGCGCCATTTACCCAAGGCATGAGGATCGGTCTTCGTGCGACGAAGAATTTCTTCGTCCCGAATATTCCCGGCCCAAACGCCTGCATACGCAAGGAAGAAACGCTGGTCGGGCGTAAAGCCGAGCTTGTTCTCCAGTGTTTTGCCGGCTATCGCATTTTTAAAGGCCTGGTACGAAATCTGCAAACCGCCGTAATCGGCCAGTGTTTCGCCCAATGTAAATTTACCATTGGCATGCACGCCGGGGGCTACCTCGATGTTATCGAAGAAGTCGGACATGACTTTGGCACGCTCCTGGAACTTCTCGGCATCCGATGCCGTCCACCAGTCTTTGAGGTTGCCGTCCTTATCGAATTGACGTCCCTGATCATCGAAGCCGTGAGTCATCTCATGGCCGATCACAACCCCTATTGCCCCGTAGTTGAAAGCGTCATCGGCATTCATATCGAAGAACGGATACTGAAGAATCCCCGCAGGAAAGCAAATCTCGTTCGTGGTGGGATTATAGTAAGCATTCACGGTCTGCGGCGTCATATACCATTCGTCCCGATCGACGGGCTTCGCGGCCTTATCGAGCATCTCGCGCATAGCAAACTGCACAGCCCGTTCGATATTCGCAAAGTAAGAATCTTTTTTTATCTCAAGCGACGTATAATCTTTCCATTTGTCGGGGTAACCGATCTTCACATAGAACGCATTCAGTTTATCGATTGCTTTGGCTTTCGTCGAATCGCCCATCCAGTCGAGATTACGAATCCGTTCGGCGTAAGCATTCTGCAAGTTATGCACGAGGTTCACCATGCGCTCTTTGGCTTCGGGTGGGAAATATTTCGCTACATATAACTGTCCTACGGCTTCGCCCAGACAGTCATTGACACTGGCTTGTGCACGTTTCCAACGCGGTTGCATCTCGGTCTTGCCCGAAAGTACTTTCCCGTAAAACTCAAAGTTCTGCGCATAAATCTCGTCACTCAAGTAAGACGCAGCATGATCGATCGCTTTCCATGAAAGATACGATCGGATCGCATTCAATGGTTCTTCGGCAATCAGTTTATTCACCTCGACCATCGGCTCCTCTTGCGATACGGAAAGTTCTTTGATCTGAACATTCAGAGTAGCGAGGAATTTTGTCCAGTCAATGTTCGGAACCAGTTTCTGGAGTTCGTCGACCGTCATTTTATGATAGTTCGCATACGGATCGCGTGTTTTCACCTTGTCGAAATGTGATTTGGCCAGACGTGTTTCAATACGCATCACATCTTCCATTTGTCGTTGTGCCTGTTCGCCCGGAATCCCGAACAATTCGAACATCTTGACTACGTGGTTTTTGAATTCGTTGCGGATTTTCATTGTGCTTTCATCCTCTTCAAGGTAATAATCGCGTTGCCCGAGCGAGAGTCCGCCCTGATAAGTCGAAAAGATGTTCTTTTTACTATCCATCACATCCGCATCGACATACACGCTGAAAAACGGCGACATGCCCGACAGTTTCATCTCAGCCAGGAAGGTCGACAGTTCGGCTTTATCGTTGAGGGTTGCAATCTTATCAAGCCACGGTTTCAACGGCGATGTTCCGTCGGCATTGAGCTTGGTACTGTCCATGGCAATATTGTACAAGTCGCCGATCTTTTGTGCCACCGTACCGTGCTCATGTTCTTTTCCTGCAATTTCTTCGATCAGACTTTTCAGTTGCTCGCGGTTGTCTTCACTCAGTTTGTCAAACGAACCGAAACGCGAGTATTCGCCCGTGAGGGGATGATTTTTGATCCACCCGCCACAAGCATATTGATAAAAATCAGTCCCCGGATTGGCGGTTGTGTCCAGGTTTTCGATACGGATACCGGCATCGTCTGTCAAGGTAGCCATCTTCGGATTTGAATTACAAGCCATCATCAATGAAATTAATGCTACTGATAAATACTTCTTTTTCATGTTAAATTCATGTTAAATGTTTTCTTCGGGCAAAGGTATACAATTCTATAATCAACGGAACGTATATCGTTCTTTTTTTTGAGTGGCCTTTCCATATTCGATGACTCGGACAGGACAATGATGGATACATACCAGACATTGTGTGCAATTTCTGCCCCAGTGCGGCTTTTTATCGACCAGTGCAATATTCGCGGTAAGACACTGTGAAACACAAAGGGAGAAGCCTTATCATCCACGTCGAATCTGGAAAAAATCACCTACTCAAAGCGTCCCTTTGCCCACGTAAATACTTTCGGTTCCGTTTTGAAAAATTGCTTCGCTTTATCACGCATAGCAGTGTCAAGATAGTACAAGGTCGTATACTCGGCAGTCAACGTCTGCGCATCTTCGTTTAACCGGTAAACAAATAAATCCATATCAAGTGCCGCCATCACATCAAGAAAAGCAACATCGGTCGTATCAACATCCGGCAGAAGAAAGTCATCGACCGAGACAGGGCTATACAAGCCATCGTCAGGAAGCGGCTTCCAGTCTGTCGTAAAGAAATGAATACGACTATCGGATACGGGAGCCGAGACGGTGGTAACCATACAAATAATCCAGGTATGGTTGACTAATGGAAGGCGTCTCAGTTCAACAGTGCTTCGCCCGCTCGTCTGTATTTTCAGATAGTCGGGGGTAAGTTTCATCAATTGCGATGCGCCCTGCATCATGTTCTGCAGCTTGGCTTCTTTTCCTGCCCGGTACAGATTCACCAGATCCTTCCGCCACGCATCTTCCAACCCGATCGTATATTCATCCGGCATCTTCACAAACAGCTCGGCCATATCCTGCGCTCCGACACCTACTATTGTGCATGCTGCCAACAGCATACTTATTATCAATTGTTTCATCTTCCTTCTTTTTAACGAATGGAGGTTCAAAGGTAGGCATTTTTGCAAAAGAAGACAATTTTTTTTGTCATTGCTTTTGTTTGCACTACCTTTGCTTCTGCAAAGGTTTTTCGGTTCGTCATGCACGAAGTGAAATGAAAAGGGAATCCCGTGAGAATCGGGAACTATCCCCGTAGCTGTAAGTTCTATTTATGGAGCACAACCTCCGCCACTGGTGCAAAATCCGGGAAGGCGTGCTTTACGGAACAAGTCAGAAGACCTGCCTTTTGCATACAGAACGGACCACTTTCGGGTGAAAGAGCAACAATGGATAATAATAGAAATGAAAAAAAAATGGATTGTCTGTATCATGCTGATGTTATGGGCATCATGTCAGCAGACAGGCAAACGACAGACAGAGAAGAATACGGGAGATGCTACTGATAAAGAGCGAACGGAACAGATGCGCACTCGTTATGCACAAGGCTTCCGTATCACCTCTTCCGGTAAAATATGGCTTGTGGATATTCAAGACCCGCAAAAGGAAGAAGGCGCCTCATACCACTATGCTCTCGTCCCGAAAGCGGAAAAGGGACTACCGATTCCGGACAATTACGAGCCCATACCCATTCCTATAAGCAAAGTTGTTTGTATGACTTCGTTGCAACTATCGAATTTCATCAAGCTCGGCAGGCAGTACCTTGTGACGGGTATCACAAGCACACGCCATCTCTTCGACTCGAAGATGAACGAGCAGCTGAAAACAGGTCAAACACGCAAAATAGGAATCGAAGGGAATTTCGACACGGAGATCATCATCGGGATGGATCCGGAAATTATTCTGATCTCACCGTTTAAACGCGGAGGATATGAAGCCTTGAAAGAAACTGGCGTACCCCTGATTCCTCATCTGGGCTACAAAGAGCTGACCCCGCTCGGACAGGCCGAATGGATCAGATTGATCGGATTGCTTACCGGTTGTGAAGAAGAAGCGAACCAATGTTTCGACGAAATTGAACGAAAATACAATGAACTGAAGGCGCTGACAGCCCATGTTGAAAAGCGTCCCATGGTGTTCAGTGGCGAGATGCGGGGAGGTAATTGGTATGCTGTAGGCGGAAAAAGTTTTCTGGCACAGCAATTTCGCGATGCCGGGGCTGATTACTTTCTGAAAGACGACACGCATTCCGGAGGACTTACACTCGATTTCGAGGCCGTCTACAGTCAGGCTGAAGGTGCTCAATATTGGCGCATCGTGAACAGTTTTGACGGAGCATTTTCCTACGACGCTTTGCGTAAAGAAGACAACCGATACGCCGATTTCAACGCCTTCCGTAACAAAGGGGTTATTTACTGCAACTTACGCAAACAACCGTTTTACGAAAGCGCCCCTTCGCAACCGGAAGTCATACTGGCCGACCTGATCAGGGTCTTCCATCCCGATCTGCTGCCCGATTACGAACCGGTATATTACCAATTACTGAAATGAAGCGATACACGGTTCTCGTACTTATCTTCATCTCGGTATCGATCGTATTCTTTTTCTTCCTCAACCTCGTACTGGGTTCCGTACACATCCCCTTACGTTCGGTTTGGAACATTGTTTGCGGATCGGCGGAAGAACCCGTCGTATGGCAAAATATTGTCTGGAAGTCACGGGTACCTCAGTCAATTACGGCATTAGTAGCGGGAGCAGGACTATCCGTAAGCGGCCTGCAGATGCAAACCGTCTTTCGCAACCCGTTGGCAGGTCCTTCGGTGCTGGGTATCAGTTCAGGGGCAAGCCTCGGGGTAGCTTCGGTGATCCTGCTTTCGGGCAGTATCGGCGGCGTAGCATTGAGCAAATTAGGATACATCGGAGAGATTGCCTTGACCATCGCGGCTACGGCAGGCGCACTCTCGGTAATGACGCTGATCGTATTTGTCTCGCAAAAAGTCAAAGGAAGTGTGACTTTGCTGATTATCGGAGTGATGATCGGTTACGTTGCGAATGCGATTATCGGCGTATTCAAATACTTCAGTGTAGAAGAAGACATCCGCGCATACGTTATCTGGGGGCTGGGCAGTTTCGCACGTGTGTCGGGCAACCAGATGACGCTCTTCATCTACATTATGATCATATTGCTGCCACTGTCATTTCTGCTGATCAAAACCCTCAACCTGTTGCTTCTCGGCGATGGCTATGCCAAGAATCTGGGTTTGAATATCAAGCGGGCACGGTTGTATGTCATCTCCTGTTCGGGAATCCTTACAGCCATTGTAACAGCTTATTGCGGCCCTGTGATTTTTCTCGGGCTCGCTGTCCCCCATCTGTGCCGAGGTTTACTGCGTACCTCCGATCATCGCGTATTGATGCCCGCAGCCATACTTACCGGTTCATCACTGGCTCTGCTGTGCAACCTGATCGCACGCATGCCCGGCTTTGAAGGTGCATTGCCGGTCAACTCCATCACGGCGCTTATCGGTGCCCCGATCGTCGTGTATGTTCTTTTCAGCAAACGTAAAAACGAAATGAGCGAATGAAACAGACGACCATCAACATTCGGGATTTGAGTATCGGATACCCCGATAAACACGGCACGAAACTCGTGGCCTCCCATATTCAGGCCCAAATCAACAGTGGCGAACTGACCTGTCTTTTGGGCACGAACGGCGTCGGAAAATCGACCCTGCTCCGGACCCTCTCCGCTTTTCAGGCACCGATTGATGGGGAAATTGAAATCCTCGGCCGTCCGCTTTCGCAATATGACGACAAAAGGTTAGCGACGTTGATTGGTGTCGTACTGACAGAGAAGTGCGACATCCGCAACATGACCTCCGAGGAGTTGATCGGCCTCGGACGAAGTCCGTACACCGGTTTTTGGGGTACGCTGAAGAAGAAAGACAAGGAGGCGGTACAGGAAGCTATCGAGTTGGTGAATATCAGAGCACTTGCCCAACGCATGGTGCATACGCTGAGCGACGGAGAACGCCAAAAGGTGATGATCGCAAAAGCGCTGGCACAGGAAACACCCGTAATCTTCCTCGACGAACCGACGGCCTTCCTCGATTTTCCAAGTAAGGTTGAGATCATGCAGTTGCTGCATAATTTGACGCAAACGATTGACAAGACCGTTTTCATGTCGACCCATGACTTGGAGCTGGCTTTGCAGATTGCTGATAAAATATGGCTAATGGATAAAGTCAACGGTATCGTTACCGGTACACCCGAAGATCTTTCGCTCGAAGGCAAATTAAGCAGTTTCTTTTCGCGCAAAGGCATTACGTACGATACGGAGACAGGCTTCTTCCGTATCGACAATGTATTCCGTGCACAAATTCGCATCGAAGGACATGGAAATCGATACGCTATGGTACGCAAAGCTTTGCAGCGTAACGGTATTCTTGCACACCGTCATATAGATAGCGACACCTATATCAGGACGGACGGCGAATCATCCCGCAGATTCGTCATCCATCATCCCAACGGAAAAACGACGGAAGTACAAACGATTGAAGCGCTATTGGACGTGATCCGCTTGATTTTTCGATAAGCAGACAACGTAAAAAAACAGAGAATCTTAATCGGAACAGATTTTCTTGCTTTTCTTCCTCAAATACAACAGTAATCAAGTCATTTGTATTGTTTCTTCAACTTGTTAACGGCATTCTCTAGTGACTCGGTCGGTTCGATAATATTATATCCTCTCCAGAAATCCTCATCATAGAAGTTGCCCACTTTATCTGATAAAGAATGGCCGGATTTGAAGGATTCTTTGTAGGAGATTCGGGAAAAATCATCCTCTTTTCGATCGGTAACGACCATCTCGGAAAAAACCGTATAAGACGTCGAAAAAAGGCGACGCTTCCAGTCGCATTTAAAACGCACTTCATTACGCACATAATTCAGATAGCTACGTCCGTCATGCTGTTTGTAGGCGATGAGGAAGGTCATTTGCTCCGGCTTAAAACGCAGGCCGAAAGGCTTCTTGCGCAGCATGGCCCGAGTCGCTTTGGAACGGTCGTCCATGCTAAGGTTAAACTCTGCACGGGTGATTGCCATCGTTTCCTTATCGATATACAAAGAACCGAAATAAAGGGCATAAGGCAATAACAAACGCGGCTGAAAGTTCACTTGATGGTGAGGCCTGTTGTCTATCATAACCGGCTCTCCGAAACGAAACGAATAATTTTCCATCTCTGCCTTGTCCAGCAACAACTCCTTATTTTTTATCAGGTCAATATAAAGTGACATATTCGGCCCCCCCTCCAATTTAACAACCAACGTATCGCCCGCTCTCTGGCTAAGCAGCTTCCGCCCCTTGAAGACCCGCACTCTATCATACTCGAAACCAAACGCATAAGGAGTTTTAAATATCTGAACGACCGCTTCCGAAATATTGATATACCGTTTTCTTTTCTGAATCACTTCACGATAAAAGCCGGTCAGTAAATTCTCTTTTACCGGATAGTTCATTGCAATCTTATCTATTGCCTCCTCCACGATTCTGCGCGCATCGCCGCCCATCACCGTAACTTCAGCTAAAACGTTCGTATTCGGTATCAGGAAAATTTCAGCCTTCTCAACATCCTTCTTCGTAAGAGGATACAACATGTTAGCATATCCGATATGCGAAAATTCCAGATTTTTAGCCTGTAACGAATCTTTCACCTTAATCGAAAAATAACCATCGGCATTAGTGACTGTTCCGATATTCGTTTGTGGAATCGACACGTTGACCGACACCAGTTTTTTATTCGTCTGCTTATCCCTAACCACTCCATTTACTGTGATATAATTATTCTTGAATTCCTGGGCAAACAAAGAAACTCCGCCTGCGACAAAGAAAGCGCTCCATAAAATAAATCGAATGAAAGCATTTGTTTTCATAATTCCCATGTTGAATGATGCTCCTAAGATAGGAAAAATCCGGCAAACAGACCATAAGCAAAAATGTTAATTCTATTTAACCATCGACTAAAACGAAAAATCTCCGACAAAAGAGAAGAATCGAACACGCCGAAGTCTGCCGTATTCTGCGGAAATGCTTATCTTTGTCCGTTCAAAAAAACAAACCAAAGAATATCAAAAAATAAATATAAGACACATCGAAAAACGATACGAATGGATATATACGAAAAACTGGAACAGTTGAAGAAATTATTGGACGAAGGAGCGATTACACACGAAGAATATGAACGTGAGAAAGCAAAACTTCTCTTTCCGCCCGTTTCTTCGCCGGGACAACCTGCATGGGATTTGGGAATAGACGAACAGGCATTTGTAGGGCTAATGCATGCCTCGCAGTTTCTGTCGAGTTTCATCGTGCCATTGATCATTTGGTTACTGTATAAAGATAAAAGTGCAAAAGTAAACGAGGCGGGCAAGGAAATTCTCAATTTCGAAATCAGCTATACATTATATATTATTGTGCTATGTATAACGATCGTAGGCATTTTCATCGTCCCGGTCGTGGCCCTTGCTGCCTTTGTGATGATCATTATCGCTATCGTCAAGGTGCTGAATGGTGAAGCATGGAAATATCCGCTGACAATCCGTTTCCTGAAATAAACCGCACACCTGCACCTGTGGAGTAAAATGGAGAAGATGAAGAAATACTTGTTAGATATGACGGTGACATCGAACCAGCCGTTACACCATGATTATTGTTTGTTGAAATTGACGGCCGAGCAAACATTGCCCGAAATGATTCCGGGACAATTTGTGGATGTACGTGTTGACAACTCACCATCGACGTTTCTGCGTCGTCCGATTTCGATCAACTATGTCGACCGGATACAAAATGAACTGTGGCTGCTGATACGCCTGATCGGTGAAGGTACGCGGCGTATGGCGCGGTATAAAGCAGGCGAAACGGTGAATGTGCTGTTGCCTTTGGGGAACGGCTTCTCGGTACCGCAGAAACCGTCGTCACCCGAGCTGTTGCTGGCCGGCGGAGGAGTTGGGACGGCACCGATGCTTTACTTGGGTGAGTCGTTGAAGAAGGTTGGTTTTACTCCGGTATTCCTCCTTGGCGCCCGTTCGGGAAGCGACATCCTGCAACGCGAAGATTTTGAGAAGCACGGATCGGTATACGTTACGACCGAAGACGGATCGATGGGAGAAAAAGGATGGGTAACACAACATTCCATATTGAAAGAGAAAGCGTTCGGACAAATTTATACTTGTGGACCCAAGCCAATGATGATGGCTGTGGCGAAGTATGCGAAGACCTCCGGTATTCCTTGTGAAGTATCGCTCGAAAACAAGATGGCATGCGGTTTCGGCGTATGTCTTTGTTGCGTCGAGCGCACTACCGAAGGTAACGTATGTACTTGCACCGAAGGTCCGGTATTTAACATCAATCAATTGACATGGCAGATTTGACAACAACCATAGGAGGTTTGACATTGAAAAACCCGGTGATGACTGCTTCGGGTACATTCGGTTATGGGATCGAATACGCCGATCTGTTCGATATTGCGAGGCTCGGCGGGATAGTTGTGAAAGGTACGACACTGGAACTGCGCGAAGGAAATCCATATCCGCGTATGGCTGAGACACCGTCGGGGATGCTCAATGCCGTCGGGTTGCAAAACAAGGGAGCCGATTATTTTGTGCGTGAGATTTATCCGCATCTCAGCGAGATCGATACGAATATGATTGTCAACGTCAGCGGCTCGTCTATCGAGACGTATGTCGAATGTGCCCAAAAAATGGCAGCCCTTGAGCGGATTCCTGCCATCGAACTGAATATCTCCTGTCCTAATGTGAAGCAGGGAGGCATGTCGTTCGGGGTTTGCGCGTCGTCGGCTGCCGAAGTGGTGCGCGCGGTGCGCAAGGTTTATCCTAAGACACTGATTGTGAAACTCTCACCGAACGTGACCGATATTACCGAGATCGCTCGTGCGGCGGAGGCCGAAGGGGCAGATGCCGTGTCACTGATCAACACGTTGCTCGGTATGGCTATTGATGTAGAGCGTCGTCGCCCCTTACTGTCGACCGTAACCGGAGGATTATCGGGACCGTGCATTAAGCCTGTCGCTCTTCGGATGGTATGGCAAACAGCTTTGGCTGTGAGGATTCCGGTGATTGGTATGGGTGGAATTGCTTCGTGGCAGGACGCAGTCGAGTTTATGCTTGCCGGCGCAACAGCCATTCAGATCGGAACGTACAATTTCATTGATCCGACGGTTTCTGTTAATGTCATCGAAGGAATCGAGGCTTATTGCGACCGTCACGGGTTTGCCTCGGCTGCCGAGCTGGTCGGTGCATTGACCGTGGATTAAGACTTTATTCAAATGAGAAAAAATATTATTCTTCTTTTTGCGGCCACGTCATTATACGCCGGTGCGCAACATATTAGCATTCCCGATACAACCTTCAAAGCGTATCTGCTGGAAAACTTCGATACGAACAACGACGGTGAAATATCCGTCGAAGAGGCACGTACCGTGCGGAAAATTGAATGTACGGATAAACCGCTTACTTCATTGCAGGGAATCGAATATTTTACGGCTTTGGAAGAACTCGACTGTTCGTATGCCAACTATTTCCAACATGGCGGCCTTACCTCACTCGATCTCAGCCGGAATCAGGCATTGAAAAAGCTGCATTGCGATAATAACCGGCTCGATTCGCTCGACGTTAGCCAGAATGTGGAACTGACCGAACTGCATTGTCGGAATAATATGTTACGATCGCTGGATGTCAGTCGTCATAGAGTATTGGAAGAACTGCTCTGCGACAATAACCGTCTGACACAATTGCGACTTGACGATTGTCGTGCACTTGCTCTATTGCATTGCGGTACGAACCGCTTAGAATCGCTGGATGTAAGTTCGTGCCCGTCGCTGCGATGGCTGAACGGCGCGGAAAACCGGCTGACTTCGTTCGATGTGACACAGAATACCAATCTGGAGCATCTGTTTTGCAATAATAACATGCTGACAACTTTGGAATTGAAAAGCAATATCCATTTGTCGCAACTCTATTGCGGTCACAACAAACTGGATTCGCTCATTGTCTCTCACAATACGGCGCTGACTGATCTCGATTGCGGCAGCAACCGTTTAACGGTTCTCGATCTCTCCCGAAATACGGCGCTGACTGATCTGGAATGCAGCATCAACCGCCTGACAATATTAGACGTATCGCATAATGCGGCACTCAAAAATCTGTATTGCAATGCGATGCCATCACTTACTTCTGTCTACCTGATTAAAGACGCAGAGTATCAAAACCTGAGTTATCTGGCTGCTTCGGTGACGACCTATCGCGTAGATACGGAGACAGCAACGGCGGAGATTGAAACGTATATCGCTGCAACGGAAAAGACGAAGGAAGAAGAGATGACGAAAGCAGCTGAAGCTGCTGTAAAGAGCGGAGAAGAAGCATCCGCGGATCGTCCGCTTACCGCCCGTGAGAGGTATTACGATGAAGCCCGGCAGCAGGCCGAGTTGCGGAAACTGGAAGAAGAGAAGCGTATAGCGGAAGAACAACGCCGCACCGCCATACGGACATATAAGGGGAACATCACCGTACCCGATGCCGTATTGGCCGCTTTCCTGTTCGGACGGTATGATACGAATGGCGACGGTGAGTTATCGGGGGCGGAAGCACGTGCTGTCAAAACGATGGATTGCTCGCGACTGGGAGTGACGTCGGTCGAAGGACTCGAATATTTCTCATCGCTCGAAGAACTGAAATGTAGCGATAACCGTATCACAGTATTAGACATGAGTTACTTCCCGGCTTTGAAATCGCTGGATTGCTCCCGCAATAAACTTCACCGATTAGATGTACGTAGAAACCCGATGCTGACCGATTTGGAATGCTCCGAGAACAACCTTATCACACTCGATGTAAGCCATAATCCGTCGTTGAAGAGCTTGCACTGCAACAGTATCCGCCTTATCAAGCTGGAGATTGCTAAGAACCCTGCTCTCCGTGTGTTGAGTTGCCATAACAACCATCTGACGGCACTTGATATTACAAAGAACCAACAACTCGATACCCTGAACTGTGGGAAAAACAAATTGAAGATGCTTGTCGTATCGCAGAACAGCGGATTGAATTATTTGGATTGCAGTGCGAACCAACTGACGGTGATTGATGTGGTACGCAATCAGGCTCTGACCGGCCTGGTATGCAGTGAAAATCAGCTCACCTCGGTCGATGTTAGCCGTAATTCCGCACTCCGGATTCTCGACTGCGGACGCAACTCACTGGATCGTGTCGATGTTTCGCATAACGGAGCACTCATAGAATTGGCCTGCAACGGAAATGCGATCGATGAGTTGAACCTTGCGAAGAATCCCGCATTAGAGTCGCTCAATTGTTCGCATAACCGATTGAGTGATTTGGATGTCAGCAAGAATCCGATGCTCAAGCGACTGAAATGCATGGGCAATGGGTTAAAAGCGATCGACGTCCGCCAAAACCTTAAGCTCAAGTTTCTGGAATCTGCCCCGATGCCTGCGTTAGAAACGCTCTACTGTCCTCGCGAGGTAGTCTATTCAAAACTGGCTTACCCGATTAAAGCGCAGGTAAATTACCGGTAAATTTGCCGGTATGGGCGGAAATGCCTATTTTTACCGTGCTAAAAAACGGAGAACATGAAAAAAGAGAGGCTAATAAAATATCTGCTGGGATGGTTCATCGCATCGCTGTATCTGTTTACGGCCTGCGACGAAAATAATCCTTCGGTCATTACCGACCGACCGGATAACCCGCTCAAACCGGAAGAAGTCTCAGAAATAAAATGGAAGCTTTTAAAGGAATTTACGTTTGCCGAACTGAAAACCGCTGAAGAAGGGATGGGGCTCTCGTCGTTTAGTCTGATCGGTAACACGCCCGTCTTCGATGGAGACATTCAGTTACGTGCATTCAAAGTCATGTACTCCTCGGCGAATCCGAACGGATCTGACGGAAGAATTACTCTCTCCGGCGTGTTATTGGTGCCGCCAGCCATCGATTCGATGACACTCCATCGGCAAATACTCGCGCCTCCCTACACCTACGTACTCGACAAGCAGGCACCCACCCGCCAGTTGACGAACTACGATGCTTCCGCTCTGGAGGCATACTTAATCTTTTGGATGTGGCAGGCGTCGAGAGGCTATATCGTCATGATTCCCGATTATCCGGGGTTTGGAGATTCGTACGGGAAATGTTTCATTCCTTATATCGAGAAAAAAACGATGGTGCGTACAACGGTCGATTTCATTCGCGCCTCACAGAAAGTGTTGCAGGAGAATCATTATGCCAAAAAGAAAAATATGCTTGTCACCGGCTATTCGCTGGGGGGCTTCGTCGCAACACAAGTGGCACGGGAACTGGAAGTGAACCCGACAGACGGCCTTACGGTCGATCTACTACTGGCCGGAGGAACGCCTTGTCTCCTGAAAAACATTTCCGATGAGATAAAGACCTCGGAAACGATGCCGGAGCCCTATCTGTTGCCTCTTGCTATTTACGGGTATCAAAAAAACAGTTATCCCGATTTGGAAGTCACGCGCCTGCTGAAAGAATCGTATGCGTCAAAGTTGGCCATTTATTTTGACGGAAAGAGTCATACGTATAAGGATTTCCCTGACAAGACGCACGACTTGTTTACGGATGCGTTTATACACAATACGAATCATGCGAATGTGCAGATTGAGAGGATACTCGAAGCGAACAGCCTGGAACCTTGGGATAACCGGTGCGAATTTGTGCTGATTCACGGAAAAGACGACCGGACGGTTCATTTCGAAAATGCCCGGACATATGCGGCAAAGCATCGTGATTCCGGAGGTAATGTGAAGTTCATCGATGTTCCCGGCGATCATACCGGTGCAGGAATCTCTTATTTTATTTATCTGATATCGTACCTTCCCAAATACAAGTGAAACGATGGAGTGGTTGAATGAAGTGATAAACAGTACGAAGATCGATATATGGACTACCATCGTTCGGTTGATCATTAGTTTTCTGTTAGGTGCAATCGTGGGTACGGAGCGTCAGATGCGTCGTCGGGAAGCCGGTTTGCGCACGTTCACACTTATCTGCCTCGGCTCTACCATGGCTATGCTGATCTCGATCTGGATACCACAGATTTATCCGAATTTTTTAAACGGTGATCCGGGGCGTATTGCCGCGCAGGTGCTGACCGGCATCGGTTTTCTGGGGGCCGGCGCGATTATTCAGAGCCGCGGCAGTGTGTACGGGCTGACAACGGCAGCCTGCATCTGGGTGGTGGCTGTCATTGGGTTAGCCGTGGGGGCGGGTATGTTCACCGCCGCTATCATCGTGACGGCCCTTACCGTAACAATCCTGATATCATTAGAACGCTTCGAAAAACGGATGTTGCTCGATGGGGTGAATAAGATTCTGGTGATTGTCTGTTCGACGGCAGAGCCTGACTTGAAGCGGATGCGTAAGACATTAGAAGAACAAAACGTCTACGTCATGAGTAATTCTTATGAATTGAATTATGAAACCAACACGGCTGTACTCACGTATAAAGTGAATGTCAAACCGCGTTCTTCTTATACGAGCTTGTTCACGGCCATCCGCAAGAATAGTTACATAACACAAATTAAGATTTTAGCCTGACAAACATTTTCTTCTTTCTATCCGTATATCAATTGAAAACACGACATTATTGCATCTATTCGCAATTATTTCGATATAAACCGGTCTTTTGTAGCGCAAGAATGGCTCAGGAAGCCGATAAAATAAGAAAAGTCATTGCTTGTCGTGGATTTCAGGCCTGGCTTTCAGGCGTTAAGTAATATTAAATCCATTCCTTCTCAAAAATATTGCATTATCTTTGCATGCGAATTGAGGTAAAAGACCGGTCTTAGCGAAGGCAGTCTTTTTTTCTCACTCCTGAAACTCAGGGGGTCGAAGAATATAGAAGAAATAAGCGTTTCTTTTGGGCTGAATTTGCAGACAGGCAGGGCGAGTATTCCCGATATGCTTCTTCGATGTTTTTTTTCACCATAAATATAAAGTATGAAGATTGGAACTTGTGTACTCTCCGTCGCGGTGGTTTGGTTATTCTTATCGGCCGGGACGGATAAAGCAGGGATAACCGAAGGCTATCATTTGGGAGACCTTGCTCCGAGGATAGAGTCTTTGGAAAACAATCGAGGTATTGATTTCCGAAATCGTTCCGAAAGCTACACGTTAGTAAATTTCTGGGCGGCTTACGATGCCGATTCCCGTGTTCGTAACATAGCGCTTTGGAACAAAGTGAAAGATTGGGATTCGACACGTATTAAAGTCTATTCCGTTTCGATGGATGAAAAATTCTCCGTATTTACGGAGACCTTGAAAACAGATGGGCTGGAATCGGCGAATCAGTGGTACGATGGAAAGGGAAAATCGTCGTTGCTGTACAAAACGTACGGTTTGAAGAAAGGACTGAGAAACTTTCTGATAGACGGTAAAGGAGTGATTGTGGGTGTAGACCTGACTCCCGAAGCAGTATCCCGAATCGTAAACAAGAGTGTGTAACTACATTTATTTTAATCGCATTAGAAGAGGGTATGTCAAAACGCAATGTTTGGGCATACCCTCTTTCTTTGGGGATATTCGTTCGAAATAATTCCTCGCATATTTATCTGGAATGATTCTTTTTCCTCTATAAAACCGAAAAGAAATGTTTTTCCCGTGGCGATTGATGATGCATCCGCCGACTTCCTCTACAAGCACCTTGGGGTCGGGTAGCTGCCGATAGATACCGTATACCTATTATTATAATCATTTTATGATGGCAGACGGAAAGGGTTTTCGTACCTTTGCTGCCCGTTACGAAAGAAAGCAGACGTATGAATCGGTATTTTATCTGGTTGGCCTATAAGGGAACAAACTATTGCGGTTGGCAGCGTCAGCCGAACGGGTTGAGCGTGCAGCAGTGCGTGGAGGACGTCTTGGAGACGGTGCTTCGCCGTCCTGTGCCACTGACGGGCGCCGGACGTACGGATGCCGGCGTGCATGCGCGCCGTATGGCGGCACATTTCGATGTGCCGAAGGCCTTGGACGATACGGAACGGCTTGCGGGAAAGTTGAACCGTATGCTCCCCCAAGATATTGCGATAGCACGGATTGTTCCGGTACGTGCCGATGCGCATGCACGGTTCGACGCCCTGTCGCGCCGTTATCAGTATCTCGTGTCCGAAAAGAAAGACCCTTTTGATTACGAAACCGTTTGTTGCATGTCATTGCGCGGTATGGATTTCGGGGCGATGAATGAAGTGGCCAAAACCTTGTACGACTATACGGATTTTACGAGCTTCAGCAAGTTGCATACCGATGTGAAGACGAATAATTGCCGGATCGATGAAGCCCGATGGGAGAAGGATGGAACACGATGGGTGTTTACGATTCAAGCCGATCGTTTCCTGCGGAATATGGTGCGCGCGATGGTCGGTACCATGTTCGAGGTAGGGCGCGGTAAGCGCAGTGTCGATGATTTTCGCCGGCTGATCGAAGCGAAAGACCGTTGTCGGGCGGGTACGTCCGCACCGCCCGAAGGACTTACCCTGATTGACATCGATTATCCGGACGATCTTTTTACGGTTGACTGATGATGTGGGTCGCTTGGGCATTTCTTTCGGCATTCCTGTTAGGATGTTACGATGTAAGCAAGAAAATGGCCGTCAGCCGGAACGCCGTGATCCCCGTGCTGTTTCTGAATACGATGATTTCCAGCCTGCTTTTTTTGCCTTTCGTACTTCTTTCTTACAGGTCGGACATGCTCGACGGAACAATGTTTTACGTGCCTCGTGTTTCGTGGCAAACGCACGGGCTCGTGTTTCTGAAATCGGTCATCGTACTGACATCATGGATGGCCGGATATTTCTCGGTCAAGCATCTTCCGCTGACCATCACTGGCCCTGTTAAGGCCACACAGCCTGTACTGACGCTGCTCGGCGCATTGATCATTTTCAGCGAAAGGCTCAACCTCTATCAATGGATTGGGGTGCTGCTGGCCGTCCTGTCTTTTTATATGTTGTCGTCGTCGGGGCGTAAGGAAGGCATACGGTTTACGCATAACAAATGGATTCTTTATGCGGTGCTTTCTGTTGTTGCCGGTTCGATGAGCGGCTTGTACGACAAGTACCTGATGCGATCGCTCGATGTGATGACGGTTCAGGTCTGGTTCAATATGTATCAGTTCGCACTGATGACTCCCATCTTGCTGTTTCTCTGGTATCCGCACCGCAAACACACCACACCGTTCGAATGGCGATGGGGCATTCTGCTGATTTCCGTGTTTCTGGCGATAGCCGACTGGATATATTTCTACGCGCTAAGTTTTCCCGACTCGATGATCTCGATCGTTTCGATGATCCGGCGAAGCAGTGTACTCGTCACTTTTGCCGCCGGCGCTTTGTTGCTCCACGAGAAAAATCTCAGAAGTAAAGCCGTCGATCTGCTGTTGGTGCTGCTCGGTATGTTCTTCCTCTATCTCGGCACGCGCTAAGGGCCGGCGGGTTCTGCTTTCCACAAATCCATCACATCGTTTTCACCCCAGTACAAATGGGTATAACTTGCAATCACGTTCCTGTAACGGTAAACGGGCGTATCGACTTTCTCGTCCCTGACATTGTATTGTTGGGCGATCGAAAAGGGAATCGCGTCTCCTCCAACGATCGATGAATAATGAAACTCGTGTCCTTTCCATTCCGTTCCGTTCAGTGCGAAGCGGCGATAGCCGAGATGCAGACGCATACCACTCATAGTTGCCTCCTGTGCAAGCACGCCGACTAAAGGATAATTTACCCCGTCCATGCCCGTGATCGAGCGACCCAAGTACATCATGCCACCGCATTCGGCCAATAGCTTCCCTCCGTTTTCAACGTACGAACGGATCGCTTCGAGCATCGGACGGTTCGCGCTCAACTCATTCAGGTAGAACTCGGGATATCCGCCGGGAAGGTAAACGAGATCGGCCGGTGGCAGTGTTTGGTCTTTGATCGGGCTGAAATACGTGACTGTGCCCATTTGTTCGAGGCGTGCGATGTTTTCTTTATAGGTAAACGTGAATGCTTCGTCGCGTGCTACAGCGATAGACAGTCCTCTGTCCGGAAGTTGTGACGGTGGAATGACGGTCACTTCGGGCAGTACCGCCTGTCGGCAGACTTCCAACAGACGATCGATATCTACATTCGCAGCAATGGCATCTGCGGTTTTTTCGATCAGTTGTTCAAACTGAAACGAGGCATCCGTCGTAAGTCCCAAATGACGGGACGGTATCTCAAGGTCGTTGATCCTGGGCAGGCAGCCGAAGCATTCGACCCCGACGTCCGCACAGGCTTCTTTCAGATATGAGGCATGCGTGGCTGAGGCCGTGCGGTTAAATACGACTCCGACGATATGCACCTCCGGGTTGAAATGCTTGAATCCGTAAATCACAGGCGCTACGGAATAGGCTACGGAACGGGCATTGACAATCAGTACGACAGGAATATTGAGCAGGCGGGCTGTCTCGGCACTGCTTCCGTGCATCTTCACGTATCCGTCGAACAGTCCCATGACCCCTTCGACCACGCAGACTTCGGCCGGTGCTGCATAACGGTTGTAAAGGTATTGTACATGGGCAGGCGAAGCGAGCCAGCTGTCGAGATTCACCGACTCGCAGCCCGCCGACAACTTATGATAATGCGGATCAATATAGTCGGGGCCGCATTTGAACGGCTGAACGTTCATCCCCCGTCGTTTTATTAAGCGAAGCAGTCCGGCGGTAAACGTAGTCTTACCGCATCCCGAACCGGTTGCGCCGATCAGTAGTTGTGACTTCATCGTTCAAATGACGTCCGACTTCCGCTCCACCGTGTAGTTGAAGCCACAATCCTTACAGTTGTATCTTTGCCTTCCCCCAACCATGCCGTTCATTACATGGCAACCGCTTTTACATCTTGGACAATCCATGATTCCTCTTGTTTTTCTTTCACGGCATAAAAATACACATAATCTTCTATATCAGAACAACAAATCCAAAGAATAAGATATGAAGAGGTATTGTTTTAACAATTTGGATAAGAGCTGAACGCTGCATAACCATGGACGTGCAATTGTAAGGCCATTCCCATTGATTGAATGATTGCTGATGGCTGATGGCTGAAAACGGACGGCTAAACAAACAAAAAAACTTGCCCGGAACCTGCAAATGCAAGCCCGGGCAAGACGCTTATGGAAAAGATATGAAAAAACAAACCCGCAGACAGGCATCATGCACAAGGCATACGACTACCTTCCGGGGCTTCGAGATAGATCGTTGCTTTTGTTTTTATCCGTTTTTTTTCGATATGTTTTCATTCACGTATCTTTTTACCGTTGTTTCTTTTTTTCTTTGCCATCAATTCGTCTATGCGCACAAAGATATAGTTTTTTTGCTTCAATTCGTGCATCAGATCACTCAGAAAGTTGTAAAATTTATCCGTCCGTTTCGGATCGGTGCCGATATGAAGAAGTAAGATAAAGCCGTTCAGATCGTTTTCCGCCTCATACGCGAGGATGGAACGATAAATCGCTTCGGACGAACGATAACTCTTCATCTCGGGCGTCGTATAATCGGCGTTCGACCGTGTGCCGGGCGTGAAATTTACCACCTGTACATCCATCGCTTTGGCCCAGCCACTTATCTCATGATTATACCATTCGTAAGAAGGAATAAAGAACCGAGGCGTTTCAATCTTCAATCCGGCTGTTTGCATCGCGGCATAGTTGCCTTCGAGGTCTTGCTCGAAGACGGTGCGCGAAACGAGTGTCGAGTCACGCCGCTGCCAGTCGGCATAGAACAGATGCCTGTCGGAATGGGGCGCCAGATAATGTCCTTCTTTTTGCAGCCGGCGGGCTACGTCGGGAAATTTCCGGTAGAAATCGCCCGTCAGGAAGAAAGAAGCCTGGGCCTGATGCTTTTTCAACGTACGACGGATAACACCGGCTCCATCGGCATACTCGTGCCCGGTGAAAACAAGCGCGATCTTCTTCTCCGTCCGGTCGCCCCGTACGATTCCGCCCTGCACCGTCTCAAATCGATGTGCCTGAGCGCTCAAATAGCCGAGATAGTAACAAAGCGACGCCGTCCCGTCTATTGTCGGTTCATTCGTCGAATAGTCGGCATAATCATCGTGATAGACGACCACATCCGACTGAAACGGTGCGTACCGGTCTTCTTTCGAGAGATGTACCCCGATCAGGCTGCCGAAGATCGACGTATAGATGGGACCATCGACAAGCCCCCCGGTAACGGGCATCCCATGCAGATGGGTCAAGGCCGAGTGCGGATCGGACGGTGTGTCTCCATGTGCCAGATAGCCCACCATCATGCACTTTCCCCACGGGTTACAGCCGAACAGCCAGTCGCGCATCGCGGCTTCGACTTCGAGAAATGTTTTGTCGCCCGTCAGTTCGTGATACAGCCGGCACTGCGTGATGAACGCTACCGTGAGGTTGTTGGAGCACCAGATGAACGGGATGCCGTTGAGAAAGGCATCGCCCTGCGCCCGCTCTTTCACCCGTTGCAAACCGCTGCGCATATGGCGGATAAATTCCTGCTTCGCCTTCGGGTCATCTCCTTGTGTCGCCAATCGGTAATGGCCGAGGTTCACGAACGGATACCATTGATAATGACGAGCCGAATCAGCTCCCATCCATGGCGTTACAGGTTCCATCCGACCATATTGAACGGCCTGTTTCAGATATCCTTTTTTGCCGGAGAGCGCATACATCTCGGTCGCGGCCAGCTGCATATCGTCGGCCCAGTTGTCTTCTTCGTAGAAATAGGGTGCTCCGCACGGAGCCGTCTGGCATACGCCGGGATGTGCCGCCCCTCTGAGATAAGCCTGCTCCGACTTTTTGAGCAACAGCTTGGAAAATTCAGGGTCATATTCCGACAACACGCTTGTGCCTAAAGCGAACGATGAAGCATATTTTCCCAATGTCGAAGCCAGTCCCGTGCTCCGGTTCCGATATTTTTTCAATCCTTGCGGCAGCGAACTGCAAAAATATACCGGACGTGCTTTACCAGCCCCCCAACCGTAATCGACGCGTTGGTCGGCAGGAAGGGTAAAGCCCGCATGGTCCCGGTCGTCGGCCAACTGGTTAAAATAAGTAACCGAGTCGGGGTTCATCTTCACCAACCAGTCGATTCCCCATCTGGCCTCGTCCAGAATATCGGGGATGCCATTCGCGCCCTCGTCCCCATTGGCTTGATACCGGTCTCCAAATGCTTCGGGATGTTGCGAATAGGCGAAAAGCATCTGGTACACGGCATTGGCCGAGGTGGTAACGTATTGGAGATAATCGGAAGCATCGTGCCAGCCGCCGGAAACGTCGAAAGGGATGCCATTGCGTTTTCCGTCGGGATCACCTACCGAAACCACCCCATGCGTGTGGCATGAGTCTTTCAGACAGGGATTGTATCCGCATCGCTGCTGACGCATATACCGGAGTGGCATCTCCGCCGCTTCGGCATACACATTATACCCGATCCGGAACGGGACGGACTGGATGCCACCGGCACGCAGCACATACGTGCCGGGCGTCGTCAACTCCGAAAAATGAAGCCGTACCGACGACTCGAAAGCCGGCTGCTTTCCCGTATTTACGATCTTCTCTCCCCGATAGACCCTCTTACCGGTTTGTGCATCGGCCACCTCGAACGAATCGATCGTCTTCTTCTCCTTACTCACCCAGACAGCCACCTTGACATCGTCAGGCAGATAGCCGATCCGGTTCACACGTACCCACGATTGGGCATGCACTCCCCCCAAAAACAGCAATCCAACAGACGCACAAATTATTTTTCGCATAATGAAGATAAATTCTACCAAAGAGAAAATTATTCTCCAAAGAATGTCCTCTCTTTTTATAATTACCTAATTACTCCGCACTGTCCCACCAAACCGGTACGGACCAAATATCCAACTTATCGGCTTTCGGATTCGATGCTTTCCATTGTTCTGCATTGTAATTGACTTCATGAGAACAATGCATAAATCGTCTCCACCAATAATTATCCTCCACCTTCGAAGCTCCGGGAAATTTATCGGTCGTTGCAGATGCAGGCATAGCCTTGGGTCTTTCAAATCCGGGGTAAACAACCCCAAAGTTACCGATGTTTCCGGCCGAATAGTTAAATCGACGCATATCGTTCCAATTCTCGACTGTGAACGTCATGACAATAAATTTTTGCTTCATGATCTCTTCCATCGTCAGTTTCGCAGCATCCTGACACACCCCTTCGCTCTTCATGAAATCACTGATTTCCTGATCCGTCATCGGTTTCTTGCCGGGATTGTTCTTGTCTGCATACGCGTTCAATTTCTGATTCATCAGCTCCATATCTGCCAGAATACCGGCTTTATAGGCCTGATGTGCTCCTGCCCGATCGCCTTTCCTGAATAATACTTCGGCTTTAATGAAACACATTTCGGAGTAAGTCAGGAGATGGGTAGGAGCCTCCGGACGGGTATAAAAAGTTCCGGTAGAGAGAATGGTTCCGTCTTTATCCTTATACATACTCTCACCATCGGCAGAGCCTGTTACCGCACAGATAGAACGCAGGGTAACATACACTGTATCACCGCTTCTTTCGGCAATCGTGCTGCCGGCTTTGTAGGATTTGGTATCACTGTTGTAGTTGGAGATTACGGGCCCTGACTTCAAATGAATATCGGAATGTAATTCATCCACACCTGCCGTGATCATAAAATAAGAAGTTCCATCGGCATTGTAGTGTTGATTGGCCGGGAGTAAAGCATGCCGGCGAGGATCATAATGTGTCCTACCTTTTTCCGTGTATTCCAGTTTGTCCGTGTACCATTTTTGCAGACGGATATGATCGCTCCATGCAAATACATTGAAAAAATAACTTGTCTTAACCGGATCTCCATTTAAACCGGGTCCTACCAAATCGCCCGGAAGATTCAAATGGTGTACAACTGCACTCATATTATTCGTTGAAGGGGCTTTAGACAATGCATCTAAAACAGCATCAGGATTATACGACGTTTTCTTAGACGCTTTATTCAACCAGCGAGCTTTTAACCCGTATACCATTGCTTTCCATTTAGCAAGGTCTCCGTTATTCCAATTGTCTCCTTTAGATAGAGGAGGTGCAGTAGAAGGTTGTTCTTTATCGAAGTAGCTCAGCGCTTCATCCAACTTCTGCAGGCAACCTTCATAGATGGTCTTTCCGTCATCGTACTTAGGCGTTAATTGAGCGCCTACAGCCTCACGAAAAGGCATCTCGCCATAAAGGTCGGTCATCAGCATATAGCCCATTGCTTCAATCACAAGCGTTGCGGCCGTATAATGATAAGCCTGCGTCTCTTCCGCTTTCTTTTTCAGGTCTTCGATATTGGCCGCCGCACCTACAAACCACTGCTGATAAGGTGTAACGGATACTCCGTTACTCGGATTCCAAACAGGCATATACGTATGGGTACTGCCGGAACTAAAACCATTGCGTGAAGTAATGGTTCCATTGATCCAACTGACACGCATGCTGGCTGCACCATAAGCGTATCCGTAAAAATGCTGAATCCATGGAAGCCTTGTTTCGACACTTGCTACCGTATTGGTCGGAGTATTGGGGTTTTCGTTCACATCCAACCAGTCGTTGCATGAAACACATGCCAACAAGAAAATTAACTCCAATCCTAAATATTTTATTTTTTTCATCTTTCTGTTCCTTTCTCTTTATTTGAAGTATTAAAAAGTCAAGTTAACGCCAAACGACATTCCTATCGTGTTGGGCACTCCGCAATAATCTATTCCGGTCGAACTGGAACCGGTAACTCCCGACCCGGCGACACTGGCCTCCGGATCGAGACCTTTGTAATTCGTAAAGAGCAGAAGATTATTTCCCGTAGCTGAAACCGTACAAGCTTTTATAAAGCCGGTTTTTGCCAGCAACGATTTTGGAAGAGAGTATGATAGAGAGAGAGAACGTAATCTTAACCAATTCGTCTTTGTAATAAAATTCGCGGCTTCGGCAGGATAATATGTTTTGTAATACTCCTCTATAATCTCACGTCCGTATCGGTACGTTTTGACGGAACCGTCCTTGTTCAGGATATCATAGCGTTTATCTGCTTCAAATGTAAACGATTTGGGCTCAGAAACAAGCACTTTTTTAGTTTCTCCGTTTTCCGTAATTTCTTTTTCAGTCTGCACCACACCGTTTATCGTAAGTTTTTCTCTGTTTTCGGTTCGTTTGCTCCTTCCATTAACCGTCATGAAATAATCGGTACCGTTATAGATATCTCCACCAACTCTGAAATCAAGAAGGAAAGAGAGATTAAAATTTTTCCACTGAATGCTGTTGTTCCATCCTCCGATGAACTTAGGCTCACGGTTCCCCACATAGTTTGTTTGGGTATTATCATACGTAGGCATACCGGTGATGGCATCGAGAATCGGATTCCCTGCGTCATCGCGTTTCCACTTATTGCCGGTAATAGCCATAAAATCCCCTCCGTTGACGGATGCTGCTTTTACACCACCAATCTGAACATCGGTAACATAAAGTAACTTCATACCATCCAAAAGATTGTCGACAGTTCCTCTGTTACCTGCCAGATTAAGCGTCGTTGTCCATTGAAGGTCTTTTGTTTGGACAGGAGTGCCCGTAATAGAAAGTTCCAACCCTTTGTTATAAATGTTTCCTACATTCACTTTATAGAGAATATAACCGTTGGCCTGGCTCAGACGGGGAGAAACAATTTGGTTTTTACTGTTATTGGTGTAATAGGTCACATCAAACCCGACTCTCCCTTTCAGGAATCGCATCTCTAACCCTAACTCGGTAGATTCCGTAATTTCAGGTTTTAAGTATGGGTTTCCTCTTTCCCAACTGTTTCCTACTCCTGTTCCCGCAAGGAATTCCAAGGGGGCAAACAAAGACGTTGTCGTTGCATACGCATCGGTATCTTTTCCGACACGCGCCCATGAAGCACGCACTTTCCCGAAAGAAAATATGGTGTTTTCCGGAAACAATTCCGAAAAGACAAAACTGCTTCCGATCGAAGGATAAAAATATGATCTGTTATCCACAGGCAAGGTAGAGGTCCAGTCGTTTCGTCCCGTAAGTGTCAAATAAAGCAGACTCTTGTACGAAGCTCTGAACTCTCCATAGACTCCCATGAGTCTTTTTTGCGTTCTGTTCGACTGCAGCCGTTTGTTACCATCGTTAATGTTATCAAAGCTCGGAAAATCCGAAACAATAAATTTATAACCCGTACGACGATTAACCGTCGATTTCGTATCTTCTACCGATTGTCCCAAAAGGAGATTCAGATCAAAATCATTGACCCTTTTAGACGCGGTTAACATCAGATTCGAGTTCAGGTACTCATACGTTACGTCATTCTCGGACAAACGACCTTTCTGAAACTCCGGCGCTACGGCTCCGTTTTCTGCAATCACCGTTCTGTCAGTCATATTGTAACGGTCCATACCCATCCTGTAAGTCAACGTTAACCAGTCCGTTAATTTATAACTTGGAGTAACGGAACCCGATAAGCGAGTCGTTTCATCACCGATTCTGTTTTTATGGATGATCCAATACGGGTTTTCAATATCGTTATCCAATGATTGGTTTTGAGGATCTAATCCCTGAAATATACGATATTTACTTCCGTCCTCATTCAAATATTTCGACATGTTCTCGCTTCTGGGCCATAAATATACGGCTTCCATCGCCCCGTTACTGCTTGCATTGTAAAGCCCACCGGAAGTAAAGGTCTTCTGAGTGCTTGATTTGGAGAATGCCGAGTTAATCGCAATATTAAACTTTCCGTATGTTCTGTCTGCATTGAAACGAACGGTACTTTTATCATACCCGGTCTTAGGTACAATACCATCCTGATCATAATGTGAAGCGGAAAGGTAAAAACTTCCCGTTTGATTCCCTCCGGATATGGTTACAGTATTATCCCAGCTCGAACCGGTCTGTAGAAAATCCCGAATATTTTCATATTGAGTGTCATCCGGACCGAATACCTCTCCCCACGACGACATGATCCAATCTGTATTCAAATTTCCGATATTATTATAAGACCCTCTTTTATATCGGGTTTGTTCTTCCGGATAACGATTGACCCAATTGGACGTATAACGGAAGCTAAGTGTTACCTCCGTTTTCCCGTCGGTATTTCCTTTTTTGGTCGTAATGACAATGACACCGGCAGCCGCACGAGAACCGTAGAGAGCAGCCGCAGCCGCACCTTTAAGTACGGATACATTGTCTATATCTTCCGGATTGATGTCCATCACACGGTTCCCATACGTTGTAGAGTTTCTGGTGGCTCCATCAAAGCCGGAGTTTCCACCGACTGGGGTAGAGTTATCATAAATGACCCCATCTACCACAAATAACGGTTGATTGTCTCTTTCGAGCGAGGTTCCTCCACGAAGCACAATTTGCGCACCTGCACCTGCCGATCCGGAGCTTTGTGTAATATTGACTCCGGCAATCTTTCCGGCCAGAGAATTGATCAAATTCGGGGCTTTGTTTTTCAATAACTCCTCGCTCTTTACATCTTGCACGGCATATCCTAACGCCTTTCGCTCCTTTTTTATCCCCATGGCAGTAACAACCACTTCATCCAGCAATTCAGTATCGGATTGGAGAACGATGCGCAGATTGGAGGTGGCTAAGACTTCCTGCGTTTTCATTCCTATATACGATATGACCAACTTTGCGTTTGTAAGCACCGACAGACTGAAGTTTCCATCCAAGTCCGTAACTGTTCCCTGGTCTGTTCCTTTAACGAGGATCGAAGCACCGATGACCGGTTCGCCCTTTTCGTCCGTTACGTTACCCGTTATACGGGTCTGTGCCATTGCAACTCCCATACCCAATAAAAGTACGGAGAGTAATAGTTTCATTTTTCTTCCCATCATATCATTTATTATTTGGTATATAGCAATGCAGTAAAGAAGGAATGTAATTTTTATTCTACCTCTTTTACAATTTTACAATGCATGAAACTGTCTGACGGCAGACACGGGTTTTGCCGCACGCATGCCGGACAATACATGATGATATCGTCTACCTATATAGCCATCCTTATGATCTGAATAGCCGATAAACTTTCCATTTGTATTCATTACCTGCAATTCATCCCCAAGGTCACCAGAAGCATCTATCACTTTGATTCGGTAGTCTACTCGACATTTTCCCGATGAGTTAAAGACTTCTTTTTTCAGCTTTACCACTTGCCATCCGGTCGTTTCACCGAAAGCAACCGGTTTTCCGACATCAGCCCACTGACTTTTTTCCTTGGTCTTATAATCTAATGTGTATTGATACTGATACTGCAACTTCAGATCGGTCGGAACGCCTTCTTTTTCATACAGGAAATTATAGAACTTGACCCAGCAAACGGAATCCGTATTTTCCGATATATTCGTTACATACGGATGACCGTTATCAAACACCACAGGAGGTTTGTTAAAATCATACACAAAGACATTCTGCTTGCCTTTTTTCAGGGAACAGGCCTGATCATATACCAGGTCTAACTTCTTATCTTTATATAGTTTGATCTGATTTTCTCCGACCTTCGCTGTATAGAATCGACCCACAGAGCCATTAGGTACGGCATTGTATGTTGTCAGAAGAGCTGCATTATTGTTTACGTAAACGTCATGATTGATCTCAATCTTATAGATATAGTTGCTCGCTTTTGCATCGACAGGAACAAAATAGTGCAACTGAAATTCCGCCACGTCCGAGAGGTCGGTCGTATCATATTCCACTACATGCTTTTCGCATGCTACGAATCCCATTAAAAGAACCGTATAAAAAATATATTTAAAGACTTTCATAGCGAATAGTTATTATAAATGAATAAATTATTTGACTGCCGCAGGAACTTCACCCGGATAAGCAAACCAGGGTATCGAACATTGATAATTGTCGGCTGTTCCCGATACGGGTTTTAACGCCTCCAATGATGCCTTGTTCCACATATATTCCGAATTATAACGCGGACGGATTCTGTAACACGGAGAGCCCTCGTTCTTCACATTGTATGAACTTTTTCGTCCTTGCACCTGAGCCGGAGCCAAATAGAACCCTTTATATACTTTACTTGGATTCGTATCCCATTTCTGTGTAACGGTACTCACATCCCAACCGTTCCCTTTCGAAGGATATTCGCCGGTATACTCAATATCATAATGATATTTTCGCATGTCTACCCATGCTTCGTGAGCTCCCCACGGATAAAGAGCCACCCATTTCTGCATCATAATGTGAGAAAGAGAAAAATCGGTCATTGGAAGTTTCTCGACGAAAGGACCGGTCTGGTATTTAATCGCCAAATCGTTGAAAATTTTCTTGGTTATTTTGTCTCCTCCTTCGGCTTTGCCCACCGTGCCGGGCATAAGGTATCGGACTGTAAAATCGAGGTCTGCTTTTACTCCTTCTTTAAACGCTTCAAAAGCTTCATTCTTCTTGCCCATTTTCCAATAGGTTTCAGCCAGACAGAACTTAATTTCAGCGCATGTGGTTAAGATATAAGGTGCTTCGTCATGATAGAGCCAACGTCCTTTCCCGTCATGAATACTTCCCTGATATTCAGAAGCAATTCTCCGGCCGTAAAAAGACGGTGCAGTACCGATCGAACCACTTGCTCCGGTAAAAGACCCGCCGTAATACTTATACCTTTTTACACTGTCCGCATTATCGATGTTTTTATATTCCGGATCGCTCGTCGTCGCTAACTTGGCTGCCACCCTCGGATCGTAGTGTCCGGTTTCCGTTACCAGTGTGTCGCAAATGATTTGCTTATCGGCAAGCTCATACGGATAATAATCATTTCCTTCCGTTCGCACTTTTTCACCGGTTGCTTCATCGTATTTAGGCACAGTCCCCGTAAATACCTGCACGGCATATTCATGCTGGAAATAGTTATATGTAAGATTTTTTTGTGCCGTCCCCCAGAAGTTGTTATAATCTTCGTAAGGAGCACTTTGAGAGCCTCCGGCAATCTTTACAACCGCATCATCGTCAGGAGATTCGAACGATTTGCCGGCACATTGAATCAGCTCGGGAGCATAATCCGAAACAAAGTTTGTCTTATTCGATAAAGAAGCTAAATTGCGCACAAGGACCGCATAAGCAAACTTGATCCACTTTGCCTTATTTCCCTGATAAATAAAGTCATTCGCGCTAATCTTCGTACCATAATCTTTATTATCTTCTTTTTCAAGCAGTTCAATGGCTTTGTAAGCCCATTCACGCACTTGTTTATAAACGTCTTTCTGGTAATCGTAATCGTGCGATAGCAACCCGTCAACAAACGCCTGTTTCATGGGTAGTTCACCGTGTTCTTTCGTAAGCATATCCCACGAATACGCTTTAATAGCATATCCTATACCGGCAAGCGTCCATTCTTCGGCAGCCAACGACTGGTTAATCATATTTTCCAGATTCATGCCTTGATTCCAGTAAGTCATACGCCATATTTCACCACAGGCGTCACTTCCCTGTGCGTAATAATGATTAGCAAAATTTGTATATGCAGAAGTAGTAGTTCCCATCATTTGGGTCATCGGTCCAAGGCCTCTTATCTCATAATACACTCCCAAATAAGACTGTTGTATTCCGGCCAGATACAAATATCCTTCGACATGGTCGGGAGCATCCACATTTCTGTTCACATCCAGATAATCTTCACAACCGGTCAGGAAGATAAACAAGGATGCTACTATCATCGTTATTTTTTTCATCTCAGTAAGTGTTAAGTTTTTAGTTAAACGTTAAGTTGAAACCGATCGACATACCGCGCGGATTTGGAATGGACCACACATCGTATCCTTCGCCACCGGTACCACCGGCTGCCGCCGATACCGTATTCCCCACAGCATCGATACCTGAATAGTTCGTCCATGTAAACAAATCGTTTCCGGTAAGATGGATGCTTGCATCCGAAATTACTTTCGTTTTTCTCAGCCATTGGGATGGAATACGATACATCAGACGCAATTCGCTCAAACGAAGATAGTGTACATTCTTTTCAAGCCAGTCTTCATCACCTCCATTATAAACGGAAGAACCAAAGGTCGAATAATCTATTGCAATCGTATTCTTTGTGGGGTTATCCGATTCTTCTTTTCCGTCTTTCAAAACACCGTTGAAGATAACCGGCCCCCGTTCACGCAAATCGACCGATTCCCAACTTGTTCCGTTCTGCATCATCGAGCGTTTCGTTCCGTTTACCACCGTTGCTTTGTAACGGCCTGAGAACATGGCTGACAAGCGGAAGCCTTTATAGCTTAAACTCGATGTAATTCCGAAGCGAAGTTTGGGTTCTCTGTCGCCCAAAACGCTCCATTTGCTATCGACCATAGGAAGCCCTGTGGTAGGATCAATCAGCACTTGGCCGGCCTTGTTGCGTTGATACGCTTTTCCTGTAAGGGTCGTAATCGGATGTCCCATCATAATCCCGTTACGAATATTTCCGGAACTCCATGTCATCCAGTTATAATACTCGCTTACATTTTCAGGTAAAGAAACGACTTTCGAACTCGCATGCGACAGATTGACTCCCATATTCCAACGTAAGTTATCTGCTCCGCGGATAATATCCACATCCACATGGCTATCCCATCCCCATGTATCGAACGTTCCTACGTTCATGTTATTCAAAACAAATCCGGTCGCATAACTGAGACGGAACCCTTTCACGATCTGATCGGAACAATGTGTTGCAAAATAAGTAAAATCTGCCACGATACGATCGTCCAAGAAACGCCCTTCAAAACCGATCTCTCTGGAAGTTGTCATCTCCGGCTTCAGTTTTTTATTGGGGCCGGTGAATCCATATTTAAATCCACCGCCGGTCAACTTCGTAGCTTCCAATTGAGGATCGATTTCCAACGGTCCGGCATCTTTTCTCACACGGGCAACAGAACCTCTTATCTTAAGATAATTGATCATCCTGTTATCTTTAAGGAAAGGGAGTTCCGTCAGGATAAAGGCCCCTTCTACCGCCGGATAGAAATAGGAATTATTGGCTTTCGGCAATGTGGACGACCAGTCATTTCTTGCTCGAAAGGTTAAGAAAGCCATATTGTCATAACCGAACTCTGCTTGTGCCGAGAGCGCCTGAATACGACGTTTGGTCGTACGTTTTATTGACGATACGGTTGCAGGTTCACAATTATTAATCGACTGAAAATCTGGAATAATAAATTTCGATCCGTTCGTACTTAATCGGGTAATCCCATTCTGGAGTTGATGATATCCAAACTGCACAGAGAAGGTAAACTTATCATCCAAATATTTGTCATTATATCCGGCAAGTAAATTTAACGTCGGATCGGAAAAGTTCGATTTCGTCAAGACATAAGTTCCATCACCATTGTTCGTTTTGTAGTAATACGGATGTTTGGAAGTCTCAAATGTTTGCATACCGACATCCCACCCTACTTGTGCCCTGAAGAACGCATTCTTGATGGGAGTAATCGTTACGGAAGCATTCGAAATAAAACGATCGGATTCGTCGTAGAATTTATTCTTATACAGTCCGAAAAGAGGATTAAGCAAATCGGTATCGGTATAATAACGTGGATATCTCATGTGTGCACCATCAGCGGCCAAATATTCCGACATATTGTCGACCAGCGGCCACTTCATCGCTAAGAACAAAGGCCCGTCTACGCCACGCGGAACTTTTGTGTTTTGCGTGGAGGAATACTGCATACTGCCTTCAAATTTCAGCCATGAGGTAATTTCAGCTTTCCCTGATAAACTCAGATTAAAGCGAGAATAGTCGGTCGTTTTAATTACTCCGGTCTGATTCAGGTACGATGCCCCTGCTCTCAACGTAGCTTTGTCGCTTCCGGCTTCGACCGAAATATTATGTTTGTTACTGAATCCTGTCTGCAATACGGAGTTGAAATTATCATACAACGGCATCCCTTCGGGATAAAGCCCCCCGAAATGTTTTGTGTAAAAGTAGTTGGTCGTACCATAAGATCCGTTGGCATACTTTGTCTGGATATCCGGATAACCGTATGCCTTGTCCCAACGGAAGGTATTGCTGTAGGCAACACGTCCTTTTCCTTTTCTTCCCTTTTTCGTTGTGATAATAATGGCCCCGTTCGAGGCATCCGATCCATAAAGAGCCGCGGCCGCCGCCCCTTTCAATACGGTCATGGATTCGATATCTTCAGGATTGAAGTCATTGCCTCGCGAAGCAAAATCCAGATTTCTCGGAGAGAAGCCGCCTCCCACGCTTGTGGGATCGAAGGTGCTGTTGTTCATCGGAATACCATCTACCACATATAGTGGTTGGTTATTTCCGGAAATAGACGTTAAGCTGCGCAATACAACGGTATTGGAAGCGCCCGGTGCTCCCCCGGAAGAGCTGACGGTCATACCGGCCACACGTCCCTGCAACGCTGAAATAAAATTGTCGCGTCCCGATTCGATAATATCGGAGGCTTTTACATTTTGCACCGACGAACCTACGGCTCGAGCCACACGCTTCATCCCGAACTCAGCCGTAATTTCCACTTCGCCAAGCGCAGTCGCGTCTTCCTTCAAAACGATTGCCAGATTCGGCTTAGCTTCAACTTCCTGTGTCTTCATCCCCATATAGGAGATGATTAAATAGTTTTTTCCGCTTGAAGAGGAAACCGACAAACTGAAATTTCCATCCAAGTCCGTAACTGTTCCCTGGTCTGTTCCTTTAACGAGGATCGAAGCGCCGATGACCGGTTCGCCCTTCTCGTCTGTTACATTACCCGTTATACGGGTTTGTGCCATTGCAACTCCCACACTCAATAAAAGTACGGAGAGTAATAGTTTCATTTTTCTTCCCATGGTACACTTTCTTATCATGATACAATTTGTTTTTCAAGTTTATGTCCTGTAAAAAAGTCTTTATTTGTTTTTTGTCTTTAATTTTTAAGAATGTTCCTTTTTTTAAGATCGAGATGTTCGGAATAACCGACGTTCTACACATCAATATATCGAACATCTCTAAATAATGTTTTTGTTATTTCTATTCCTGCTTCATATTCATATTTTGCATTTTTGTACAAGCAAAGATATATTATAATTTTCACATCAAGAACTTTTATTCTGTTTTTTTATATATTAGGTTTAAATTTTAACAATTATATCTTTACAAACCAACGACAAAAGGCGGAAAAAAGAGATAAAAAAATCAGAAAATCAGCTTTCCGGATCATCCGGAGGGAAGGCATGGTATTTGATCAGTCCGCCCATAGGGGTTTCTTCTACCACGCTTAGCTCTACTCCGAACTCTTTTCCAACCTGATGCAGTAAATCCGCATAATTATATGCTACCGATCCGACAAAGCGAATAGGATAATTCAAATAGTCATATTGCATCACATTGCGCAGAAAAAAGCTCCGGAGATTGGAGAGCAGCAATCCTTTTACATAATCAAGACGAAGATAATCAGCCAAAAAACAAGACTGCTCCGCTAAAAAACGATTGGGAAACGGACGATTATAAACAACATCCATTACATCGTGAGGGGTCAAGTCATACTTTTCAAAGAAGTCATCGATCAGCACTTGCGGAGCCAATTTCTTCAAAACATCCGAGAGAAATTGCTTTCCTAAGGCTGCGCCACTGCCTTCATCGCCTAAGATATATCCCCCCGCGCGTACATTTTTAACTATGACATGACCGTCATAAAAACACGAGTTTGAACCCGTTCCGAGGATACATGCAATCCCCGAATCGTGCTGAAACAGCCCCCGGGCGGCTGCCAACAGGTCGCTTTCCACATAAGCCGGCGTTTTAAACTGGGCTACCAAAGAAGCTTCTACTACACTCTTCTTTTCGGCCGAAGTACATCCCGCCCCATAAAAAAAGACCTGCTCCAGTTTGCGCTTAAAAAAAGAGTCGGGCAACCCAAGCCTGATACTCCGACTGATTTCTCTTCTTGTTTGAAAAAAAGGATTAAGTCCCTCCGTAAACACACGCTGTATCAGATGCTCTCCTTCTACCAAAGACCATTCTGTTTTCGTTGATCCGCTTTCTGCTATTAATTTCATCCCGATTAAAGATACTGTTTCAAACACAAAGATAATAGTTTTTTTTACAATCATCTACAAGCCACTCTTTTCTCATGTATGTTAACCGCAGCCTGTTCATTGTTTTTTATCGGCACCGATGATTCACTCGGTTAATCACACATAGATTATCTTTATTTTCAAGTTGATATAAAGACCTTTTTTCACAAGTCTACAAATAATTTTCGTGCAAAAAAACGCCTGAAAAGTCGCGTTAGTCACAGCCTAACCACGAGCTCGATTTGCAAATTAATAAGTATAATTCAAAAATTATCGGAATCTTTGTTTCCGATATTAAAACAAAGACGTATCTTTGTCCGTAGTATAACAGAAAAACATATCCACCGTGTAAGAAGAAGCATGCATATTAATGCACAGTAAGAGGGATAATCACCCTCCTTTCAAACAGTGGGTATATCGAGAAGCAAATTTGATTATAGACAATAGACAGATGAAGTATAAAAAAACAGTCGGAAGATTCGGGCATAAGAGAATGTGTTTATGGTGGGTGCTCTGTTGTAGTCTTTTTTCACAGGCTATACAAGCGCAAACCTTTCCGAAGAACGTACAGGAACAAATAGGTAGCTATTTAACCGCTTTTTCCAAAAAAGAAGTTTCGATCGGCAAAATTGCGATCGACTCGGTCGATATCCGAAAGAATCGGATTGTCTTTTTTGCCAATACAAATTGCTCTTATCTCCCTTTCCGGGAAGACAATGTGGCTGAAATATACCGTAACATCAAAAGCCTCCTGCCAGAGGAATATAAAAAACATACTGTTCAGGTAAGAACGGAACATCACGCTATCGAAGAGCTTATACCTCTTGCGTTCAGAACAAAGAAAGACAACAAACAAAAGACATTCCGGCAGGTAGTCAACAAACCACTGGTAACCAGACTCTCCGTTCCTTACTCACCGAAATACGGATTGCAAAACAGGCACATAGCTCTTTGGCAAAGTCATGGGTTCTACTACGAGTCGAAGCTAAACCGCTGGGAATGGCAACGTGCACGGACCTTCCAGACCGTAGAAGATTTGTATACGCAGAGTTTTGTGTTGCCTTATCTGATTCCGATGCTCGAAAATGCCGGTGCGAATGTGCTGATCCCGCGCGAGCGTGACATACAGACAACAGAAATTATCATCGATAACGACGGATGCCGGAACAACTCGCACTACATCGAACACACGGCAACGAACGGCTGGCGCACGGGAGAAGGTTCCGGATTCGCTCACCTGCGCAAGCACTATGTCGATTTTGAAAATCCGTTTCAGGAAGGGACCTGCCGAGTGACGAAAAGTATCCGGAAAGGAGCTGAAAGCCGCGCCGAATGGATTCCCGACATCCCCGAAAAGGGCAGGTATGCCGTTTACGTCTCTTACCGGACTTTCGCAAACAGCACGACGGACGCACGCTATACCGTATATCACGGAGGAGCATGCTCCGAGTTCTCCGTTAACCAGCAAATGGGCGGAGGAACATGGATTTATCTCGGACATTTCGACTTCGACAAGGGTAAAAACGATGCCAATAAGGTGGTGTTAAGCAACCGCTCATCCGAGTCCGGCAAACTTATTTCGGCCGATGCCGTTAAGATAGGAGGAGGATACGGAAATATTGCGCGGGGAACCTCGCAGGATGCGACGGTAACAGCCAACGTCAAAAGTTCGGATACCCCGGCGGGTACGGACGAGATGCTCCCGGCCATCGACAGTCCCAACGAAATCAGCGGTTATCCGCGTTTCACCGAAGCGGCGCGTTACTGGATGCAATGGGCCGGTATCCCCGATACGATCTATTCCGACAGTCAGGGAAAGAACGACTATACAGACGATTATCGTTCACGCGGCAAATGGGTTAATTACTTGTGTGGCGGATCATCTCTCAACCCGAAAGAAAAAGGGCTGAATATTCCCATCGATCTGGCTTTTGCCTTCCATTCCGATGCCGGAACAACACCCGATGACTCGATTGTCGGTACACTCGGCATTTTCTTCACCGACGTATACGACGGACAATATGCCAATGGCACGTCACGCTATGCTGCGCGTGAGCTGACCGACCTGATCCAGAGCCAGATCGTGAACGACATCCGGTCGCTGTACGAACCGCGATGGAGCCGGCGCGGCATGTGGGACAAGCCATATTCCGAAGCACGCACGCCTCGCGTACCGACCATGCTGCTGGAACTGCTCTCGCATCAGAATTTTGCCGATATGCGCTACGGGATCGATCCCCGTTTCCGGTTTACTGTCAGTCGTGCTATCTACAAAGGCATGCTCCGGTTTATATGCTCGCAATACGCGCAAAAATACGTGGTACAACCCCTGCCGGTTGATCATCTGCGCTTGCAATTTGTCGGTCCGAATGAAGTCGAGCTCTCTTGGCAGGCCGTGTCCGACCCGTTGGAGTCCACAGCCGAAGCTCAACAGTACATTGTTTATACACGCATCGGCGATGGAGCTTTCGATAACGGCACGCTCGTCAAACGGAACTCCTTCCGGAACATACAGTCGCCCGGCATCATCTACAGCTACAAGGTCACAGCCTTAAACGAGGGAGGTGAAAGTTTCCCGTCCGAGATTCTTTCGGCGGCACGCGCTGTAAACGAAAAAGGAACCGTTTTGATCGTCAACGGATTCGACCGGATTTCGGCACCGGCTGATTTTACGGGCGACAGCATTGCCGGATTTACGGACTGGATCGATCACGGCGTGCCGTATCTTCATGACATCAGCTATGTAGGTCCGATGAAAGAATTTCGGCGCTCGACTCCATGGGTGGACGACGATGCTGCCGGGTTCGGCGACAGCCACTCGAACTGCGACACGTTAGTGATTGCCGGAAACACGTTCGACTACCCGTCGATACACGGAGCTTCCATTCTCAAAGCCGGTTATTCGTTTGTTTCCTGCAGCAACGAGGCCATCGAATCGAAACAGCTCTCTCTGAGCGATTATCCCATCGTCGACTTGATTCTGGGTAAACAGCGACAGACGAAAATGGGACGTGGAGGCGTTGTTCCCTTACAGTTCAAGACTTTCAGCACAGGGTTGCAGGAAGCCATAACGGCTTATTGTCAGTCGGGCGGTCATATCTTTGTATCGGGAGCCTACGTCGGTTCCGACTTATGGGATCATCCGGCAGCGACACCGGCCGATCGTGAGTTTGCGACGAACACGCTCCGTTTTCAGTGGCGCACCGGTCAGGCGGCCATCACGGGCGAAGTCAAAAGCGCTCCGTCGCCTTTTCCCGTCTTTTCAGGCCGATATGACTATCACCATCTGCTGAACAAAACGGCGTATGTGGTCGAGTCGCCGGACGGTATCGAACCGGCCGGAGAAGGCGGACACACGATCTTACGGTATGCCGAGAACAATATCAGCGCCGGAGTGGCTTATCAGGGCAAATACAAAACATGTATCCTCGGTTTCCCCTTTGAATCGGTTCGCACCGGCGAGGCGAGAGACCGGCTGATGCAATCGATACTTACATTTTTTAATCAGAAATAAGCACGAATAAAAAGCAAAACGATATGAAAACAAAGATAACCTGCTTCATCCCGATGGAAGATGAAGCACAAGTACGAGAAACGATTGCAGCACTGAAAAGCAGTCCCCTGACGGGCCCCATATATCTGCTTACCGCAGCGCCGCAGGCTTCGATAGACGGATGTGAAACGATAACGGCCGCATCGCTTTTCGGTAGTGAAACGATTCGGATGATCGCTGAAAAAGCCGAAACGGATTACACGCTTTTCTATACGAAACATTCGACCCTGGCATTAGGCTATTTCGCTCTGGAGCGCATGGTGCAAATCCTCGAAGATGCACAGGCGGGAATGGTGTACGCCGACCGCTATCAGACGGAAGGAACGACCCGAAAGCAGGCACCGGTCATCGATTATCAAATGGGAAGTCTGCGCGACGATTTCGATTTCGGGTCCGTATTACTGTTCCGTTCGGATGCCTTCCGCGAAGCTGCCGCACGCATGACGTCGTCCTACCGGTTTGCCGGACTGTATGACCTGCGGTTAAAGTTATCTCAAAAGAATCTGCCGGTACATATCAATGAATACCTGTATACCGAAGTCCTGTCTGACACGCGAAAGAGCGGCGAAAAAATATTCGATTACGTAGACCCGAAGAACCGTGACGTACAGATCGAGATGGAGCAAGCCTGCACGGAGCATCTGAAAGAGATCGGCGGCTATCTGGAGCCTTCGTTCGGGTCAATCGCTTTCGATGCCGGACATTTCGAATACGAGGCTTCGGTGATCATCCCGGTGCGCAACCGTGTGCGCACCGTCGAAGACGCGATTCGCTCCGTATTAAATCAGCAAACGACATTCAAATATAACCTGATTATCATCGATAATCATTCGACCGACGGCACGACCGAAGCCATCCGCAAGTACACCTCCGATGAGCGTGTGATCCATCTGATCCCGGAACGCACCGACCTCGGGATCGGCGGGTGCTGGAACACCGGCGTACATCACGAGGCCTGCGGTAAATTTGCCGTACAGCTCGACAGCGACGATGTGTACAAAGACGAACATACGCTGCAAAAAACGGTCGATGCCTTCTACGAACAACAATGTGCGATGGTTGTAGGCACATACATGATGACGGACTTCAATATGCAGATGATCCCGCCCGGCATCATCGATCACAAAGAGTGGACACCCGATAATGGCCGAAACAATGCGCTCCGGATCAACGGACTGGGTGCTCCGCGGGCATTCTATACGCCCCTGCTTCGCGAGATCAAAGTGCCCAATACGAGCTACGGCGAGGATTATGCGCTCGGGCTGGCTTTCTCGCGCCGTTATCGGATCGGCCGTATCTACGATGTGGTGTATCTTTGCCGCCGCTGGGAAGACAATTCCGACGCTGCACTCGATATCGCGAAAATGAATCATCATAATTTATACAAAGACAGGATACGCACGTGGGAATTACAGGCGCGTATCGCTATGAATAAAAAACGGAAGCCATGATGCAGGAGACCGTAAACAAGTTGTTTGACGAGCAGTTGGCCGAATGGCCTCTGGCCGGCAGCAATTATCGCGCCCTCGATCAGGTACGGACAAAATTGTTTGAAGACGGCAAAACCTTATATAAGGTGCAGTTCAATCCCGCACGCATCGCCTCTTCGTCGGCCAAGGTCGATACGCAATCTATCCGTGCCCGTGCCTGCTTCCTCTGTCCGCATCATCTGCCGGCCGAACAGCGGGGGATCGCCTTCAAAACGCGTTACCGGATATTGGTCAACCCGTTCCCGATTTTTCCGCGTCATCTGACGATCCCCGACATGCAGCATGTCGACCAGCGCATCGAAGGACGCATCGACGACATGCTCGATCTGGCACAGGAACTCGACCGTTATGTAGTGTTTTACAACGGTCCCAAATGCGGAGCATCGGCGCCTGACCACTTTCATTTTCAGGCAGGAAACAAAGGACTTTTGCCGGTAGAAGAAAACCCGCGACGCGGAATATCCGGCGAGGTTCTCCGATATAACCATGCCATCCTGTGGTATGCAGACCGGACACCGGCACCGGGATTACTCATCGAAGCGACTGAGAAAGCGGACGCCATCCATCTGTTTGAGACCATTTACCGTGTAATGACGCCGGACGAAACTTCCGGCGAACCGATGATGAACTTGCTGGCATGGTACGAACAGGGTAAATGGTTCATGTCCGTCTTCCCGAGGGCAGCCCACCGGCCGGCCTGTTATTACGCCGAAGGAGAGGGAAACCTCCTGCTCAGTCCGGGATCGGTAGATATGGGCGGAGTGTTGATTACGGTGCGGGAAAAAGATTACGATAAGATTACCTTGCCAACCATCCGTCAGGTGATGGAAGAAGTCAGCATCCGACCGGAAGATTTCCGCCGGTTGCAGCAACAGATTAAAGAAAACATATAAAAAAAGCTATGACAGAACCGAAAGTAAAAGTCGGCATCCTTTTCGAGCCGGAGATTGAATTTGTCTTACTTGCCCCGTATCGCATCGATGGGTGCGAAGTAAGCGGCGCGCAGACGGTGACCTGTAGAAACGGGCAAATCGTCTGGCAAGATCGTATGTACGATGAGCTGCGCTTCGAGCCGGTCGACGCGTTGTCGGGGAGTTTCGAGATCCGGAATGTAACGATCGGGATTAATTTTCATTGGGAGCGTAAGGAACATCAACGTTTTCAGGGGGCGTTCCATCTGATTGTCGAAAACGACAAACTGACCGGTATCAATGTGATCGGAGTGGAAGATTATCTGATCAGCGTCATCTCGTCCGAGATGAGTGCTACGGCTTCGCTTGAGCTGCTCAAAGCGCACGCCGTGATTTCACGAAGCTGGCTGCTGGCGCAAATGGAGAAAAACAAAACGCTTGCCGACGGACAGGATACGTACACGACATGCACACAGACGGATGAGGAGTTAATCAAATGGTACGACCGGGAGGATCATCTTCATTTCGATGTCTGTGCCGACGACCACTGCCAGCGTTATCAGGGAATCACCCGCGCTTCGACAGAGACGGTACGGGAAGCCGTAGCCGCTACCCGTGGCCAGTTGCTGATGTACGACGGAAAGATTTGCGACGCCCGTTTCTCCAAATGTTGCGGAGGCGTCTTCGAAGAATTCCGAAGCTGCTGGGAAGAAGTCGAGCATCCTTATCTGGCAAAACAGCGCGACAGCAAGACCGCGACGGAGTTGCCCGATCTGACCGTAGAAGCCGAGGCCGACCGATGGATACGTACATCGCCCGAAGCTTTCTGCAATACCGCCGACGCGAAGATTCTCTCGCAGGTACTCAACCATTACGATCAGGAGACAACGCAGTTTTATCGGTGGACGGTGACGTACGGGCAAGACGAACTGGCCGCACTGATCCGCGAACGATCCGGGATCGACTTCGGCCGGATTATCGATCTGATACCTATCGAACGCGGCACATCCGGACGGCTGATCAAGCTGAAAATTGTGGGTAGCAAACGCACGTTGACAATCGGAAAGGAGCTGGAGATACGGCGCACGCTATCGACATCGCACCTGTACAGCTCCGCCTTCGTGATCGATAAAGCCGACATCTCGGACGGAGTCCCGGGACGTTTCACCCTGACCGGCGCAGGCTGGGGGCATGGGGTCGGGCTCTGCCAGATCGGCGCAGCCGTCATGGGCGAGCGGCAATACCCTTACGATGAAATTCTGTTACATTACTATATCGAAGCATCCATCGAAAAAGCATACGATTAACTAAAACAAACAACAAATGAAAACGGGAAAGAAAACGAATGCCTGGGGATGGGTGCCGACGCTTTACTTTGCGGAAGGACTGCCCTATGTGGCCGTGATGACGGTAGCCGTCATCATGTATAAACGCTTAGGACTTTCAAATACCGAGATCGCGCTCTACACCAGCTGGCTGTATCTGCCCTGGGTGATCAAGCCGTTTTGGAGTCCGTTCGTCGACCTGCTGAAGACGAAACGCTGGTGGATCGTCAGCATGCAGCTCCTCATCGGGGCAGGGTTTGCAGGCATCGCTTTCTTTATCCCCACCGACTATTACCTGCAACTCACGCTCGCCTTCTTCTGGCTGCTGGCATTCAGCTCGGCAACGCACGATATTGCTGCCGACGGCTTTTATATGCTGGGGCTTACTTCGGGCGAGCAGTCTTTTTTTGTCGGCATCCGTAACACGTTTTACCGGTTGGCCAATATCTTCGGGCAGGGCATTCTCGTCATGTTTGCCGGATGGCTGGAAACCAGGCAGCTGTTGCCCGACACGCCTCTCCGCATACCGATGGCATGGAGCATTACCTTCTATCTTCTGACGGCCATCTTTATCGGACTGACGGTATACCATCAATTCATCCTGCCCAGACCCGACAGCGATGCGAAAAGAACAGGAGTTACTGCCGGTAAATTATTGGAAGACTTCTTCCGTACATTCACGTCGTTCTTCAAAAAGAAAAATCCGGGACTGATGTTCTTCTTCCTGCTCACGTATCGACTGGGAGAATCGCAGCTCGTTAAAATAGCGTCTCCGTTCCTGCTTGACAGCCCCGAGACCGGCGGACTGGAGCTATCGACAGCGACCGTGGGGATGATTTACGGAACCATCGGTGTCATCGCTCTGCTGCTGGGCGGCATATTGGGAGGGATCGTCGTTTCACGGCACGGCTTCAAACGCTGGATATTGCCCATGGCGCTGGCGATCAATCTCCCCGACCTGCTCTACGTGTACCTCTCGGCCGCCACGCCCGACGCGTGGCTCGTAATTATGTCGGTAGCCATCGAACAGTTCGGATACGGTTTCGGATTTACGGCCTATACCTTATACCTTATTTACATTGCCGAAGGCGAACATAAAACGGCGCATTATGCAATCGGTACGGGCTTTATGGCCATGGGGATGATGTTGCCCGGGATGGCAGCCGGATGGATTCAGGAACACATCGGATATACGAACTTTTTCATTTGGGTGTGCCTCTGTACCCTGCCGGGCATTATCGCCTCCCTCTTAGTCAGAAACAAAATAGCGCCCGGTTTCGGGAAGACAATCAAATCGTAATCGACGGATGAAACGGATTCATATCATTGTGTGGTGTTTGTGCACGTTGCCGGTACTGGCGACACAGGCACAAAAGATCACGATCAAGACAGGTCTGGAAGTACTGAAAGAGCAACGCTTCCAATGCCTTAAAGGCAAACGCACAGGACTGATTACGAACCCTACGGGAGTAGATAATCACCTTCGATCGACGATCGATATATTACACGAAGCGCCTGAGGTGAACCTCACAGCGCTCTATGGCCCCGAACACGGCGTACGGGGCGATGTGCATGCCGGCGATAAGATCGACAGCGGTACGGACCCGGCAACGGGTCTGCCCGTATACTCGCTCTACGGTGCAACACGGAAACCGACCCCCGAAATGCTGAAAGACATCGATGTGCTGGTGTATGATATTCAAGACATCGGATGCCGTTCGTTCACCTACATCAGCACGATGGGACTGGCAATGGAAGCAGCGGCCGAAAACAACATCGAATTTGTCGTGCTCGATCGCCCGAATCCTTTGGGCGGATTAAAAATAGAAGGCTGTATCGTGGAAGACGGTTTCTTCTCTTTCGTCAGTCAATACAAGATACCGTATATCTACGGCCTGACTTGCGGCGAACTGGCGCTGATGCTGAACGCCGACAAGCAACCCGGCAAGGCATGTAAACTGCACGTAGTAAAGATGAAAGGATGGAAGCGAAAGATGGATTATACGCAGACGGGGTTGCAGTGGATACCGCCGTCGCCCCATATCCCGCATGCACATTCGGCGTTCTTTTATCCCGTTAGCGGGATATTCGGCGAACTGGGTTATGCCTCTATCGGTGTGGGATATACCATTCCGTTCCAGATGTTTGCCGCACCTTGGATCAAGGCGGCAGAGCTGACCCGACGGATGAATGCGCTGCGCATACCGGGCGTCAACTTCCGGCCGATCCACCTCAAGCCGTTCTATGCAACGAACAAAGGCGAATTTATACAAGGCGTACAGGTGCATATCACCGACTATCGGCAGGCGTCCCTGAGCGACATACAGTTCCTCGTTATGCAGGAAATCGCGGCGCTCTACCCCGACCGCGCCGTGTTTGCGCACGCCGACTCCACCCGTTTCCGAATGTTCGATAAAGTATGCGGCAGCAACCGGATACGTGAAGGGTTCATCCGGCGTAACCGATGGGAAGATGTACGCCCATACTGGTATAAAGACGTTGAACAATTCAAAAAACAGTCGAAAAAATATTACCTCTATCCATAATATGAATTTAACAATCCATTCTTCATTTCCGGCTTCACACCGTCGATGTAATGACTCCCCCAACTCGAACCGGCGAGACGGCGGACTTGGCGCAACGAGACGGCCGTCTCGAAATATCGCGACGGCGGTCTCGAATCATCAAGACAACCATCCCGAATTGTCGAGACGGCAAGGCTGTCCGATCGGGATCGCCGGCCGGTAACACGAAGACCTCCGTCCGGAGGTGTCGGGTTCTCCGGCTTAGCGGCCTTCGTCCGTTCGGAACAACGTAAAACGACGGGAGGGACCGGGTTATGAGTCGCCTGCCGGATACCTCGTCCCGCCGTCTGCTGGCGCTCGATATCCTGCGCGGTATCACGATTGCCGGCATGATCATGGTCAATAATCCCGGATCATGGTCGTTCGTATATGCTCCGTTGGGACATGCGGCGTGGCACGGTTTGACACCGACCGACCTCGTATTTCCTTTCTTTATGTTCATCATGGGCATATCGACTTATATCTCGCTCAAGAAATACGATTTTACATTCAGCTATTCCGCCATGCGAAAGATCATCCGGCGAACGGCGGTCATTTTCGCCATCGGGCTCGGGCTTGCATGGCTCGGGCTGACGTGTCGCACGTGGCATGGTCTGGCCGACGGAGGACTGTCGTTCGGAGCGAGGCTTTGGCAATCGGTATCGAACTTCGGCCATCTGCGCATACTGGGCGTGATGCAACGACTGGCGCTCTCGTACGGAGCAACGGCGCTGATCGCTCTGGCCATACGTCATCACCGTATCCCGTATCTGATTGTCGCTTTACTGGGCGGTTATACCGTGCTGTTGCTGGCCGGGAACGGTCTTGCATACAACGAAACGAATATTCTTTCGATCGTAGACCGTGCCGTGCTTGGCGTAAATCATACGTATAAAGACATGGGCATCGAGCCGGAAGGACTGTTAAGTACCCTCCCCGCCATTGCACACGTACTGATCGGCTTTTGCTGCGGTCGGGCAATGTTCGGTGTGACGGAAGTACGCGACAAGATGCTGCGTCTTTTCCTGATCGGAACAGCCATGGCTTTTGCCGGCTGGTTGCTGAGCTACGGCTGCCCGATCAACAAAAAAATCTGGTCGCCCACGTTCGTGCTGGTCACCTGCGGCATGGCATCGGGATTACTTGCTTTGCTCATTTGGATAATCGATGTAAAAGGATATGCGAAATGGTGCCGTTTCTTCGAGGCCTTCGGCGTCAATCCGCTGTTTATGTATGTAGCCGGTACTGTTTTCTCCATTCTGTCAGGCAGCATTTACCTCACATACGGGGGCGATCCCGTTACGCTGAAAGGCTTCATTTACGACGTATGTCTGCGCCCGTGGGCCGGGAACTACGGCGGTTCGTTCCTGTTCGCCGTACTGTTCGTAGCTTTTAACTGGTTGATAGGTTTTATCTTGTATAAGAAAAAAATATATATCAAAATATGATACTGATTGCAGATAGCGGCTCGACCAAGACACATTGGAATGTGCTGGATCAGGGTCGGGTGATTGGAGAAATATTTACGAAAGGAATGAACCCCTTTTTTCAGACGCCGGAAGAGATGGGACGCGAGATTGAGCGTACCTTGCTTCCGCAATTGAACTCGAACCGTTTTTGCGAGGTGCATTTCTTCGGAGCCGGATGTATTCCGGAAAAAGTCCCCGTCGTGCGCAATGTGCTCAAAGGGTGTCTGGACGTGAGCAGTCTGATTGAAGTCGATACCGACATGCTGGCGGCAGCCAAAGCCTCCTGCGGACGATCGCCGGGCATCGTCTGCATCATGGGAACGGGCTCGAACTCGTGCTTTTACGATGGAGAGAAGATTGCGGCCAACGTATCGCCGCTGGGGTTTATCCTTGGCGACGAAGGCAGCGGGGCCGTACTGGGCAAACTGCTGATCGGCGATCTGCTGAAAAACCAGATGGGAGAAGAACTGAAAGAAAAGTTCCTCCGGCAGTACGAACTGACCCCTGCCAATATTATCGAACGGGTATACCGACAACCGTTCCCGAATCGTTTTCTGGCCGGCATATCGCCGTTTCTGGCCGAAAACATCGAACATCCGGCCATCCATTCGCTGGTGTTGAACGCTTTCAAGTCGTTCCTGACCCGCAACGTGATGCAGTTCGACTATACACGCTACAAGGCTCATTTTATCGGGTCGGTAGCGTATTATTACAAAGATATTCTGGAGGAGGCGGCCGCCGCAACGGGCATCCGTACCGGTACAATCGTTCGCAATCCGATGGAAGGATTACGCACTTACTATTCGACAGTTGCAAAAACCGTATGACATTTATCAAAATAACAGAACAGGATTCGCTGTACAGCGATTTAGAGCAGAAAACCGTCCGGCAGATTCTGGACGATATCAATCGGGAAGACCGGAAAGTGGCATTGGCCGTACGGAAAACCATTCCGCAGGTAGAGAAACTGGTCTCGGAGATCGTGCCGCGCATGCAGCGGGGCGGACGTATCTTTTACATGGGCGCCGGCACAAGCGGCCGGCTGGGAGTACTCGACGCCTCGGAGATACCGCCTACGTTCGGGATGCCCAATACGCTGGTGATCGGACTGATCGCCGGCGGAGAGACGGCACTCCGCAATCCGGTGGAGAATGCCGAAGACGATACGACACGCGGATGGGAAGAATTGCAGGCGCACCACATCACGCCGAAAGATACGGTGATCGGGATTGCCGCATCGGGCACAACCCCCTACGTGATCGGAGCCATGCGTGAGGCGCGTCGCCACGGCATCCTGACAGGCTGTATCACCAGCAACCCCGGCTCGCCGATGGCTGAAGAGGCCGACATCGCCATCGAGATGGTGGTAGGACCCGAATACGTTACCGGCAGCTCACGCATGAAATCGGGCACAGGACAGAAAATGATCCTGAATATGATTACAACAACCGTTATGATCAAGCTCGGACGCGTGAAAGGCAACAAGATGGTCAACATGCAGTTGAGCAACCGGAAGCTCGTAGATCGCGGCACACGCATGCTCGTCGATGAACTGGGGCTGCCCTACGACCAGGCTAACGCCCTGCTGCTGCTGCACGGATCGGTGAAAAAAGCCGTCGAGGCTTACCGCAAGCCGGGGCCTACCGCTTCTTCATAACACTGTTCACTACGCGAACGGACGAAACGAGCTTATCCGTCGAAGTAAAGATATCGACATTCCACACGTGCGACGAGCGTCCTTTATGGATAATCGTCGCCACGGCACGCACCGTATCGCCTTCGTGCGCCGACGAGAGATGATGACCGCTTACCTGCATGCCGACCATCATCTCGTCGGGTGCGCAAAGCACCATCGAGCCAAGACCGGCCACCGTTTCGGCCAAAGCCAGCGTGGCTCCGCCATGCAGGATACCGAATGGCTGACGGGTTCGTTCGTCAACGGGCATAGTCGCTTCGATACGGCCTTCCGAGGCATACGTGTATTGAATGCCGAGATTTCCCATCAGAGCGTGCTTGCCGGCCGCATTCAACCGGTCGAGCGGGATATCGGTGGGACGTATATCGGCAAGGATCGCTTTTTCGAGCGCCACAGCCACGCCGTCTTCTTCGTTTGAAAGAGTGATGACGTCGGCACAGGCCTTGACCGAGTCCTGCGCATTCCCCATGGCGATACCGAGTCCGGCCAGCTGGATCATGGTCACGTCGCACACCCCGTCGCCTATCGCCACGATATCGGCTGACGGGATATTGAGTTTTTCGAGCAGTACGCTGAGCGTATTCGCCTTATCGATAAACTGCGGCACGACTTCGAGAAAATAGGTCTCGGAACGAAACACATCCAAGGTGCCGGCCAATCGTTTCTTCCAATGCTCTTCGAGGCCGACAAGCGCCTTCTCATCATCGCTCGAAAGCATAACCTTCCACGGATGGAAACTGACTTCTTCCGAGAATCGGTCTGTCTCGCGCAACGGCATACCGTTGAGTCGCGCTTCCTGAAGAACACGTTCGTTCGACGCGTCGTTCGTCAACATCTCATCTTCACGATACGTAAAAATCGCAAAACCGTTTTTTTGTGCTTTCCGTTCGAGGTAAGGGATAAATCCGGGATCGATGCGTTTCTCGAAAAGCAGCTCGTTCGTCTGCACATTGATGATCTGTCCGCCGTTATACGAGAGGATATATCCGCCGTTTTTATCCAGCTCCAGTTCCTTAGCCAGCCCGACGACACCATACGTCGGTCTTCCCGAAGCCAGTACCACCTTGATGCCCATTTGCTGCACCCTGATCAGGGTCGCACGAGTCCGTGCCGTAACTGTTTTTTCGTTCGTAAGCAATGTGCCGTCTACATCGAGCACTACCATTTTGTACTTCATATCTCTTGATCGTTAACGGTTATTATTTCCTGTCAGACCGTTTCCGGACGAAGGGCTTCATGATAAAACCTGCGGCATTGGGCGCGGCTGATGGGTATTTCGTCGAACGAGGCTCTCGTCAGGTCGCAAACAAACAGTTCGCTTATTTGCGAGATGTACATGACGTCATATTTCAATACATTTCCTTCTTGCAGTTCCATGGTGTATTCCATCGTTGAGAAGACGGTATCGTCCGTCAGATTCTCTTTCGAAAAGATATACAGTCCGAACTTGCGGAAATGACCGTAGAAGCCATCGGCAACCTTACGCACCTTGCTCCTGATGATGCGCTGCAAAGGCAAAGCTGCCGCCCAGTATTCGTATTCCATTCGCCCGATGATCGTATCGTTGATGCCGTATCCGTATCCGTATTTCGTCATGTCTATCCAGTCTTCTTCCGAGACCTTCATGACCGGACGTCCGGCAATTTCATTGATCAGCGCATGCGCCACGTCGCGATCTTCACGGATGGCACGTGTCACCTCAATACCGATGTTGTGCGCCTCGTCCTGCAAATCCGGACGGTCGTAATTCTTTAATGCCTCGAAGCGGTCGTCCACCAAATCGATCAGCGATTGGCGGGCATACCGCTCGAAAAATGTCGTATCGTATTTCGTTCTTCTTCGTTCCGTCATGACACTGAAATCAAAATCAATCGGATTTCAAAGATACGGTATTTTTTTCGATTCCGCCCGTTATAATGCCGGAAGAAAAACTTGGGTAAATCTATGAAACGGCAGTCAAGGGCAAATATACCGTTTATCGAAAAAAAACGACCGTTCGTTAGGAAAAATGCTACTGTTCGTTAGAAAAGCGGAGTATAAATTGGAGCAAGAGGGAGAGGATGATTATCTTTGCTCCCGACATATTAAAATTTTATCGTATGAAAAAGTTGAAAAAATTAAGTTTGAAAAAAGAAACGATTGTCAAGTTGGAAAATTCTTCTATGTCTATCCTGAAAGGAGGATGTACAAATTCGGTATCATGTGGCAATCCAGGAACAGATAATTTTAACTGTATTACAAAAGGGGATTGTGACCTTCATACTATTGGACATGATGATGGTTCTAAATGTATTAGCAAAACTGATTGGGGATGGTGCTGGTGTTATGGACTATAACCCCTATGTGATACATGCTATCTATAGAAGATGTGTTATTGTTTGCTGATTTGTAGAAAAAGTCTCTTGGCGACGATGTCCAGATGCGGGGAGTATGATGGCAGAAAGAAAAGGAAGAGTACCGTCTCTCCCAGATCAGTCTGAATTCCTTAGACACACATACGGAAACAATGCTTCTCTCCTCGAGTGAAATTGTCTCTAAAGTTCGGGACACTACGCCCCTGTCAATTCCAAGACTCTTGTTTTTCCTATATTTAATAGAATAAGATTCTTTAATATTTGTTTTAACTAAATTGATTTGCTTAGTCAGATGAAAAAAAAACACGTGATTTTAAGTATTATTCTAATATTGGTTGCTATAATCTTATATTATCCCGTTAGCAGCTATACAAAAACACTAAAATTGTATTATAAATTTCATTCTTCAATATCTTTTGATAAAGATTCTATTTTTAAGGAGGATGTTTGCCTACAATCCTACATACCAACAGTGTTTAATGATACGACTCGCTTATTTTATCTGTGCAAAATATGGGGGTTTTTAAAATATCATTATGAAAACACGGATGGATATGTTCCTCCAATAGATTCTCTTTTGCTGTATTATATAGACAAAAGTACAAGCGATAAGCTTGCTTTTCAGTCAGATATTTGTGATCTAATATCAAAAGTTCAAACGACGGAGTTGACTGGTAAAAATCCGTACCCTAACATCAATGATTATCATTTGATCAACAATGATTGGATGAATGATATTATTTGCCTTAACAGTGAGATAAGCAGCAAGATAAAGTCTATTTTCGATCACAGAAGGGGATTGAAAAATCATTTTATATTTAATAAGTCTGTCGTAGGGAATATAAGATTGATGAATGAAATCGCATATAACGAAAAGGAGCTGCCGGATAAAAATATAAGGCTATTAGGCTTATTCAGATTTTGGAATATCATAAACTACTTTTATGTCAGTAAGAATCTGATGGATGATAATTGGGATAAAATTTTATATGAATCGATTCCTCTTTTTATCAATGCTAAGACTACACGACAATATCATTTGGCTATATACTGGATGATAAGCAAACTGAAAGACACACATGCTTCATATCCACATTCAATAGACCCAGTTATAACAGGTGGCTTCCGACCTAACTTTAGAATGTTGCTTATTGATAGTATGTTTGTTATCCATAAAATACGAGATTCAAACCGCAACGATAATAAATTTCAAATTGGAGATATCTTGTTGGAAATAGACGGACAAGATATCTATAGCTTGTATGACAGCCTGCAACAATATACTTGTGGTGGTAATTATTGGTCTAATCAATCTTTTGTTTGTAATGCCGTGCTATCAAGATTCGACACTATTTCTTCCGTTAAGTTAATACGTGACAATGATACGATAGAAGCAGTATCAAAAAACTATTTAGCCTATGACTTATTTCAGGCACAGCGAAAACAAGAACGATTGGAAGAAGATAGTGTCTTATATAAATGGATTAACGATAGTATTGCATATATGGATTTGACCTCTGCTACAGAAAAAAACTTTAAACGAAATTATGACGTTGTCAAATCTGCCAACGTAATTATCCTCGATTTAAGATGCTATCCAGATGTAGATTTAATATTACCTCTTACTAATACATTTGTTCCTCCCAATTCTTTCTTTGCTTACTCAACTTATCCAGATACAAGATTTCCGGGTATGGTAAGATTCCTAAAATCATCTTCTAATAAAATTGGTAGTAAAAACTATTATAAAGGGGAGATTATTGTTTTGGTTGATGAATGGACACAAAGCTATTCTGAATATATAACAATGGCTTTACAGAGGAATGCAAGAACAGTCACGATAGGCCGTTATTCTTCAGGGGCTGATGGGAACTATTCACTTTTTAATTTTCCCGGAAATGTGAAAACTATTTTTACTGGCATTGGAATATATTACCCGGATTTTACACCTACTCAAAGAAGAGGAGTAAAGATTGATTACATAGTAGAACCCAATATAGAGGATATAAAAAATAAGAGGGATGCCGTATATGAAAAAGCAATTGATATTGCCAAGCAAAAGATTACGAAGTGAAATCTTAATGAAAATCGAAGATATAGCTTCGTTTTTAGCAGCTATATCAGACAAAAAAGGGAATGAAACGATTAAACCAGGATTATTTTCGGGGTATGCAGGCGTTGCATTGTTCCTTTTCTATTATTCCAGATTTAAAAAAGATACTTGTATTGCAGATGTGGCTATGAATTATTTAGAAAATACTGTTACTAGCATTGAGAGTGCATTACGGCATAATTTTTGTGGTGGAATTAGCGGTGTATGCTGGTGTATACAGCATCTCTAATAAAAGGGGAATTTATTGATAGAGAAAATAGAGAAATATTAGACCAATTTGATCAATATATAGCAAGGTGTGCTTTACATGACACAGCATTGAATTATTTGGATTATTTGCATGGAGCTATAGGTTCTGCTGTCTATTTACTAAGCAGATTACGAAATAATTTTATCAGGAATAAAGAAACACAAATTATTGATTTTATAGATTCTTATAAAGTGGTACAAACAAATACTTATACATGGGAATATAAGATTGGAAACAAATATAATATAAGCTTATCCCATGGAATGTCAGGCACTTGTGTGTATTTAGCAAAAGCTTATTATCATGGTATACATAAGCAGAAGATAAAAGATATATTGAGTAAAAGCATTCAGTTTCTATTAGAACAAGAAATAAAAACTCCTCAATTATCTTTGTTCCCTACTTTTTGCACATCTTATGGAGATCAGGTTAGTAGATTGGGCTGGTGTTATGGAGATATTGGTGTCGCTTTAGCTATTTGGCACTATGCAATCGTTGTTGGTGATAAAAGTCTAAGAAAAAAAGCTATAGAGATATTCTTATTTTCATCTAATAGACGAGATTTGAAAGCAAATGCAATTATAGATGGGAGCATATGCCATGGTACAGCAGGTTTAGCATTGATTTTTAGAAGAATGTATTTGTATACTAATATCGAAGAATTTAAAGAATGCTCCGAATATTGGCTTGAACAAACACTCCTTATAGCTAAATATAAAGATGGTATTATTGGGTATAAATTCAATATGAATGATCTCTCAATTGATTTATTAAATGGTATTTCAGGAATCGGTTTGGTTCTTTTATCATTTTTGTCTGATGATCGTTCTCAGAGTTGGGATGAATGCCTTCTGCTTAGTTAGTCGTCCCTTAAGAATCCTTTTAATCTCTGATATTGAGTAAATTAGTTTTCGAAAAACCTTTGTTAAATCTGCAAGTTTTCTTATCTTTATAGCAAGAAACTTGCAGATTTTCATGATTAAAAAGTTCCATCATAGTCCTTCATTATTCAGCAGTCTATCAGACATGCTGAACCAATCTCACCCACTCTACAAATTGACCGACAAAATAGATTGGGAGAAATTCGATACGGCATTTTTTTCGATTCCGCCCGTTATAATGCCGGAAGAAAAACTTGGGTAAATCTATGAAACGGCAGTCAAGGGCAAATATACCGTTTATCGGGAAAAAACGACCGTTCGTTAGGAAAAATGCTACCGTTCGTTAGAAAAGCGGAGTATAAATTAGAGCAAGAGGGAGAGGATGATTATCTTTGAACCAATATTTTTATCTAAAATAGATTTGGTGTGAAATATATGTGAAGTATAAATGTGCGGTGTGCATGTATTATTCGTTAGATATGAGAAATGGTATAAGATATTTGAGCGTTTGATGATCGGTTTGAAAGAGTATGCTATTCCAATTTGATACAAGGTTAAGAATTTGCAGAAGACAAGTTTATCTGAAACCAAAGACAAAAGGCTAATCTGAATGACTGATCATGACAAAGCATCATATATAAATGGGGAGAAGCCGCCCCCCCCTGAAATATAGTAGGCAATAATATAAATAAACTTTTATCATGAAAGTATTGGGTAAAATAAGTTTACATTCATTAGAGGAAAAGTCTCTATCAGATTATTCTATGAGGGGCTTGAAAGGGGGAGCCACATGCACTTGTGGTTGCCACTACGCAAATGGTGGTGGTTCTTCGTCCGGATGGAATGATGCAACAAACTATTGTGATGGCAAGGAATCATATGGTGGAGGTTCTGAGTCTTGTGGCTGTTGTTCTTCCGAAGGCGTAAAACTCAGTGATTTTTGGAAAGGGTGATTATATCGCTCGAAATAAAGATGTCAAGACTTATTTTGTAAGAAGTTTGTTTTGACATCTTTTGCTTATATAATTACTTTTATTCATGATGAAACATGTATATGGTTACATTGCTGTACTATTTATTTTGATCGCTGTTTGTTGTAATAACCATACAAGAACAGGAAAAGTACAGACGACGACGCAAGAGCCTTACCTTAGAGAGGACTCCCCCATTGTGCTGTCGAATGATGAACCGGAAAGTAAAGATAGTATCTGTCTGACCGATATTGCAGACAGTCTCTTCTATATTTCGCTTAAAGAAGGAGGCTTAGATGTGCTTCAACTCTATTACTTCGACAGTTTGATTTTGCTGAGCAATAGAAGAAATCTATATATATTTAACGTAGATGGAGAGGTAAGAAACAAACTGCCGCTTTACAATGGCAGTTTTGATGTTTTACCTGACAGACAGAAGTTATACACCTATACATTCCTGACGAAAGAACTATGCGCTTACGATCTTAACGGGAATAATGTTTGGAAGACAAAAATCAAAGACTTGTCCTCTCCTCCGGAATTGGGATATTATGGCTATTCATTTTTAGCCGTCAACGATACTACATTTGCGATAGCGAATATCAACTTCGGGAATAATCACGACAAGATTGTTTTTGTCAATCAAAAAGGAAAGATCATACATAGCATCGCCAACAATGAACGTTTTACCCCCTCTCCGTCAATTTATTCCGCAAATAGAAGTTGGCAACGTATCTTGTTCAGAAGTAATGTTGAATTATGCTACCATGCGCCTTACAGTGATACGCTCTATGCTATTCATGGGCATACGTTGAATTTATCGCTGGTTGCCATAGAAAAAAAGCTTGCAAAAGTCCCTCTAAAAAAAAAGACTTGAATATACGGGAGAAAGAGTAGAGGAACTGCATAAATATTGTACGAACATGTATACTTGTCCGATTGGCTATAATGATATTTGGACGGACAGTAGCAAGTATGCTACTCGTTTTTTTGAGACATCTCGTTATTTGATTGTGGGTTATACGCATGGCTCATTGATGCTTCCTGCATCAAATTTTCTGATATATGATAAGAAAAAAAAAGTGTTAAGTCGTACGCATAACGACCTGCAAAAAAGTATCGGTACGAAACGCTTGCATTTTGGAATATTCAATGATTACGACGGTGGGTTAGCATTCGAACCGGAGCATTTGTCAGGAGAATATTTAATCATGGTCAATGCCGGAAAAAGTCAGGGAGGAGCAAAGGATCATCCAAAAAAACTTTATTTGGAAGGACGAAAAGTGGCCGAGAATCAATATACGGTGATAAGTAATGTTTATCGAAAAGAGAAATATAAAAAAAGAGCAGATGACTTTTTTAACAAAGAAGTGGGCGATGAAGATAAGAGCACGGTATTAACAATTATAAAGATGAAATCAAAATGAAATCAACCATTTTTATAGAATCGACGAAAGGGAATTTGTATTTATATGATTTTCTTAAAAAAGAAATTATACCATGTCATCCATTAATACAAGTTTTTGATTTATTGGATAGAAAGAATCTGTTAGATGATTTATATAGAATTATCGATGGAGAAAACAGTGATATGGCTGATAAATATAAAAGAGAGGATATTGATTATTATCTAAATAAATATTTGAATTATAAGAAGTGCGGATATTTCTCGTTTTTTAAAAAAAGAGAGGCTCTTGAATACGATGAACTTGTTATAAAAGAATCTCTGTGCAATATAAATAATATCGTTTTTGAAGTTACAGATGCTTGTAATCTTAATTGTGCGTATTGTACCTATGGTAATATGTATTATGATTATGATCCCCGTAAAAATCAGATGATGGGTTTTGATACGGTCAAAACAGTATTTGATTTTTTTATTCCGTTATGGAATTCTCATTCAAATAAATCTTCCTCTAAAATAACCACCGTAGGTTTTTATGGAGAACCTCTTCTTAACTTTGAATTGATAGAGAAAAGCGTATTGTTCTGTAATCGTCTAAATTTAAGTAATAGGATATTTAAATACACGATGACAACGAATGCAACTTTGATTGACAGGCATATATCCTTTCTTGTTAAAAATGATTTTCATATAACCATAAGCCTTGATGGTTCTAAACAAAATCAAAGTTATCGTGTGTTTCATAATGGTAAGAACTCATTTGACAGAGTGTTCAGAAATATAAAATTGATACGTGAAAAATATCCTGATTTTTTCGAAACAAATGTGTCATTTAATTCTGTGTTACACAATAGGAATTCGGTTGAAGAAATACATAAATTTATCTTTAATGAATTCGGGAAGGTGCCTCAGATCAGCTCGGTAAATAATTATGGAATAAAGCCTGAAATGATAAATGAATTTAAATCTATGTTTATCTTGTATCATGATTCTCTTGGAGGAAACGACTCTCAATTAATATCTGAAAGATTCACGAATGATCCTAACGTATTTCGCCTATGTCAATTTCTTTTGTGGTATAGTAGCAGTCAGTTTTTTGATTATGAATCATTTTTATATGTAAAGGATCAGTTGCCTAGAGCAATTAATGGTACTTGTGTTCCGTTTTCTCGTAAGATGTTCATCACTGTTAATAAAAAAATTATGGTATGTGAGCGAGTTGATTTTAAATATTCATGGGGCATAGTTGATGATGGAAAAGTTAATTTAGATTTAGATTATATCGCAGATAAGTACAATCGATATTATAAGAAGATGTTTAAGCAATGTCATGACTGTTATATGATAAATGGTTGTCATCAATGCATTTTTCAATTGGAAAACTTGGATTCTACTCCACATTGTTATGGGTATAAATCGGAGAAACAAATGATTGATTATATAAAAACATACATTGATATGTTGGAGAATAGAAATATTCCTTTCGAGGAGCTGTTTAATGATGTTGTATTTAGTTAAATCATTGATTATGAAATACAATACGGGTAAATATCTGTTGTATTTAGAACCCAGTGTGTTTGTGTTCAAGCGTAGAAGTCGGATATTGTTATACGATTCTGAATCATCAAAGAAAGTCATATTCGATTTAACAGAGCCACTTAAAGAGATCATCGATAATTTGTCCAATATTAATAATATGTATTGTGTTGTTCTTGATGATGAAGCTTTGTATGATGAGTCTGTGAGAGCGTTTGTTGCATTGTTGAGAGATCATTACATGGCAGATGTTATTCCAAATACCATAATGCCTCCTATTGTCATTCCACCAATAATGAAATGTCATGCAGATAAATCTAAAGAGGACATCATGCATATGCAGGGTACGGATGTTATGCAGATATTGAATGAAATAACTTTTCATTTAAATGGCGAATGTCATCAACAATGTGAATTTTGTCTTGATTATTACAAACAATTTAATTGCTGTTATAAAGATAAGGGAGAATTGCCTATTAAGGACGTGATTAGAATTATTGATAATGTCATATATGGCTCTATATCTAATAAAATAAATTTTAGTGGAGGTAATATCTTTCTTTATTCTAAAATTGAAGAATTATTTGAATATATAAGAAAAACAAAGATAAAATCAAATTTGTATTTTAATTATCTAAATTGGAATGAAAGATACAAAGAAGCAATTATTGACGAAAATTTCATCTTGCATATTTATATTTCTGCTCCAATAAATAAGGAGCAGATAAAAAGCATTATAGATTCATTTAAACAAAAGACGGATTGTTTAAACTTTTCTTTTATATTACGAAGCGAACAGGAATTGTCTTTTATATACGATATTATAGATATTTTTAACATACAACAGTATACTATGTTACCATTTTATGATTATAACAATATTGATTTTTTTAGACGAATGGTCTATACAGACGAAAAAGAATTAATTTCTGTCACTCCTACCAAACGAGATATCTATAAGAGACAGCATGTTAATTTATTTGATCTTGGTAAATTGATTCTATCTAGTTCAGGGAAATATTATTCTAACATAAATTTTACACCGTTGGGAAATATTTCAGATGATATTATTCAAATTGTTGGAAAAGAGTGGATGGTAGGAAAATCATGGAAAAGGATTCGGTCTGGATTTCCTTGTTGTGATTGTATATATCAATATTTGTGCCCTTCACCATCAAATTATGAATTGGTTATTGGCCAAAACAACTTATGTAATGTGGTTTTTGTGTAAACGAATGAAAATTAATAAACACATAGGGGTATAAATGACTGTACAAAAAAACTATTTCATAATTATCAGATGAAAATTAGTCTTGTATTTGCATTATTATTTGTTGTCTTGTGGGGGTGTTCAGACAAGCAAAAAAACGAAGCCCTATATCGGATAACTGACAGTGACACGGTCTATGTATGCGATGCTTCAAAAGTTTTTGAATTGAGAAGGATGAATTTAAGTGAATGGATATCTGATTTTAAGATGATTTGCTTCGAGAATTCGGACACGGCATTCTTTAAGGCATGGAAAGTTTATATTACCGAACATTATATCGGCATATTGCAAGACGCCATGTCTCCTTTCAAATTATTTGACCACAATGGTCGATTTGTCTGCAATATAGGCCGTATCGGAGAAGGGCCGGGTGAATATACCACACTTTATAGTGCTGCAATAGATGAAAAAACAAATAGGGTTTGTCTGGCTCCGTTTAGAGGAAAGAAGCTCTTTATATATGATTTACAGGGAAATTTTATCGGTTCCGTTTATGTCGGGGATATGCAGAAACCGCAGGTTAGATTTGAAGGCGATGGGAGTATATCCTTAATTCATTTATGTCTGAAAGGAATAACGGATTTTCAGTATGCACGCATTGATACCAATAACCATCTTATGCGTACACCTCCAAACAAAAATCGAGCGATTGATCCATACGATAAAGATGGCGCTTTCGTAGGCTACAATCATGAAGTATGGTTTTACAATAATCAGGTCGATTTCTCTTATATGACAACGGCTTCGGATACATTATATCGTATCCATACCCGAAACGGTCAAATAAGTCCGCAATTTGTGATGACAAATCATAAGGGATATGGCTGCACATACAATGAACTACCCTCTTGTTTCATGGTAAAATTATTTTCTCTTGAGCATGAAGCAGAAGAGCTGAAGTCCAATATGATTGTGGTAGATAAAGAACCAAGGCAAGCCTATTATGTAAAAATAACCAATGATAAGGTCGGAGGCATTCCCTGCTTTGCGTTGCCTTATGCAAACAATGGATGGTATCACGAAATGTATGAACCTTCTGATTTGGTTGAAAAAATAGACGAACACCTCAATCGAGGGCATTGTTCCGATAAAGATAAAAGATTCTTACAAGTGTTGAGGAATTCGATAGACGAAGAGGGTAATAATATTATGTTTATAGGAAAATTGTTAAATCAAGAATGAGGATTATGGTTTTCACCAATGGAATTCCTTCTTGAAAAAATAGATGCAAACGAATGCGATTTAGACAAATTGAGACCTCTGCAAAAGCCGTCCCCTCCACTCAATATCTCTTATTATCGGATTTTTGTGGGCTGCTTGACCAAAATATCCGCTACAAAGGCTCGGATTTGACCTATTTCTTATTCATTTCTCCCTTTATTTGATAAAACTAAACGCAATTATCTCCGGTGTCCTGTATAAATTATAGGCGATAGCCTCCATCATATGCTGAGCATGTGTCTCTGCCCATCCTACATACCCGGCCACACCGCTCAGGAACCATCTATGTATAGAGCCGAATGTACGCTCCATGCAATACCTGACTTTGCTGATGGCTACGTTGATACGTTGTTGCCGTTCGGTGAGCTTATGCCCTCTGGTCGTTTTGTGTATGATACGACATTTGAGCTTTATACACTTGAGCACTTCACGGTTTTCTGCCGAGTCGTAGCCCTTGTCAGCAAAAACCGGAATACCCTTGGGTAGATCGGCCTCCAGCAATGGTGTCTCCAAATGTTTGATGTCGCTTTCGTTGGCTGCGGTGGTCTCCAATCTCACCCACTCTACAAATTGGCCGACAAAATAGATTGGGAGAAATTCGATACGGCATTTTTTTCGATTCCGCCCGTTATAATGCCGGAAGAAAAACTTGGGTAGATCTATGAAACGGCAGTCAAGGGCAAATATACCGTTTATCGGGAAAAAACGACCGTTCGTTAGGAAAAATGCTACCGTTTGTTAGAAAAGCGGAGTATAAATTAGAGCAAGAGGGAGAGGATGATTATCTTTGAACCAATATTTTTATCTAAAATAGATTTGGTGTGAAGTATAAATGTGCGGTATGCATGTATTATTCGTTAGATATGAGAAATGGTATAAGATATTTGAGCGTTTGATGATCGGTTTGAAAGAGTATGCTACTCCAATTTGATACAAGGTTAAGAATTTATAGAAGACAAGTTTATCTGAAATCAAAAAGGGGGGAAGATTGAATGTTTGGTCAATGGTGATTGATCAAGGGTGAGGTATACAGATAGGTTGGTGGGGAGAGATTTAGGACTTATAAGCAGAGATACACTGTATTTTATTTTTTTATGAGTATTTTTTTAGATGAAATAAGTGTCGTGTGTTGAGGGCTTAATCAAGGAAGGAGGTTTAATGGTAAAGAGTCTAAATGCCCCCCCTACTATCTTTTTTTGAATGTATAACGCAGATGTTTTCTTACAATATTTTACAGTTTTAAATTTTGAAAAGATTGTCCATCGATTTATAGATGATGATAATGAGTTCAAAAATTACAATATTGTATAGAAATAGAAGATGGCGTAAGTAATTTTAAATTAGTTTTATTTATTAAATCATTTAAAGAAATGAAACCAAGAAAAAAAATTTTATTGAAAAGGGTTGAAGATCTAAAGCCTCTTAAGGGAGGAGCAAGGGCTTCAGGGGGATGTTGGTGTACTTGCCATTGTATGGAAGCTGGTATTATGGGATTCCAAGCAGGGATGATGGCAACAGTCAGCTCTGGATATGGTTCAAATCCTGTGTGCTCAACAATCCTCTCTTCTATTTGGAATGTATGATATTACATTAATAATAGAGAAGGATTAGTTGTTTTATATTTGTTTCAGAGAGAGGGATATGCTCTCTCTCTGAATATTATTACATGATGATTGATTATTTTTTTTAATTTATAATTTTAAGGGTTTGAAAATCTTTATTTTATAAATCTGTTTGAGTGATAAAATGGACATTGAAATGAAAGCAAAATTTCCTTTAATACAGCTCCTATATTTTGCTAAATATTGTATTTATGGACTATATGATGGTCATGTAAATAGTTTCCTATTCTTATCAGAGGAAGAATTTTACATTGTAAGAAAATGGGTCTCGGACAATTGTAAAAAAAATTTTCTTTACAAGAACTGAATTTTATCAAACAAATAAAAAGAGCAGGATTCCTTAAGGATGGTGTAAGAAAAAACAGAGTTGATAGTTCTGATGAGAATATTACGAATGTCATAAACTACTCACAAGAAAGAGCATCAAGAAGGAAGTTGACATTGGAAATAACAGATAAATGTAATTTGAGATGTAAATATTGTAGGTATACAATAAATGAAATTAAAAAAACCGGAAAAAGTCATGATAACAAGGTAATGAAAAGTAAGGTGTATAAAAAAGCTATTCAGGAATTTATTGAAGACTATTGCCGGACTATTGATAGGCTTCCTATTGAACTTCAAAAGGATTATTTGATAAAAAATCCTCCCATTATAGGATTGTATGGTGGAGAAGTCCTAATTTATAAGAGGGTAGTGCGAAATATAGTTGATTTCATCAAAAAAATTCATTTTCCTTTTGACAAGAAATATATTTGTATTGCTATCACTACAAACGGAACTCTTCTATATGAAGATTTTATTGAATTCTGTATAAAAGAGGAAGTGTATTTGCAAATAAGTATTGATGGCCCCAGATCAGAGCATGATAAAAATAGAGTATTTGCATCGGGTAGAGGATCATTTGAAAAGGTGTATAATGCGATTGAAATTTTAAGAAATAAGTATCCGGATTTTTTTAAATCTCATGTTTCTTTTCAAGCTGTTCAAGCTCCTAACTATGATAAAAAAGAGGTATTAGATTTTTTCAGGACGATGAATTCAAATGGGCGTTTTGCTGGCGTTAATAGTTTTCGATTTCTTGAATTTGCAGATTATTATTTAAGCTCTATCGGTTTTAAATCTAAAAGTAAAAGAAACATCTTAGAAATATATAATAATGTTGTTTATGATCTGATGGATAGAGTAGAAGAGTATGAAAGTAATTGTAAAGATGAAGCATCTCTTATTAGATGTTATCAATTGGATATTGAGTTAAAAGACGTTTTTAGTAAAGTTTATGAGATGCTAACAAGGATATTTGAAACTCCTAAATTGGCAGACAACTTCTTTAATTCCTGTTATCTGTTAAAAACCAACACCTTCGTTGCTTGTAATGGGGAGATACATATTTGTGAAAGAACAGATTTTTCACAGCCTGTTGGAGATATTGGAAATGGTATTGATGTTGAAAAGATATTTGATTTGTATAAAAAATTCTTTCAAATAATGAATAGTAGTAAATGTAAAGCATGTTGGGCAGCGACTTTATGTCCTATATGTATAGCTCAGCTTATTCAAGATGGAAAAGTTGGTTATCCGGAAGATGAAAGGTGTATAGCAATAAGACAAAATAGCCGGATATTGATAGAAATACTTTTTATATTATCTTCAAAATATCCAAGAACTTTTAACGCCATTCAAGAGATATTTTCGGTATCAACAGATGCGTCGTTGGATGAGTTTATCACACAGCAAGAATTTGAGATTGAATAAATAAATTAAATTTTGTAGATAAATATCATGTGTACATCAAGAGAATTAAAATATATAGAGTGGTTGAAAAAATCAAAATCTCCTTATGTTGGTATTTCATTATTTGTTTTTATGCTACTCTTGTTTTTATTTGTTGTTGTGTATATGTCTACACATATACACATACAGATTTTTAATGATAGTGTTTTTATTTGGGGAATATTAATGGTGGGGGGAGTAGCATTTTTTACATATAAATACCTTACTCGAAAAATAGATCATGATATTAAAAATCTGTCTTTTAAAAAGAAAGAAATAATAATTGCTTATATATTCTATAGTGACGATGTAGAATCTGGCAGTGGCATGTTGTATATTCCGATATTAGGGCATTTTTTTCCAAAACTTTGGGGGCAAAAAATGAGACGGATAAAGCGTTATTATATTGTTTCAAAAGAGGGAGTTAGATACGAAATAAACAATCAAGACTATGCACTTCTTTCGGATAAATCAAGTTGTCATTTTATTTATGGGCAAGAATCTGATATCTTGGTTGGTGTAGAGTTATAGATATTTGACTTCAATACTGTCCCATTAAAGTGGTCCAATCAGTCTTTGAAATAATTGAAATATAGTCTATTGTGAACAATTTCGGGAGTTAACGGACTTGAATTGATTTCTTTTCGTTCTTTGATAAAAAGGACGATTATGTTTCAAGATAAGTTCATCTTCTCTCAGTTGGCGTCATTCCTTGATAGGAACCACTTCAACTATCTTGTTCACAAGTACTCTGGCGACAAGTATGTCAAGCATTTCACTTGTTGGAACCAGTTGCAGGCCCTGATGTTCAGTCAGCTCTGCAATCGCGAGAGTCTGCGTGATTTGATTGTAGCATTGGAGGCTCATCGGTCAAAATGCTACCATCTTGGAATGGGAAGGAAACCGGTAGCCAAGACCATATTTGCTATAGCCAATCAGAACCGCGACTACCGTATATTTGAGGATTTCGCTTTCTACATGATGGACTTGGCTCGCAAGAAGCGGGTGGTGGACATCTTCAAACTCTGGTGGGCAATGTGTATGCCTTCGACTCTACTACGATTCCACTCTGCTTGTCGGTGTTCTGGTGGGCAAAGTTTCGCAAGAAGAAAGGCGGTGTCAAGATTCACTTCCTTTACGACTTGGAGACATCTGTGCCAGCGTTCTTCCATATCACGACAGCCTCTGTACACGATTCCAAGGCAATGGATAAGATTCTATGTAAATCAGGCTCATACTATGTATTTGACCGTGGCTACAATGCGTTCAAACAGTTGTATCGTATTCATAAAGTGAAAGCTTTCTTCGTGGTCAGAGCAAAGAAGAATCTGCAGTACAGGAATGTCAAATGGAAGCGTAGGCTTCACAAGAATATACTTGCAGATGCTGTAATCGAAGTGGCGGAGTATGCCTCTAACAAGAAGTATCCCGAGAGACTTAGACTGGTGCGCTATCATGACGATGAGCAAGACCGTGACTTTGCTTTTCTCACGAACTTGAAGGCATTTGAAGGCACTCGACGTAGCCAGCCTCTACAAGAATCGGTGGCAGATAGAGTTGTTCCACAAGTGGCTGAAGCAGCACCTCAAGATTAAGAAGTTCTGGGGAACAACCGAAAATGCCGTGCGTATTCAGATTTGTGCTGCCATCATCACTTACTGCCTTGTGGCAATTGTCCAACATGACATGAAACTGCAGCGCTCGACCTATGAGGTCTTGCAAATCCTCAGCATCTCATTGACGGACAAAACTCCACTGCAAGACATGTTCAACAAGACTATTTTTAACGATACCAAAGAGCACGATGTCCCACTTATTCCGGGGTTGTTCGATTAATGTTTAACTCGTCCCAAATTTTAACGGGACACTAATGAGTTGATGATTTTAAGTTCCGTATAGAAGATCGAAGTGAGATAATGATAAAAATGAGTGATTCTTATAAAAAAGAGTTCGGTTTTAACATGTACAATGCCAAATAATTCAATACAAAATATCGTCAGAACAGGTTAATAATAGAATCGGTATTGGCCAATACGATTTCAGATAAGAGGTTTGGCATATTATATAATTGTGTATTAAAACGGAGTAAGGACATTTGTCCCATCGTTTCAGATATTCAAAGAATCTGTAATCGGTATAAGATTAATATACAAGATTTATTGCATAGCTATGTGCATATGTCTTTAAATCGATTGTTTCGTTCGAGAAATCGTATACATGAACTTGTATTGTACGATTTCATGAAGCGATATTACAATGGAATGCTTGCACGAAAAGATGCTTGACAATGAGCTCTTTTCCTCGATTCATTCAACTTGATTCCATGGACTGCGGTCCTACCTGTTTGCGCATGATAGCCAAGCATTACGGGAAGCATTATAGTCTGGAAACGCTCCGTCAACATTCGTTTATTACGCGTGAGGGAGTTTCCATGCTCGGCATAAGCGATGCGGCAGAATATATCGGGTTTCGCACATCGATTTAGCTATTCTTGGCATTTTTCTTGTCGGTAATGTTGTATGGATACTCTCTTTTATGAGGTATCGCCGCGAGTTGGATCACAGACATTTTGCCCAATCCGCTGAAGAACAGCGCAGTATCATTCAGTTCATCACCGGCATGCAGGAAATCAAACTGAACAACTGTGAAAAGCAGAAACGCTGGCAATAGGAACGTGTCCAGGTAAAACTGTTCAAGATGGGGATGAAAGAATTGGCCTTGAGACAGTTTCAACAGGTCCCGGCTCAGTGATATTGTTCGGGATGAGGATATGTAATAAAAAAGTCAACTAAAGTTGTTGTTGGTCATTTTTTAACTTGGAAAATTTGCATACATGGAAAATATGTTCTAAACTTGTAGCCGGATATTATATGATCATATATGCAATCACAACATGAAAAAGTACGTGTGCTTGAAAGAATTGCTAACCACTTGATAATAAATAGCAGTTTCTTGAATGACCTTGGATTATTCCATGGGAAGATGGGTATTGTGATTTTCTTTTACCATTATTCACGCTATACAAACAATCCGATTTACGAAGAATTTGCCGGAGAATTATTGGATGAAATTTTTGAAGAAATTCATGATAAATTACCGATTGATTTTGAAAATGGTTATCTAGGTATCGGTTGGGGAATTGAATATTTGGTCGAACAAAAATTTGTTGACAGAGATACAAGTGATATTCTTGAAAATGTTGACAAGAAGGTTATGGAACGAGATGTTAGAAGAATATCGGACATGTCGTTGAATACCGGTTTGGAGGGTGTCTTTCATTATGTTCTTGCTCGTTTGCAAAATAATTATGACGATAGTAATCTTTTTGATGTGGAATATTTATCCGATTTAAAGAAGATTACATCTAACATTGAGAGGAAATCTTTGCCGGAATCTCTACTATATCTTATAAATGATTATCGTTTGTGGACTGAATCAAAACAACTTAATTACAGATATTTGGTTTGTTTAAACGATTTCTTTTGTAATGAAATAAATACAGACAACAATGTTTATGAGTGGAAGCTAGGGGTAAAGAATGGATGTGCTGGTATTGGACTAAATTTAATTCATAAATGACAAATAAGGTTTTTATATTCAATGAGGTTTGTCCCGGAGGAAACTATGGAATTAAAACTTATATTGAACAACTTTCATGTTCTTGCTTCAATATGAAGAATTTTGAAGTTCACATTGTGAACTTACGGTCTAATGTGAATGAGTTTACTATAAATCATGAATCAGATGCTGTTATATACGAAATTCCAAGGGAAAAATATTGGCAAAAGAGTCAAGAGGCTTATTACCGAAATGTGCTGTTCTTATTAAAACGACATATAATAACAAGCGGTTCAGAGAATATCCTTTTTCAAATAAATTATTTTGAGCATAAACCGTTGATAGATTATCTAAAAAAATATTTTCCAAAAGGGAAAATGATTTTCACATTACATTATTTGGACTGGAGTTTTATTTTACAAGGCAACACTTCACGTTTTAGAAAAATAATTAACGCAAAGGAAGAGGATTACCATAAGAATAGTACGGAATATCAGGTCATTCATTTGTTTAACAGAGATAAAGTGTTGTTTGAATTTGTTGATATCATCCTTTGCTTATCAAGATACGCAAAAAGTCTTCTTATCAATGATTATGAAATTTCCGATGGTAAAATTGAATTGATTTATAATGGACTCTCTGAAAGTACAGAAAACAAAAAAATAACAAAGAAAACCTTGCGGAGAAAATATGCCTTTGGGCAAAATGAAAAGCTGATATTGTACGTAGGTCGTTTAGACAAAGCAAAAGGAGGCAGGGAATTGATACAGGCTTTTCAATCTCGCTTAAAGAAACATCCGAAAAGTAGGCTTATTATAATAGGAAGTGGTAAAGAAAATATATATTTTGAAGAAACTATGGGCTGTTGGAGCAAAATAACATTTACCGGACAAATAGATAGAAAAGTTGTATATGAGTTTTATCAAATGGCAGATGTGGGAGTGTTACCATCATTCACAGAGCAATGTAGCTATGTCGCTATTGAAATGATGATGCACGGTTTACCTGTCGTAGGGACTACTTCGACAGGATTGTCGGAAATGATTATAGACGGAGTTAATGGGTATAAGGTAAATATTGTAGAAAAGGATGATGATGATGATGTTGAAATGAATGCACTGGAATTAGCTGATAGAATAAACAGTATTTTAGATGTAAGTGAAGAAACATACGCAACGATGTCTCTAAATTGCAGAAAAATATATAGGGAAAGATATAATATTATTCAAATACAGGATCAATTAGCCAGGGTTTTTAGAAAAATTTAACTATATTAACTCAAAGAATTAATATCACATATTTTAACTATCCCTTCATTAGGTTTTTGAAATTTGGAGAACATTTTCCAAAAGCACTTTAACCTATGAGCTATCGTATGAATGTATCTATTATTATGGTATTGTTAAACACATATAGCCAGCTCGTTGTTTAGTTTTAGAAAAAGTAATTTTAGGGATTTTTCTATCATATGTTTTGCCTTACTATAACACTTCCCTTTTCGTTTGAACCTTGCTAAATAATGCCTTATTCTGCTATTATAACCTTCGACTGTATAAGTTTCTGCCTTCGTTTGAATGTGTTTTACATTAGGAAGAAATTCCTTATAGCTCTTCCAATAGTCAGAATAATACACAGATGCAGGAATGTTTTTTATCTTCTTCCAAAGCTTCATCCCTGTATCTGTGCTTCTGTCCCCACAGACAAAAGAGATAAATCGTTTTCCAAATCGATCAACAGCAATCCATACCCAACAGTAGTTTTTTTTGAACCTATATATGTGTGCATCTCATCTAATTCAACAACTGAAACAGGTCCCTCTTTTTGTGGTAAAGCCACCCTTTCACCCCATTCTTTTACCCAATAGTAAACAATTGTATGACTTATTTTCAATATGCGTCCGATTGCTCTAAAACCTAAGCCCTCCAAGTACATCTCCAAAGCTAATCTACGAGTAGCAGCTGATTTTGTATTAGATTTCTGTTGAACAGTATAACGATAATGACAATCTTTACAATAATGGCGCTGACGACCACCGACAATGCCATCTTTACGATGATTTATGCTTCCACATCTTGGACAATCCATAGTTTTTTTT
>NZ_JUET01000083.1 GCF_001006485.1 Tannerella forsythia
ACTCAATTTATGGGATGACGGTAATAGTCGACACAATACGGTGTGCACTTGACCTTCCTGAATTGAGAGTATAGAAACTATTCGTTCGCAGCATCGCCAAAAGCCATTAAAGAATACTTGAATATTACTTCTACAATTGAAGTCGAAGAACCGGTTTCCGTAATTACTCAAGATAAATCTAAATGCAGACTCTTCATATCTCTTGATTCTTAAAAGATCTTCTTTCGGATACAGGCATAGTAGATCATCTAATGCTGCTGTCTGATTCTCTAATGCTGCTGTCTGATTCTGAGATAAGAGCGCCATGCATCCTTTAGATAGCCAAATAATTCGTTGTTTCAACGGATTCCAAATGTAACAAATGGAAGACTCAGAAGATGAAGTGTTTCGAAGGGTAGAAATAACACCATAAAGAAAGCTATTTTTCTTTAAATCAATATCATAAATATCGATATATTCGTTAGGATAGGTTGAGTCTATATTCACATGCATAAGTAGATATGGTATTAATTACATAAGAAAACTAAATAAAAATTCACTGCTGCAAACTTACAAAAAAATCATTGGATTATACACCAGTCTAATAAAAAAGTTGAGCTCACAATCAAATCTCTACATGAGAACAACGTGCCATACGCACTTATTTGTTAATTATGCGAATCCAGCGTTAAAAGATAAGGTACAAAAAAGCGATCGCCAACTTTCCGTAGATGTGAACTAACAGTCCGTTGATAGATATTACTTTCATCGCTCTTTGAATATTTGTTTTTTCGTTCAGCCAATTGAAGAAAGCCCCAATAGGTTGTCCAACTTTTGAAACAGCCGTAGAGAAGAGGGCATTAAAGGCTTTGTCTCTTTGTTTTAGCTCTTCACATTGCCCTTTGATAGCTTTAACGGGAGTAAGCATTTCTATTTGTTGAAACTACACGAGCAGAAGGCTTTATTTGCGGTTCCAACTTTTTCATGTACATTTGCACGGCGCGAATCATAATAGGCTTGAGCACATGGCACGAGAAAATCAGACTGAACAAGAACGAGACGAAGAAATGCTGTTCGGGGAAGAAGTCCGGACAAATGGAAATGCGTATTCCGACGATGAAATATCTGAAACATCGGAGGCGGAAGAGATCGCAGAAGAAGGGGATGTATTACCTTCGCGCTCCGGCTATACTGTGCCGGGAGGAAGTGATGCGGTCCATCATCTGCCGGGGATGTATCAGAGCTGGTTTCTCGACTATGCCTCATATGTGATTCTTGAACGTGCCGTACCGCATATTAACGATGGATTGAAGCCTGTTCAACGGCGTATCCTGCATGCGATGAAACGGATCGATGACGGCCGTTACAACAAAGTGGCCAATGTCGTAGGGCAAACGATGCAATTTCACCCGCATGGCGATGCGTCGATCGGAGATGCTTTGGTGCAGCTGGGACAAAAAGATTTATTGATCGATTGTCAAGGGAACTGGGGAAATATCCTGACGGGCGACAGCGCCGCCGCACCGCGATATATCGAAGCACGTCTCTCCAAATTTGCTCTCGAGACGGTGTTCAACCCTAAAACAACTCTTTGGAAGCTCTCGTACGACGGTCGTAACAAAGAGCCGGTTAGCTTACCGATCAAATTCCCGTTGTTGCTTGCACAGGGAGCCGAAGGCATTGCTGTCGGACTTTCGTCTAAAATTCTACCGCATAATTTTAATGAGTTGATCGACGCTTCGATTGCGCATTTGCGAGGGGAGGAGTTCAAACTCTATCCCGACTTTCAGACGGGTGGGCTGATCGATGTCTCGAAATATAACGACGGAAGTCGAGGAGGCATGGTCAAAGTACGTGCGAAGATCGGTAAGATCGATAACAAAACGCTCGTGATTACGGAAATTCCGTTTGGTCACACGACCGGGTCGCTAATTGATTCGGTCATCAAGGCGAATGATAAGGGCAAAATCAAAATTCGCAAGGTGGATGACAATACCGCCAAAGATGTTGAGATTCTGATTCATTTAGCACCGGGCGTATCGTCCGACAAGACGATCGATGCGCTTTATGCCTTTACCGACTGCGAAAAAAGCATTTATCTGAACTGTTGCGTTGTCGAAGACAACAAGCCGCGCTTCATGTCGGTCAGCGAAGTGCTGCGCCACTCGGCGGATCAGACGTTAAGCCTGTTGCGCCGCGAACTGGAAATTCAGAAAAGCGAACTGCTTGAGTCGCTCTTTTACGCTTCGCTGGAACAGATTTTTATCGAAGAACGCATCTATAAAGATTCGGAGTTTGAGAATGCAAAAGATATGGATAAGGCCGTGGCACATATCGACCGACGGCTGGAGCCTTTCAAGCCCGATCTGATCCGTGACGTCACGCCCGACGATATCCTTCGACTGATGGAGATCAAAATGGGACGCATCCTGAAGTTTAATGCTGACAAAAACGAAAAACTAATCGCCCAGCTGAAGAAGGACCTTGCGCAAGTTGAGCAGCATCTGGCCAATATGGTCGGTCATACCGTCGCGTGGTTCTCGTTACTGAAGGAAAAATACGGATCTGCCTATCCGCGACGTACGGAAATCCGCAGCTTCGATACAATCGAGGCGACGAAAGTCGTTGAAGCCAATGAGAAGCTGTATATTGACCGCAATGAAGGATTTATCGGTACAAGCTTGAAAAAGGACGAATTTGTTTGCAATTGTTCCGACATCGACGATCTCATTCTGTTTTATCGAGACGGCACGTACAAGGTCATACGCGTAAGTGACAAAATCTTTGTCGGCAAAGGCGTTATTTATGTCAATGTCTTTAAACGGAACGATAACCGTACGATTTACAACGTCATCTACCGTGACGGAAAGATGGGGCGCAACTTCATTAAACGATTTGCCGTTACAGGCATCACGCGCGATAAAGAATATACGGTAACGAGGGGCGTGGAAGGATCACGTATCCTTTATTTCAGTGCCAACCCAAACGGAGAAGCCGAGACGGTAAAGATTGTCCTTAAACCCAAATTACGTCAGAAGACCCTCGTTTTTGAGAAAGATTTCAGTGAGATTTTGATCAAAGGCCGTGCCTCGATGGGAAATCTTTTGACGAAAGCCGAGATCCATAAAATTACTTTAAAGCAAAAAGGTAGCTCTACCCTTGGCGGCCGTCAAGTATGGTTTGATCGTGATGTGTTACGTCTCAATTACGATGGGCGTGGCGAAGAGCTAGGAGAATTTCAGAGCGATGACCAGATTCTGGTCGTGCTCCGCAGCGGTGAGTTTTATACGACCGACTTCGATCTGAGCAATCATTATGAAGAAAATGTTCTTTTAATCGAACGGTACGACAGCCGTAAGATATGGACGGCCGTGCTCTATGATGCCGACCAGAAATACGTTTATCTCAAGCGTTTTCAGCTTGATGCCGGCGGGAAGCGACAAAACTTGATGGGAGAGAACCCGGAGCACCGCCTCTATTTACTTACCGACGAAGCGTATCCCCGCATCGAAGTGCTTTTCGGCGGGCACGACAGCTTCCGTGAACCGCTGACAGTCGATGCCGAATCGTTTATCGGCGTCAAGAGTGTCAAGGCGAGAGGGAAACGTATCAGTACCTATCAGATAGAGACGGTCAATGAACTGGAACCGATGCATTTTGCTCCTGAAGAGGAAGACAACAGACCGGTGAGCGTGCACGATGAAGAACCGGAAGAACGTGAGGAACAACAGATGAACCTCTTTGATGTATAGAAAAACAGAACGATAAATGTATGAAGAAGACTGTTTGTTTTTTTTGTTTTTCGGTATTCACCCTTGCACTGCATGCACAGGCTAACGAGCCGCATCGCTCTGTGAATGAGGCGACACTGATCGGTTGCGGAGGATATAAGATCAAGAATACCTACCTCTCGGCCGTTAAGTATAATGGGTGGGGGATAAACGTGTTGAACGAACGGATGAAGCTGATACGTCCGCGTATCTCTCGACAGCAAACACTTCACCTCGATGGGTTGACGGTGAGTCATCCTGCAGGAACAAGCCGCACTTATGCGGGGTTCATCGATTATGCTTACGGATTGCATTATCATTTCCGTGCGACTCCCGATCTGAAAATTCTGGCGGGAGGCGCGGCCGGTGCCATGCTCGGTTTTGTTTATAATATGCAAAACGGCAACAACCCGGCAGCATTACACGTCGATCTGGATATGCGTCTCTCCGCTGCAGTCATTTATACCTTCCGTCTGCACCATTACCCGTTGACGGTACGTTACCAGACGGCGCTCCCGATAGCAGGGGCGCTTTTCTCGCCGCATTACGGACAGTCGTATTACGAGATATTCGGTGTCGGCAATTCGGATGGCGTTATTCAATGCTTTTCTTTGCACAATAAGTGGGCCTTCCGCAACTACCTGACCGTCGATCTGCCTGTCGGAAACTGGACGGTTCGTCTTGGCTATCTGAATGATCTTTATCAGACGAAAGTGAATGGTATTCGAGTAGATTACGGGTCACACAGTTTCATGGTCGGGATGGTGAAGGAATGGATTTCGTTGGGCGGTAAGCGTCTTCGAAAAACGCAGTTGTATCAAAGCGCATATTATTGAGAGATGAAATATTATTTGAAAGGTCTCTTATTCTTCGTGGTAATCCTGTTTTCATCTTGTGAGAAGGCTGATAATTATACGATGGATGCGCGTACCAACTTCGAAGCGCTCTGGACCATTATGGACGAGCATTATTGTTTTTTCGAATATAAAGATGTAGACTGGAAAAAGGTATATCGAAAGTATAGTCCTCAGGTAACGGATACGATAGATCGATACCAATTGTTCGATTTGTTGGGGAACATGCTGTCCGAACTGAAAGACGGACATACGAACCTTGTATCGCCGTTTAATATCGCTCGTTACTGGTCTTGGTACGAAGATTATCCGGCCAACTTTAATCGGGAAATACAAAAGAATTACCTTGGTACCCGTTATTCTATTGCCGGAGGGATGAAATACCTGGAATTACCGGAAACGAAAATCGGCTATATATACTACGGAAGTTTCTCGAACAGTGTCGGAGAGAAGAATCTGGACGAAGTGTTCTTTGCTTTCCGAAAATGTAAAGGATTGATCATTGATGTACGTGATAACGGTGGCGGCTCACTGACTAATTCCGACCGCATTGCATCCCGCTTTCTGAAAAAGAAAATCGTAGCGGGATACATCCTCCATAAGACGGGACCTGCACATGACGCTTTTTCCGAACCGTACCCGATCGAACTGAAGCCCTCGAACCACCTTCGCTGGATGCGCCCGGTCGTGGTGCTTACAAACCGGCACAGCTACAGTGCGACGAACGACTTCGTGAACAAAATGCGACTCCTTGATCAGGTGACTATTATGGGAGACCGGACAGGAGGAGGAAGCGGACTCCCCTTTCACTCCGAACTTCCTAACGGATGGACGGTACGCTTTTCAGCCTCTCCGATACTCGATGCCGACAAACAACATACCGAAAACGGCATCGATCCGGACATCAAAGTGGATATGAAAAAGGAAGATATGGAGAAAGGGAAAGATACCATCATCGAAGAAGCCATTCGTTACATTGGTTCAAAGACAGAGAAGAATTGAGTCGTTTATAAATCCTCCTTTGTGTGTGGCTGTTGTATGCCCCCGGGTCTGGATGCTTTCTGGAATGGCCTTCCGTGTAATCCTGACAAGGAAGGGCATAGGGCGCCACCATAACCTACAATATCCTGTTTTTTAATTATCTGAAAGGAATTTTACCGGACTGGCCCGAGAAGACAAAACAACGGCAAAGTGAAAATAAAAAAAAATCCATACCTTTGCAAGTTACAATAGCAGGGATAAAAACGGTAATAAAATATGCGCGATTGTAATAAAAACAAAAAAACACTATGGGAAAAATTATCGCATTAGCAAATCAGAAAGGCGGTGTTGGGAAGACCACCACGACGATTAATCTGTCTGCATCATTAGCGGCTTTAGAGAAGAAAGTGCTGGTAGTCGATGCCGACCCGCAGGCTAACGCTTCTTCAGGATTAGGTATTGATATCAAAAATCTGGACTGTTCTCTTTACGAATGTCTTATCAATGGTGAAGAACCGCAAAAGGCAATCGTAAAGACCGAATTGGAAGGATTGGACGTGTTTCCGTCACATATCGATCTGGTCGGGGCAGAAATCGAAATGCTGAATATGGAGCAGCGAGAGCAAATCTTAAAGCGGATCATCGAGCCATTAAAAAGTGCATACGACTATATTTTGATCGACTGTTCTCCGTCATTGGGGCTGATTACGGTGAATGCACTTACGGCTGCCGACTCGGTGATTATCCCCGTTCAGTGTGAATATTTTGCGCTGGAAGGGATCAGCAAATTGCTGAACACGATTAAGATTATCAAGTCGAAACTAAATCCGGCGTTGGAAATCGAAGGTTTTCTGATTACCATGTACGACTCGCGCCTGAGGGTGGCTAACCAGATTTATGAAGAGGTGAAACGCCCGTTCCAGGATTTGGTATTCAAAACGGTCATTCAGAGGAATGTGAAATTGGTGGAAGCGTCGAGCTTCGGAAGTCCTATTTTGCTTTATGATGCGGACTCGAAAGGGACGACCAATCATATGCAACTGGCACAGGAAATCATTGAAAAAAACAAATAACAGATGGCCAAACCGAATAAAAACAGATTGGGACGCGGACTGGAGGCCCTTCTTACTCCACCGGATGAAGTGACAACGAGCGGCTCTTCATCGATCAGCGAAATTGAACTGACCCAGATTGAACCGAATCCGGATCAACCCCGTTCGATCTTCGAGGAGGATACGCTGAACGAACTTGCTCAGTCTATCCGTACTTATGGCGTCATTCAGCCGATTATTCTGAAAGATACCGGCTCGGGTAAATACCTGATCATTGCCGGTGAACGCCGTTATCGCGCAGCCGTTAAAGCAGGACTCGAAAAAATACCGGCGTACATTAAAACCGCAGCCGATGAAAATATCGCGGAAATCGCCCTGATCGAGAACATACAACGTGAAGACTTAAATGCGATCGAAACGGCACTGGCTTATCAGAAACTGATCGATTCGAACGGCTTCACACAGGCAGAGCTGAGCGAACGTGTCGGAAAAAAACGAACAACGATTGCCAATTACCTGCGCCTCTTGAAACTTCCGGCAGAGATACAAGTCGGGTTGAAAGATAAACGCATTGATATGGGACATGCACGCGCCATGATTTCAATCGATGATCCCGAAGTCCAGCTGGCGCTCTATGAACAGATCATCACACAAGGATTATCGGTCAGAAATGTAGAAGAGCTGGCGCGAAATGCTTCGACCGGAGAAGACGTGAAGCTTCAGGAAGCAACCTCACCACAACCTTCCCGCAAAATTTTGCCGGAAGAATTTAAAATCCTCAAGGAGCATCTTTCATCGTTCTTTCAAACGAAAGTAAAGCTGACCTACAACGAAGAAAATGGGAAAGGAAAGATCACGATACCGTTCCAGTCGGAAGGAGAACTGGAAGATATCATGAGACTTTTAGACCGCATGAAAGAAAGATAAATCAAAGAGGAAGGCTTCTCATGAAGGATCGGTGTAGGAAAATGATCGGTATTTGGTTGTGTGTCGTGGGTTGGACAGGCTTTTCTGCGGAAGGAAAAGCGCAGGAAGTGATCACGGCAGCAGAAGATACGATCCGTATACCGGCAAACGTAACCATAAAGCCGTGGATAGGGACAGACACTGTGAGCATGAGCCATACACCTGCTTCGTTTAAACCCAATCCGAAAAAAGCAGTTGTTTATTCGGCTATCTTCCCCGGATTGGGGCAGATTTATAACCGGAAATACTGGAAATTACCTCTTGTGTATGGAGGATTCATGGGATTCATTTATGCCGTGACGTGGAATAACAAAAACTATCGGGACTATTCGGAAGCCTATCTGCATATCGTCACGGATAATCCGGCGAAACCCGATACGTGGCATTCGAGCTGGCAGAATTTTGTGCCGGCAGGTAGAGATTCGAAAGATTATATCTCAAATGCGAACTTCAGAAGTAATCTGAAAAGCGGAAAAGACTATTACCGTCGTTATCGCGATTTGAGTATTATTCTTACTGTTGCGTGGTATTTTCTTTGTATTGCAGATTCTTATGTTGATGCTCAATTGTTCGACTTCGATATATCGAGCGATCTGTCTTTGCATCTCGAACCTGTTGTGGTACCGTGTACAAATTACAGTCCGCAACTGTACGGACTCAATTGTAGTATAAAATTTTAATGATATGAAGAAGATTTTTTTTGCTCTGTGGATAGGCAGTTTGGCGGTGCCGGCTATTTCAGCCCAAGACGACCGTAACGGTATCCGTCCGGATATGACAAGCTATTCCGTTTTATCGACTGACTCGGCGTATGAAGCTATCGGACTGATACCTGAAGTAATGGACGAAAATGTGAAAACCTTGCTTCAGAGCTGGCATGCCCAGTATTTTTCACAGACGGAGAGGCATTGTCTGGATGACAATGAAAACGTTTATTTCGCCGATGAAACTTACCGTGACCGCTTAGCCCGTATTCCCAGTATCATTCCACTCGATTATAATCCGGTGGTGCGTAACTGCATCAGCTTGTATGCCGATCGTCGTCGCGATCTGGTACGATACATGATGGGGATGGCGGATTTGTATTTCCCGATTTTTGAACAAATCTTAGATCAGTACCATTTACCGCTCGAATTGAAATATCTGGCTGTTGTCGAGAGCGCACTCAATCCACGGGCTTTGTCGAGGGTCGGAGCCGCCGGTCTCTGGCAGTTTATGCTTCCCACCGGGAAACTTTATGGATTGGAAATCAACAGTTTGATTGACGAGCGGTTAGACCCCTATGCTTCCACACATGCGGCTTGTCGCTACTTTAAAGATATGTATGCAACTTTCGGCGACTGGCATTTGGTGCTCGCATCCTATAATTGTGGCCCCGGTAACGTAAACAAAGCGATCCGGCGTGCCGGGGGACGAACGAATTTTTGGGATATCTTTCCTTATTTGCCGAAAGAAACACGCTCCTACGTGCCTCTTTTTATTGCTGCAACGTATATTATGACGTATCATTGCGAGCATAACCTCTGTCCGATGCAGACGAGCCTATCTGTTGCTTCAGACACGGTCATGGTTCGAAAAATGCTACACCTGCAGCAGGTCTCCGATCTTCTGAAAGTAGACATGGAACTTCTGAAGACTTTTAACCCACAGTATAAACGCGAGATCATTCCGGGCAACATCAGGCCTTCCGTACTGAAACTACCGGTGCAGGCCACGTATGCTTATCTTGATCACCAGGATACGATCAATCTTCATCGAGCGGAAGAGCTTTTGGGAAATAACTTGTCGGGAGGTGAACCGTCTGCTGCGGCAAACGAAGTGGTTAATTCAACGCAGGAAATCATCAAACATACCGTAGAGTCTGGTGAAAATCTTTATATTATTGCGAATCGGTATGGGGTCACCGCCCAAAACATTCGTAAATGGAATCGGTTGAAATCTAATCGGGTGCCACACGGAAAACGGCTGGTCATTCACGTTGATAACGGAGGGGTCCGTTATGGAACCGAAACACAGCAGGAAATCAGCAATTTGGCGGCAACCGTATCGACGGGCTCTCAGACGACCGCTTCGTCATCATCAACCGCCAAGCCTCAAACGCAGAAAAGGTCAATGAAGAGTCAGAAAGGATATGTGTCGTATAAGGTAAGGTCCGGGGATTCTCTTATGAAGATTGCCCGGAAATATCCGGGAGTCACGGTTACACAAATCCAATCAGCGAACCGATTGAAAAACTCAACAATTCATGCCGGTCAGATCTTAAAAATACCGGTAGGGTGATAAAAGAAAAAACATGAATACACAAGAAGAGCTGCTCGTTGCGGAGGAGCAAATGGTGCAAGAAGAATTCAACCGCCTGCTCGACGATTATTTTCATACGAATCACCGGCGGAAGATTGAACGTATCACCAAAGCTTTTAATTTTGCCCATCAGGCACACAAGGGCGTAAGACGCCGTTCGGGCGAACCTTATATCATGCACCCTCTGGCGGTAGCTCGCATCGTATGCAATGAAATGGGGCTTGGCTCTACTTCGATTTGTTCCGCCTTGTTGCATGATGTGGTTGAAGATACGGAATATACGGTCGAAGACATTCGCAATATGTTCGATGATAAAATTGCGCAGATCGTGGATGGTCTGACCAAGATCAGCGGGGTCATCTTCGATGAGCAAGCATCGGCTCAAGCCGAGAACTTCCGTAAATTGCTGCTCACGATGAGCAGCGACATCCGCGTGATCCTGATCAAGATGGCCGACCGCCTGCACAACATGCGAACACTTAGCTCCATGCTCCCGGCTAAGCAGTATAAGATTGCCGGGGAAACCCTGTTTTTATATGCTCCATTAGCACATCGGCTGGGACTGTTCGCGATCAAAACAGAATTCGAAGACCTTAGCTTCAAATACGAACATCCTCAGGAATACGAAACCATCAACCAGAAGCTCAAAGCTACCGAAGCAGCTCGTCAGCGTCTGTTCGAGAAATTTGCCAAACCGGTAGATCAGAAGTTGCAGGCTATGGGACTGACGTATGAGATGCGTGCCCGTGTCAAATCGGCCTATTCGATCTGGAACAAGATGGTCTCGAAGAATATCCCTTTCGAAGATATTTACGATCTCTTTGCCGTTCGTATTATTTTCGAGCCTAAAGAGGGGGTGGATGAAAAGAATCTTTGCTGGGATATCTATTCGGCCATTACGGATGTTTACCGTATTCGTCCCGACCGACTCCGCGATTGGGTAAGCAGACCAAAATCAAATGGCTATCAGGCGCTTCATGTAACGGTGATGGGGCCTGACGGACAATGGATCGAAATACAGATTCGCAGTCGCCGAATGGATGACATTGCGGAGAAAGGCTTTGCGGCTCACTGGAAGTACAAGGAAAAGCACATCGAAGAAGATACGGAGCTGGATAAATGGCTGGCTACAATTACCGAAATTCTGGAAAGTCCGAATCCCAATTCGCTCGACTTCCTGGATACAGTCAAGATGAATCTTTTTTCATCCGAAATTTTTGTTTTTACTCCGAAAGGAGATATCAAAACCCTTCCTCAGGGATCGACAGCGCTTGATTTTGCATATACCCTGCATACCAATATTGGAAATAGTTGCATCGGAGCGAAGGTGAATCACCGGCTTGTGCCATTGAGCCATCCGCTATCGAGCGGAGATCAAGTGGAAATTCTGACATCCCGTTCGCAGAAGCCGGCTCCCGAATGGCTGAACTATGTCGTGACGGCCAAGGCGCGAACAAAAATCGAAGCTTATCTCAAACGCGTACGTCGGGAAGCTGTCAGAGAAGGTGAACGTAAACTGCTGGAAGCGTTTAAAAAATCCGGTATTGAGCCTACCGCCTCACGGATGGACAAGGTGGCGATCTATTACGGATTTTCGTCACGTGAAGATTTTTGCTACGCGATTGAGAAAGATGATATGCCTCTTTCAGACAACCTCAAAAAACTGATTCAGGAGAAGACGGACAATGTACTCTTCAAATACCTGAAACAGGCGCTTCGGGTAGGGAAGAAGAAGGAAATACAGTTTCCGATTCAACCCGAAAGCAGTAAGAAAAAAATCGCGCAGTACGACCGAAAAAAGGCGTATGTGCTCAGCGAAAACAAATTCGATCGGAACTATGTCGTAGCCAGTTGTTGTAAACCGATTCCCGGAGATGAAGCATTGGGATTTATCAATGATGACGGGAGCGTGGTCGTACACAAAATATCATGCCCGATTGCGACACGACTGAAAAGCAGTTTCGGCGAACGGATTCTCTCCACGGTATGGAGCAACCATATCAATACCTCGTTCGAAGCAACCCTCGAAGTCAAAGGAATCGACTCTATCGGAGTTCTGAACACGATTACGAAAACCATTTCGAACGATTTCAATGTGTATATTCAGAAATTATCCATCGAAGCCAAAGACGGGGTCTTCGAAGGGAAAATCAAGATGATGGTACACAATGTGGAGGATATTCAGAAACTGTGTGTGACCCTTTCGAAAGTCAAGAATGTCAAATCGATCACTCGGATTGCGGATTAATACAAGGATAAAAAACTGGGGGGGGGATGTTCCTCTGCGTTCGATCCTTTGTCATTCAGAGCGTAAGCGAAGAATCTCCTTTCTTTTCCGGGGTGAGATTCCTCACTGCGTTCGGAATGACAAGAGGAGGTGTTCGGAATGACAAACGCGGTTATTTGCGTTGATTTGCGCCATTTGCGAAATTTGCGTTCGGATACCGTGTACCCGGCATAACCATTGACCATTGACCATTGACAATTGAATTACGTCAGGCTTTCAGCCCTCCGCCGAGGGGGAGGGACGCCTTTTTTCCCAACGCTTCGCTTCGCTGCACATTGGGCTGAATTAACGCGCCCTTTCAGGGCTTTTACAGCGGGCAGCTAAACACCTCAACAATTCAACACCTCAACAGCTCAACACCTCAACACCTCAACACCTCAACACCTCAACGCCCCGAAGGGGTTAGCTCGCCCGAGGCCCAAGGGCTGAAAGCCCGACATATTTCAGCCCCATCCCGCAAGGGTGGGGTATCGATGTTTATATCCCGGCGGAGGGCTGAAGGCCTGAATTAAATTCATTTTTATTTCTTCTATTGCGGAATCCGGGTTTAATGTTCCGTTTAACCGCACGGGTTATACGTTTAACCGGATTCGTGATCCGTTTAGCCTCCGGAGGTGTTCCGTATCACCTTTTTGACGTTCCGTTTCTTGTTTTTAAGGTTTCGTTTCACCTCCGGAGGTGTTCCGTTTAGCCTCAGAGGCATTCCGTTTAGCCGGATTCGTGTTCCGTTTCTCCTTTTTGGTGTTCCGTTTAACCGGTTTCGTGATCCGTTTCACCTAAGGAGGTGTTCCGTATCACCTTTTTGACGTTCCGTATCTTGTTTTTAAGGTTTCGTTTCACCTCCGGAGGTGTTCCGTTTAGCCTCAGAGGTGATATATAATATCATAAAGGTATTCCGTATCATTCCGGAGGTGATATGCACCATTTCGGCAGCCTCCCGTATGATGTGCAAAGGCCCGATCGGGAAGCGCGCCCTTCTCTCCCTCTCCCTCACGTTTGCCTGCCGAAAAGGGGAGAGAGAGCCTTACATGGTGGGGCCTTCCGTTGCCAGAGCATTCATCACCAAATACGTCATATAGACGAGGAAACAGAGCACCATGACGATGCCTTCCCAACGTGTAATCATCTGCTTTTTAAAGAACCGGCCGAAGATGAACAACATGATACACGAACCGAGCATAACGGCATAGTCAAGAAAGGTAATGCCTTGTACACGCAGCGGGTAAATCGAAGAGCTGACACCCAGTACCAGAAAGATATTGAACAGGTTCGAACCGACCACATTCCCGATCGCCATCTGGGGATTCTTTTTCCATGCCGCTACGACCGAGGTGGCTAACTCCGGTAAGGAGGTGCCTCCGGCTACCAATGTCAGTCCGATGACCGACTCGCTTACACCCAGGCTGCGTGCAATCTGCGATGAGCCATCGACAAAAAACTGACCGCCATAAATTAACCCCACCAGTCCGGCAACGATAAATAGCGCAGATTTCCCAATCGGCATTTCCTTTATCGCCTCCGTCTCGTCTCCTTCTGCATGACTACGGGCAATGGCAAAGGTATATCCGAAAAATATCAGAAAGAAACCGAGCAAAATCACACCGTCGGAACGGCTGAGGGTATTTTCGGTCGATCCATCGATCAAGAGGTCATTGGCAGATACCATCAGTACGACTGATGCTAAAATACATAAGGGTACCTCTTTCGTAATCGTGCTTTTAAGCACGCCCAATGGAACGATCGCTGCTGTAAGTCCTACAATCAGGAGCGTGTTGAAAATATTACTGCCTACTACATTGCCCATAGCCAGATCAGGACTTCCCTTCAGGGCGGAAACAACGCTTACGGCCAGCTCCGGCGCCGAAGTGCCGAAAGCCACAATCGTCAGGCCGATCACTAAATTCGAGATGCGAAACCGCTTTGCCACAGCGGCTGCTCCGTCCGTCAAAGCGTTGGCCCCGATTAAAATTAAAATCAAACCGGCAATAACCATTCCTACTGCCAAGACGCCATTGTTTATCATTTGCTTATTCTTTTTGTGCTTTTTCTGCTTTGTTCAGCGCTTCGATCATTGAAACCAAAGCCGCACGTACCCCGTGAAGCCTGTCCGATATTTCTAAGATGCGAACCGTCGTTTCTCTGTTCTCTTTCAGCTTGCGGCGTGCTCCGGATAACGTCATGCCGCGTTCTTTTACCAGATGATAAATCAACCGGATTTGCTCGATGTCCTCCTGACGATAGTAACGTGTTCCTTTTTTCGTTTTCCGGGGAGAGATCTCATCAAATTCTTTTTCCCAAAATCGCAGGGTCGATTCATTCAATCCAAATAATTGTGCTACTTCTCCGATCGAGAAATAGAACTTTTCAACTTTCTGCTGTTTCGGAACCATGGAAGTGTTAATCCATTACCTGACCGTGATTCTCCGATATTTGAAGCATATGATCATATTCTTCGGGACTCAGATCCTGGAAATAATATTTGGCAGGATTGTCGGGCTTGTTATTCACCAGGACCTCATAATGCAGATGAGGGCCGGTCGATTTTCCAGTACTCCCCACGGTACCGATCGTCTCGCCGCGAGTTACTTTCTGCCCTACACGCACAAAGTATTTTTCCATATGACCATACAACGTTTTGTAGCCGTATCCGTGGTCGATGATCACACAATTGCCGTACCCCTGTCGCCAGCCTACAAAAGAGACTTGACCATTGCCGGTAGCATAGATGTCGGTACCGGTAGGTGCAGAAAAATCCATGCCGGAATGAAAGCGGAGCGTACGGTAAATCGGATCGATGCGCATGCCGTAGCCCGAGGCCGTTCGTTTGAGGTCTTTATTCGATACGGGCTGGATGGCCGGAACGCAACTACTGCGTTCTTCCAGTTTTTTCCCCATGGCAATCAATTCTTCCAATGAATTGGACTCGATATAAAGTTGTTTCTTTAGCATATCCAACTTCGTCGTCGTTTCAATTACCAGCTCGGAGTTGGAAAGACTGGTCAGATATTCGTACCGGTTCGTGCCACCGAACCCCGACTTACGAACCGATTCGGGAATCGAGTGTGCCTGAAAAATGGCACGGTACAAATTTTCGTCCCGTTGTTGAATGTCATCCAGCACCTTCAACGCTTCGGTGAGTTGCAGATCGAGTACCTCATATTGTGTTTGCAACAGTTTGTTTTCCTTCTGCAACAAAGACTCCATGGGCGATGAGAACGTGCTGATGAAAATAAAGAAAACGACAAAGCCAAAGAAAAGCCCGATACTCAAATGCCTGACAACGGAAAAAAAACGTTGCCTGGCCGTAGGATATACGCGTTCATAGTTTAACGTATCCGGATTGTACAAATAATATATTTTCTTCGACTTAAACAGTCCCATTCTTAAAGTCTTCCTTTGAATCAGGTTGCAAATATAAGATTTTACTCTATTTTTGCAAAATATTTTAAAGGTTTTACAAGCACACCTGTTCGATTAATATGCTAACAGCAAAGGAAATTCGCGAATCGTTTCTGTCTTTTTTTGCGTCAAAAAGACATCACATCGTACCCTCGGCTCCTATGGTGGTCAAAGGCGACCCGACCCTGATGTTTACCAATGCCGGGATGAATCAATTCAAAGATATCATTCTCGGCAATGTACCGATTAAATATCCCCGTGTGGCGGATTCGCAAAAATGTTTGCGCGTCAGCGGGAAACATAACGACTTGGAAGAGGTGGGACATGATACCTATCATCATACCATGTTCGAGATGCTCGGAAACTGGTCGTTCGGCGATTATTTCAAGAAAGAAATCATCGCTTGGGCATGGGAATATCTTGTAGATTGTTTGCACCTCGATCCGGAACGGCTCTACGTGACGATCTTTGAAGGCAGTCCGTCCGAAAACATCGACCGCGACAATGAAGCGGCACAATACTGGGAACGGTTTTTGCCACAGGACCATATCTTGGAAGGAAACAAACACGACAACTTCTGGGAAATGGGCGATACCGGTCCGTGTGGCCCCTGCTCCGAAATCCATGTCGACCTGCGCCCCGAGGCCGAGCGCCGGGCAACGCCCGGAGCTGCACTCGTCAACCGAGACCATCCGCTCGTCATCGAGATATGGAACCTCGTATTCATGCAATATAACCGCAAAGCCGACGGCACGCTCGAATCGCTCCCGAACCATGTGATCGACACGGGTATGGGCTTTGAGCGGCTTTGCATGGCCTTGCAGGGAAAGACCTCGAACTACGACACCGACGTCTTCCAGCCCATCATCCGAGCTATTGCCGATATGACGTCGACACCTTATGGAACCGATAAGGAAAAAGACGTAGCGATGCGTGTCATCGCCGACCATATCCGCACCATCGCCTTCTCAATTACCGACGGGCAGCTGCCGTCGAATGCCAAAGCCGGCTATGTCATCCGCCGTATACTCCGGCGTGCCGTGCGTTACGGATATACGTTCCTCGACCGGCGCGAAGCATTCATGTACAAGCTCCTTCCGGCACTGATCGACACCATGGGGACGGCATACCCCGAACTCATTGCTCAGCAGGAACTGATCGGCAAAGTGATCCGGGAAGAAGAAAACGCATTCCTGCGTACACTCGAAACCGGTATCAGAATGCTCGACAAAAAAATAGAAGAAGCAAAAGCAGCCGGACAAAACATGCTGAACGGCGCTCATGCGTTTGTGCTTTACGATACCTACGGCTTCCCGCTTGACCTCACCGAACTGATCTTGCGCGAACATCGGATGACCGTCGATACCGCGGCTTTTGATGCGGAGATGCAGAAACAAAAAGAGCGGGCGCGCAATGCCGCTGCAATCGAAACCGGCGATTGGATCGTGCTCCGCGATGGTGAAACCGATTTCGTGGGGTATGATCATTTCGGATGCGATGCGGAGATTCTGCGCTACCGGAAAGTAAAACAAAAAAATAAGGAACTGTATCAGATCGTACTCGACAAAACCCCTTTCTATGCGGAGATGGGAGGACAGGTAGGCGACTGCGGCTGGCTGATTGCTCCGGATGGCGAAAAAACGGAGATTATCGATACCAAACGCGAAAACAACTTACCCGTACATCTGGCTCGGAAGTTGCCGAACAAGGTGTCCGGTACGTTCACCGCTCAAATCAACAAGCAGATGCGTATCCGTTGCGAATGCAACCATTCGGCTACGCATCTGCTGCACGAAGCGTTGCGCGAGGTGCTGGGTACGCACGTCGAACAGAAAGGATCATACGTGTCGCCCGAATCGTTGCGTTTCGATTTCTCCCACTTCCGGAAACTGACAGATGAGGAAATCCGCAAGGTCGAAAGGGTGGTCAACCGGAAGATACGTGAAGATTTGCCACTGCAGGAATATCGCGATATCCCGATCGCGGAGGCTAAAGCGATGGGCGCAATGGCGCTCTTCGGTGAGAAATATGGCGACGAAGTGCGTGTAGTCCGTTACGGATCGTCCGTTGAATTGTGTGGCGGTACGCATATACCGAAGACCGGGATGATCGGTTCGATGTACATCGTGAACGAGAGTTCGATCGCGGCCGGAGTACGCCGTATCGAAGCGGTGACGGCCGAGAGTGCCGAGACGCAGTTCTATCTTGCGCAGGATGCCATCCGCGAGTTGCGTGCCATGTTCAATAATGTGCCGAACCTTGCCGTGACCATCCGCAAGTCGATCGAGGAGAACAGCGAACTGAAGAAGCAGCTGGGCGAATATATGAAAGAAAAGGCGGCTTCGATCAAGCAACGAATCCTTTCGCACGCTATCGAGCGGAATGGCGTCAAGCTGTTTGTTTTCAACGGCGAAGGGAACCTCGATATCTTTAAAGATATTGCATTCCAGATCAAAGGAGAAAATCCTAAGGACGAACGGGCATGTTTCATCGCGGGCATTGAAGACCATGATAAGTGCGGACTGATTGTCGCACTCAGCGATGCACTCGTGGCCGACGGATGGGATGCTTCACGACTCGTTAAAAGCGGCGCCAAACACATTCGGGGCGGTGGCGGCGGACAGCCGCATTTCGCCACGGCCGGCGGCAAAAAGAAAGACGGTTTGAACGCAGCCGTAGAAACCATCCTTGAAGAAGCCGGTTTGAAATAAACGATGGTGCTTATCACAAAAGATATTGCCGGGGAACTGACATCGTATCTTGCGTCGCATAAATACGACCGGACGTATATCCTGACCGATACGAATACGCGTAATGCTTGTCTGCCGCTTCTGCAGCCCGTGCAGACGCTCAGGCAGGCGGAGGTCATCACGATCGAGGCCGGAGATACGCATAAAGACATCGAACAGGTTGCCCGAATTTGGACGATCCTCTCGCAAAGCGGAGCATCCCGCCATTCTCTGCTGATAAATCTCGGCGGTGGGATGGTGACCGACCTCGGCGGGTTCGCGGGGGCGACGTTCAAACGCGGACTGCATACGCTCAATATCCCTACGACGCTTATGGCCGCCGTCGATGCGGCTGTGGGCGGAAAAACGGGCATTAACTACAACGGACTGAAGAACGAGATCGGAGCATTCTACCCGCCTGATGCGGTGCTGATCAATACGGTCTTCCTGCGTTCGCTCGACCGTGACAATATCCTCTCCGGCTTTGCCGAGATGCTTAAGCACGGATTGATCAGCGATGAGAACCATCTGAACAGCCTTCTCGCGTTCGAGATCGAGGGGAGACAGATCGACATAGAACCGCTGCACGCGTTGGTTGAGACTTCGGTAGCCGTTAAAGAACGCATTGTCAGTGAAGACCCCAAAGAACAGGGAATCCGTAAAGCGCTTAATTTCGGCCATACCGTCGGCCATGCACTCGAGAGTTTGTTCTTTGCAAAGCATCACCCGATCCTCCATGGTCATGCGGTAGCCGCCGGGATGGTTTGCGAATTGTATCTGTCGCATAAACAGTGCGCCATGCCTGTCGAGGTCTTGCGGCGGACGGTGAATCTGATCCGTAGCGGATACCCCTCGCTCGCTTTCGACTGCCACGATTACGAAGCCTTATACGAGCGGATGACCCACGATAAGAAGAACGAAGGAGGACGTATCCGCTTTGCGTTGCTGGAAGGGGTCGGCGATATCCGTATCGATCAGGAGGTAGATAAGAAGCATGTTTTCGAATCGCTCGACTTCTACCGCGAAACAATGGGGAGGTAGAAAGTCGGATATTTCTTATGTTTCTGAAAAGGAAGGCATCGTTTCGGATACGGTCATAACAATTTGTTTTGAAGTTCTTCGCAGACGCCTTTGGGAATGGAAACGGTATAGCTTTCGGCAGGCGTAACGAGCGTACACGAAGGCTTCTTGGTATTTAGCTAAAAATGATTATCCGCAATTCTTCCTGTTGTAAATTTTTGATTTGAAGTTTGGCGGATAACTCACAGCGTCGATCAATAATCTGTAATTGCACTTTTTAGCTGTATGAGCGGGATTCTCTTTTCGGTTTTATAGAGGAAAGATAACTAAAAGGGCTGAATTCCAAGCGAGGAATCCAGCCTTAATTTTTATCCTTCAAAAAGTTTTAGCGAACATCCATAATTTCGGATAGATCAGACTACGTTTAAGCAGATGTGTTACAGATGAATCACAAAGAGTTAAGCATCCGTACCTGAAACACTTTTTTAGTCCTTTTGGGGAGGGAAAAACTTGCGTTCGAGAGGATAGGATACTAACAACCCGAGTCCTCCGAAGAGCAATACGCATGCCGTGAGCGATATTTCAAACAGTTTACGATCAGCCCACTGGTTCATATCGTATCCGGCGCTGACAAGCATCGTCTGGATTATGACTCCGATCAACAACCCTATTCCGACTCCGATCAACAGACAACCGACACGTAATGCCGTAAATGAATGTGCAAATAACTCTTTGTCATCAATTCCCACATCTCCCACGGCATTCATTTTCTCAATCATCAACAACCGTTCTTTCCGCCGGGCATACAATCCGATCAACTTATACGTATAATAAAATACGATCCATACAACAAAAATAGGTACTAATTCTGACATATTGTTAAAATTTTAAATGGTAAGTAATTTGTTTACCCTTTTGACGTACGTCTCGAAAAAAAGTTACACTCAATAAACGGCCCTTCTCTTTTTTCCGTCAGTTGAAAAGCGACCAGTTCGGATCGTCAACATGCGACTGTTCCATAAGCACCCGTAACTCATCGGCTTTTTGCGGATAGTCAGTAATAACATTTTGATTTTCCGACGGATCGGAGGAGATGTTGTATAATTCGTAAACGCCTCCGTCTTTGCGGATATTCTGCCGGATCAGCTTCCAATCACCTTTACGAACAGCTTGCCGTCCGCCCAGTTCCAGAAATTCGAAATACAGATAATCGCGGTTTGTTTGCTTTCCTTTACCGGTGATTGCAGGCAGTATGCTGATACCGTCGGTCTGCACGTTTCGAGTTCCCGTCAGTTCGGCAAAGGTAGGCATCCAGTCCCAGAAAGCACATACGAGGTCGTTACTCGTTCCCTCAGCCACATGTCCTTTCCATGCAACGATCATCGGCACACGAATACCTCCTTCGTAGAGGTCGCGTTTATAGCCTCGAAAGATGCCGTTACTGTTGAAGAAGTCCGGATCGGCGCCTCCTTCCTGATGCGGCCCGTTATCGCTGGTGATGATGATCAACGTGTTATCATACACTCCCAGCTCTTTCAGTTTTTGCACAATCTGCCCGACATATCTATCGAAACGGCAGACCATGGCGGCGAAAGTGGCGCGCGGATAAGCCTGAGAGCAGTAACCGCCCTTACGGAATGTCGGCCCGTCGTCGATGCCGCGATAAGGCTTCTCCGGATACATTCCGCTGAACGTACGGAGGATACTGTCTTCGGGTACAAGCAGCTCGGCATGAGGCAGCACACAAGGCACGAAAAGGAAGAACGGCGTACGGTGATGTTCGTCGAGAAAAACAAGGCATTTCTCGTGAATCAGGTCTTGCGCATACGTACCGAACGCACCGTTCTCGTTGTCGGGAAATTCGATGCGCCGGCCATTGTGCCAGATATGATCGGGATAATAATTATGCGCCAGCAGTTGGCAGTTGTATCCCCAGAACTCATCGACGTATTGTCGGTTCGGATCCCCCTCCGACCCGGGCGATCCTAAGCCCCATTTCCCAAAGGCTCCGGTTGTATAGCCGGCCTCCTTGAACAGTTTAAAGAAAGTATTCGTGCCATGTGGCAACGGAAATTGCCCTTCAGGCTTTACTTCCTTGTTCCCTCTCACACACGTATGTCCCGTATGAAGGCCGGTGAGCAGACTGGCACGTGAAGGGGCGCTGACCGTTGTGCCGGAATAACATTGTGTGAAACGCATGCCATGCAGCGCCACACGGTCGATCTCGGGTGTCCGGAACTTTTCCTGTCCGTAACAACTCAAATCGCCGTACCCTAAATCATCAGCAATGATAAAAACGACATTCGGCCTATCCATCGGATATTTTATGTTTTGCGCCGTAGCTGTTTGGCCTGCGACTAAAAGCAGTGATCCGGAAATCCAAAAAGCCGGTTTTGCGGGATGTCTCATGATGTTTCCGTTTGTATGTATAACTCGTTCTGCGAATAATGCGAATCAATGGCAAACATACAAAAAAAATCATGATCTTATCTGCCATCCGAAAAAACAAGCCCTGTTCGCCCTTTTACAGAACCGTATAACAATCAAAGGAACATGACGGTTATACTAAATTCACACGTAGTCTCGGCCGCAAAAAGAAGCATAGGGCAGACAGCAGCTTTGCCAAAAATATATCGTACCTTTGGCGACAAAATAGAACATTATAATCACTAAACAATTTCGATATGGAAAATACTCGACGCAATTTTTTGAAGAAAGTAACGGCTGCCGGTATCGGTGCCGCAGGACTGGCTGTGACCGATCAGGCCATGGCCGCAGTAAATCAGCCGGGCGAAGCGGCACAGCAAAAGAAGAAACCGGCAGGCAAGTCGGACGGCATGCTACGCTTCGGCTTTATCGGTACCGGTTCGCGCTGCCAGGAACACATCAACAATGTGTTAGGCATACAGGGCAACAAGATCGTAGCCATCTGCGACATACAAAAAGGACCGTTGGAGAAGACGTTGAAGCATATCGCCAAGTTCAACGTACCCGAGCCGAAGGTGTACACCGGCGGCGAGCGCGAGTTTGAGAAGATGCTGAATAATGAGGAGTTCGACTGCGTGATCATTGCCAGTCCGTGGGAATGGCACGTGCCGATGGCTGTCGCGGCGATGAAGGCCGGTGTGCCATACGTCGGTGTCGAAGTATCGGCCGCCAATACGGTCGAAGAATGCTGGGACCTCGTCAATGTTTCTGAAGCGACGGGCTCACACCTGAATATCCTCGAAAACGTATGCTATCGCCGCGACGTGATGGCCGCGCTACGGATGGTGCGCGAGGGTCTGTTCGGCGAGATGATACACGGCACATGCGGCTATCAGCACGATCTGCGCGATGTCAAGTTCAACGACGGCATACATTACACCTATCAGGAAGGCGGCGAGCTGCGGATGGGTCCCACGGCCTACGCCGAAGCGCAATGGCGCACACAGCACTCCGTCACCCGTAACGGCGACATCTATCCCACACACGGCATCGGACCGGTGGCCAACTGCCTGAATATAAACCGGGGCAACCGCTTCCTGTCACTCACTTCGATGGCCACCCAGTCGCGCGGGTTACACAACTTCGTCGTAGACAAAGGCGGAGCAAACCACCCGTATGCGAAGATTCACTTTAACCTCGGCGATATCGTCACCTCGATGATTAAATGCGCCAACGGGCAGACCGTCATCGTCACGCACGACACCAACCTGCCCCGCCCCTATTCGCTTGGCTTCCGCATTCAGGGCACGCGAGGGCTGTGGATGAACGACGGCAACCATGTCTATGTCGAAGGACAGTCGAAGCCTCATCGCTGGGATGCGTCGGATGACTGGTTTAAGAAATACGACCACAAGTTGTGGAGCACCCTCGAATTGAAGGCCAAAGAAGCCGGTCACGGCGGGATGGACTACATCATGATGTATGACTTTATCGATGCGATCCGCAACAAGAAACCGACGCCGATGGACTGCTACGACGCGGCCGCATGGAGCGCCATTTCGGGGCTGTCGGAAATGTCGATTGCACGTGGAGGAGCGGTGGTAGACTTCCCCGACTTCACACGCGGGCAGTGGATTCATCGCCAACCAGCTTTTGCCTTATAAACCGGTCGGGGCGTATCCGATATCCGAAAAAAAGAAATAAAATCATGTTTCTCCTTTTTTCTTTCTAACTTGCGCCCCCAACAATAGAAGAAGATGAAACAATAGATAATCGAATATGAAAATCTCCCTTGAAAGCACGTTGCCTTCGTATCCGAAGTTTCGGGAAGGCATACGCCGTGCCCCTGATCGCGGTTTCCGCCTCTCTCCGGCACAAACCGAAACCGCGCTAAAAAACGCCCTGCGCTATATTCCGTGCGAACTGCATGAGACACTTGCTCCCGAATTTTTAGACGAGCTGAAAACGCGTGGAAAAATCTACGGTTACCGCTACCGCCCCGAGGGCGACCTGAAAGCCAAGCCCATCGACGCATACCGAGGAAAGTGCATCGAAGGCAAAGCTTTTCAGGTGATGATCAATAACAACCTCTGTTTCGATATCGCCCTCTACCCATACGAGCTGGTTACATACGGCGAAACGGGACAGGTATGCCAGAACTGGATGCAGTACCGTCTGATCATGAAGTATCTGGAAGAGCTTACGCAAGACCAAACACTCGTAATCGAGAGCGGGCATCCGCTCGGCTTATTCCGCTCCAAGCCCGACGCACCGCGCGTGATCATTACCAACTCGATGATGATCGGACAGTTCGATAACCTCGCCGACTGGGAGATCGCCGCACAGATGGGTGTCGCCAACTACGGTCAGATGACGGCCGGCGGATGGATGTACATCGGTCCGCAAGGGATTGTGCACGGCACGTTCAACACCCTGCTTAACGCCGGACGCATGAAGCTGGGCGTACCGCAGGACGGTGACCTGCGCGGACATCTCTTCGTCTCGTCCGGATTGGGCGGCATGAGCGGCGCACAGCCGAAAGCCGCCGACATTGCCGGTGCCGCATCGATCGTAGCCGAAGTTGATTATTCGCGTATCGAAACGCGCCACTCGCAAGGATGGGTGCAACGCATCACACCCCATGCCGGCGAAGCGTTCGAATGGGCGCACGATGCCATGAAACGCCGTGAACCACTCTCCATCGCTTATCACGGAAACGTGGTCGACCTGCTCGAATATGCGGTGGAGAAGAACATCCATATCGAACTGCTGAGCGACCAGACGTCCTGCCACGAACCCTACAGCGGAGGATATTGTCCAGCCGGCATCTCGTTCGAAGAACGCACGCGACTGCTCAAAGAAGACCGTGAGAAATTCCATACGCTCGTCGACGCCTCGCTCCGACGCCATTTCAACGTCGTGAAAGAGCTTGTAGCCCGCGGCACCTACTTCTTCGACTATGGCAACTCATTTATGAAAGCCATCTACGACAGCGGCGTGAAAGAGATCTCGAAAAACGGCATCGACGACAAAGACGGGTTCATCTGGCCGTCATACGTCGAAGACATCATGGGGCCCGAACTGTTCGACTACGGCTACGGCCCCTTCCGCTGGGTCTGCCTCAGCGGCAAACACGAAGACCTGATCAAGACCGACTGTGCCGCCATGGAGTGCATCGATCCTCACCGCCGCGGACAGGATATGGACAACTGGATTTGGATTCGCGACGCCGAGAAGAACCGGTTAGTGGTAGGCACACAAGCGCGTATCCTCTATCAGGATGCCGTAGGACGGATGACCATCGCACTGAAGTTTAACGAGATGGTACGCAAGGGCGAGATCGGCCCCGTTATGCTCGGCCGCGACCATCATGACGTGAGCGGCACCGACTCCCCCTTCCGCGAGACCTCGAACATCAAGGACGGTAGTAATGTGATGGCCGACATGGCCGTACAGTGCTTCGCCGGCAACTGCGCCCGCGGGATGAGCCTCGTAGCGCTGCATAACGGAGGAGGCGTGGGCATCGGCAAAGCCATCAACGGAGGCTTCGGCATGGTGTGCGACGGCAGCGAACGCGTCGATCAGATTCTGCGTTCGTCCATGCTCTGGGACGTGATGGGAGGTGTAGCCCGCCGCTCGTGGGCACGCAACGCGAACGCCATGAGTACCGTCGCCGAATTTAACCGGTCGCATGCCGACGGGTATCATATCACGGAACCGTATCTGGTGAATGAGGAGTTGATAAAGCGCATACTCAAACAGGAGTAATAAGATGTCAAGATTACGTAATAAGCGAATCGCTTCCCTGATTTGTACTCGTCTAACGATGCTTTTCGTTTGCATCTTCTTTTGGGGAGAGGGTAAAGCCCAATCATCGGAAGATTTAATCGGTCGATGCATTACTTTTCTGGAAGCAAGTGACAGTATCGCTTTCAGGAAGGTCTATCCGGATATTTTTATGCGATATGCGGCGGAGGCTTCGAAAATTTATTTAGACAGTGCCATTCATCAAGGTGATCAACAGGCCGTTCAATCCTACTTGGAGAGCTTGACAGCCGCCCCCGAATTAGACGCTTTAGCGTATTATTACCTCTCGAATACGGAATATCATCCCTTCTTCCGGTCACTGTCGGGCTGGGAGAAGTATGAAAGATGGCTCGACTCCGTAAAGTCCGTACCTTATGCCGACATCCGCGACGAAATATGGCGTATCCAACGCGAAGATCAAGGAATCAGGGTATTGTGGATCAATCTGCCGAAAGAGACAGCTGACACCACTAAGGCACAAGTTCGGAATGAAATGCGGCGTGTAGACGAGCGAAATACCCGACGTGCAGCACAGATTCTCGATGCTTTCGGCAAGTGGCCGGGAGCGGATGTGTTAGGAGCATCGGCCGATCAGACGCTTTGGCTATGCATCCAGCATGCTGACCAACGGCCGGAAGTAGCTGTCCGCTACTTGCCGATGCTGAAGGCGGCTGTTGATGAAAAGCGCACAGTTCCGATGTACTATGCTTATCTGGTAGACCGTATCCGTATGCATGAAGGACGCGAGCAAGTCTATGGAACGCAGACTTATAAAACAAAAGAGGAGGATGGACGTTCGTTCTTTTTCGTCGTTCCCATCGAAGACGTCGAACATGTAGACGAACGACGTGCCGCGATGGGCATGGGACCGCTCGCCGAATATCTCGAAGGGATGGGACAGAAATGGGACTTGGTCCAATATCAAAAAGATCTGCCCAAAATTTGGACGTATTACCGACGATCGAAGATGAAATAAATGGTTGGTAAAATGAATGTGTAAGAATTCTTTTTTCAGCCCCACCTTATGCAAATTGTAAGTTTATATTGCCATTATCATAAAAACAAGTGCTTCGCCTTCGGATCGGTGCCTACCGACCGGTTGAATGCACAAAGTGATATGGAGCTGATATTAGGTATGGCCGATGGAATCCCGTTCGAGTATGCCGGCAACCATTTCAACCTGAAATTTACAATGCTTGATACTCGGAATCATTCGATTGACCTGCCCGCACACAAGGCTGTTTTTCATCCATTGATACGTCAGTATCCATATATGGATAACTCAAAGCAATTGATTTATGAAAAAATTGAGAAACAACTGATTAGCTGAATCACGATCTAAATTTAAACAATAACATCATGAAGAATCTGAAAAAAATCATTGCATCTTCGTTATCTGTCATTTCCTTGGCAATTTCGGCTCAGAACGTGATCCCGAAAATGAGCATCGTACGTGAATCGAACGTTACCCCAATTGTCTTACAAGATATGCATATCGACATTTATGTGGTAGGACAAACAGCCGTTACTACGATGGAGATGGTGTTTTATAATCCGAATGGTCGCGTGATGGAGGGCGAGTTCGAGTTTCCGCTCGCAGACGGCCAGCAGGTATCGCGGTTTGCGCTCGATATAGACGGTCGCATGCGCGAAGGAGTCGTGGTAGATAAGGCACGAGGACGAGAAGCGTTCGAGAGTGTCGTCAGACGCAATGTCGACCCCGGTTTACTCGAAAAAACGGAAGGCAACAATTTCAAAGCCCGCATCTATCCGATGCCGGCCAAAGGTACCCGCCGCGTACTGATCGCTTTTGAACAAGAATTACATGATCGTAAGGGGAAGGATGCTTATTTCCTGCCGATCAAGAGCCCGATAACCTTGAAGAATTTCACGCTCAAGGCCGAAATCGTTTCGCGTTTTGTAGAAGTCGACACCGAAAATTCGCTGGGACTCTCGTTCACCCATTCGCGCAACTCCTATCTCACCGAAGTCTGCAAGACAGACTACACACTTTCAGACGATATCTCCCTCCTCTTCCCGAAAGTAGAAAAGCCGCAAGTCATCGTAGCATCAGAGGGCAAAAAAACATACTTCTATGGCAGTTTAATGCAGCCGGAGAGAGCCGACGAGCAGAAAACGCTCCCGAAAAAAATAGTCATCCTGTGGGATGCCTCCAATTCGAGTCGTAAACGCAATTTTACTAAAGAGTTTCAGCTATTAGAGGCTTATTTCAGGCAGGTACAAGAAGCAGATATCGAGCTGAATACATTCCATATTCAAGCCGGCAAACCCGAACAGTTCACTCTTCGAAACGGCGCTTGGAACGCATTAAAATCAGCACTCGAAAAAATCACTTATGACGGAGCCACTAGCCTGAAAGCGCTGTCGTTCGTCCCTGACGCCGATGAGTACCTCCTTTTTACTGACGGTATTTTCAACTTCGACACCGATACCGATTTCGCAGAGTTGGTTCAACGGGTACGGAAGCCTGTCTATGTCATCAACTCAAACAGGACGGCCCACCCCGAAAAACTCAACTATCTGGCCTTCGCGACCGGCGCCCGTTATATTGATCTGACACGCAATGAGGTGGAACAATTGGCACGCGAAATGATGCAAATACCTTATCAACTGATCGAAGTGAAAGTACTTTCAGGCCAGGTTTCGGATATTTACCCGAAAGCGAAAGCGGTGGTTACTCAACGGCATTTCACCCTGTCGGGTGAAATGTTCAGCGAAACGGCGACACTCGAACTCTCGTTCGGATACGGTAATAAAGTGGTACAAAAACAAACGATCGACATAAAAAAAGAAACAGGTACCGACACGAAACGGTTCACTCTGCTCCGTCGCATTTGGGCCGAAAAGAACATCGTACAACGACAGATAGAAGGCCGGCCGCAAACCGAAATCGATGCGATCGGAAAGGAGTACAGCATCGTAACGGCAGGCACCTCACTAATTGTTTTAGAGAATATTGCAGACTATGTACATTATAAAATCATACCGCCGGCCGAGTTGCAGGAACTATATTATTCGATCCTGAAAGAGGAAGAAACCGAAGAAAAAAAGGCTGATGTCGAAAAAAAAGCGGAAAAGAAACAAATGATCGAAGAGGTAATTGCCCTATCGAATGCGCAGACCGATTGGTGGAAAACCGATTTCCCAGTAAAAACCGAAAAGCCGGATTCGAAAAAAACAGCCCACTCATCCAATGATTCTTCCGAATTAGTAGAAGAAGAGATTGTGGTTGCGTATGCCACCAGACGCGCAGCCAGCCACGGGGTGCTCAATGAGGCTGTCGCGAGTGAAGAGGTGGCGAAGATAGAATCTGATTTGCAAGCAGTCGTAGTAACAGAACGTGCGCCGCACGTTTCGTCTCCGAAGATACAACTGAACGAATGGAATCCTGAAACGCCTTATCTAAAAGTACTGGAGTATGCTGATGTCGAAAAATCGTACGAGACATACCTGAAAATGAAAATTGAATATGGCGAAATACCCGCATTTTACGTAGACGCTGCCGACTATTTCTTCAAAAACGACAAAAAAGATACCGCCTTACTGGTGATCTCGAATCTGGCCGAACTGAATCTGGCCGAAGCACAGATATTGCGTATGCTGGGGCAAAAACTGCTCCAATACGGCTTTACGGAGCAGTGCGTATCCATATACCGTAAGATATTGACGATCCGTAAAGAAGAGCCACAGACGTATCGCGATTTGGGACTGGCACTGGCGCAACACAAGCAGTTCGACGAGGCTGTGAAAATGCTCTATGAGGTAGTAACGCATCGTTGGGACAATCGTTTCAGGGGCATCCAGTTGATAGCGATGAACGAAATTAACGCCATAGCTAACGCAAACAAGAATGTAGATGTCTCGTTCGTCGAGAAAAGACTGCTTAAGAATGAACCGGTCGACATACGCGTCGTACTTACATGGGACACGGATAATTCCGATATGGACTTGTGGGTGATTGACCCGAAAGAAGAAAAATGCTACTATAGCAACGTATTGACGTATCTGGGCGGAAAAATCTCCAACGACATTACTCAAGGTTATGGACCGGAAGAGTTTATGCTGAAGAGAGCTATAAAAGGCAGCTACAATGTCAAAGTCAATTATTTCAGTACAAGATCGCAGAAACAACTCTTCCCCGTAAGTCTACGCATCGAGTTCTTTACTGATTACGGTACACCAGCACAGAGAAGGCAGGAGAGTGTTGTTCGGTTAGTCGATCAGAAAGAGGTGATTGACGTCGGGAGCTTTTTGAAGGAATAAAACAGAACATATAAAGATAAATGCAAAAATATTCGATTGCTACAAGTTGTGACAACGAATTGCAGAATAATCATTAGCCGCTGCTACAACAATCTATCATTACAGAATTTATTTTTTAATATCATAATATAGTAAATCAATCATGAACAAAATCATCGAATGCGTTCCCAACTTTAGCGAAGGGCGCGACAAAGAAAAAATCGAGAAAATCGTGGAGTGTTTCCGCGGAAAAGACAATGTAAAACTCTTGGACTACAGCAACGACGAAGACCATAACCGCTTAGTCGTTACCGTGGTGGGCGAGCCTGCTCCGTTACGGGATGCCGTGATCGAGGCGATCGGAGTAGCCGTGAAGCTGATCGACCTGAACAAGCACAGCGGCCAACATCCCCGCATGGGAGCGGTAGATGTGGTGCCGTTTATCCCGATCAAGAACACGACGATGGACGAAGCCATCGCCCTCTCGAAAGAGGTGGCCGAGCAGGTGGCTCAACGGTATGCCCTGCCCGTATTCCTCTATGAGAAATCGGCTTCGGCGCCTCACCGCGAGAATCTGGCCGCCGTACGCAAAGGCGAATTCGAAGGGATGGCCGAGAAGATCAAACAACCCGAATGGCATCCCGATTTCGGTCCGGCCGAGCGTCATGCGACGGCGGGAACGGTAGCCATCGGAGCACGGATGCCGCTCGTAGCTTACAACGTGAACCTCAATACCGGCGATCTCTCCATTGCCGATGCCATCGCCAAGAAAGTGCGTTTCCTCGGCGGCGGCCTCCGCTTCTGCAAGGCCATGGGCGTGGAACTGACCGATCGCGGCATCGTGCAGGTGTCGATGAACCTGACCGACTTCACGAAGACGGCTATCTACCGTGCACACGAAATGGTGCGTATGGAAGCGCAACGCTACGGCGTGAGCGTCGTGGGCGCCGAAGTGATCGGACTCGTACCGATGCAGGCGCTGATCGACTGTGCCGAATATTATCTGGGAATCGAGAAATTCTCGATGGATCAGGTACTCGAATCGCGCATCATGGAGTAAACGCTTCGAACGATAATGCTTGTTCAGATTGATGGTAAACACATTTAAACGGATTCAATGAACAACCTGATCATAAAAAATGCGTCCCAAGTCGTTACATGCAGCGGCTTTGCCCCGAAACGCGGAAAGGAGATGTCGGAACTGCATGTCATCGAGCATGGGACGGTCGTTGTAACGGACGGAATCATTTCGCACGTGCTGAGATCGGGCGAACCGGTTCCCGTCAACGAAGCGGAGTATGAAATCCTCGACGGCACGGGTAAAGCGCTGTTGCCCGGTTTTGTCGATCCGCATACCCACTTTGTGTTCGGCGGCTATCGTGAGGAGGAATTCTCGTGGCGCATGCGCGGCGACAGCTACATGGACATCATGAATCGCGGAGGAGGCATCGTCAACACCACACGGGCTACGCGCGAAGCGTCGGAGGAGGAGCTGTTCGAAGCAGGCTGCCAACGGCTCGACGCGATGATACGCCTCGGCATCACGACCGTCGAAGGAAAGAGCGGCTACGGGCTCGACAGGGAGACCGAATTGAAGCAGCTCCGTGTGATGCGTCGCCTCAACAGCGAACACCCGATGGACGTCGTTCCCACGTTTATGGGACCTCATGCGACGCCGGCCGAGTGGAAAGGACGCGAAGACGAGTTTATCGACTTCAACATCCGTGAGATGCTTCCCCTTGTGGCGCAGGAGCAACTGGCCGAGTTCGCCGATATCTTCTGCGAGAAGAACGTCTTTACGATTGAGCAGTCGCGCCGTTACCTGCAAGCGGCCCGCGAGCACGGCTTCGAATTGAAGATTCATGCCGACGAGATTGTCCGGTTCGGAGGGGCCGAGCTGGCCGCCGAATTGAAATGTACTTCGGCCGATCACCTGCTGCAAGCCTCCGACGAGGGCATCCGCGCCATGGCCGAAGCGGGTGTGGTAGCAACTCTGCTGCCGCTCACCGCCTTCTCGCTGCGCGAAGAATATGCACGAGGACGTGAGATGATCGATGCCGGATGCGTCGTAGCGCTGGCGACCGACCTCAACCCCGGCAGTTCGTTCAGCGCCTCCGTACCGTTGCTGTTCGCCATCGCCTGTATTTATATGAAGCTCTCGCCCGAAGAGGCTGTAACGGCCTTGACGATCAACAGCGCGGCAGCCCTCCGTCGTGCCGACAAGATCGGCAGCATCGATGTGGGCAAGCAGGGCGATCTGGTGCTGCTGCAATTCCCGTCGTACAAGTTCCTGCCCTACCATGTAGGGATGAATATCGTGGAAAAAGTAATTAAGGGAGGAAGAGTGATTGAGTAACGAAGAGTGAAAAGTGAAGAGTGAAAAGTGAATAACTAAAAGTGAAGAGTGAAAAACTAAAAGTGAAAAATAAGAAGTGAAGAGTGAAAAATTATGGCTGACTCCATTTTGAAAACGAAGAGTTATCATTTTGCGATAAGGATCGTCAGACTTGCTCAAATGCTTCAGAGCGACAGGATGAAGTTTGTCTTAAGCCGTCAGATTTTGAGAAGCGGAACATCCATAGGTGCCTTGGTTCGAGAAGCGGAGTTCGGTCAGAGTAAAGCCGATTTCGTTCATAAAATGAGTATTGCGCTAAAAGAAGCTAACGAAACGCATTACTGGTTGTCTTTGATTTTTGATACCGGCTATATGGAAGAGAATCTTTCCGTTTCCTTAAAAAAGGATTGCGAAGAAATCATTTCATTGCTCGTATCGACCGTAAAGACATCCAAAAAAAGCCTGAAAGAAAAAGAACGATCCCCCAACTTTTAATTTTTAGTTTTTCACTTTTAGTTTTTAGTTTTTAGTTATTCACTTTTCGTTTATCGTTTTTCACTAAATAAATTAGAAGAATATGAACTTACAAGATTTAACAGTCAAAGAATTTATCGACAAAGTAACCGGCAACGATCCTGTGCCGGGTGGAGGAAGCGTGTCGGCCCTGAATGGTTCGCTGGCAGCTTCGTTAGCGGCTATGGTAGCCAATCTGACCGTGGGGCGTAAGAAGTACGCCGAGGTCAACGACGAGATGGAGGGGCTGTCGGCACGTCTGACGGGCTTATCCGCTCAATTATTAAACGATGTAGACCGCGACGCCGAGGCGTACGACCGCGTCTTCGCAGCCTTCAAGTTGCCCAAAGAGACGGACGAAGAGAAGGCCGTTCGCACGGAAGCCGTCCAGCGTGAGACGAAGTATGCCGCCGAGGTACCGATGGAAGTAGCCCGTACGGCTCACGCCATGTTGCCGCTTATCGATACGGTCGCGCGCAAAGGCAACAGCAACGCGGTAACGGATGCCTGCGTAGCCATGATGTGCGCCCGCACGGCCGTGCTGGGAGCGCTGCTGAACGTGCGTATCAACCTGACGTCGATTACCGACGAGGCGTTTGTGAAAGAGATGAGCGCCGAGGCCGAACGGCTCGAGCGGGAGACGCTCGCCTCCGAACAGCAGGTGCTCGAATACGTTAAAACAGTTTTCCAATAAATACAGACTACACTATGAAGAACGTATATCAAATCGGTTCCGGCGAACTGACCTTCGACATTATCGAACAGATCATCAGTGAGAACCTCAAACTCGAACTGGCGCCCGAAGCTCGTCGGCGCATTCAGACGTGCCGCGACTATCTTGATGCCAAAATAGCGGCCTCGTCCGAACCGTTATACGGCATCACCACCGGATTCGGATCGCTGTGTAACAAAAACATCTCGATGGACGAACTGGGAACGCTTCAGGAGAACCTCATCAAGAGCCATGCGTGCAGCGTGGGCGAAGAGATACCGCCTGTTGTGATCAAGCTGATGATGCTGCTCAAGGCCTACGCCCTCTCGTTGGGGCACAGCGGCGTGCAGGTAATCACCGTGCAGCGCATCCTCGACTTCTTCAACAACGACGTGATGCCGATCGTGTACGACCGCGGCTCGCTGGGCGCATCGGGCGACCTCGCCCCGCTGGCCAACCTCTTCCTGCCGCTTATCGGCGTGGGCGACGTCTATTACAAAGGGAAAAAGTGCGAGGCCATCAGCGTGCTCGACGAGTTCGGCTGGGAGCCTGTACGGCTGATGAGCAAGGAAGGACTGGCGTTGCTCAACGGTACCCAATTCATGAGTGCCAACGGCGTATTTGCGATTCTGAAAGCGCGCCGTCTCTCGAAAATGGCCGACCTGATCGCCTCCCTTTCGCTCGAAGCCTTCGACGGACGCATCGAGCCGTTCATGGATTGCCTCCATCAGATTCGTCCGCACAAGGGACAGATCGAAACCGGCGAAGCCTTCCGCCATTTCCTCGAAGGCAGCGAAATCATCGCTCAGCCCAAAGCGCACGTGCAGGATCCGTACTCGTTCCGCTGCATCCCGCAGGTACACGGTGCGACGAAAGATGCCATTCGTTACGTGGCCTCCGTATTGCTGACCGAGATCAACTCCGTAACGGACAACCCGACCATCTTCCCCGACGAAGACCTGATTATTTCGGGCGGGAACTTCCACGGTCAGCCGCTGGCTATCTCGTTCGATTTTCTGGCTATCGCGCTGGCCGAGCTGGGCAATATCTCCGAGCGACGCGTGGCACAGCTGATTATGGGCTTCCGCGGACTGCCCGAATTCCTCGTCGCCAATCCGGGGCTCAATTCCGGCTTTATGATTCCGCAATACGCCGCAGCCGCTATGGTGAACCAGAACAAGATGTACTGCCACGCTGCTTCGAGCGACTCGATCGTCTCGTCCAACGGACAGGAAGACCACGTGAGCATGGGCGCAAACGCCGCCACGAAGCTCTACCGGGTGATGAACAATCTGGAGCTGATTCTGGCCATCGAGCTGATGAATGCGGCGCAGGGCATGGAGTTCCGCCGGCCGCTGAAAAGCTCCCCCATTCTGGAACGGTTCATGCACGCCTATCGCAAAGAAGTGCCGTTCGTCAAGGACGATATCGTGATGTATAAAGAGATACATAAGACGGTCGCCTTCCTGAAAAGAACGCAGGTAGACCATCTGTAATCACCGACCGGAGGGGGGGGGCGGAGTATCAAAAATAATAATATATTAAAAAAGATTTATATGCTGTACAACATATAAAAATATTTGCACATATCTTCTCTTTTTTTCAAACTTTGCATACATTAGCATATAAAACAGTTATAAAATGAAAAAGTTTATTTTGGCCTTAGGCTTAGTGGCGGTAACCGGAGCAGTATTCCTGCAGTGCAGGCACACGTCGAAAAACATTGTGTTATGAGTTTTTGTTAAGGTATTATCGCCTGTGATCCAGCATTTTCAAATCCTGATATTGCCGCGGATTATCTTGACATGATGGAGTCTTTTTGCGATGATGAAGAGTAAGAAAACAAGGTAGTCCTTAAAGAAGAGAATGATGAAAAGGCTGATGTTTATTTTTCTTTTTGCGGCAGTTTCATTTTGTAATGCACTGTCGCAGGAAAAACTTGACGATGCCGTGTTTCGGGCGGTCTATACGTTTTCGTATAAGACTCGCCCGGATCAAACCGAGTATGCCAAGAGTGATTTAATGTATCTTGATATGGGTAAGAAAGCGTCCAAGTTTTACAGCCGTAACCAGGAGGTGAGAGACTCTATCCGCCATGCGGCAATGATGAAGAATTCATCTCCCGAAGTAGCCGTAGAGGCGGCAAGAGGTTATCAACGAGGTACGCCTCATATATATTATATATTGCAAGATATAAAGAAAGTACGTGTTACTACGGAATACGTTCTTTATGGATATATGTATGAAGAACCGCTTGTAATGCCGAAATGGACGATACTCGACGACACAATGACCTTTGTTGGCTATTCTTGCCGACGCGCAACGACCCGGTATCTGGGGCGCGAATGGGAAGTCTATTTCACGACAGATATCCCGATAAATAAAGGCCCCTGGAAATTATGGGGACTTCCGGGATTGATTGTAAGAGCCGAAGATAAAGACAGATATTTTCGCTACGAACTGAATAATTTTGAAAAACAATCATCGTCCACGCCTATTATTTATGTCCATCATAAGTTCGATATAGGAAAAGGGGCGTATGCAGGCGAAGCATACAAGCATATTACCAAGAAAACGTACCAACAATACGAAAAAACATTCAACGAAGACTTCGCCGCTTTTTCACGTATCGAATTCGGGCGTAATATCCATATGAGCCAGGATGGAAGCCCTGTTACCCATAAAATAAAGAAAGACTATATTCCGCTGGAAAAATAAGAGATAAATAATCAGAGACACCTTGTTTATAGCTCATTTCATCCAAAAGACAAAACGTTTGACCTCGAAAGTAAAATTTTATCATTTCAATAAAGCAGAGTCTCTCAGCGGCATACAATCCGACCGAATACTTTCATACTCCGCACAAGGTGTTCGGTACGATACATCCAAACAGAGAGGTATACGATGAATCATGTAAGACGATACTTCATATGGTTCTTCGCTTGGTGCATTACGACGATGGCTGTAGCGCAACAGTCACTCACGGGGCAGATTAAGGACGTCCGAACGGATCAACCGGTACCGAATGTGTACGTCATGCTTATGAGTGAGGATGGGGCTAATATCTTGGCCTATGCTTTTTCGACCGAAAATGGGTTCTACACCATTGATTATCCCGACGAGAAGCGACAAACTTTCCTTATCTCTACCTCGTGCGTAGGCTACGAAACGTTCAAACAGAAAATTTCCTCCCGTTTGCAAGTATTCGATATCGCCCTCAAAGAGTCCGTCATTCCCTTGCGGGAGGTTAAGATCACTTCGTCTCCCATTCATCGGCGAGGCGATACGATCAACTACTACATGGCCAACTTCATCCGTCCGCAGGATCGTTCGCTGGCCGATGTGCTGGCACGCATGCCGGGCATTGAGGTGCGAAAAGACGGCCAAGTAAAGTACGGCGGCAAACCCATCAATCGCTTTTATATCGAGGACATGAATCTCCTAGAACGTCGCTATTCGCTGGCCACGAAGAATCTTTCACCTTCCGATATCGCCACCGTACAAGTCTACGAGAATCACGAACCGATCAAGATGATGCGCGGACGAAGCGACCCGGAGCAAGCTGCGTTAAATATCAAACTCAAAGAAGGAGCGCGCGCCCGATGGTTATACGCGATTGATTTTGGTCTGGGTGCATGGCCACCACTCTATAACGCTACGGCAACGTCGGCACGCTTTGCCAAAAAAAATCAGACGCTCATTGTAGGAAAAATCGACAATACGGGAGCAGATATTTTTCAGGAGCTGAAGCTTCATTCACTTGGTGCAAGAGGAAAGGTATTCGTTTTAGGCCAAGATGAGGGAGCTTCAGACCGTTTTTGGCCCATCCGGTCGTCTGCTGATCTGTTTGTGCGCGACCGTGCACGCTTCAACACAAGCTCTATCGTTTCTCTCAATCATTTACGGCGTACAGCTGCAGATACGGATCTACGACTGAACATAAACTACGGATACGAGCGCGAAGAACGTGAGCGAAACATAGAAACGGCGTATCACTTCAAAAAACAACCGCCCGTCATTCTGCGCGATTACACATCGCAAGCAGCGAACTGGCACAAGACAGAAAGCGAACTGACCTTCCAGGCCAATAAGTCGACCTATTACCTCGAAGAAAAACTGACGGCGAACGTACATTGGAAAGATATTGCAGCAGACATCAAGGCTCCTCGTCATCAGATGACACAGCAAATGACGTTACCGCGCATACATCTAAGAAACAAGACATCGTTTTCCCGTCTCATCGGCAACGTATCGCTGGGTGTGGAAAACGAGACAGAATATACACGTCTGCCACAACAACTTACCATTGAGTCAACAGATACGTTACCGCTCTTCGGTGTACAGGCGGTAAAGCAGTCGGTAACATTCGACGAAGCCTTCAGCCATACATACGCGACGGCAGGATATAAGCGACGCCATCATACGTTCGATCTTACAATGGGTGGCATCCTTACATGGCAACGTATACGAAGTCAACTGACACCGTATCCCGAAGTGGCAGGCCATTACACGAACGACTTACAATGGCGCTCGGGTAGATTCTACGCCCAACCCTCGTACCGATTCATCTACGGTAAATGGAACATCCGTACTTCTTTCGCTGTCAATTCTCTGCACACGGATTATTCGGGTCGACGAAACCGACACACGTACATCAACCCGCACATGCGTGTCATATTTGATTCAAAGAGCGGACTGAAACTCAGTGCGGGCTATTCACGCAACGTCCGCTACGGAAATCTTGACGGGATGGAAACAGGCTACATGATGACACGCTATAACACTTTTTCGCGCGGCATCGATCAACTGCAACGCAAAGCCACGCAAACGATCGACGTTGACGCAACATACAAAACGTTCTCACAGTTTATGACATTGAATTACAACATGATTTATTCACAATACAACGACAACCTGATGCCCGTAAGTTTCATTCGTGATATGTATGCGTTCTACGGTCAGGAAGTGCGTAACAAAACGTTTTCTTCTTGGACAAACCGTCTCTCGGTAAACAAGCTGTTTACAGGCATATCGCTTATCGCGGGTCTCAGCCTATCGTACAACCGATCCGGCTCATCCATCGAACAGCAAGGAACGAATTATGATTATATCAACCATTCATTGGGTATCGAGCCTTCGTTGAGATGGAACGCAAGCCCAAAACTAAATTTCGATTATACAATGGACGCCTCTCTTTCCGGGATCAGTGTGAATCGTCAACCTGTCCCTACCTATATTCCTCTCGTCGAGCATCGGCTCTACACGTTTTTTGGAGCTACCGACAAACTTTCTTTCACGCTCAACTTACAACACTTTTATAACAAAGCCCCCGGTGCATCGTCCTCGAATCTGCTATTTGCCGATTTAGGTATTCTCTATGCCTTCAAATATCTGACTATCGGCTTAGACTGGACGAACTTGCTGAACCGCAAAGAGCATATCACCACTCGATACAGTACGATCAATACTGTCATGTACACCGAACGTCTCCGCCCGTCGGAAGTACTGATCAGCATCCGATTCAAACATTGAACAACAGACGCTATTCCCCGTGCACCGTCATTCTTTCCATTTACGATCACAAAGATAGCCCGCCCGTCAGGGCCGTTTGATTTTAAGATATAAATACCCTCCCTGCTGCGACGGATAAAGCTCTTTCGTATACCAAATTTAATCTCTAACTTTGTCGGACGAAAACAGGAATAACCGTGAAGATAGGAAGATATAACACGTTACGTGTCGTAAAGAAAGTGGCGTTCGGCGTATATCTGGACGGAGGTGATCAACATGAAATCCTCCTGCCGAAGCGTTTTGTGCCCGAAGGGTTGGACATCGACGACGAGATCGAAGTATTCATTTACCACGATAACGAAGGGCGTCTGATTGCTACCACGCAGCGTCCGCTGGCCACCGTTGGCGAATTTCAGTGGATGAAGGTGAATCAGGTGACAAATGCCGGTGCTTTCCTCGAATGGGGGCTGATGAAAGAACTCCTCGTGCCCTATCGGGAGCAGAAAACCGAGATGATCGCCGGACGGTGGTATCTGGTCTACGTCTACCTCGATTTCATTACCCAACGTGTAGTGGCCTCGGCGCGTATCGACAAGTTTCTCGATAATCTGCCGCCACGCTACGAATATAATCAGGAGGTTGATCTCATCGTGGCCGACGAGACCGAGCTTGGCTACAAGGTTATCATCAATCACCTACACTGGGGACTACTCTACCGCAACGAGGTCTTCCGTACCCTTCGCAAAGGTGAGAAAACAAAAGGCTATATCAAAGAAGTGCGTGAAGACGACAAGATCGACGTGAGTCTTCAGCCTCTTGGCTACGATAAGGTAGAAGGTATCGCCCAACAGATTCTCCGGGCATTGGAGCAAAACAACGGTACCTTGCCGCTGCACGATAAAAGCGACGCCGACGAGATCTATGCCCTTTTGGGATGCAGTAAGAAAAGCTTTAAAAAAGCCATCGGATCCCTTTACAAGCAACAACTCATCACCCTCGGTGAAAACGGAATCACACAAAAAGGAATGAAAAGCGAAAGCCCTCCGGACAGTGATAATATACTTGACGGTATCTTCGTCCGCGACGATATAGCAGGAACATCGTAAACGGTTGAGAAATCCTTTGCTTCTTACGACCGAAAATATGCAACTTTTCAGAGAATTATGCGGACACCATATTTACTTTTAAGAAAAACTGGAGAGTCATTTCAGTTCTTGAATGGTAAATCGTTTTAAAAAGCCCTGGCTCAGGTGAAAATAGACAATGCGGAAATCACGGTCTATCTTCCGGTGTAAATAGTCTCTGGCTTCAGCCAGCAACCCGGGCGTAATTTCTTCGAGTTTCACCGTAAAACCTTTAGTGATATACAACCCATGCAGAAAACAATCCTGCTCTACTTCAAATGTATGTTCGCCGATTTGACGAAAGAGAGGCGGCTGCATATCCTCGACCGAAAGCCCATTGACGAGCTTCTTCCAGCCTAAATGATTGGTGACGATCCCCCACGAGTAAAGCGGAAGCGCTACATCGAACGTTAACGGATAATCGTTCATATTTCGGGTATAAGCCTTGAGTAGCGAGAGGTCGAGGATCGAGTTGGCCGAATCGTCTCCGGTGGGATCGGAGGTCGCGTAGCACATCAGGTAACCCTTGTCGGCCGGCGGCACGCCCGTCTGTTTCCTGTCCTTGATCTGATGCAGGCGTAACGTACACGATATGTTCTTCGCTGAATGTTTTTTCAGCACTTCGAGGAAACGGAAGTACGTGTTCCGGGTACGTGTCGTCCAGTCACAGTCGATCTTAATTTCGCGTATTTCCGGAAAACGGTTGACGATGGCAATGTCTCGAATCAGCGTTAAGGTATGGTCGGCGAGTTCGTCGATCTTTTCATCCGTCATATCGAGAAACGTACGGTTCGTAATGAACACGACCGGTACATATTCCGCCGGCAGGACCGCTGCATCGAAACGTTTGATTTTAGCTACGGGCACCGGCTTTCCTTCTCGGAGATCGATATCGAAAAGTCGGATAAAAAGCCTCTCACAAGCCAGCGAGTCGAAATAATTTTTTTCCGTCTCACCGATATGTACATCGGCTTTCCAGTAATAAAAGTCGACCGGATGGTTGCGTTCGCGGCGGCAACCTGCTGCCAATATACTAAATAAAAATAAATATATCAAACTCTTAGTATTCATTTCTGTATCCTATTGATTGCACAAATATAAGTATTAAAATTATTATCTTGAAATAACAGTTTTGTGAACCATTTTGCTGCAATTTTGTTTATAAAATAAAACATAAGGCATATAAAAGCCATACAAAAAAAGAATTAAAAACATGCTTAAAATTGATTGCATTCATTTGATCCGAAAAGATTCATTTCTCTCAAACACAAATATCGACAGCAAGACCGAAAGAAAAGATTTCTCTAAAAATCAAAGGGTACACATCAAATCACTGAATTATTTTTATAACATTTAAACTTTATATGGTATGAAAAAGAAAACTTTTATTGCAGTCGTACTGAGTATTATTTCGGTCGCTGTATTCGGACAGGAAAAGATCAAAGACGTGCGGACGAATCCTACGCTTTATTTCTTACAGATCGAAGACGTAGCAAGCAGCCTCGACCTTTTGGCACCTCCTCCGCAACCGGGCAGTCTCCTCTTTCTTTATGATCAGGCGCAGTATCAGTGGGGAAAGATGCAGCGAAACACGCCACGCGGCGAGCAGGCTTTTTCGGATGCCAACGTAGATGGGGATGGTGTGCCGCAAGCCTTTTCAGAAGCATTCGGAGTCCGTATCTCGAAGGAGACAACTCCCGAAATTCACAAGTTGGTCTTGAATATGCGCGAAGACGCGGGAGATCTGGCCACACGCGGCGCCAAGGAGCATTACATGCGCATGCGTCCGTTTGCTTTTTATCAGGAAGAAACGTGTAATCCTAAGCAACAGCAGGAACTTTCGACCAACGGTTCTTATCCCTCGGGACATACCGCCATCGGTTGGGCTACAGCACTCGTACTGGCTGAGATCAATGTAGACCGTCAGAACGAAATCCTTAAAAGAGGATATGAGATGGGGCAGAGCCGTGTTATCTGCGGGTATCATTTCCAGAGTGATGTCGATGCCGCGCGTTTGGTGGCCAGCGCTGTTGTTGCCCGTCTGCATGCCAATGAGAATTTTATGGTGCAGCTCGGTAAGGCCAAGCAGGAGTTTGCCAAACTTGTTAAGGAAGGCAAAGTAAAGAAAAGCGAGACACAGGTAAACTGAAACAGGTGGACGTATGATGAAACAGTTTATTCTCATACTTCTCGGTCTGATGTTGATGGGGACAGCCCATAGTCAGGACGAGGAGAAATTAACGGTGAAACCTTCGGGGCGTATCCTGATGGATGCGGGAGCGTTCCATGCCGACCATTACAACGACAAATTCAATGATGGAGTTGCCATCCCCGATGTACGCATCGGGTTTGGAGCGCAGTACGGCAAATGGAAGAGTAAGGTCGATGTGGGATTTGCTTATGCAAAAATCTCGCTGAAAGACATCTTTATGGAATACGTCTTCAATAAGGAGAATCTGCTTCGCGGAGGATATTTCGTCCATCAGTTCGGGCTGCAGAGCGCAACAAGTTCTTCCTTCAAGATCACAATGGAGGAACCGGCCAGCAATCAGGCCTTTTTCAACTCCCGTCTGGTCGGTCTGATGTTTCTTCATAATAAAGGGAAGTTTTTCGGTACACTGAGCCTCTTTGCCGAAAGCGAAGCGATGAAACAAAGTACGGATAAACTCGGCAATGAAGGCTACGGTATGATGAGCCGACTCGTCTACCGCCCCCTGCGCGATCCGGGTAATATCCTTCATATCGGTCTTTCAGGTGCTTTCGAATCGCCTCGATACAGTGCCAAACCCGAAGATAATCATCGCTCGTATGCGTTAAAGTCGGAATTTCCGACCCGTATCGCGCGCGTAGCAGCTCAGCAGGCCGACATCACCGAGGCGAAGATGCTTTACAAGTTTACGCCCGAAGTAACGGCGGCTATCGGTCGTTTGGCTATCGAATCGCAGTATTTTTTCGTGACGGTAAATCGTGAAAAGGATTTACCCCGTTATCAGGCAAGCGGTGCGTATGCCCTTTTAAGAGGGCTTGTAAAAGGTAATGGCTACGTTTACTCTGATGGAGACAGCGGTATCGGCACACCTGCTCCGGGTTCGATGGAGCTTGTATTAGGATACAACTACACCGATCTGTCCGATCATAAAGCCCGGATACTCGGAGGGCGGGTGAACGACTGGTCGCTCACCTTCAACTATTATCCGAACAAATACATGATCTGGCGTGTCAGAGGTTCGCTGACAAAAGCAACCGACAGAGCCGGCTATGACGATACCAATCTGAGTCTTATCGAGACGCGTTTTCAGGTGAAGTTTTGAATCCGTCAGAAAAACAACACAATCATTTCAATTTAATCATTTCAAAACATGATAAAAAGGGAAACAACATTCGTCGGGATCAATGAGAAGCTGGAAGATTCATATAAAGTAATCGCTAAAGTGTTTGATCTGAAAGATTCTCCTGCCTCTGCCTGTAAATCGGATTCGTGAATATGAAGAAATAAAGTAGATCTTATTTCCCCAAACGGGGCGCGCCGGCAGCCGAAAAAATGCCTCGCTGCTTGGAGCGAACATCTTCGACCAGATAAAAAGCATCCGGATCGAACAAGTTCACCAGACGAACGACTTTCTTCTCCGACTTACGACTTACGACGGTCTCGATAACCGAGACCTCTGAGATCGCTCCTTCGCCTTTAAGGCACGTAGAGCCGAATCCGTTATCGTTGAGGAGGCGGGTCAGCTCGGCACCGTCCCTCTTCGTATAAATGCGGAACAACAGAAAGCCGATGGCAATCTTGTTCTCCACCATAATCCCCACGAAATTACCGGCTGCATAACCACCGGCGTATGAGAGATAAGCTACGATATCGTTGGCGTTAGAAAATATTTGCGAAATCACAATCACCCAGATAAACACCTCAAAGAAGCCGACAACCGGCGCTTTCTTTTTTTCTCCTTTCGAGACAAAGATGATGCGCAAGGTTCCCAAGGTCACATCGCAGATACGACCAAAGAAAATAATCATCGGTGTTAACCAGGGGTAAATCTCTAAAAATTCGAACATAAACGTATAAAAGTTTTTCGTGTTGTTTGCTGCAACGGCAATATTGATAATACGCGGCAAAGATAACGTTTTCTAACGGATCGCGCGAACAAAACGGCAGGCATTCAGATCATCCGACGCATTTTTTCTCTTTTTCTTGTCCGATGCCGGAATTTTATCTACTTTCGCAACTTCATCCAAACGACAGGTTATTTTAACAATGATACAAGCGCGAGGAATAAGAAAACGCTTCGACAAGCTGGAGATTCTGAAAGGTATTGATTTGACGATCGACGCCGGAGAAATCGCAGCCATCGTCGGGCCGAGCGGTGCAGGGAAAACGACCCTGCTGCAAATTATCGGAACGTTAGACAAGCCCGACAGCGGTACACTCCTGATCGAAGGCATCGAACCCTTCCGGCTCAACGAAAAACAGATGGCTGATTTCCGCAACCGCCATATCGGTTTCGTCTTTCAGTTTCATCAGTTGCTGCCGGAGTTTACCGCGCTCGAAAACGTGATGATCCCCGCGCTGATTGCCCGCCAACCCACCTCTGCCGCCGAAAAAAGGGCGAAAGAACTGCTGGATTTTCTCAAACTTTCCGACCGGATGACGCACAAGCCCGCCGAACTGTCGGGCGGCGAAAAACAACGGGTCGCTGTGGCACGCGCGCTTGTCAACCGGCCTTCCGTGATTCTGGCCGACGAGCCTTCGGGCAGTCTGGACACGCAGAACAAGGAAGAGCTGCATGCGCTGTTCTTCGACCTGCGGAACGAAATGGGACAGACCTTCGTCATCGTCACACACGATGAGCAGCTGGCAACGCAAGCCGACCGCATCATTCACATGAAAGACGGACAGATATGAGTACGGCCACACGGACCACTTTCGGCCGATTGGGCGTGGTGCTCGCCACCATCGGGAGCGCCGTAGGGTTAGGCAATATCTGGCGTTTCCCTTATATGCTGGGCACCAATGGGGGCGGCGCGTTTCTGCTGATTTATATCCTCTGCGTGTTGCTTCTCGGACTGCCGGCCGTCATCGCCGAGTTCTTCATCGGCCGACACACGCAACGCAACGCGGCCGGAGCCTTCAAAGCCATAGCGCCCGGTACGGCATGGGGGCTGATCGGTTACAACGGAGTTCTGATCGCGTTCCTTATTCTCGGCTTCTATTTCGTCATTGCCGGATGGACTTTTGAATATCTTTTTCAATCCGTGACCGAGCCGTTAACCGGTAAAACGACGGCCGACTTCGAAGCGGAATTTTTCACCTTCTCTTCCGAGGTTTTCCGCCCGGTCTTCTGGACCATACTCTTCATCGGGCTTACGCATTTCATCGTGACGGTAGGTGTGAAGAACGGCATCGAGCGGGCCTCGAAATTCCTGATGCCGCTACTCTTCGTCATCATGCTCATACTGTGCATACGCAGCCTGATGTTTTCGGGCGCTCGCGAAGGGTTGGAGTTTCTTTTCAAACCCGATTTCGGGAAAATCAACTCGTCCGTCGTGTTCAGTGCCATGGGGCAGGCATTCTTTTCGCTCAGCATCGGCATGGGATGCCTGATTACGTACAGTTCGTATTTTCATAAAAAAACCAACTTGCAACGTACTGCAATCGAGGTGGTGGTACTCGATACGGTCGTAGCGCTGCTGGCCGGAGTGATGATTTTTCCGGCCGTCTTTCATTTCGGTGTCGAACCGACCGAGAAAGTCGCCCTCGTATTTATTACGCTGCCCAACATCTTCGCCCGGATGCCTTTCGGAAACGTATGGGCTTTCAGCTTCTACCTCCTTTTGGGCGTAGCGGCGCTGACGTCTACCATCTCGCTGCACGAAGTAGCCACGGCCTACATTCACGAAGAACATGGCATCAAACGCAAGCGGGCAACCGTCTACGTATCGCTCGGCACCTGTATTCTGGCCGTATTCAGCTCGCTCTCGTTCGGACTGATGAAAGACTGTACGCTTTTCGGGATGACATTCTTTGAATGCCTCGATTTTCTGACCGCTAAAATCATGCTGCCTCTCGGAGGTATGCTCACCTGCATCTTTGTCGGGCATCGCATCGACCGAAAAATCCTGAAAGCCGAACTGACGAACGAAGGCAGCGTGCCGTTCCATTTCTTCCGAACCTATCGTTTCCTTGTGCAATACATCGCACCGGCAGGTATCGGATTGATTCTGCTTTATCAGTTTGGCGTCTTCAAGCTCTCCGGTTAATGAGCCCTCATTTACATTCGTAATCTTCCATACACAGGTCTCTAAAGACAAGGCAAACGCTCCCCCTCCCTCCAAATTCCAGTTACACGTAACATATGTTGGAAGACCTCGCGAAACTATATATTAGTTGCCAACACAAGAAATTTATTTACCCACATGAAAAAGATTTTATTCGACTTTTGCAAGTTCAATAAATGATTGATTATAGAAAAAAACGCACATTTAGCGAGCCTCTGTTATTCATCATTTTACAGTACTTAACAAAAAAGGTCAAACTTCACAGTCTGACCTTTTTCCAAATCAACTAAAACAAACAACTATTTATCTATGGTAAATCGGTAGATACACCGACTTTCATAGCTATTTTCGGGCCGAAGTTCCGTTGTCGGGAACTCCGGATGATTCGGACTGTCGGGGAAATGCTGTGTTTCCAAGCAGAGTGCCCCCCGATAAGGATAAGTTACTCCCTGTTTTCCAATATCCTTTCCGCTCATGAAGTTACCGGAATAAAATTGTATCCCCGGTTCCTTCGTATATACTTCGAGTACGATTCCACTCACGGGACTGATCGCTTTTGCCGCGAGTTTAGTCACATCGCCATTCGTATTCAAGACCCAATTATGGTCGAATCCACGACCTCTTACGATTTGTTCCGATGAGCTATCGATATGCAAATTCAACGCTACCGGATCACGCAAGTCCATTGGAGTTCCTTCGACCGGTGCGATCGAATCGGGAATCAGCATGCTATCAACCGGCGTATAATAGTCAGCATTGATCATTATCAGATGATCGAGCACCTGCGAGCCGGGCACACCGGAGAGGTTGAAATAACTGTGATTCGTTAAGTTCACTACGGTCGGTTTGTCGGTTGTTGCAGCATAACGTATATCGATCTCATTTTCTTCGGTCAGGAGATATGTAACCGCAACATGCAGGTTCCCGGGGAATCCGGCTTCCCCATCGGGTGAAAGATACGTCAGTTTCAACGTCTTTTCATCCGGCTGTTCCGCTGTCCAAACCTTGGTATGAAAACCCTCCGGACCTCCGTGGAGGCAGTTCGTCTCATCGTTTTTCGGCAATGTATAGGTCACGGAGTCTAAGCTAAACGAAGCATTTGCGATCCGGTTTCCATACCGCCCGATAATCGCCCCGAAGTTTCCGTCCGACGCCAGATAATCGGAAATTTTATCATATCCGAGCACGACGTCTGTCATCTTCCCGTTTTTATCGGGTACCATCACAGAGACAATGCGTCCGCCATAGTTCGTAATGCAAACTTCCATCCCTCTATCATTGGTAAGAACATATAAGGCAGTCGGATGACCTTCTACCTCCGATACGAAATGCTCCTTGTTCAGACCGGATATCGTTAACTCATCACCCGTTTTACCACACGCTGTCAACATAACGACAGCAGCCAACATACTTAAAACCAATTTCTTCATCTGTTTATTTCCCTCTCTGTTTCTGTTTCTTTTTTCATTCCCTTTCCGTCTTTTTTTCGTTTCGTGGCAATGTGCCTAAAAAACGGTTTGTGTTTTTATAACAAAGAGAAATTAGAGATTGTTCATGAAAAAAAAATTTTTTGTTCGCACTTTTCAATCGCTGGCATAAAAAGACGAATGAGAAGCGGTAAAACAAATTCTTTACTTCCTGTAAAAACGGGACAAGCAGGGTAAGAGAGAAGAATTCGTTCGGTTCTTCCGACATCGGTTCGAGTTGATACGCAAAATGATTTTATCGAAAAAAATATCTTATTTTTGTACTTTGAAGTAAAGGATGATATTCATGATGGAAAAGATTGATTATGCAACAGAAATAAACCGCCTGCGAAAAGAGAAAAATGCGATTATTCTGGCACATTATTACCAGACAGGAGAGATTCAAGATATTGCCGACAAGGTGGGCGACAGTCTTGCATTAGCTCAATGGGCGGCTAAGACAACGACTGATATCCTCGTGCTCTGCGGCGTACATTTCATGGGGGAGACAGCCAAAATTCTCTGTCCGGAAAAAAGGGTACTCATTCCTGATACGGAAGCGGGCTGTTCGCTGGCAGACAGCTGTCCGGCCGATGAATTTGAGAAGTTTGTCAAAGCACATCCGGATCATCGGGTAATCTCGTATGTGAACACTTCGGCAGCCGTCAAAGCGTTGACTGATGTTGTAGTCACATCGACGAACGCACACAAGATTGTTGCGTCGTTCCCTCAAGATGCTTCACTGATTTTCGGGCCGGACCGGAATCTGGGTAATTATATCAATCGTATTACCGGGCGCAACATGCTTTTATGGGAGGGCGCATGTCATGTACATGAACAATTTTCACCAGGGAAAATCCTTGCTTTGAAGAAGACACACCCCGAAGCGGAAATCATTGCACATCCCGAATGCAAACAATCTATCTTGCAAATGGCCGATTTTATCGGCTCGACGGCCGCACTGCTGCATCATGCCGTACAATCGCCGAAAACGGTGTTTATCGTATCGACCGAGAGCGGTATCATCCATGAGATGCGTAAACGTAATCCTCACAAGACGTTTATTCCCGCTCCTCCGAACGACAGCACGTCCCCCTGCAACGAATGCAACTTTATGCGTTTGAATACGATGGAAAAACTGTATCGTTGTCTGCGAGATGAAACACCTGAAATACTCGTAGACGAGACCATTCGTCTTCGAGCCGTCAAACCGATTCGGCGCATGCTGGAGTTGTCATGAGACATTGCATTTGCATGCCCGTGAACAGACGAGATGATTTATCGGTCGGTCGATGCCAGCTTTCGACCCTGTGGGAACGTTCGGTACGTATCGTACGAATACCTTTCTTGGGATGGGCGGTATGTGTGCTCATCGGACTCGATGTTCATGCACACGACATTCCTTTTGTACCTCCGGTTTACAACTACACAACGGCCATGTACGGAGGAGGTAACCAGAATTGGGCTGTGGCGCAGGGTGCCAACGGTGTGATGTATATCGGCAACAACAACGGTCTGCTGCGTTTCGACGGGGTCAACTGGGAACTGCACCGGTTACCGAATCATTTATCTGTTAAGTCGCTTTTTGTCGATACGGCTGCGAGGCCCGAACGAATCTATGTCGGATCGTTCGAAGAGTTCGGATATTTTACTGCCGACGCCGCTCACCGCCTCACGTATCATTCGCTCAAACCACTTGTAAAGGATTATCTTTTCCGCAACGACGAAATCTGGACGATTCATAAGGTCGGGACGGTCATTTACTTTCAATCTTTCTCCTCTTATTTCGCTTATCGTCCCACCGACGGTCTCATCCGCCATGCTCGCCCATACCCTGCGCCGCTTTATTTTTTCGAGGCCGGCGGAGAGCTGGTCTCGCAACTGATCAATGACGACTTTTATCGATTTAACGAGGATGGCAAGACGGAGCGATTTTTCGGGCGCGAGGAGGTGGGCGACGACGATATCGTTTCGGTACTGCCTTTCGGCAGGGAGTGGCTGCTCGTTTCGTCGCAGCATGGATTCTTTATTTTCGACCCGGCAACGCATTCCGTATGCCCGTGGCCGACGGATATCGACGCAGAACTGCGCACAGCCATCGTCAACCGTGCGGTCTGTACGCACGACTCGACTTACATCGTCGGTACGCTGAATAAAGGATTGTTCGCCATCGGTCGAGACGGAGCGAAGCGATGGCATCTTCATCGGCAGAACGGATTGAACAACAATACGGTGCTCGGGCTGTTCGTCGATCGCGATCATCATGTATGGGCTGCGTTAGATAATGGTATTTCCCTTGTTCATACGCGATCGGAGTTGTCGTTCTTTCAACCGGACGGCATTCAGTTGGGTCTGGTAGAAGAGATGCTTTTTTACGACGGCAGGCTCTATCTTGCCACCAATCAGGGGGTCTACAGATCATCAGGGGTAGACGGGCAGATAGACCGGTTGCCGGGCTTCGATACGCAATCGTGGTTTATCCGTTGCTTCGACGGACAGATGATTACAGGTAATAACCGCGGCACATCATTCATCCGGAACGACCGGAATCTCCCCCTTGAAACGAGCACGGGTGGAATGGATATCCGTCAGGCGCGGCTGCATGAGCAGGACGTGCTGATCGAGTCGACATACACTTACCTGTCCGTCTATCGCCGGAACGAGGCCGGCCGCTGGATGTTCGCCCGACAGATTGACGGGTTCTATGACCTGATCCATCACCTTGAGACAGACCATACCGGAAATATCTGGGCCGGACACATGTATAAAGGAGTGTATCGGCTGCGACTGAACGATTCGTTGAGCACCGTTGTCGAGACAACTTATTTCCCCCATTTACATCCTGCCGACAGCACCCCGGCACACATCCGCGTGATGAAACTGCGCGGGCGTATCGTCTTCTCCGACGGCCGACATTTTTATACTTATGACGACATTGACCGACGGATCGTGCTCTATGAGCAACTCAACACACAACTCTGCGGACTGGAAGACGTCAACCGCATGACCGCCATCAACGACAGTCTGTACTGGTTCGTGTGCGACGGCGCTTATGCGCTTGTCGGGCTGCACAACAATATCTATCGTCTGCGCGAAAAAATTCCGTTTGCCATTTTGAATCATCCGCCCAACAGCGGACGCGGTAACGTACATGTGACGAACGATGGGGTATCGTATCTTTGCCTCGACGGTGGCATCGCACGGTACTTGCCGCAATCGGGTATCCCTTATCCTCCGAAAACGTTACGCCTGCATGCCGTGTCGGCCTACAATCGCAGGAACGACCAACGTCAGCATCTGTCGGTCGATGTACTTCCGGCTCCGATCGATTATGCGTTCAATCATCTGACGTTTGCTTTTCAGTATCCCGATTTCTCGCGGAAAGCTTTCCGGATAGAGTGCCTGCTGGAGCCATACGACACACGATGGATAGCTACCGATGATCACCGTCGTATCGAATATGCCTACCTGCCTGCCGGTGAATATACATTGCGGGCGCGTGTGCTCAACGATCTTGGAGAGGAACTTTCGGTTCTTTCCTACTCGTTCCGTATCCAAAAACCGTGGTATCGGACGTTCATGGCCGGCGTCGGCTATCTGTTTCTCGGGATACTGCTGATGTTCTTTTTTATCCGGCTGTACACACGTCGTGTAATGCGCAAACGCAGCGCGTTATTCGAACAGCAGGAGAAGGAACGGATAGCACAGCTCGACCGGCAGGAGAAACTGATTACAGCCTTGCGTAACGAACGGCTCGAAGCCGATCTGACTCACAAGGGCAAAGAACTGGCAGGCGCCACGATGAACATCATCAACCAAAAAGAGTTTCTCAATAAGTTAAAGCACGAGATACAAGCGGTAATTCTCCGGGAGAAGATGAATAAGAACGAAGGTCACAAACTCCTCGCACTTATCGACAGCAACCTCTCGGACGAAGACGATTGGGTACTGTTTCAGGAAAATTTCGATTTGATTCACGAAAATTTCTTCCGCCGGCTGCAGGAGCAGTATCCGGTACTGACCCCGACCGACCTCAAGCTCTGTGCCCTGCTCCGCCTTAACTATTCCTCGAAAGAGATCGCGAACATGCTGAACCTGACGATTCGAGGAGCCGAGGCCGCACGCTATCGCCTGCGCAAGAAGCTGAACTTGCCCGAAGAAGTCAACCTTGTTTCTTTTATGATTGATTTCAAGTAAGTTTTTCGTATGTTTGTCGTCAAAAAAAACGTACTCATCATGAAAACAGGGTTATTCATCGTTTTGCTACCTGTCCTCACTGTCTGCAAAGGAATAGCTCAGCGTGTCGCCTTACAGGAACTTGTCGATAAGCGGCGATATGCCGAAGTCATGGCGTATGCGGCCACCCTGCAACCGGCCGACACGGCCGATTATGCCACGATGTATGCTATCGGGCAGGCCTGTGAGGGGATGCTCAAATACCGCGATGCCTACCGTTATTATCGGCGCTGTCTGGCCATCGACTCGACCCGGACGGATCTGCTGGCAACGGCTTCACGCATGGCTGCGAATCTGGGTAAAACCACGGAGGCGGAAACGTATCTGCAACAACTACGCGCACGTGATACGACTGACTTTTACGCCAACTATCAATTGGCTCGACTCTACGCCCAGCAGGGAGAATATCCGAAAGCTATCGGACGGTATGAGTTTCTTCTGCGACAAGACCCCGAAAACTCCGTACTGATGCGTCTTATCGGTGATTGTTACAACCGGATGGACTACACCGTTTCGGCTTTTCGATACTATCTGAACGCTTTTCGAAGGGAGCCGGAAAACGCATCGTTGGCAGCTTCGCTGTCTAATCTGTTGCTGTTGCTTCAAGAGCCGGAAGAGGCAGTGGCCGTCTGTGACACGTCTTTACGATATCATCCCCAAAGCCGTTTGCTGCTTCAGAGCAAAGGACTTGCACTGTTTACCATGCAGAAATACGCACAGGCCGATACGGTCTATTCCATGCTTATGGCACAGGCCGACAGTTCCTACAATACGTTAAAGTACGGAGGGTCGGCCCAATATTATGCCGGTCAATACATGAGGGCGATCGAGCCACTCGAGAATGCTTACCAAAAAGATACGACATCCGTCGAGGTCTGCCTGTTGCTCGGTTCGTCATTGGGACGTACCTTCGACCGTAAACGGGCGTTCAAATTGTTCGACAAGGCCGAAGCGCTCATGCAACCCTCACCTGCCTTAGTCGATATGTTGATACGGTTCCGGGCCGAAACCCTTGATCGTGACAACCAGCATGACAAGGCGAACGTGCTCTATTACCAACTCTGGACCGAGAGTCAGCGGTTCGATATGCTGGGATGCATCTGGCAGCGATACCGAACCTCTAAGATGGCGGAACAGTCTGACGACTATCGCCGGCGTGCCCTCTTCATCAACATGCTTTTCGCGACCGAATATCTGAAAAGGCCGGAGCGCAGGAAAGATCATCTGGTTTACCTCCGTTCGCTGCTTTCGCAGTTTCAGGAAGAAATGTTTTTCCGTAGCGTGAAACAGTTGCCGACGCTCGCCCCCGACGGTAAAAAAGGCGTCTGCACGGAGGAGCAGTTGCAGACCGTGATTCGGCAACTCCCCGAAAAAGAGTAATACACTCGGACAGACGTTCCGGATTTTTGCACTATTTTTGCCGGACAGATAAACGACAGACAGATGAATAGAGCACTGTTTGAGTTCCTCCGGGAACTTCAGGAAAACAATAACAGGGAATGGTTTCAGGCCAACAAGAAACGGTATGATGCTTTGCATGCCGCTTTCGTCGACCATGTGAGGCAGCTGATCGACCGTATCGCCACGTTCGATCCCGAGATCGGCGGGCTGGATGCCCGGAGTTGCGTGTATCGCATCTATCGGGATCTGCGTTTTTCGCAGGATAAAACGCCTTACAAAACTCATTTCGGAGCGTATATGACCGGTTTCGGAGGACGTACCAGTCCCTACGGCGGCTATTACATCCATCTTGAGCCGGGTAAACCGTTTCTCTCGGGAGGCGTATGGTGTCCTGCTCCGGCTATGCTTAAGCAACTACGAAAAGATCTGTTCGATAACATGGACGAGTTTCTCCAAATTTACGAAGACCCGAAGTTCAGAAAAGTATTCGGTGAGTTAGAAGGCGACAAACTCAGCCGGATGCCGCAAGGTTTCCCCACCGAGACTAAACACGGTGATATCTTGAAATATAAGAGTTTCGTCGTGTCGAGCGTCAAAACGGAGGCGTTCTTCTGTGCCGATGACTGGATAGATCGCACCGTCGAGGATTTCAAACTGCTACAGCCGTTCAACCATTTTCTGAATTATACCATCGGCGAGTTTTTCGGGAAAGCATGAAACGTTTTTTGAAGCGTCTGTATCGGTATCTCTTCTGCCGTAAAGGTTACGGAGTTCATTCGCCATTCGTCTTCGATTTGATTACCAACGTGTTCGAAGAACGACACGGGTACTATGCCTATACCGAACTGAAAGCTGCCCGTCTGATGCTGCAACAGGATACAAAGATAAAAAATGCAGTCAAACGGCAAAGCCTTTCCCGACATGAATGTGAGTGGCTTTTCCGGCTGGCGAATCGTTTCAAACCATGTCGCATTATCATGGTCGGGAGCGGAGCGGGACTGATTCCGCTCAGCCTGACGAGCTATGCTTCGGGAGGGCTGCACGGCATTGCCTTGGAGCAGGATGCCGTGATGGCCGATATGGCGCGGGAGTTATTGCATGAGCGGGCCACATCGCCTGTCGAAATTCGTTGTGAAGCATACGAAACGTCGCTGCCTAAGGCGTTAGCCGATCTCGGACATCCCGATTGTATCGTGCTTGATGGGACAACAGGCGCATTATCCGCTCTGCTCCGATGCTGTTCCGGCTATATCCATGAAGATACCCTGCTGATCGTCCGGGGAATCGACGCTTCGCCGGAGGCAAACGAAGCGTGGCGAACGGCTTGTGCCTTACCGTCCGCCACAGTCAGTATCGATGCGTGCACATGGGGCATTGTCTTTTTCCGCCCCGGTCTGCCCCGGAAAACATTCAGGCATGTTGTGTGTTAAATCTCTCGCGCGCCTTTGTCTTCCGTCTTTACGATACCATTCGTTTCGTTTCCGTTAAAATCTCAATCGACCGTTGTACATCCAGTGCTCACGGGAGTTGAGGTAACGAATCTCGACATTATCGTGTGAAGTGATACAGGCTTTTGTTTCTTCCGTTCTTTTTTCTCTTATATCGGTAGCCAGTATTTTGATGATTCCATCCATAAAACCGGCCTCACCACGTGTTTTCTCAATACGCAAGGGTACCTCGATCGTATAATCGAGTTGGAGCTTGGGCGATTGGATGCTCAACAGCGTGCCTTCTCCTTCGATTTTGCGCAACGCGCCTTTTCCGAAGTGAATCTTCCACGAGCAGGAATACTCGAATTCCCTGTCCCGGTTGTTATGACGGGCAACGCTCCATGTATTTCTGTCTTCGTTTTTAATCTCGAATTCGTAGATGATCCGTTGCTTTGCCGACGAAGAAGATAAATCACGCACCGTCCATGTTCCGGGAGCATTGAGATTGTGTCCGTTCGTTCGGATGGACATGTGCATTTTATCTTCAGAAAGGTGCCGAAGCGTCCACGTATTTTCTTCTTCGCCACGAAGTATTTTTACGTTGTTGAAGTAGAGCTTGTCGACCGAGTCGCGTTTGGCGAGGTCCGTCTGCGAATAGTATTCGTTGAAACGATAGACATATTCGAGCATGGTCGCGTATTTTTCCAACACATTATACGTATAGTCGAACGCTACACGGCCAGGATGAGTTCTGCGCCGGCTTTCATCGTAATATACGCAACTGCACGTCATGCTCAGTAGAGTCAGACTTAAAAGGAACTGTTTCATTTTCATAGTTGTGTAAGTATATTTGAATATTTAACCACTGTTTTTTTCAGAAACGATAACCTGCACCGGCCTTCAGGAAGCCCATCGTTCCGTATCCGATTTCCCAATATCCGAAAAGGTTACGTCCGAAGGATACCCCGAAGAAAGTGAGCTGTCCGGTTACAAACGTTCGATGAGAGTATTCACGCATGCCGAATTCTCTCTCGCTTTCCATGCCAAATCCTAATCCGAACCCCGAATAGAGACGTACGACAGGACGATTGAAATAGATGAAACGTATCGTCGGATAAAATGCAAAACAGTGTTTGCGGTAAGTATCATCAATCAAGAATGATTCACTGACTCTGCGATTTTGAAAAACCCCTGAATAGGAAACATTAAGACCCACTGCGAGCCATCGTTTCATCTCCTGTGTATAGGAGAGCGAAAGTGCTTGTGTGTAATGGCGCTCGTCGTACGTATATCGTCCTTGATTATACCGATCGAGTGGTGTCCGCCACCAATTCGGATAGTCATGACTCTCCCACCACGATGGAGAAGATAGTTCGACCCATCCCCAACCGAAGGAAACTTCACGCCGCGGATGGAAGGTAGATCGTCTCCTATCCGGTAAATCATCTTGCGCTCGCGCACCCACCACCAATACAGCCAGACAAACAAAACAGAACAGTTTCTTCATTAAGATTTTTTTCATTTATTCTCATTTATATAAAACAACAGACTCCACACCAATGGGCAGAAAAATCCTCTCTTTTTATTTATCTCCGTAAAAAAACTTTTATCTTTACATATAGAATAGACGGAAAAAACAGGTGAAACGTTGCCGCAAAGCATTTTTTTTTTGAATAGATAAAAAAACGATGAGAAGATACTGTCGTATAATGACATACATTCGTTCATAAAAAGGTTGGATCGTCGAAGAGATCACGAGAAATCGCTTTCATCCAAACACCGGAGTTTACCACCGAGAAACCCGTCACTTGCAAGGCAATAATTAATTGTATAAAATGGTTAAAGTCAAACGGTAGGGATTTGTATGTTCACATAATATACCTACCTTTGCCCGTCCGTAAGATAATAAATAAGGACATGAAGGAATATATTTTCAAGCTGGAGATGAAGGTGCGTGACTACGAATGCGACTTGCAGGGCGTGGTGAACAATGCCAATTACCAGCACTATATGGAACATACGCGTCATGAATATCTGGAATCGCTCGGCGAAAACTTCGGAGAGATGCACGAGAAAGGACTGGATGCGTTCGTGGCGAAGGTAGAGATCAAATACAAACATTCTTTGCGAAGCGGCGACCATTTCGTGTCGTGCGTAAATCTCAAACGCGAAGGTATTAAACTCGTATTCGAACAGGATATTTACCGGAAGTCCGATGGGATTCTGGCTGCATCGGGACGAGTGGAGACCGTGATGGTACAAGACGGGAAACTGACTCGTGGCGAGTACTTCGACCGTCTGATTCATTAAGTTCTGTTTGTCCCTTTTCCATAATGACGGCCGATCCCACTGCACTGATTGCTCTGACGATGCTTCAAGGTGTCGGCGATGTGTTAGCGCGTGCGCTGTTGCAATATTTCGGAACGGCTGAGGAGGTCTTTACTTCGCATCGGCGAGTCTTGGAAAAGATACCGGGCATCGGCGAATATACGGCCCGACGGATCGATGAAGGAAAAAACGAGGCCTTAAAACGGGCAGAAAAAGAAGTTTCTTTTATCGAGAAAAAAAACGTACGGTTGTATGCCATCACGGAGCATGACTATCCGAAGCGCCTGCGCGAATGTCAGGATGCTCCCGTCGTTTTCTATTACAAAGGTAAGGCCAACCTGAACGCAACGAAGATCATCAGTATCGTCGGGACGAGACGCGCAACGGATTACGGCCGGATGCTGACCGAACGGTTAGTCAGAGAGTTGGCCGAAGTATATCCTGATTTAGTTGTTGTCAGCGGATTGGCGTATGGCATTGATGTTTGTTCGCATCGCAGTGCCTTAAAGAACGGCTTGCCCACTGTCGGTGTCCTGGCACATGGGTTAGACCGGATTTATCCTGCCGGACATCGAAATACGGCGGTCGAAATGCTTGAACGGGGCGGACTGCTGACCGATTTCCCCAGTGAGACGAATCCTGATCGCGAGAACTTCTTGAAGCGTAACCGGCTGATTGCCGGACTGGCTGATGCGACGGTCGTCGTCGAATCGGCAGAGCGTGGCGGAGCGCTTGTCACAGCTGATATCGCGTGTTCATACGGGCGCGACGTCTATACCTTTCCGGGACGGACGACCGACGAGTATTCGGCCGGATGCAACCGAATGGTCCAAACGAACAAAGCCGGCCTGATTACTTCGGGACAGGATCTGATCCGCGCCCTTTGCTGGGACACCGAAGCAACCGGCCTTGGCGTCAAGGGACAGTTGAAGTTAAAACTTGAGAGACCCGATCACCCGATTGTAAAAATACTGGCCGACAGAGGCGAGATGCAAATCAATGACTTGGCGATGGCGATAGACCTGCCGGTGTATCAAGTAACTCCGATACTTTTCGAACTCGAGCTTGCCGGACATATCATCGCTCTGCCGGGAGGAATGTATAAATTAACCGATTAAAAACAGATGAAAAAGTTCTATCAGACAATAAAGGAACGGAAACTGCAGATATTCTTCTTAATGTATATCCTGCTGCTCGTTCCGTCCATGAGCCTGATTGCTCAAAACATACCGGCCAAAACGCTTATCTCCGGTTTCCTCGTGAGTTTCGGACTGCTGTCCGTAGTCTTCATCCTCTCTTCATTTATGACGACGAAAGGGATCCGTATATTCTATTCCATTCTATTGGCGATTACCATCATACCAAGTACGATTTTGCTCAGTTACCTACTGATTGCAAATGTGTTGCTTTCGGGTGGGACGATTACTTCACTTTTCGAGACGAATACGGATGAGGCGAAGGAATTTATCACCTATGTAAACCCCTGGATCGTCATGGGGGGCGCTTTATATGTCCTGCTTCCCATCGTGATGATCTGTAAAATGAAACAAGTCGTTTTTCACCGCGTAGGAAAGCATAAAAACGCCTTTTTTGCCTGCGTACTGCTGTTGTTGTTGTTTCTGGCTATCGAGCCTGTGGCACAGCGCATTTACTTCGTCGACTTCTATCGCGTTTTTGCCGATTATAAACGGCAGAGGTTACGTGAAGAAAAAGAGATCGCAGAACGCCAGACTCTTCCCTTCGACGTAAGCATGCTTCCCGAAAAAGCACCGCAGACGTTGGTCGTTGTGATCGGCGAATCACATACCCGGCATCACATGTCGCTCTATGGCTATGGCAGGGATACAAACCCGTTGCTGTCGGCACAGAAAAGCAGATTGAACGTTTATCGTGATGTGGTTTCGCCGCAAGTACATACCATTCCCGTCTTGCGAGCCGCACTCACCTTTGCAGATCATGAGCATCCCGAGAAACTGACCGAACAGCCGTCACTCTTCGAGTTATTCAACCGTGCAGGATACGAAACGTATCTGATCAGTAACCAGCCTTTCGAAAACTCATCCTCCAGCTACGAATCATTGCTGAGGTTGGCCCAACATACGACCGACCTCTCACGGCTGAACGAGCCGGATGGCGTGATGCTCAAATCACTCAGGCAGACGTTGCAGGAACAAACGAACAAGCCCCAACTTATCGTGTTGCATCTGATGGGAAGCCATATCGCGTACAAATACCGCTATCCCGAAAATTTCGAGCATTTCAACCATTTGCATCATCCCATCGGGCGTCGAGACATACAGCTCACCGCTGATGCCAAGACGGTGATCGACCGGTACGATAATTCCGTGCGCTATAATGACTATTTGCTCGCCTCAATAATTGACATGATAAAGAGCGAAAAGAAAAGATCGACCATGCTCTATTTCTCCGATCATGGCGAAGAAGTATATGATTTGCGCGAATTTGCCGGTCATGCTTACGAAAAAATTTCCTCTTACATGTGTGAAATACCGTTTATCCTATGGATGTCGGACGATTACAAGCAACGGAGAAGCGATCTTGTCTTCGATACGAAGCGTCCCTATTCAACCGTGGATGTATTGTACAGCCTTTCGGATTTGGGAGGATTGCGGTATGAAGGATACGACACGCGCCGGAGTATTTTTTCCGCGCAATTCGCGCCCCGTCCGCGAATCGTCGGCCAAATACCCTACGAATCAGTGCTTGATATGACCCACGAGATTCGACAAAAACATCGCCGAACCATGGCATCGAATACATTCTTCGACAATCTGAATAAAGAATGGAAACAGATTAAAAGCTTATCCGATAAGGTGCTCTCTTCTCCTCGGGCAGAAAAATGAAACAGATATAAAAAATTAAAGGCTATCTCACGACAGCCTCTAACCCACTTTGTTAACCTTAAATCTAATACTATTATGAAAAAACCACGATGCAAAGATACAGTCATACCTCTTATTTGTCAAGAACAAATGAGTTAAATAATCATAACAAAAGCGAACGAAAAATATAAAAAATGTTTGCGCTTGTATAAGGGGTAATAGCCGCACATATCTATTATAACTATCTCTTTAATACTTTATAACCGCTTAGAATTACTTTTAATGGTGTTCCGTTTTTCAGTTTGACCTGATAATGCTCTTTACCGAAAAATCCGATCCGTGCGATGTATTCCGTATTCACGATACAGGAGCGACAGCCCCGTACGAACCGGCCGACGGATTACGCCCCGAAATCGACGAAGATTTGAATATATCAACCTTTTTTTGTTCCTTTGTCATCTCAAAACAAATCAGAAACAGAATCCTATGAATCCGAAGAAGTTTTTATTACAAGAGAAAGATATTCCCACTGCATGGTATAATATCGTAGCCGATATGAAGACAAAGCCGATGCCCATGCTCAATCCGGCTACTCGGCAGCCGATGACGGCCGAGGATCTCTACCCGCTCTTCGCCACCGGGTTGGCACAACAGGAGTTGAACGTGACGGACACATGGATCGAAATCCCCGAGGAGGTGTGCGACCTCTACAAGAACTGGCGCCCCACGCCGCTCGTCCGGGCCTACGGTCTGGAGCGCGCATTGGATACTCCGGCACATATTTATTTCAAGAATGAGAGTGTCAGCCCCATCGGTTCGCACAAGCTCAACTCGGCGCTCGCACAAGCTTATTTCTGCCGGAAAGATGGGGTGACGAACATCACCACCGAGACGGGCGCTGGACAATGGGGCGCGGCAATGTCGTATGCGGCCAAGGCTTTCGGGTTGGAGCTGGCCGTCTATATGGTCAAGATCAGTTATAATCAGAAGCCCTACCGTCGTTCGATGATGCAGACATTCGGGGCACAGGTCATCGCTTCGCCGAGCATGAGTACGAAGTCGGGAAGGAAGATATTGACGGATCACCCGACGTATCAGGGCAGCCTCGGCACGGCGATTTCCGAAGCCGTGGAGCTGGCCATGCAGACACCTAACTGCAAGTACGTGTTGGGCAGTGTGCTCAACCATGTGGCGCTCCACCAGACGGTGATCGGTCTGGAGGCGGAGAAGCAGATGGAGATGGCGGGCGAATATCCGGATGTGGTGATCGCGTGCTTCGGCGGAGGGTCCAATTTCTCCGGCCTGTCGTTCCCCTTCCTAAGGCATAAGCTGACCGAGGGTCGCACACTACGTGTCGTGGCGGCCGAACCGGCATCATGCCCGAAGCTGACGCGTGGCCGCTTCCAATACGACTTCGGCGACGAAGCGGGTCACACACCGCTCATTCCTATGTATACGCTCGGCCACACGTTCTCCCCGGCACATATCCACGCCGGCGGACTGCGTTACCACGGTGCCGGAGCCATTGTCAGTCAACTGAAGAAGGAGGGGCTGATGGACGCCGTCGACATCCCGCAGCTTGAGACGTTCGACGCCGCCCGACTCTTCGCCAAGACGGAGGGTATCATCCCCGCACCCGAGTCGGCTCACGCTATCGCCGCTACGATCCGGGAAGCGAAGGAGGCGAAGGAGGAAGGCAAAGCACGCACGATCCTCTTCAACCTTTCGGGCCACGGACTGATCGATATGGCTGCCTATGACCTGTATCTGGCCGGCGACCTGACCAACTACGAACTTCCCGACGAGGAACTGAAGAAATCAACCCAAGATCTGGAACAGATTATTTAATCACAACACATCGGACAATGATATTCCTGCAAAACCGGCGACACAATAAAACAAAGCGGCAGTCCGTTCTTCAAAAGAAAACGAAAATCAATTACACTAAAACCTGTAAAAAATGATAACGAACTGGATAATCATGATGGCAACATGTATGATGGGACTGTCGGGCGGAGAGAATCCGCAGACCAACCCCAAAGATAAGCAACAAGAGAAAGAAATCTATCTGGCCGGAGGATGTTTCTGGGGAACGGAACATTTTCTGAAGCAGATCGAAGGTGTAAAAACAACGCAGGCCGGATATGCTAACGGCAACAAAAAGAATCCGACCTATCAAGAGGTATGTACGGGTACGACCGATTTTGCGGAGACGGTAAAGGTGGAATACAACCCTGCCACGGCAGAGTTGCCTTTCCTTATCGAGCTGTTCTTTAAAACAATCGATCCTACGAGCCTCAACAAGCAGGGGAATGACCGGGGCACGCAATACCGGACGGGGATTTATTACACCGATCCGGCCGATCTGCCGGTCATTCAGCAAACCGTAAACCGGTTGGCATTGGCGTACAAACGTCCGTTAGCCGTAGAGATAAAGCCGTTGGTCAATTTCTATGCGGCCGAAGATTACCATCAGGATTACCTCGACAAGAATCCCGGCGGTTATTGCCACATCGATCCGTCGTTGTTCAAACTGGCACGCAACGCACGGATGGAGAAACCCCGATCCTACGTCAAGCCGGACGACAGCGTCCTGCGCGAACAGCTTACGCCCGAACAGTATGCCGTAACTCAGGAGAATGCGACCGAACGCCCTTTCCGGAATGCTTACTGGAATGAACACCGTCCGGGCATTTACGTCGATATTACCACCGGCGAACCGTTGTTCGTCTCGACCGATAAGTTCGACTCCGGATGCGGATGGCCAAGTTTCTCGAAACCGATCGACCGCAAGTTAGTGGTAGAGAAAAAAGATACCTCGCACGGAATGATCCGCAAAGAAGTGCGCAGCTCAACGGGCAATGCCCATCTGGGACACGTCTTCGACGACGGCCCGAAAGACAAAGGAGGGCTGCGTTACTGCATCAACAGCGCCTCACTGCGGTTCATTCCGAAAGAAAAGATGGAAGCCGAAGGGTACGGAAGCTACATCGGGATGGTCAAATAAATCTTCGGCACACCTCCATAGCCATACCAAAGTTTTTTTCAACAAAGGAAGATTTTCGGGGCTAAAGTTTTTTCTTGTTTCGCCCGGAATGTCTTCCTTTGCGAGGTAATGAACGAGGGGATTTTAGAGAAACTGAAGATACTGGCCGAGTCGGCCAAATACGATGTCTCGTGCGCTTCGAGCGGCACGGTGCGCAGAAACACATCCGGCGGATTAGGCAATACCGTCGGCGGGATGGGCATCTGCCATAGCTTCACGGACGACGGACGTTGCGTGTCTCTCCTCAAAATCATGCTCACGAACCATTGCATGTACGACTGTGCTTACTGCATCAACCGTCACAGCAACGATCATCCGCGAGCCACATTCTCGGTCAGCGAACTGGTAGAACTGACCATCGAGTTTTACCGTCGCAACTATATCGAGGGGCTGTTTCTCAGCTCCGGCATCATGCGCAGCCCCGACTATACGATGGAACGCATGGTGCGTGTCGTCAAAGACCTTCGCACGGCGCATCGTTTCAACGGGTATATTCACTTGAAGAGCATCCCCGGATGCAGTCGGGAACTGGTCAACGAAGGAGGGCTTTATGCCGACCGTATGAGTGTCAACCTCGAAATCCCGACAGAGCAAAACCTGAAACTCCTCGCGCCGGAGAAAGATTTTCAAAGCGTCTTCACACCGATGCGCTACATTCAGCAGGGCATGTTGCAAAGCCTCGAAGACCGGCGCAAGTTCCGGCATGCTCCGCGTTTTGTTCCCGCCGGACAAAGCACGCAGATGATCGTGGGCGCTACCTCCGAGACTGATAAGGAAATCCTCTCCATCTCGTCCGCCCTGTACCGCCGACCAAGTATGAAACGCGTCTATTATTCGGGATACATACCGGTGAATACATACGATAAACGCCTGCCTGCCCTGAGGCAAGCTCCTTTGATACGTGAGAACCGGCTCTATCAAGCCGACTGGCTCATGCGCTTTTATGAGTTCAGGGCGGACGAGATTGTCGACGACCGTTTCCCGAACCTCGATCCGGAGATCGATCCGAAGCTGGCATGGGCCTTGCGGCATCCCGAACATTTCCCGGTAGATGTGAACACGGCAGACTATTCGATGATTCTGCGGGTGCCGGGCATCGGCGTGAAGTCAGCTAAGCTGATCGTAGCCGCACGCCGCTATGGCCGGCTCACATCGGCACAACTGAAAAAGATCGGCATCGTGATGAAGAAAGCGCAATACTTCATCACCTGCCGTGAGTTACCGGTGAATACGGTGCATGAGGTGACGCCCGAATACGTGCGCCGCATCCTGACCGAACCAAAGAAACGCAAATTGGCGACCGATGAACGCCAGCTGACCATCCCATGGCCGGAATAGGAGAAGACGTATGGTGATTTTCTTCTACGACAAAACCTTCGAAGGGCTGCTGACTGCCGTTTTCGACGCATATAACCGGAAAACATTTCCGCAACGCCTGATGAAAACAGGCGAAACACCTCCTCTGTTTACGGACGAAACCTATACGGTGTGGACCCAAAAAACATCGGCCGAACGCGTGTGGAAGGCGCTGGAGCGCAAGTTGAAAAAAGAAGCCTGTAACATGCTGATGCGTGTCTGGCTGTCGGAACTTGCGGGAAGCGACGAGCTGCTGTTCCGCTATATCTGCAAAACATTCGATACGAAGCACGACATCTCCCTGAACTTCGGTGATGCCGATGTGTTGGAAGTCGGTAAGATTGCCCGTAAAGTAGGCCATGAAGCGCTTTATCTCAAACAGTTCGTGCGGTTTCAGAAAGCTGCCGACGATCTGTTCTTCGCCCCCGTCCGACCGATATATAACGCGCTACCCCTGACCATCGACCATTTCACCGGCCGCTTTGCCGACCAGCCTTGGGTGATCTATGACCTGCGTCGCAGGTACGGCTACTATTACGACCTGCAAACGGCACGCGAAATCACATTTACGGACGACGACCGACTGTTGGGCGGACGGCTCGACGAATCGCTGATGGCCGAAGACGAGAAGCTGTTTCAAGAATTGTGGCGCGGCTACTTCAAGGCAATGTTCATCAAAGAACGCATCAACCTGCGGAAACAGCGTCAGGATATGCCCGTCCGCTTCTGGCAATACCTGACGGAAAAGCAATAAGCAGAGAATGGAGCGATAACCGTACTTCCTGTCGGCATCGGACAGAAATCCCCTCAAAAAGATTGGATACCAATCTAAAGAAACACATTAAAAAACATAATTTACATAAAACAGCAAATACCCCGGCAGAAAAAGAAAAAGAACAAGACACAGACATCACGCATCAGAATACAAGTTTACAGATCAAACACTTACAAATAAAATCAAACGCGCATAATCATAAAAGTTAAAATGATTAGGTATAAGTGCGGATAATCATATTTTAAAAAATAAAACAATGAAAAAGATGACATATACATTGATCGTGGCGAGGCTGACGATGCTCTCCGCCGGTAAAAGCGCGTATGCGCAAATCCCCGAAGCGAAAAACGTTCCGCAAGATACGGTGATGTACAAAACAACATACGAAGTGCGGCAAATCATCCCACCTCTATATGAGGCAGCCGGATTTTTCCGCGAGGGGAGAGCTCGGATCAAGCGTGACAACAAATGGGGCGTATTATCTTTCAGGATAGTGAAAAACGAAAAGTGAAGCCCTTCGGGCGTTTGATTGTTGATTGGTTGGATTGTTGGCTGAATGCTGATGGCTGACCGCTGCATACTCTTTAGATAAACTTCTCTCTGCGGCGGAGGTTCAGAAGTCCGGCCAGAAGAAAAACGATGCCTCCGACCGTCAGGAAAAGACGGCTTTTAAGGATCGTACTCTGCCAGACGAGGGGGTGCATCTCACGAGGCAGCGAGAAAGGATTGAGAAAAACGTTCCAGAACGAACGGCTGATCAGGTCGACGGCATTCATAAAGATAAAGAACAGCAGTCCCAGCACAATCATGATCACGGCCGTAGCGTTCCCGCTACGCGTCAAGGTGGAGAAGAGAAACGCGAGGTTGCCGAAAAACAGCATGGGGAATAGCAGTTGTGCGGCCATCTCGAAGACGGGTACGGGATAGAGCAGCCATCGGGCGAGCAAAGCAAAAAGCAGCAGGATGACATAATCGGCCACGTAGACCATCAGCATACGCACGCCCCAGACCTTATAACGGTAGTCGGGGATGCCGAAGATGATCTCGAGCATGCGGCTGTCCTCATCGTTCTGAATCCCAAAGACCACGGGATAGAAGATCAACAGCATACACGGGAAGAACAGCAAATAATAAATACTTTCTTCGTTGATCTCCACCCTGTCCCATGCCATCTGAAACATAAAGAAGGCAAAGAACACGAAGGCAGCCAACAGAAACCAAACAAACTTGCCGGCAAAGATAATCTTCAAGTTATAGCGCACCATCCGCTCGGCCAGTATGATATATTTTCTCATCTTCTACATGTTTTTTAATAAACACAAATAAGCGTCTTCGAGATTGGCCTCCGCCGGCACGGCATCGGGACGGGGCTGCACGGCCGAGAGATAACGCACCTGTATGCGATCGCCATCCTGAATATGATGTACGACGAACGATTTATCCAGCTCGTCGAACGCCTCCCCGTCGATGGAGAACTGCCACACCTTGCCTTCGGCCATGTGAACCATGCCTTCGGGTTGTCCGAAGTATTTCAACTGTCCCCTGTCGATGACGGCCACCTGATTGCACGAACTCGAAATATCCTCGATGATATGCGTCGAGAAGATGACGATACGTTCCTTACTCAGTTCGACCAGCAGGTTACGAAAACGGATCCGCTCGCGCGGGTCAAGTCCCGCCGTAGGTTCATCGACCACGAGGATACGGGGCAGATGAAGGAGAATCAGGGCGATGCCGATCCGCTGCTTCATGCCGCCGGAGAAGGAACCGATCTTCTCGTCTCTCCGTTCATACATATTCACGGCTCGCAACACGTATTCGATCCGTTCGTTGCGCAAACGGTCGTCGGTCAGTCCTTTCAGGATAGCCTGATAGTCCAGAAACTCCCACGACGACATCTGCTCGTATGTGCCGAACTCCTGCGGCAGGAAGCCGATCAGCCCCTGCAACTCCTCACGGTAGACACGGGTGTCCAGCCCATTCACCCGAATACATCCGTAACTCTGCTCCAAAATACCCGTAACGATCCGCATCAGCGTCGATTTACCGGCTCCGTTAGGGCCCAGCAGACCGAACATCCCCGTCTTGATCTCGAACGATACGCCGCGCAACGCTTTGAACGGACGACGACGCTTGCCGAGCCACGGCACACTCTTGACCAGACGGAAGAACGTACGTTTCAGCCCCGCAAAGCGACCGCCTACACGCTCGATGTTCACTTCCCTTTCATACAGATATTGCGACGTGACATAAACAATCAACCCGCATCCCCACAAGAGAGCGGTAAGCGCCATCAGAGACGGTTGACTGATCTTGCCCGACAAAACAACAAGCAGTACGACAGGCACTCCCCAGAACAGGAGTCGGTTGAGGTAACGGAGACCCCTTCTGTCGCCGAAACGGAAGAAGAGGTACATCCGTATTTTACGCCACAGGTACAGGGTCAACGCATATACGATAAATGAAAAGACAAAGATCCAGAACGAGTGCTCCAGATAGCCGTAGGTGAAACAGACAATAAACGCGAACAATCCAAACAACCAGCCGATATTCAGGAAGTCTTTGAACGAACGATACTCCTGCTGAATCCCCAGACGCTTACGCCGTTCCTGTCCGCTGTTCCACTGGCGGGCGAAGCGTCCCGCACGGTCGTACACCTTCACAAGGTTACGGATGACGATCCGAATCTCCTGCCCAGGATGAATCATATCGGCTCTTGCCCGGCGCAAACTGGCCTTTACAAAGGCTGTGACTCCGGGAATGAGGATAACCAGCGCCACAACCGATATGGCCTGCCACAGCCAACTGTCGATATAGACATAGACGCCAAGCAGCCCGGCAAGCATAAGCCCGAGATGAAGCCATTGCACCCTGCGCGAGAGCGCACGGTACCATTGTAACGTATTCTCCAGCCCCATGTAAGCCGTGGGAAGGATGACCAGCGTCAGCAACGACGAAAAAGTCAGTCCACCGATCACAGTAATCGCAAAAGGCGCTCCGATAGCTCCGGCATATTCCGTATCGCCCATGGCCAGCGGGAACATGGCGATAATCGTGGTGATGCTCGTGATCAGAATCGGACGGATACGGGACAGCCCGGCCGTCATCAGCGCACGTTCGCGTCGGAAGCCCTGCTTGCGGAGAATACGAGCATAGTCGATAAGGATGATGCCGTTGTTCACAACTACTCCAAGGAGGATCAGAAAGCCCGTCAGCGTATTGGCATTCAGCAGACTGTTACCGGTCATAAGCAGAGCCAGCAGTGATCCGATAGCCGCCAGAGGAATGGAAAAGAGCAGTACGAACGGAGTCGATATCGATTCGAATACGCACGAGAGAATCATAAAGATCAGCACGAAGGCGGCAAGCAGGAGGAATTTAAAATCGGCGAACAGATCTTCTTCATGGACGACTTCAATGGCTACCCCGGCGGGCAGATTATAATTCGCGATATACCGGTCGATGTCGGCACGATACCCTTCGAGCAGTGTCTTCGACTCTTCGACACTGCGGGCGAACCGGTAGCGTACTTCAAGTTGCTTGTCCTGATTCACACGTATGATACGTGAGCGTCCGTTGCTCTTGTGAAGGGTAGCCAGCTCGTGAAGGCGGTGCATTCCTCCCTGCCCGTCGGCAATGCGTACCTCTTTCAAGTCATCAACGGTTTGCTGTTTCTTTTCCCGCTCGGACGTCTTGTCCGGCAAATCTTCACGAATCACGATGTCGTAAGTCTTGTTACCCACTTTGAAGGTTGTTCCCGTAGCATATTCGGGCGTCAGCTGCGCCAGTCCTGTCGCGATATGACTTCGGGTGATGCCGTACGAAGCGAGCAGTAACGGATCGAAATGCAACCGCACTTCGGGCTGACGACGGGCCGACGGCATCCACGCATGTCCGACAAACTCCTGTGCGTCGAGGTAATACCGTATATCTTCGGCCACCACCTGCATCATGTCGTAGTCCGATCCTTTGATAACCACCCGCTCCTGATTATCCCCAATGCCCAGCAGCGTCATAAAAGCCATGGCCGCTCCTGCGCCGTCACCCCCACCGGAGCCGCTCATAGCTTCGGAGAACGAGATCTCGGCACCTCCCACAGCCGGCATCCGCGCTTGTGCGTCGGCCTTGATCTCAGCGATCTTACGCCTACCCGTCGTCTCGTAATCTTTCCGAAGAATCACGGTCAGCACGGCTTGTTCCTCCTGAACACGACTGACGACATCCTGCTTCTCCGGGATCTCATGGAGACGTTCCTCGATCACCTTCACGATCTTATCCGTATGCTCCAGCGTGCTGCCCGTATGCATCGTGACATAGATATCGAAGCGGTCGGACTCAACTTCCCTGTTCTGACGGACGTTCATCGTCAGCGACAGAATCAGCGTCAGGAAAAGCAGTACGACGGCGCTCAACAGGGTGGCACCGGGATGACGCATGCACGTTTTGAGAAACACGAGGTAAATCTGCACAGGCCGTTGCAGCAGAGAAATCTTTTCGTAAAATACGCTCTCACCTTTTCGTCGCAAGATGCCGTAGGTTGCCATCGGAATAAACAGCAGGGCCACCCCCATCGACACCAGCAAGGTGGAAATAATTGAGACACCGATATGGTTGCCGATCAGTTTGATCATGAAATTATCGGAGAAGACGAAAGGCAGGAATACGGTGATGGTTGTGAGCGTAGCGGCTATGATCGAACGCCAGACCTCTTTTGTCCCTTTCGTTACGGACTGCTCGGGCGATTCTCCCGCCGCCGACCGCCGATACACATTTTCGAGCACGACGACGCTGTTATCGAGCAGCATCCCGATAGCAAGCGCCATGCCGACGAGAGTCAGGCTGTTGATCGAGATGCCTGCCGCATAGAAGAAGTTAAAAGCCGTATATACGGACAAGGGGATAGACAAGGCGATGAAGAACACGAGACGGATATTCTTCAGGAAAAACCAGAGCACTAAGATGGCCAACAAGCCCCCTGTCAGCGCCAGACGAATGATCTGATCGATATTCTTCTCCATCGTTTCGGCCGTATCCGACTCGATCACGATCTCCACATCCTGTCCCTGCAAACGTTCATTGAGCCGGTCGATTACCGCCCGTGTACGATGCGACAGGTCGATGAGGTTCGTCTGGGCTTCGTTCATGAGCGCGACGGAGATCGCGTCCTTGCCGTTCACGCGGCTGAACGAGGTTTCTTCTTTCAGGTCGAAGCTGACGGTCGCCACGTCTTTCAGGAATACGGGGCCTTCGGCTACGACAAGATGCTCCAGCTCGGAGACCTGCGTGTACGCCGAATGCACATGAACGAAATAACGCGAATCAGCTTCCGTAACATTCCCTGCAAACATTTTCTCCTGCGTCTGACGATTCAGCAACTCACCGATCTTCGAGGCCGTCAGGTTCAACGCTTCACACACTTCCTTATGTAAACGGATCTCAATGGTTCGCTCCTGTCCGCCATACACATCGACGGCCGCCACCCCATCGATATGTTCAAGGTCGCGCCGTACCTCTTCTTCCACGACATTACGCACGCGATCCACTCCTCCCGAACCTCGTACCTGCAATGTCATAAAACGGTTCGCCATCATCGCCAGATCGACTTTCTGCACTTGCACGGTAAAGCCTTTCGGCAGCGATGAGGAGACTTCTTTCATCTTCTCTTCGAGCCTGAGATACGTCGTCTTGAAATTGATATCGGCCTTGAAATCGACCTGTATGGACGACTGGCGGCGGTTGATCTCGGAGCGTATCTTATCTACCCCTCCAACGGTGCTGATGGCTCCCTCGATCGGAATGATGACCTCGGTCTCGACATACGCCGGATCCATCTCCTGCTGAGACTGGACGGAGACGAACAGCACGGGCAATTCCGCATTGGGCAACAACTCCACAGGCAGCTGTTTGTAGGACACATACCCCAATAAGGTAAGCGCAATAAACAACATGCTGATGGTTACCCTTCTGTTTAAAAGAATGTTCATCCTTCGCGTCTTACCTTACTTTTCAGTTGTTCGAACACATAGTAAACACACGGAATCACGACAAGACTCATCAAAGTAGACGTAATAAGTCCGCCGATGACAGCCACCGCCATGGCGGAGCGCAAGGCCGCTCCTTCGCCGATATGGAGCGACATGGGCAGCAAGGCCAGAATCGTCGTGAGCGTAGTCATCATGATCGGACGGATCCGCTGCCGGCCGGCCTCGACAATGGCCTCCGTAAGCTCCATCGTCGTCTTCAACTGGTTGATGCGTCCGACTAAAAGAATCGAGTTGTTCACCGCAATCCCGGCAAGCATAATCATCCCAATCACTCCCATGATATTGAGCGTCATTCCGGTGATCCAGAAGATCAGCACGGCTCCCACCAGTGCCAGCGGAACAGTCAACAGGATGGTAAAAGGATGCAGCAACGATTCGAACTGCGATGCCAGCACCATGTATACAAGTACGACCGACAATAACAGCGCAAGCATCAGGCTGTTCATCGATTCCCGACGCTGCTCCTCCTCGCCCGTCACACGAATCGAATAACGTGAGGGCAACTCCACGTCCTCCACTGCCCGGCGTATGTCTTGCGCCACCTTATCGAGCGAGCGAGCTTCGTCTTTGTCTGCAAGAATCTTGTTGATACGGCTCTGATTCCGACGAAATATCTCCTTCGGGGCCTGTGTCGGGGTAATCGTCGCGATCTCGTGCAGCAGAAATTCCCGATTCCCGCTACGGATGACAAGACGTTTCAATTCCTCTGCCGTAATATCGGGTACTTTGATGACAATATCACGCATCTCTCCCTTATATTCCATCTTGCCCACGTCCCGCCCCTGCAACTGTTGCTTTAACTGGGCAAGCACGGTCGAGGCCGTAATCTGATGAATACCGGCCATTGTACGGTCGAGGGTGATCAACAGCTCGGGCGCTCCGTCGGCCATCGACGACTTGAGGTTATAAATCCCTTCGACCGATGCCATCCGTGCCATCACCTCGTCTGTGAGAGCCGCGATCTCTTCCGATTCTTCTCCTTTCACTTCCACGACAATCGGAGCCTCTTCATCTCCGAACAGCGAGCCCAGCGAGTAATCCTCCTGTTTGAACGTAAGTTCCAACCCTTCGATCTCTTTCGTTGCTTCCACAAAACGCGATATGACTTTATCGGTCGACAAAGGCGACGCCTCCGAAAGCAAGACCGTCAGCGTTGCCGTCGACTCTCCCTCAAATACCTCATGTTCCGATGCTCCTTCTCCGATATGGCTGTACACGGTAAGCAGGCTGTCGCCACTGATGGAGTGCAGCAGATATTCCAGATTATGCACCACGGCATCCGTGCGTTCGAGACGTGTGCCTTCCGGCAGTCTCAGTGAAACCGAGAACGCACGTCCGGCGGAGCGGGGTAAAAACTCCGTCCCGACGAATGGAGTAAGCAGGAACGTAAGGACCAGCAATCCCACCGACAGACCGATCACCCACCAACGGCGTCGGAGAAACGAGGTGAGCAGCATGCCATACCGCTCGAAACGAACGGTTTTCGCTTGCCGCTGTATCTGCTTCCTCCCCGATAGCCGGTCGTATAGCATGGGAATAATCAGCAAGGCAACAAATAAAGAGGACAGCAGCGAGAAAGCCACCGTCCACGCCTGCTCCTTGAACAGTTCGCCCGATGCTCCATGCAGGTAGACGATAGGAAGAAAAACGACAATGGTCGTTAGTGTAGAAGCAATCACCGCGCCGGCTACCTCCGATGTTCCGGTGACAATAGCGTCTGCACGACTCAGCCCCCGCTCATGATTTCGAAAGATGCTTTCTATCACCACAATGGCATTATCGACGAGCATTCCTCCGCCAAGCGCGAGACCTCCCAGTGTCATGACGTTTAACGTCAGTCCGTTAAAATACATCAGGTTAAATGTTGCCACGATCGAGATGGGGATCGACAGACTAACGATCAGCGTCGTCCCGATACGACGAAGGAAGACAAACAGCACTAACACGGCCAACAGCATCCCCAGCAAAGCCGTACTTTTCACTTCACCGATCGCCTGACTGATAAAAGTACCCTGATTGCGGATCACCTGAAAACGATAGCCGGGCAAAGCCTGTTCCATGGCTTTCAACTGTCGATCGATTCGATCGACCACCCGAACCGTATTATGCTGCATCTCCTTATAAACAGAGAGGCCGATGCAACGTTCGCCGTTGATACGCACGATGTTTTCGGGACGGGCATTTTCAAACCGGGCTGTAGCCACTTCGCACAGATATATCGGTGCACGGTTCTCCGTTCCGCCATTTGCATGAGATGCTTCCGTCGATGCGACAGTCGGGCGATAGCTCACAATCAGATTCTCAAAATCGGCTTCGGAAGTAAAGAACGACGAACTTTTCACCAAATACTGCAGTCCGAGTTCACTGACCCTTCCGCCCGATACGGTTTGATTATTCGCCTCGATTCCGGAGGCGATGTCTTCCATCGTCAAGCCGAACGCCTTTAACTTATAGGGATCGGTTCGTAAGGTCAGGACAGAGCGCTCTTCGCCGGAGAGTAATACTTCCCCTACCCCTTCTATACGCACCAGTTCGTTGCGCACGTAATTCCCGGCCATCTTACGCAGCTCGGCCATATCGGTGATGGAACGATGCGACATGGCAATCAACATCACCGGATCGGTATTCGGATCATGCTGAGTGATGTTGAGAGACTCAATATCCGTGTTACGCGAAAAAGGCGCCATGGCTTTCTGCAAGTCTAAAAAGGCCTCGTCCATATCTTTATGCTGGACGTACGTGACCGTGATGCGTGCCGAGCCGGAACGAATCACCGAGGCGACCTGCGTGACGTCGCTCTGACGTATGGCCATCGACTCCATATTCTCTACGAACATCTTCTCCATCTCTTCGGGCGGACGTTCACCCGCCTTGATTTCTACGAACAGACGCGGAGCATTCATGTCGGGCAGTAAATCCACATTCAGACGATTGTACGAGATATTGCCGAGCAACACGATTGCCAGCACCACCATCGCCATGGTAACGGGATTGTTTACCGCAAACCGGATGATTTTTTTCATGTCATTGCGTAATCTTAAACTATACCTGTATTACCGTTTCACTGCATCGCGTTACTTCAGCACCTTTACCCGACTGTTTTCACGCAAGGTCTCAAACCCTTTGACGATAAGATGATCATGCTCGTTCAACCCTTCCGTAACCTGAATAGACTCATCGTCTTCAAGACCTGTCCGTATCTGACGCGCAACAGCCGTATTCTTTTCCACCACATATACATATTTGCGGTCTCGTGCTGAGAGAACAGCATGCTTCGGAATAATAATGGCACTGTCGGCCTGCTCCACAACGATATCGACTTTGATGAACATACCGGGACGCAGTTTCTGCCCGGCATTGTCTATCCGTATCCGTCCGGTGAAGGTGCGTGTCTCGGTACTGATAGCCGGAGAAAGTTCGCTGATCACACCTTTCAGCGTATCTTCGGGCAAGGTGTAGTGCGTCACATGGACCGGCTGATCGACCCTGATATACGGAATCGTACTTTCGGGCAAGTTCACATCCATGTACATACTCGTATACGACATGATACCGACCATCGGTTTCCCCTGCTCCACCCGACTGTCCGATGTATAATGAGGCAGAGAGACGATCACTCCGTCAAAAGGCGCCTTTATATTCATCTTTTCCAGACTGATATTGGCATTCTCCAGTTCGTACCGGGCATTGGCTGCTTTCACATCCGTATTACGCATCTCACTGAGGGTCACTCCTCCTTTCTCGTATAACGCCTTCTGCTTGCTTTGCTCCTGCCGGGCAATTTCAAGATTCAACGTTTTCGATTCCAACGCAATGCCATTCTCATATTCTTTATTTTCGAGGCGTATGATCAGTTGACCTTTCCTGACCCCATCACCCAACTTATACGGTTTGCCCGTCGCCGGATTACGCTGAAGGCCGTACATCCCGCTCATCTCGGAGACAAGTTCGGCCGCACCAGCGGCCTGTGCCGTTCCCGTGGTATGAATGAGCTTGCTGATCGATCCTTTCCGAAGTTCCTGCACGGATACGGGGGTCTCCACATCATTCTGATCGGATTGAGGTTTGGAACCGCATGCCGTAAGCGCAGCCAGTGCGGCTACGGCGAAGATTGTTTGGTATTTCATCATGAGGTATATCATTTATTTTTTACTCGAATACAGGAATGAATTTATTTATCTCTGTGACGGGCATCGCCCAATGTCCGGACAGGAATTACCGGAGCGTTTTTCTCAAAATCGTACAGCGAAAGAATTTTCAGATTCAGCAACTCGATTTTATAATTGATCAACGTTTGCGAATAAGCGATCTTCTTATTGGACAGCTGGGTCTGAAACTGACTGATCTGCATACCGGTGAGGTCTCCTTCACGATATCTGGTCAAGTTCAGGTCATACGTCAGCTGCGCGTTCCTGACATTCTTTTCGGCAATGGTAATCTGTGTGCGGAGATTTTCGAGCCGGCGCCACACCTGACGGATATTCAGCTCGATGTCGAGCTTTTCATTCTCCTGCCGGAGCTTCGCGATTGTCTGTGCTGTCCGTTGCGCCTTCACACGCGCTTTCTTCTCTCCCCAATCAAAGATCGGAACGGTAAAGCTGATGGCGACACGGGGATTTTGCGTCGGATTATCGTAGACGCTTCCCAATCGCTCATTGTCACCGGTAATGCCGACCGATAAGGAGATATCTCCTTTAAATTCATTCAGGCTCTTCGTGCGGACCATCTGCAGTTCCGCCAGCTCGATATCGATCTCACGCTGCCGAAGCTCCATCCGCGAATCGAGTCCGTTGCGGACAGCCTCCTCAAGACTGACGGCTACCGGACTGATTCCGATATCGGCCATGACACGAATCCGTTCGTGAAGAGGCAGGCCCAGTGCCTGCTTCAACTCGTCTTCCGCGTTGGCGAGCGCGACCAAACGTTCCTCGACCGAAGACTGTGCCGTGGCCAAATTCAACTCCGCCTGATACAGCTCCTCTTTGGCCGACAAATCGGCTTCGACCTTGTTTTTGATAATTTCGAAGCTCTGCCGGGCATTTTCCAACTCCTCCCTGCTAGTCTCCAGGTTACTCTGCGCCATGTAAACCGTATAGAACCGATTCGTGATGTCTCGCTCGGTATTCAGGCGCTGAAGAGCATAATCGATCCCGGCATTTTCATAATCGAACTCAATCTGTTTCAGCTCCATCTTCCGACGGTTATACGTAAACACCGGCTGAGTGAACTGAAGATAAAGATTGTTGCTGAATGCTCTGTTGCGGTTTTCATGCCCTTCGACCACCGATGTGTTATTTTGCCACCCGAACCGGTTAATGAGCGAGAGCTCTCCATCCGTCCACAAGATAGGCTGCGTGACACGGAACGTCCCGCTTGAAGTCAACGACTCGTTCGTGTACCATTGCGACAGCCGGTTGTCGAAACGACGCGTCTTCGTATAATCAATCGGATCGAGGTTCAGAGAGAACCGGGATTTTAACGACGCCCGCTGCGCAACAAGCTGAAGCTGATACCGCTCCAGATTGAGCTTCGAGTTGATCAGGGTAGGATTGTGCTCTTCGGCGATGTCGAGTGCCTGCTCTATGGTCACCGACCGTTGCGCATACGCTTCTGAAGGCACGCCCCACATTCCCGCAAGCCACATCATCCCACTCACGTAAATCCTTAGAAATTGTTTGTTTATCATCATGTTTCTTTTCTATGCTGCTTCTTTGAGTTCATTCGCTTATTTTCTGACGATTTTCACGGCATCGGCTGTGACGGTTCTTAACTTCGTATCATCCGTCAATACGACACGTACCGTATCGCGGTTGAAATAATATGTGCCCAGCAGCCCCCATCCGTCTTCCGAACGTGCAAGGTCGATATACGCTTCTTCTTCCTCGTGATCATAACAGACCTTAAACCGATATTCCGTATGACCTGCCCCTCCTCCGCCACGTCCTCCTTCACGAAGTTCCTGAGGTTTATACACGTAATAGTAGAGGTCATATTGTCCGGCATGCGGGATCGGGATGCTCCATGTAGCCGTCTGATTTCCGCTTCCGCTCTTGATCACGTAGGCCGAACGGATATGCGCACCGTAATACTTATCGTTTGTCGTCAATGTCCATTGCAGCGGAGCACGCCATTGGGACACGCCCGAATAACGGAACGATTGATCGTTCTCCTTATCGAGCCACCGTGGCAGAAGACCGAACACTTCAGGTTTCGACAAGGCGAACAGCAAAGAGTCTTCATTATCTACGATCACCTCTCCGGACGTATCATCCGACAGAAGCGGCAGTACGAAGTCGCCTTCCTCTTCGATCGTCCGGTTCTGTTCACGCAGGATGTTTCCGACGGGTAAATCGATCTGCGCCGGTAGGTTTGCCGATATAAGTGTATGAACACGGAGTTTCCGAGGCGCTTCGTCCCAATGCGTCACGATGCGTTTCGTCTGATGCGGAGCGAAAGAGAGGGTGCGTTTCGTTCGCGGATCATACAAGTCGTTACGTCCTCCCACATCGGTTTCCAGACGGATCGCACCCTCGTAATCGGAGGTATTGGTGATCTGCAAAGCCACGACATACGTCTCCTTATCGCGGTTCGTGACGTGTACGATACGGGGCGTTCCGACAATATATACAGGCAGCGGCGTAGGATGTTGCCATGCGCCGAGAGACACCCGGAGGTCTTTGCCGGTCATCGTGCCGAGTGTATCGAGCAGGTACTCGAAGCGCAGGTTTGTAAACCTGTTCCGTTGCAGGATGGCACGCAGCGAGTCACGAAACGCACGGTATCCCATATCAATTTCGGCAGGAGCGAAGAGGCTGCTTGCCTTCAGCGACAGCACATCGTCGACCGGATTACGCAGTTCCGTATCGGAGAGCAGCTCCTTCAACGGCCGCTGCTCCATCAGCAGATTTGCCTTTTCCTTATTGCTGATACCGTTCATCTCCCTGATCCAGCCGTTCTCTTCGGACTTGTCCTGCAGGTAGAGTTCGATCATGCGGTTGGCGACAGACCATTCCGACGAAAATACATTGTATCTGAAATTATACAGTTGAGGAAAAAGCAAATAAGGATTGACCTCGGCAGAGACATTCTCCGTTCCGCGATCGAACGACCAGTTGAAATCGCTCTCTGTACGACGGAAGAGATGCATAAAGCTATTGAAAGTACGGATGGCGGCTTCCTTATCGGTAATCTCACGTCCTTCCCAACGCGCCCATTTCTTTTCACGTTCGACCCTTCTCGCAACATCAGCCTCGTTGAACAGGCAACCTTTTTCGGGAAAGAAAATCATCTCGGGCTGTACTTTCTCCTGTGCCTGCGTCCATACTCTGGGATAGCTGTAAAACTGCACAGGCACTTCGACTACGGAGAATCGGCGGAACGAATAATCGAGCGAATAATCGTGTTCGATCGACTGGCGAAACTCTCTGATCTGCGATGGAATGGTATCCGTAATCGAATCGAACGGAGCCGTAAAATCACCATGCCCCCGCAGATGCCAAATACTGTACTCCGTACTGTCTACCACGAGGCTTTTCTGCTCGTAGTCCCCCACGATAAGCGAGAGAGAAGGTGACGGAAAATCCGTTTCGTAGATAAACACCCGTTCTTGTTCCTTATCCAAAGAGAATGCAGCGGTGTCCAGCGTCGTTGGGAAAGGTTGCTGCCGTGTACCCTGTGAGAGAGCCATCAGGCCGTCTGTCGTACGCACCGTCAGCCGGAAACGACTGAAATACGTTTGCTGCCCATCGGTGCTGAGGCTGCTGTAGGAAGTGCCGGGACGCGGATACCAATACGTTTCGGGTGTAAAAAGCAGATAGTCGCGTTCCTGAAAGCTGTATTTCTTATCCATTCGGAACAGATCGTTCGCATACTCCTGCTGCAGGATGTCGGCAGGAGTATCAAGGTAGCAAAAGCGGTCGTCGATGCGTCCTTCGTACTTCATGACGATCGAAAGGGAGTCTCCTTCGGCGAGTTCATGTCCGAGATCAACAAGGATGATCTGGCTCCTGCGCTCGAACGCTAACGGACGACCACCGGCTTCGACCTCGTGCACGGTCAAGCCGGGATTGAGGCAGAATGTAAACACGGAACCGCGAGTGGCAGCCACTCCGTTCATGGACACCTCAGCAATAATCGTCGACGGCTGTTGGGTGAGGATGATGTCGTAACGGTCGACAAGCATCTTCGGTGCGTGCACATACTCATTATTCAACGCGATATAATGCTGTCGCAGCTCCCCTTTTTTCCTGACGGAATCTACATGACGATAAGCTGCCGCGATACCTCCGAGAAAGAAGCAACAGCCGAGTGCCAGCCATCGATAGCGTCCGTACTTCGTGTTCGGCAACCGACGGAACAAAAACACGGCGAGGCAGACAAAACCTAATCCAATCAGCAGATAAATCGCACGATGTATCATCAGCGCCTGCACGTTCGTAAAGCCGACGACAGACGATTTCACCAAAGGCAGGTTGTAGGTCATGTAATCGAAGAGATAGTAAAACCGATCGCCAACATAAAACAGAGTCAGTCCGATATACCCCAGCAGCAGTACGAAGGTCACAGCCTGATTTTTCAAGATAAGCATCAGGCAGATAGACAGTCCAAGGATATAGAAGAGCGTAGGGATGCATATCAGGAAGAAATACGTGAGATAGGCCGTCCAGTCGATCGACACGCCCGACGCGAGGTTAAAAATCAGGACCATCGCAAGAATCATCAGGTCGAGGCGGAAGAACACGCTTAAAATCCCCCATATCTTACCCGCTACGTATTCGGCATTGCTGAGCGGATGAACATAAAACACCTCGGACGTATCGAGCTTTTTGTCCGACTTCAGAAACTCGGACGACAAAAAAACGGCGATCACCGCCTGCCCGGTATTAAGCAGCAGCAGATTTACATACGGGATATTGGAGGGCAGCGATTTCATCAGCCAGTAGCCGTCGTCGCTAAGTAAAGCTGCAAAATTGAACAATGCCAGAATCAACACGGAAAGTACCAGAAAGACGCGGTAGAACCATGTACGGAGCAATAGCTTGCGTTCATACTTGGCGACAGACCGTATATTATTCCATACCGACATATTGGTTTGTCTTCTGTAATTGGATCAATCGTTCATCCACCGGTTCAACTTATACTCCATGTAATATACATAGGCGTGCTCCAGATTGGGGGGATACGGTTCGGCGTCATATCCTTCGATCTTGTCGGCTACCACTTGTACTTCCCACCCCGTACCGGAGGGGATGGTCGATATCACAGGGTATTTCGCGTCGATAACGGGCATCTCGTCACTGCTGATATGCATCCGCCACACCTTCCCTTCGGCCTCTTGCAGCATCTCCCGGGGCGATCCGAAAAACGCCACTTCGCCTTTGTTCATCAACGCCATACAGTTGCATGTGCTCGATATGTCGCCGACGATATGGGTCGACAGGATGATCGTCACATCCTGCTTGCCCACTTCGGCCAACAGATTACGGAAACGAATGCGTTCTTCGGGATCTAACCCCGTGGTCGGCTCATCGACGATGATCAGTCTGGGGCGATGTATCAATGCCTGTGCAATGCCCAGCCGACGTTTCATACCGCCGGACAGCTTATTGGCATAACGCTCCCTGACATCGAACAGCCCGACGCTCTCCAGCATGGCATCGACGGCTTGCCGACGCTCCCGCCGGTTGTTCATCCCCGATAGACGAGCTGCATAGTCAAGGAACTCATGCGTCTTGTATTTCGCAAAGAAACGGAAGTCCTGCGGCAGATAACCGAGTATCCGGCGTACTTCCCGACGCTGCTTACGCAAGTCGTAGCCGAACACATTCACCTCGCCGGACGTAGGCTCCATCAGCGCCACGAGGATACGCATCAGCGTCGATTTGCCGGCCCCGTTAGGCCCCAGCAGACCGAACATGCCCGTCGGTATCTCCATGTTGACGTCTTTCAGGGCATGGTTGCCGTTCGGATAGCGTTTGTTTAGCGAACGTATCGATATGTTGTTCATCTGTCTTTACCGGTTATCGTTTCCTATAACGCTGTTTTCACTTATCTTATTGTCTCGGAAAGCACCCTCGCCTTTCCCTTACCTGTAGAGGGTGCTTTCCTTATGTACAAAGCCTCTCTTTGCTTAAGCGCCGGTCACTCTTGCTTACGCGATATAAGTTTCCAACAATTTGGCCTGTGGTGCAGGCTTTAGGGTAACCGACTGTGTTGTTGCGGGAAAGAGCACGGTCTGTCCCTGCGAAACAGTCAGTTCGTTGCCGTTATCATCACGTAACTCAACGGAGCCGGCCATGCAGATATAAACAACAAACGAATCGAGCGTGGCATAATCGCGCATCATAGGTGTTTCCGTCTCCAGCAAGCGAGTGGTGAAGTACGGGCACTGCACCAGCTCGACGGCGGCGCCCGGTTGTGGCGTATAATGCGTCCGATAGTCGCTCTGAAACGTATAGTCGATCGCGTCTTTGGCCAGTTCGGTATGCAACTCGCGTCCCTTTCCGTCGGCACCTTTGCGGTTATAGTCGTAGATGCGGTAGGTGATATTGCTGGTCTGCTGGATCTCGGCGATGAAGCATCCCGCGCCGATGGCATGCACTCGTCCGGCAGGCAGGAAGAAGACGTCGCCCGCTGTCACGTTGTAACGCTTAAGCACCTCCATAATACTGTTGTCTTCGACTCGTCGCACGTATTCATCCGCATCGATGGGCTGCGAAAAGCCGCAATACAACGCAGCGTCGGGGGTAGCCTTGATTACGTACCACATCTCCGTTTTTCCGAATGAGTGATGACGTTTCTCGGCCAGCGCATCATCGGGGTGTACCTGAATGGAAAGATCGTCCCGGGCATCGATAAACTTGATGAGTAACGGAAAGCGTGTTCCGAACCGCTTCATCACCTCACTGCCCAGCAGACTTTCACCGTACTCGCGAATCAATTCGTCGATCGTTTTTCCTTTATCGGCACCATACGCTACAACGGAAAAATCGCCGTCTACATGCGACAGTTCCCAACTCTCTCCTATCTTTTCCTGTGTAGGAGTCATGCCTTTGAACGGACGGATATCCGTTCCTCCCCAGATGATTTCCTTTAAAATCGGTTGAAATAAATATGGATACATTATTTTATTTGTTGTTTGACTGTTTGTTCTGCTTTGTTTGTTTTTATTGATCGTACATGTTTAAGTAGATGATTCATCTCTTTTTACATGACGTTATTCTTTCCTTTTGCGTGGCATCGTTTTTTCCGTACCCGTCTTTTCTCCATCTCTCCTTGTTCGACCGATAATGAACGAACTTCAGGTAGCCGTTTCAATACCATAGCCGTGCGCGCCGGGAGATACAGTTTCAGCCAGCCTTTATATTCTTTTTCGTAAAGCGGATCGTATTGCGTCAGATGCTCGATGGCATCGTCGGTTAATCCGTTCCCTCCGAAACGCGGGTCATCCGTATTTAGTACTGTACGGTAAGTGCCCGGAGGAGTCAGGAGACCATAATCGGTAAACGACTGCGCAGGACTGAAATTAAAGACGAACACATATTCTCCACGCATGTAGGCCAGCACCTGGTCGCCGTCGTTATCCCACACCTTCTGCACGGGTAACGCTTGAAAATCTTTTACGCTGCGGATCAACGCAAGCATCTCACGGTCAAAATCGCCCAGAAAGCGATATTTCAGGTTCGGAGCATCGACCAGACTCCACTGTCGGCGAGCATACTTGTACGACCAGCCGTTACCTTCGCGCGGAAAATCAATCCATTCGGGATGTCCGAACTCGTTCCCCATAAAGTTCAGGTAACCGCCATTGATGGTCGTGGCCGTCACGAGCCGGATCATTTTATGAAGCGCCAGTCCGCGCTCTACCATAAAGTGTCGGTCGTCCGCCTGCATGTGCCAGTACATATCGGCATCGATAAGACGGAAGATGATCGTTTTGTCTCCTACCAACGCCTGATCGTGACTCTCGGCATAGCTGATGGTCTTCTCATCGGCCCGCCGATTCGTTGTCTCCCACCAGATCGCCGAAGGATGCCAGTCTTCATCTTTCTTCTCTTTCAGTATTTTGATCCAGAAATCCGGGATATTCATCGCCATGCGGTAATCGAACCCATAGCCACCATCGGCTACTTTAACCGCCAGCCCCGGCATACCGCTGACTTCCTCCGCAATCGTCACGGCATGCGGATTAACCTCGTGTATCAGTTTGTTAGCCAGCGTCAGGTATGTTATCGCGTCATCGTCCTGATGACCGTTGTAATAGTCACCGTAACTTAAGAAATCTTCGCCCAGTCCATGGCTGTAATAAAGCATCGAGGTGACACCATCGAAACGAAAACCGTCGAAGCGATACTCATCCAGCCAGTATTTGCAGTTCGACAGCAGAAAATGCAACACCTCGTCCTTTCCGTAATCGAAGCAGAGAGAGTCCCATGCCTGATGTTCACGCCGGGTACCGGTATGGAAATACTGATGATACGAACCGTCGAAACGTCCGAGCCCCTCTGTTTCATTTTTCACGGCATGACTGTGCACGATGTCCATGATCACCGTCAGCCCCATTCGATGGGCATCGTCGATGAGACGCTTCAACTCGTCGGGCGTGCCGAAGCGTGACGAGGGCGCGAAAAAACTGCTCACATGATACCCGAATGAACCGTAATACGGATGCTCCTGTATCGCCATGATCTGTATGGCATTATAGCCGTCCTTCACGATACGCGGCAGAACGTGTGTACGGAACTCCTCATACGTACCTGTCTTCTCCTCTTCTGAAGCCATACCGATATGGCACTCGTAAATCAGCAGTGGCGACGTATCCGGCCGGAATGTCTTTACTTCAAACTGATACGGATTTTCGGGCGCCCAGACTTGCGCGGAGAAGATTTTGGTCTGCTCGTCCTGCACCACCCGACGGCACCATGCAGGGATACGCTCTCCGCAGCCCCCTTCCCATTCGATGAGTAACTTGTATAAATCTTCGTGATGGAGGGCAGCAGCCGGCAAAACGATCTCCCAGTTGCCGTTGTCGAGAGGTTTCAGACGATAACTCTCGTTCTTTTCCCAGCCGTTGAACGTCCCTATCAGATAGATAGCTGTGGCATGCGGCGCCCATTCGCGGAACACCCATCCATCCTCCGTCCGGTGCAATCCGAAATACAGATAACCCGATGCGAATTCGGCAAGGGTTTGTTTCCCACCACAGGTTAATGTTTTCTCTTTTTCTATCGTACGGTGATAACGTCCTTCGATAGCGTCCGAATAAGGTTTCAGCCAAGGATCATTCTGAATTAGAGTCAATTTTTCCATCTTCCGTTCTTATTTATGTTTATTCCAGAGACCATATCAGCAACGAAGCATCTTATCTTAAACCCATGCTTTACGGTTTTTTGCCGTATGTACAGCCCATTTTCGCAACCGATGCAAAGCTACAAGATAAATTTCAATTCACCCACAGGCCGATAAAAATAAAACTCAAAGCGACTATGTTTTTTAAATATAGATGTGAGATGAACTTTTTTAGGTTCATTCTTCTTTGCTTTTGGAGAATCGATGTTGCTGTTGGAGCGATAAAAGCAGAAAATTCTTTCAATATTTCTATGCTCGAAGTAACCGTTTCAAATCACGCAAGAAGAACAGGAATTGACATCTCCCATTTTTTTGTTTTTGATATTTTTTCGGCAATAATTCGCACAAATATTTTGCAATTACATCTTTTTTCTTTTACTTTGCAACCGTTATCAAGATTTAAACAATATTTATGTATAATAATAACATCGGTATTCTTATTATTTCTATTCGACTTCTGGAAGAATCCGGAGGGTGGGATTGGAATATCGGCAACTGAAAAAGATACAAGCAGCATAAAGAAATAGCCTTTCTCACTCATTGGGTGGGAAAGGCTTTTTTTGTTACAAAACACAAAGAGCTATATTTAACTTATGGAACAAATTTATGTTTTCGACACGACCTTACGCGACGGGGAACAGGTTCCCGGATGTCAACTAAACACCATCGAGAAAATCCAGGTGGCCAAAGCCCTGGAGCTGCTGGGGGTAGATGTGATTGAGGCCGGATTCCCGGTGTCCAGTCCCGGCGACTTCAACTCGGTGGTTGAGATCTCCAAAGCCGTCACCTGGCCTGTTATATGTGCGCTCACACGTGCGGTGAAAAAAGACATCGAAGTGGCTGCCGAATCATTGAAACACGCCAAACGCAAACGGATCCATACCGGTATCGGCACATCGGACATGCACATCAAACACAAGTTCAACTCCAACCGCGAAAAGATCATCGAACGTGCAGTGAAAGCGGTGAAATTTGCCCGCCGTTTTGTGGACGACGTGGAGTTCTACGCCGAGGACGCCGGTCGCACCAACAACGAATACCTTGCGCGGATGGTACAGGCGGTGGTGAACGCGGGGGCAACTGTAATCAACATCCCCGACACCACGGGCTACTGTTTCCCGCACCAGTACGGCGCCAAAATAAAGTACCTCATTGATCACGTTGATTTGAAAGAGGCCATCCTCTCCACCCACTGCCATCAGGACCTGGGCATGGCTACGGCCAACACCCTTACAGGGGTGCTCAACGGCGCGCGGCAGGTGGAAGTAACCGTGAACGGAATCGGCGAACGTGCCGGAAACACCTCGCTCGAAGAGGTGGTGATGGCGCTCAAAAGCCATAGGGAACTGGGATTCGAGACGAACATCAACACAACCAAGATTCACTCGACGAGCCGACTTGTTTCAGCGCTGATGAACATGCCAGTACAGCCCAACAAAGCGATTGTGGGGCGGAACGCTTTCGCACACTCGTCGGGCATCCATCAGGATGGCGTGCTCAAGAATACTGATACCTACGAAATTATCGACCCCAAAGAGGTGGGCATCGACGATAACACCATCGTCCTGACGGCAAGAAGCGGCCGTGCGGCGTTGAAAAACCGCCTGAGCCTGCTGGGAGTCGACCTCGATAACGGCAAACTCGACGACGTGTACCAGAAGTTTCTCGCGCTGGCCGACCGGAAAAAAGACATCAAAGACGACGACGTGCTGGCGTTGGCCGGCATCGAGTCGCGGCTGAACCGGATCAAGATCGATTACCTGCAAGTTACTTGCGGCGTAGGGCTGCGCCATGTGGCGAGCATCGGGTTGAACATCGCCGGCGAGCACTTCGAAGCCTCCGCCACCGGAAACGGGCCGGTCGATGCGGCCATCAAAGCGGTTAAAAAGATTATCAGCCGCGAAATGGTGATTCAGGAGTTCCTCATTCAAGCCATCAACCGCGGAAGCGATGACGTAGGAAAAGTGCACATGCAGGTAGCACACAACGGCATGTTGTACTACGGCTTTTCGGCCAATACCGACATCGTTTCGGCGTCGGTCGAAGCTTTTATCGATGCGGTGAACAAGTTCGTGGAATAGCTCTCCCAAAAAGATTACGACAAAAATAATTTATTAGATAACAACGACAAAAACAGAAAATGACAAATCATACATCACAGACAAACCATTCGAAGCCCTCGACCGGACAGAAGGGGGCGACCCTGTTCGATAAAATATGGGACGCTCACGTCGTTACCACGGTAAAAGAGGGGCCTACCCAACTCTACATAGACCGTCATCTGTGCCACGAGGTAACCAGTCCGCAAGCTTTTGCCGGACTTCGTTCGCGCGGACTGAAAGTATTCCGTCCCGAACAGACGACCCTGACGGCCGACCACAACATCCCTACCGTGGGACAGGACCAACCCATTCGCGATCAGATATCCCGTTTTCAAGTCGAAACGCTTGCCAAGAACGCACAGGAATTCGGGCTCACCTATTACGGACTGAATAATCCGAAGAACGGCATCGTGCACGTGGTAGGACCCGAAAACGGCTACACCCAACCGGGCATGACGATCGTCTGCGGCGACAGCCACACCTCTACGCACGGAGCTTTCGGCGCCATTGCTTTCGGCATCGGCACGAGCGAGGTGGAGATGGTACTGGCCTCGCAATGCATCTTGCAGACGCGCCCGAAGACGATGCGTGTGAATTTCGAGGGCAAGCTGGGCAAGAACGTGGGAGCGAAAGATATGGCGCTCTATATGATTTCGCGGCTCACCACGGGTGGTGCGACCGGCTACTTCGTGGAATACGCCGGCGAGGCCGTCCGCAACCTCACCATGGAGGAGCGGATGACGCTTTGCAACCTGAGCATCGAGATGGGTGCCCGGGGCGGGCTGATCGCTCCCGACGAAACGACCTTCTCCTATCTGAAAGGGCGCGAGTTCGCTCCCAAGGGCGAGAAGTGGGAACAGGCGGTGGCCTATTGGAAGACGCTGAAAACAGATGCCGACGCGGTATTCGACAAAGAGGTCTCTTTCGACGTGTCGAACGTCGGCCCGATGATCACCTACGGAACCAATCCCGGCATGGGCATGCCTGTCGACGGTGCCATCCCGCAGATGGAGGAGATCGATGAGGCGGGAAAAATATCGTTCGCAAAGTCGCTCGAATATATGGGTTTTGTTCCCGGCGAAAAGCTGGTAGGGAAAAGCATCGATTACGTGTTCCTGGGCAGTTGCACCAACGGCCGGATCGAAGATTTTCGCGTATTCGCCCATTATGTGAAAGGGAAACGCAAGGCCGACCACGTAACGGCATGGCTCGTGCCCGGAAGCTGGCAGGTGCGCAAACAGATCGAAGCCGAAGGGCTGGACCGGATTCTGGAAGAGGCCGGATTCGAACTTCGTCAGCCCGGCTGTTCGGCCTGCTTGGCAATGAACGACGACAAAGTGCCCGCCGGCAAATATGCGGTATCGACCTCGAACCGGAACTTCGAGGGGCGTCAGGGCCCCGGAGCGCGTACCATTCTGGCCGGCCCGCTGGTAGCGGCCGCCGCGGCAGTTACAGGGAAAATAACCAACCCGTAAAAAGAACGCAAATTACGCGAATAACACAAATTTCCGCAACATGGTAACACAAGAGAACGCTCCTGCTTCGGTTCCTAAAGAACTCGTAGACATTATTATTACACAATTCTATCGCGTTTACAACGACTTAGGATACGGCTTTCTTGAGAAAGTCTATAAGAATGCGATGTATTTTGCATTGACCGATTCAGGACTGAAATGCGAAGTAGAGAAAAACATAACAGTGTACCATGACGGACGTGTAGTAGGAGATTATTTTGCCGATCTATTGGTTGAAGGCTGCATCATACTCGAACTAAAAACGTGCGAGAACATTGATCCGGCACACGAAGCTCAATTAATCAATTATCTGAAGGCAAAAGAAATAGAAGTTGGCTATTTGCTGAATTTCGGCAGGAAATCCACTTTCAAAAAGAAAGTATATTCAAATCAGAGAAAATTTTTATAATACAAAAAAGGACTTGCGTGAATTTGCGTTTTTTGTGCAATTTGCGTTCAAACAAGACTCATGGACAAATTTCAAACACTTACATCCACCTGTGTTCCGCTTCCCATCGAAAACGTGGACACAGACCAGATTATCCCGGCGCGCTTCCTGAAAGCGACCACGCGTGAAGGTTTCGGAAACAACCTTTTCGCCGACTGGCGTTACCACAAAGACGGTAGCCCGAAGTCCGACTTCGTACTCAACAATCCCACCTATTCCGGTCAGGTGCTGGTGGCAGGCAAAAACTTCGGAAGCGGCAGCAGCCGCGAACATGCCGCATGGGCTATTGCAGGTTACGGATTCAAGGTAGTCGTATCGAGCTTCTTTGCCGATATTTTCCGCAACAACGCTCTCAACAACGGTATTCTGCCCGTGGTAACGAGCGAAGGCTGCTTGAGCGAACTCTTCGCGTCGATCCACAACAATCCGAAAGCGACGGTTACGGTTAATCTGGAGGAGCAGACTATCCGGAACAACGAGACCGGCACGTCGGAATCGTTCGAGATCAACTCCTATAAGAAGGAGTGTCTCCTGAAAGGACTCGACGACATCGATTTCCTGTTAAGCAACCAATCGCTGACGGAGGCGTGGGAGAGCAGGGCAAACCGGTTCTGACAACCTGCCTGCGGGTTTGTTGCAACGCTTAATAAACGATTGAATATTGAAACATGCGTGATCTTCACGAATAAGCATAAAAACAATGACAACAATGAATCATTCACAACCGTTCGAGTCCTCGCCGAGGAAAATCGAAATCATGGACACCACACTGCGCGACGGCGAGCAGACCTCGGGCGTCTCGTTCGCGGCCGAAGAGAAGGTGAGCATCGTTCGTCTGCTCCTCGAAGAGCTGCATGTCGACCGGGTAGAGATCGCGTCGGCACGCGTATCGGAGGGGGAATTCGCTTCGGTACAAAAAATAGCCCAGTGGGCAAAGAAAAACGGGTACATCGACCGGATTGAAATTCTGGGATTTGTGGACGGAAAAGCGTCGCTCGACTGGATTGCCGCCGCCGGATGCAACGTGGTGAATCTGCTTTGCAAAGGCTCTGAGAATCACTGCACGCATCAGCTCCGGAAGACGGTGAACGAACATCTGGCCGATATCCGGTCGGTCATTGCCGATGCCAAAAGCCGCGGAATGACCGTAAACATCTACCTTGAAGACTGGTCGAACGGGATGCGCGACTCGCAAGCCTACGTCTTTGAAATGATGGACGAGCTCCGGCACCAGCCCATCGCCCGCTATATGTTGCCCGACACCTTGGGCGTCTTAAATCCTTCGGAGACAAAAGAGTTCTGTGAAAAGATGGTGAACCGCTATCCCGATCTGCACTTCGATTTTCATGCCCACAACGATTACGATCTGGCGGTGGCCAACGTCTTCGAAGCGGTAAAAGCCGGTGTGCACGGCGTGCATGTAACCGTCAACGGTTTGGGCGAACGTGCCGGAAATGCGCCGATTACCAGTGTAACGGCGCTGATCCACGACCAGTTGAAGTTCAAAACGAACATTGCCGAAGACAAACTCTACAGCATAAGCAAAGTGGTGGAGAGCTATTCCGGCGTGCGTATTCCCAACAACAAACCGGTCATCGGCGATAACGTCTTCACGCAGGTTGCCGGTGTACATGCTGACGGCGATAAAAAGAAAAACCTCTATTTCAACGATCTGGCACCGGAGCGTTTCGGCCGCTCGCGCGAATATGCGCTGGGGAAAAATTCGGGCAAAGCCAATATCCTCAAAAACCTCGAAGCCTTGGGCATCGAGGTGGACGACGAGGCGGCGAAAAAAATAACCGCCCACATCATCGAATTGGGTGATAAGAAAGAGCTGGTCAGCCCCGACGAACTTCCCTACATCGTCTCCGACATCCTGAAAAACGGTATTGAGAACCAGAGTATCAAGATACTCAACTATTCGCTGATGCTTACTGAGGGGATGCGTCCTACGGCTACCGTGAAACTCTCTATCGGAGGGCAGGTTTACGAACAGTCGGCTGCGGGCGAAGGACAGTACCACGCGTTTTCAAAAGCGATGTACAAGATTTACAAAAGCCTCGACAAGCCGACCCCCGAATTGCTCGATTACGTGGTGGTCATCCCTCCGGGCGGAAAAACGAACGCTTACGTGCAAACGATTATCACCTGGAAGTTCGACGGAAAAGTTTTCAAAACGAGGGGACTGGATGTCGATCAGACGGCTGCCGCCATCAAAGCGACCATGAAGATGCTCAACATGATTGAGAAAGGAAATATCCCCGTCATCAACTATATGCAGTTGCCGTAGGGGGAAAAAATCGGAAATAATAAGAAGTAAAAAATCAGATATCAGCAATTTTATACAACAATGAAAATCAATATAGCAGTATTAGCCGGTGACGGCATAGGCCCCGAAATCATGGCGCAGGCGTTGCACGTAACGCAGGCCGTTTGCGATCGGTTCGGACATGAATTATCGTACGAAGAGGCCATGGTGGGCGCGTGTGCTATCGATGCCGTGGGCGATCCCTATCCGCCGGAAACGCACGCTCTGTGCATGCAGTCCGACGCGGTGCTTTTTGGCGCAATCGGCCATCCCAAATTCGACAACGATCCCAAAGCCAAGGTGCGCCCCGAGCAGGGTTTGCTTCGTATGCGCAAGCAATTGGGACTGTACGGAAACATCCGCCCCGTGATGACTTTTCCTTCGCTGGTCCACAAATCGCCGCTCCGTGCCGACCTCGTCTCCGGAGCCGATTTCGTATGCATCCGCGAGCTTACCGGCGGCATGTACTTCGGTCGTCCGCAGGGACGGAGCGAAGACGGCAATACGGCCTATGACACCTGCGTTTACACCCGCGAAGAGGTAGAACGCATCCTGCATCTGGCTTACAAGTTTGCCGCGCAGCGGCGCAAAAAAGTAACCGTGGTGGATAAGGCGAACGTGATCGCTACCTCACGCTTGTGGCGGCAAATCGCGCAGGAGATCGCGCCGCAGTACCCCGACATCGAAACCGATTACCTCTTCGTGGACAATGCCGCCATGCGCATCATCCAGTGGCCGAAGAGTTTCGACGTGCTCGTTACCGAAAACCTTTTCGGCGATATCCTCACCGATGAGGCCTCGGTCATCACCGGATCGCTCGGACTGCTGCCTTCGGCCTCGATCGGACTGCACACGTCGCTCTTCGAACCGATTCACGGGTCGTATCCGCAGGCGGCAGGCAAGAACATCGCCAATCCGCTGGCCATGATTCTCTCGGCCGCACTCATGTTCGAATACGGTTTCGACCGGATGGAGGAGGGCACGCTGATCCGTCGCGCGGTAAACGACTCCATCAATGCGGGCATCGTAACCGAAGACCTTGCCGACGGCGGAAAAGCCTACACCACAAGTGAGGTAGGCAAATGGATAACCCGATACATCGCAGAAGAGGCATGAATGAAAAACCGAACAGCGCCACCTCTATGCAGGGACGCCGCATGGCCGGCGCGCGTGCCTTGTGGCACGCCAACGGCATGACGCGCGAACAGAAAAAAAGCCCGCCCGTTAGGAAAGTCACCTTTACTCAGGGAAGTGATTCCGGTGCGATTCGAACGCACGACCCACAGCTTAGAAGGCTGTTGCTCTATCCAGCTGAGCTACGGAACCCTGTTTTTTGCGGTTGCAAAGATAGGAAAGGTTTTTTTTCTGCCAAAAGAATAAAACTTGAATGACCTTCGGAAAGATCGCATTTTTTAACGCTTTTTATCTTGGTCTTCGTAGAAATACCGGTAACGCCCCACACGGGAGTATACCCCCCGAACGTCTCCTTTGGTATCCCTGTATGAACCGCTCTCGATCGGAACATCCGGAAGATACTTGACAGGAGTACCGTAAATACCCAGATAATACAAATCCGGATTGATGATCACTTCATTCGTCAACGGCGACCCGGCATAGCGCAGCACATTGCAGACATAACCTTTATTCTCGATCTTTCGGGACGAAAGCTGGACGGTATAATAACGCCCTTCCGGCTCTTCAATGATCGTAATGCTGTTCGAACGTTTCCGGGCATTCAGATAATCATACCGAAAGTGAATGACAGACCGTTTATTCAAAATCTCGACTCTCGATAAATATCCGCCCTGATCATAATGATATCTTAACTGAACATACAGATTGCTGTCTTTCCAGACTTCCATATCTTCAACGAATCCGTGATCTTCGAGCGACAGGATTTTATACTCATATGCTTTATCGTAGTACGTATAATCGTATCCATACCGGATTCGCGGATGTTTCTTATCCCACGAGATGTGCTTTCGGTCTTCACCGATCATTCCCTTGCGAAATCCCACGATCTTTACTCTCCCTGTTTTCTGTTGTTCCAGCATCAATTCGGTGTAAACGGAATCAAGAGCATACGCTTTCATACCGACGCTAAGCAGCGATGTCTCGATATGAATTCCGTTATTATTGATTCTGTTCCCGTGTTCATCGATCTCAATCAGATCGGAAGTGTGCACTTCACATCCTGCCATGCCAACGAACAGGAAGAAAATCCGGAAACTTTTCCATGCATTCTGTAAGTGGTATATGCTCATATTTTTGTTTTTATACGATGCAAAAATAATAAAAAAACAATACACTTAGGAACTTAAAGAATAAATGCTTGTTTTTTTCTTTTTATTTAAGGAATCAGAACGGATATCCGACGGCGAAATGCCATGCGAACCGATCGGTCAGGTTGGGGCGAGTAATGGCCCATTTGCGATGACCGATTTCCTGCGGGTTGTAGGCTTTCATTCCCGTGTCAAGACGAATCAGAAAATAATCGAAGTCAAGTCTCACTCCTAATCCGTACGAAAGAGCGATTTCTTTATAAAAGCGGGTAAGATCAAAATTCCCTTGAGGTTGATAGTCGTATTTGCGGACGGTCCAGATATTGCCGGCATCAATATAGGCGGCTAACTCGATTTTCCAAAACAGTTTAGTACGATATTCCAGATTCGCATCAAGGCGGAGGTCGCCTACCTGGTTGACGAACGTCGTAGCATCGGTGACAGACATGCTTCCGGGTCCCAGCGAACGTACCGACCATCCGCGGTTGCTGTTCGCGCCACCGGCAAAATACCGACGGGTGAAGGGCAGTTCCTTGCTGTTTCCATAAGGATAACCGATGCCGGCACCGAGGTGGAAGGCGAAAGAGTTGCGATTGTCGATCGTCAGGCTTCGTGCAAAATCGATATCACCTTTGACGAATTGCGAATAATGTGTACCGAAAAGTTTGTAACGGCCGTCGGCATCTTTTTTATTCAACAAGTTCGATAATCCGTACAGAATATTCCCTGCCAGTTCGACGGACAAACGCAGCGAGTAAGTACTTCGCCCGCGTTTCATCGGGTCGTAGTTATTAAACGAGTATGTATAGCCTGAGCTGACGATGAACAGGTCGGAATAGTTGTATTTGGCCGTGATTTCCGGCAAGGTATTGCGAAATGCCGTATCGACATGAAGCATATAGATATAGTCTACATCGAGCAATTTAAACGTATGACGGGCCAGATTATTCGTCCGGTTCTGCCAGATATAGTTCCAGCCACCGGAAAGGATGGCACGCCGGTATTCCGGTCGGTGCTGCTGGTCGTAGCTGAATTTAAATTCGGTTGTGGCACGTACTTTTCGGCGGAAGTCGTAACTTGTAAACGGGAAAACGAATGTAGGAAAAAGCATGGATGCTTCGCCGGCAAATTCCCAATAGCTCCCCCATCCGGCCTGACTGTTCCCGCCCGATAGCGCTTCATAAGCTCCCCGTACTTTAGCCGTAAAGAGCTCCGAACCACCGAACAGATTACGATGCTGATAGTTCAGGCTCGATGCGAAGCCCAGATCCCCACTCGAGTTGGTTCCTTCTATTTCGATGCCGAAACCTTGTGTTTGGGCCGGAGCGGTAAGGATGGTACAGTCGAGTTTGAGTGTGTCGTTTTCCTCGCGTTCATCGTAGCGGATATTGACATGGCGCAAGGCTCCCAGATTGGCAAACGCGGAGTAGGTCAGTTCCATATTGCGGTCGCTGTACAGCTGTCCGGGCAAAAGGTAGCAGCAGCGCGCAAGGACCCTGGGCCGCAGGCGATGCTTTCGGGTACTGTGGTAAATCCATACGTTGCGTTTCCATACGGAGTCGACCGGTACGATGTGCGTATATTCCTGTGATAAGGGGTCATAGCCTGTCACAACGCTCACCTTATTCAGGTAATAACGCCGGTGAGGACGTTCTTTGGTCGAATCGGAGGGCATAACCGAACGGAAGGGTTTGAGATGCAAGTCAAGGTCGACGAGTTGTTGATTTTGTAGACTGTCTGCCCGGAAATAAATATAATCGCGATTAAAAGCATAGTACCCGCGTCGGCGCAGCAACATGGTGATACGTTGCCGTTCCTGATCGAGCACGTCGCGATCGAAAAGATTGCCGGGCTGTACCAATGGCGTGTATTCTTCGGAAGCTGGACGGAACAGCCCTTTCAACCACGATACCTTCGAAACTTTCAAGTGAAGGATACTGTCGATACGTGCGTCGTTCACCCTCGTGCGGTATTCCCGGATTCGGTAAGGTTCGCCGGCAGTGATCGTATAATGCACGGTTGCTTTTTTATATTTAGACGTATCAATGGCGTAATGAACATCGGCACGTATGAATCCTTTGTTGATCATGTACCGGTGAAGTTCGTCACGCGACGGCCCGACAAGGGTTGTGTCAAGAATCTCAGGAGGCTCTCCGATGCGACGCAACAGTTTGTTGAACCATCGCTTCTCGTTTCGTCCCGACCAACTATAGACATACAGCGGCCATTTCAAGATACCGAACACTTTATAGTTGGGCTGTTGACGGAGATACGACCGGAGGTCGTCCGCTTTAATGCGACGGTCATCGACCGAAAGGTCTACTTTATCCAATAAATATTCATCATGTCCCACATACTTTGTTGTGCTGCATGACCAGCAACATGCAACAAGGCTTATACACAGAATCAGGTAGACATATCGGCTCATATCGTCTTTTAGCTGCACAAATGTACGCGAAATAAATTATTTGACGTATTTTTGAGTTCCTAAAAATGATGCGGCATGTTGAGTAAATCAAAAATGAAACAGGTACGTGCGCTGGAGATGAAGAAGTACCGGGATGCGCAACAATTGTTTGTGGCAGAGGGAAACAAATTGGTGACGGACTTGATGAAGGCTTTCGAATGCAAATGGCTGGCAGCCCGCTCGTCGTGGATCGAGGTGCAACCTGACTTACGTACCGGCGAAGTAATCGAAGTCCGTGACGACGAAATGCGTAAGATCAGTCTGCTAAAGACACCTCAGGAGGTACTGGCCGTTTTCAGCCGACCCACATACCGGCTCGACGAAGCTGATCCAAACTCACAACTCATCCTTGCCCTCGACGGTATTCAAGACCCCGGCAATCTGGGCACAATCATCCGGCTGGCCGACTGGTTCGGTATCGCACACGTCGTTTGCAGTACGGATACGGCCGACGCTTTCGGCCCGAAGGCCGTACAGGCTACGATGGGGGCTTTGGCTCATGTGCAGATTCATTATACCGATCTGGCCGGATATCTCCAACGGCACCGGACCCGGTGTTACGGCACGTTCCTCGACGGTGAGAACCTGTATCGGAAGAAATTGTCGCCTAACGGCATTCTCGTGATGGGTAATGAAGGGAACGGCATCCGACCGGCTGTCGAAATGCAGATCAACGAACGACTTTTTATCCCCAACTTCCCCGAAGGACACGAATGTGCGGAATCATTGAATGTGGCTGTCGCCGCTGCCGTCGTTTGTGCCGAATTCCGGAGACAAGCGATACAGCCGCCTGTTTCATGATATGACAGGAAAAGGTGGTTAATGTAGGGGCGAACCCCTGTGTTCGCCCTTTGGGGTTGGGTTATCCGAACGCAAATTTCGCAAATGGCGCGAATAACCGCCTTTGTCATTCCGAACACCGTGAGGAATCCCGCGGAGTAAAAGAAAGAGATTCTTCGCTTACGCTCTGAATGACAAATTAATTGTTAATTGTCAATGGTTAATTGTTATGCCGGGTACACGCCGAATCATGTATTTAGAAAATAACCATTGACAATTTATTTCGTCCATGGGCCTCGGGCGGTGAGCCGACGGAGCAGCGAGCAGGGCGAAAGAAAATCAGGCTGTCCGAAGCGAAGCAAGTTACCTGATTTTCCGACCTGCAAGCGTCGCGAAGGCGTGTGAAGCGCACGAAGCCTTGACCTTTTGGTTACTTTTGGGTCAAGCCAAAAGTAACAGAAAAAATATCCCTCTTTTCATTTAAAAAAAAAAAATGTTATATCTTTGCACCGTAAAGAACAAATAAACAGGAACGGTCAATGAAAGGCAGAGGCAGACAGACACTATCGATAACGCTACGGACGGACGCGCACGCCGCGACGAACCGTGTCTCGCACCCTGACACCCGACCGATAACGCCTCAATTTACCCCCCCCCTATTTACATTTATTAACACCTACATAATAACTCCTTATGTCTCCGTATGTCACATGCGGAGCAACGGACGTTGCGTATCTTTTCATCATAAAAACAAAGCGATTATGAAAAAGACAGTTTTTCTCGCGGCCGACATCTGTCATTCGGCCGCCACCAAAGTCGACGAAGGCGACATCGTGGTCAACAACCCCTCGGAGCTGATGATCATCATCCCCGCCCTCCCCGCCGGGACGTACCAGTTGGAAGTAACGACGCAGTATTCGATGGGGAAGCAATGGTTGAAAGAACCTCGAACACGCTTGTTCGAGAAGACATTAACGGTTAAATAATCAGTCCGGCATATTAGGGCGTCTAATAAGCACGTATTAGGATGCCTAATAAGCACGTATTAGGATGCTTAATAAGCACGTATTAGGGCGGCGCATACGTACCTGTCAAATTATGTCAGGCTTTCAGCCCTCAAAGCGGGGTATGGGAATCGATACCCCACCCCTGCGGGATGGGGCTGAAATATACCGGGCTTTCAGCCCTTGTGCCCATGCGAGCTAACCCCTTCGGGGTGTTGAGTTGTTGAGTTGTTGAGTTGTTGAGGCGTTGAGTTGTTGGCTGATTGCTGACAGCTGTAAGAGCCCTGAAAGGGCGTATTAATTCAGCCCAATGCGAAGCGTTGGGAAAAAAGGGCGACCCCCTCGGCGGAGGGCTGAAAGCCTGACGTAATTTAATTGTTAATTGTCAATGGTTAATTGTTATGCGTGGTTATCCGAACGCCACCCTTTGTCATTCCGAACACCGTGAGGAATCCCGCGGAGTAAAGGAAAGAGATTCTTCGCTTACGCTCTGAATGACAAATTAATGGTTAATTGTTATGCGTGGTACACGGAATCCGAACGCCACCCTTTGTCATTCCGAACACCGTGAGGAATCTCGCGGAGAAGAGGAAGGAGATTCATCGCTTCGCTCTGAATGACAAAATAATGGTTAATTGTCAATGGTTAATTGTTATGCGTGGTACACGGAATCCGAACGCCACCCTTTGTCATTCCGAACACCGTGAGGAATCTCGCGGAGAAAAGGAAAGAGATTCTTCGCTTACGCTCTGAATGACAAAAGTAATTGTCAATTGTCAATGGTTAATTGTTATGCCGGGTACACGGAATCCGAACGCAGAGGGACATCCCCCCAGCCCCCCTTCAAAGGGGGGAAGAGCGAAGCGAAGGGGGGAATGCAAGGGGCTGAATGCTGACGGCTGAACGCGAATTACGCAAATTAACGCGAATAACCGCCTTTGTCATTCCGAACGCAGTGAGGAATCTCGCGAGGAAGAAAAAAGAGATTCTTCGCTTACGCTCTGAATGACAAATGTCAGAACGTAGAGAAACATCTCCCCCCAGCCCCCCTTCAAAGGGGGGAATGCGGAAGCAAAGCGGGGATGTTCTCCCTTCAAAAGGGGAATGCAAGGGGGCTGAATGCTGAATGCCGCCCGCTGTAAGAGCCCTGAAAGGGCGTATTAATTCAGCCCAATGCGCAGCGAAGCGGAGCGTTGGGAAAAAAGGGCAACCCCCTCGGCGGAGGGCTGAAAGCCTGACGTAATTTAATTGTTAATTGTCAATGGTTAATTGTTATGCGTGGTTATCCGAACGCCACCCTTTGTCATTCCGAACACCGTGAGGAATCTCGCGAGGAAGAGGAAAGAGATTCTTCGCTTCGCTCTGAATGACAAATTAATGGTTAATTGTTATGCGTGGTACACGCCGAATCATGTATTTAGAAAATAACAATTGACAATTAACCATTGACAATTAATTTCGTCCCTGGGCCTCGGGCGGTGAGCCGACGAAGCAGCGAGCAGGGCGAAAGAAAATCAGGCTGTCCGAGCGAAGCGAGTTACCTGATTTTCCGACCCGCGAGCGTAGCGAAGGCGTGTGAAGCGCACGAAGCCTTGACCTTTTGGTTACTTTTGGGTCAAGCCAAAAGTGACAAAAAGATTATGTCAGGCTTTCAGCCCTCAAAGCAAGGTATGGGCGTGGATACCCCACCCTTACAGGATGGGGCTGAAATATACCGGGCTTTCAGCCCTTGGGCCTCGGGCGAGCTAACCCCTTCGGGGCGTTGAGGTGTTTAAAAGAAACGAATAGTGACTAACGAAAAATGATTATTAATATCAAATTGTAGAAAACAATGAAAAAGAAAATGTTTACTTTATGGATGACAGGGCTCTTCTTATTGTTGACGACCCTGGGCGCTACGGCGCAAAACAGCGGAACCACCGGACCGCTGAACTGGAGCTACGACTCCGGCACCAAAACCCTCGCCATCACCGGAACGGGCGCCATGCCGGACTTTAATAATGCAAGCGAAATACCTTGGCATTCTCTCCAAAGCAAGATCCAAACCGTAACGATCGGCGACGGTGTGACCTCCGTAGGAAATAATGCCTTTTCAGATTGCGCGCTGACAAGCGTCACGCTTCCGAACAGCCTCACCGCGATCGGAGATCACGCCTTTAAAGGTTGCTCGGGGCTGACAAGCATCACCATTCCGAACAGCGTAACCACGATCGGAGAGTGGGCCTTTAAAGGTTGCTCGGGGCTGAAAAGCATCACGCTTCCGAACAGCCTCACCGCGATCGGACAGAGCGCCCTTAGCGGTTGCACGGGGCTGACAAGCATCACCATTCCGAACAGCGTAACCACGATCGGAGAGTGGGCCTTTTTCGGTTGCTCGGGGCTGACAAGCATCACGTTTCCGAACAGCCTCACCGCGATCGGAGAGAGCGCCTTTTACGGTTGCGGGGCGCTGACAAGCATCACGCTGCCCGACGCCCTCACCACGATCGGAGAGAGCGCCTTTAAAGGTTGCTCGGGGCTGAAAAGCATCACGTTTCCGAACAGCCTCACCACGATCGGAGAGAGCGCCTTTTACGATTGCGGGGCGCTGACAAGCATCACGCTGCCCGACGCCCTCACCACGATCGGACGGAGCGCCTTTTACGGTTGCTCGGGGCTGAAAAGCATCACGTTTCCGAACAGCCTCACCACGATCGGAGAGAGCGCCTTTTACAATTGCGGGGCGCTGACAAGCATCACCATTCCGAACAGCGTAACCACGATCGGACGGAGCGCCTTTTACGGTTGCTCGGGGCTGAAAAGCATCACGCTGCCCGACGGCCTCACCACGATCGAAGAGAGAGCCTTTTACAATTGCGGGGCGCTGACAAGCATCACCATTCCGAACAGCGTAGCCACGATCGGAGAGAGCGCCTTTTACGGTTGCTCGGGGCTGAAAAGCATCACGCTGCCCGACGGCCTCACCACGATCGAATGGGGCGCCTTTTACAATTGCGGGGCGCTGACAAGCATCACCATTCCGAACAGCGTAGCCACGATCGGAGAGAGCGCCTTTTACGGTTGCGGGGCGCTGAAGGACGTGACCGTAGCGTGGGATACGCCGATCGACATCCAAAGAGATGTATTTAGGGAACTTACACTCAGTGGAATTCGGCTGCATGTGCCCGCCGGCAAGAAGACCGTTTACGAAGCGAAGGACGTATGGAAAGAATTCAATATCGTGGAGGATGACGACTTCGGCGGGCTGCAATGGAACTACGACGCCGCCACCAAAACCCTCACCATCACCAATCCCACGCCCGATACACCGAAGCCGATGCCGAACTTTGCCACCCCGAACGACCAGCTTTGGGGGGCTTTCCAAAAAGAGATCCAAAAAATAACGATCGGAGACGGTGTGACCTCCGTCGGAGATTTCGCTTTTAGCGGGTGCGACGCGCTGAAAAGCATCACGCTTCCGAAGAGCGTGACCACGATCGGACAGAGCGCCTTTAGCGGTTGCTGGGACCTGAGAAGCCTCACGCTGCCCGACGGCGTGAACACGATTGGAGAGAAGGCCTTTTATGATTGCTTGGAGCTGACAAGCATCACGATCCCGAAGAGCGTAACCGCGATCGGACAGGAGACCTTTCACTATTGTGTCTCGCTGACAAGCCTCACGCTGCCCGACGCCCTCACCGCGATCGGAAAGAAGGCCTTTTACAGTTGCAATGCGCTGACAAGCGTCACGTTTCCGAAGAGTATAACCACAATCGGAGAGAATGCCTTTGATGGTTGCACGGCGCTGAAGGATCTGACCGTAGCGTGGAAGGATAATGCATCGATCCCCGACATCGGTTCGAAGGATGTCTTTAAATATCTCACGCCTCAGAATATCAAGCTGCATGTGCCCGCCGGCAAGAAGGCCGTTTACGAAGCAAAGGACGTATGGAAAGAATTCCAGATCGTAGAGCTCCCCCTGATACCCGCCCTCTCTGTGACTCCAAAAACGCTCTCCTTCGTTGACGCCGGCGGAACGAAGCCGATCACCGTCAACGCAAACGGAGCATGGACCGCCCGGTGCGACGCGTCGTGGCTCACACTCTCCGCACTCTCGGGCACGGACGACGGCACAATCACCGTCACCGCCCCGATCTACGAAGACGAGCAGCCCCGCACGGCCAATATCATCTTCGTCTCCGGCGCGCTGAAAGAAACGGTTACCGTCACGCAAAACCCCAAACCCGGGCCCGCCTTCGTCGCGCTCGATTATACGGAACTTACGCTGCCCGAGGGCGCCTCGCAACGCCTCGTCGTAACAACCTATCCCAAAGACGCGGATATCAACCGCGACGTGAAATGGTATTCCTCGAACAATGACATCGCGACCGTGAGCAGAGACGGTACCGTCAGCGCCCTCGCGCCCGGACGGGCCGATATTACCGTTGTGGCCAACGTCGGCGGACAGCAGACGGCCTGCCGCGTGCGCGTCGTACCGGCCGAACAGATGGTTTCCGTCACGTCGGGAAGCGATAACACGTTACGATTGGCCTTAGTGGCACCCTCCGATGCCGACTTTACGCTCTCGTTCGACGTCGATCTGCCCGAAGGCTTTGCCCTCGACGCCAAGAAGACCGCGCCCGATGCGTCGCTGGCTGCCGGCTATGCCGTCACCGTGACCGGCAAACGCGTGGAGATGAAACCCAACGGTCTGCGCTCGGGCGGCACGATGGAGAAACGCAACCTGCTGACGTTCGCCTGCACGGCCGCGCCCGGCACGTCGAAAGGAACCTACAAAGCCGCGCTGCGTAACCTCACGTTCACGCCTACGGCAGGATACGCGCTGCAAAACATCACGGTGCCGTTCACGTTCACTCACACCGTGGCCAATCAAACGATCGACGGCCTGCGCGTCTACGCCGCCGGCGGCGCGCTGCACCTCACCCTGCCCAAGGCCGCGACGGTACATATATATAATGTAGTAGGTTCGCTCGTTCGCACGATGAACGCCTCCGCCGGCGATCATGTTCTTCCGCTGTCCGCCGGCGTGTACGTCGTGCGCGTAGGAGAACGGGTAACCAAAATTCTTATAAAGTGAAAAACGAAGAGTGAAAAGTGAAAAGTAGTCAACAGTAATTAATGTTGTCAATGTAGGGGCGAACCTTGTGTTCGCCCTTTTTTTGTGTGGTGTCGGCAATATCCGAACGCAAATTTCGCAAACGGCGCAAATGAACGCAAATAACTGTGTTTGTCATTCCGCCTCCCCCCTTTGTCATTCCGAACGTAGTGAGGAATCTCGCCTCGAACGCCCTCGGCGTTCGTCCCTTCGGCCTCGGGCGGTGAGCCGACGGAGCAGCGAGCAGGGCGAAAGAAAATCAGGCTGTCCGAAGCGAAGCAAGTTACCTGATTTTCCGACCTGCAAGCGTCGCGAAGGCGTGTGAAGCGCACGAAGCCT
>NZ_JUET01000084.1 GCF_001006485.1 Tannerella forsythia
GTGATGCGTCGACGGCGCTCGCTAATAGTTTGACGCAGGGCAGCCGGGGAGGACAAAAAGGCCTTAGCGATGGTCCATGGGAAGAGGGCGGAGGCTGCGCCGCTGTACGGGGACGATCCGGTGGGATGCAGCCAGACCTGCTCCAATTCGTCGGCGACGGCGTCCTCGGCCGCAGTGGCCTTGACCAGGAGGTTCTGCGGTGGTTTGCGCTTAGCCCAGTCGGCCCCGGCGACGCTGGACACCTCGGGGTCGTTGCGGTGGCGTCGCTTCACCAGACGCTAAGGTCGCCCTTGTCGAGCTCACCATGGGGGTTGACACCGGTGGGCTCCAGCAGCCTGATGAGCTCGGCGAAGGATTTCCGGTTGCCATTGTGTGGGGTCGCGGAGGCCAGGATGAGGGCATCGGTATTGGGCGCCAGGGTCCGGGCCAGACGGTTGTTCTGAGT
>NZ_JUET01000085.1 GCF_001006485.1 Tannerella forsythia
AATCGTTGAATACAAAATTAATGGAGTAGGCCCCTTTCGATTCAATCGCCATTGTCCAGAGTCTTCCGCTTTCTCTATCTGTCCATTCTCCGTCGGCTAAGGTGATATGGGTGTCGAATCCTTCTCCGAAACGAAACGGCACATTGTCGTCCTTTTCCTGTTGTCTTGCAGATGCTATTTTTTGTATATCGAGAGGTGGCATTGCTTTTATTTTCGCTACCCTCCGGTGTTCTTTCAGCAGACGGTTTTGTTGCAAGGCGTCTCTGTTCGGAAAGAACGTTGTTTCTACCTGTCCGTGTGTTCCTAATATATACGGACAGAAATATGGCTGTAAACAGTATCTTTTTCATGTTATTGGATTTTAAAATTGATTTTGAAATGAATGTTTTCTGTTTCTATATGTTTATCCCCCGAAACAGGGAATAATTTAAATTTATGAGAGAAACTGGTGTAATAACTTCCGGTTTTAAGAGGCTTCCTCTTTAGACTCTTATAACGAAAGTCTCCACCTTGAACGATTGATTTTTCAGGATGCAGCCACGCTACTTTGAAGGTGTAACTGTCGTTATTGTTAAATGGATAAGCTGCTATACCTATATCTGTTTGGGGCAATGCTTCGTAAGATTTTCCAACTGTTTTTCCGGAAGAGTCGGAAACAGAAAAGAAACTGTCCGAATAGGCACATGGGTAGGCATTGTAGTACAAATTTTTTCCCGTCTCATTTTTTATTCGGAAAGAAAAGTTGAAGTTTTCTCCTTCTTTAAAAACGGTAGCCGGTTTCCCCTGTTCATTAAGCAGACAAAACTTAAAAACAATACCGTTTCTCTTCTGCTCTATAACGGCTTGCTTCCCATCGGGCGATATCTCCCATATCGGATCGTCGTCCTTATTGCACCCTGTCATTCCTGCGGTTATCCATAGTGATAACAAACTTACAAATAATACTTTTTTCTTTGTTTTCATATCTTCTTTTTTTCGTGTTTAAACGTTTATACTTGTTTTCCGCGTTCCGGATAGTTGTTACGCTGCGCCTCCGGTGCGGCCTGTGAGGCGCAGCGAATTGTCGGGTGGAGTGTCGGTTGTTATTTCCATAGCCTTGCGTTTTTTATGATACTACAAAGTTAAAAACATTTTTTGAGAATATGCAAATATTTTGTCTGTTTTTTTGCGTCCTTTGCGAACTTGGCGGTAAGATCACCGCAAGGAACGCAAAAGTTACACAAAGCACGCAAGTTTGTTTAAGTAAAACATCTCGACCATTAAATAAATCAACATTTTATATCAGGCTTTCAGCCCTCCGCAGGAGATTGCTTTTTCCCCAGCGCTTCGCATTGGGCTGAATTAACACGCCCTTTCAGGGCTCTTACAGCAGTCAGCCGTCAGTTCCGCATTCCTCCTTGGAAGGGGGGGGAAGGGGGATGTTCATATCGGCATTATGACGGGTGAACACAGAGGTTTGCCCCTACATGAACTGCCCTTTCCTCTACCCTGTCATTCAGAGCTCCTCCTTTGTCATTCAGAGCACTTTCCTTGTCATTCAGAGTGTCAGCGATGAATCTTTCCTCTTCCTCGCGGGATTCCTCACGGCGTTCGGAATGACAGGGGTACATGTCGTAGAGACGCAAATCATTGCGTCTCTACGGTGCGTACTGCGTTCATTTGCGAAATTTGCGTTCGGACACCGTGTACCCTGTACATAACCATTACCCGAAAGGGCTGCAAACCCGATATATTTCAGCCCCATCCCGCAAGGGTGGGGTAATTTGATTTCCGCTCTTGTTTTTTTGAGGGCTGTAAGCCTGAATTAATTTATTAGCAATCAGTTTTCAGCAGTCAGCCAACAATTAAACAACTCAACGCCTGAAGGGCATCACTTTTCACTTTTCGTTTCTCACTTTTCACTTTTCTCATTTTTTGATCAACTTCTGCGTATACGTCTGTCCGTCTTTGACGACGCGCACGAAGTACAGTCCCGCCGGCAATCCGGCCATCGGGATTTGGAACGTCGGCTCATTCGTCCGGAACGAGTGCAGCATCCTCATACCGCTCCAGATTTGGATTTCGTAGGTGCTTCTGTCGGTCGAGAGCACGCTTAATCCGCTGACCTCATCCGTCTCCATCAGCTGCAAAGTCACTTCGTCCGTTGCAGGGTTGGGGGAGAGGGTGAAACGGTAGTTTGAGCAATCTGAAGAAGATCCCAATGTCGCCGAGCATACCGTACCGGATGTGCCACAGCAGGTGCGTGCCTTTAATGAAATCCATCCGCCCGCGGCTTGATTTGTATTGATGGAGATCATATTGTTCTGTGTATAATAAATTGTCCAAGCCGGGGAAACAGTCCATTCCGGATCACTTAGAGCACAGCCCGAATTATTTACCAGACTGAAGTGGTAAGTCGTATTCGGACAGAGACCACTGGTACCCGTAGCAGTATTTCCTATATATCCGCCACTCGAATTATTCCAAACATCGAATGAAATATCGCTGTTGTACGACGCATTAGCAGTAATGGTACCAGTCGACAGCGATGTCGAAGTCGGCCCACTGATGGTTGCCGTGATGACAGCTGATATATTGAATATAGCTTTAAAGGTAGCCGTTGCTGTTCCCTGTCCTGAGATCAACCGTAAACAGTTACTGCTTGATGACCATTGCACGGACGAACCCACAGGTAAGTTCTCTACTGTATAAGTCGCTTCATTATAAAAACTTGAAGGGCCGGAGAGAGAGGGGTATTTTGAAGTATTCGTTGTCATTACATCACTTCCATTCGGGTCTAACCAATTACTTAACCGTGTACTGTTTGTTCCTCCTCCCGTCCAAGAACGATGAAATTGACCGTATTCTGCTCTAGGTTGTTCGCAATAGGGTAGTGAAGAATTGTAACTTTGGTTTCCATGAAGCTGGCCAACAACTTGTTTGTTTTGATTAAACAAAGGAGAGCCTGATGAACCATGTTGAACAACTCCATCATCAAAACTTATAAGCCAATGATTATTATTTCCCCCCCAACTGGAAATTTGTAGTTGGTCATTGTCAAAAGAAATTTTCATGACATCTCCCGACGGATGGTGAATCCCCGTACCCGAAGTCGGCGCATTGCCGCTTCGATCCCATCCCAACCATGAAAAACGGGAGTCGCCGGCGGGAGAGTTTCTCAGTTCCATTAATGCAAAATCGGTATTATTCCACGCTGCCCTGAATGTAGCCCGGTTATAGGTCACT
>NZ_JUET01000086.1 GCF_001006485.1 Tannerella forsythia
GAAGAAGGCCGCGCTCTGCTGGCTGCCTTTGACTTCCCGTTCCGCAAGTAAGGTAGGGTTACTAAATGGCTAAGCAATCAATGAAAGCACGCGAAGTAAAACGCGTAGCTTTAGCTGATAAATACTTCGCGAAACGCGCTGAACTGAAAGCGATCATCTCTGATGTGAACGCTTCCGACGAAGATCGTTGGAACGCTGTTCTCAAGCTGCAGACTCTGCCGCGTGATTCCAGCCCGTCTCGTCAGCGTAACCGCTTCCGTCAAACAGGTCGTCCGCATGGTTTCCTGCGGAAGTTCGGGTTGAGCCGTATTAAGGTCCGTGAAGCCGCTATGCGCGGTGAAATCCCGGGTCTGAAAAAGGCTAGCTGGTAATTGTCACCAATTGAATCACGGGAGTAAAGACAGATGAGCATGCAAGATCCGATCGCGGATATGCTG
>NZ_JUET01000087.1 GCF_001006485.1 Tannerella forsythia
TGACCGGCTTGGAAAAAACCTCGCCGATGACATCGGCAACGAACGTTCCGCCGCCGTGGCGGACGACAAGCAATCCCTTGGCCTCCAGCACTTTGAATGCGCTGCGCAGGATCGGGCGGGAGACATCGAATTGTACGGCAAGGTCCCGTTCGCCGGGCAAACGGTCGCCCACGCGCAGAACACCCTCAAGGATCAATGTTTCGATCTGGCTGACGATGTCGTCGGCCGTTCGGGAAGATTGGATGCGGGCAAAGACCGGGCTGCTCATGTTGAAAGTCGTCCGCAGGAGTGATGTGTCGTGCCAGCGTATCGGCAAATCACGAAACTGGTCAATTCTTTGATCCAGTGGGCAAGCGTCGCATAGCCGCAGCCTTCCGGCGTAAAGGAACATTGAAAGGGCCGGTCATTGCGTTCACCATCTTGTGAACAGTCTATACCAAGGGGCCGATATGAAGGGGAAAAG
>NZ_JUET01000088.1 GCF_001006485.1 Tannerella forsythia
CTTCGGTATCGGTTATGAATTAGATGGCGGTAATCCTCCAGCAACTCCTAATCCGACGCACTATACCATCGAAACGTTGCCGGAGAAAGTTCAGCATGCACCGACGAAAGCCGGTTATACCTTTGTTGGCTGGACCAACGATCGTTTTGCACCGACGACCCAGATGACGGTAGATATTCCGCTGAAGGATGCTGCCGGACACTATACCCAGGATTCGCTGACGTTCTACGCTCATTGGCACCAAAAGATTGTGGTTGATACGGTAACCTGCGAAGGTCCGCTTAGACTCAAAGGCATGCCCGGTGCGAAGAGCTATAAATGGGAATATCTTGTGTCGGCTACGGAAAAGAAAGAAGTAGGGAATGCTCAGCACTTTGATGCTGAGAAATCGGGTACGTATGTTTTGACGACCGACTATGGTACGGTAAATGTCCAAGACACCTTCAAAGTACTGTTTGCATTCGAAGGAAAGCAGGAACTCAAAAACAATAAGCATATTCCGGCCAAGATCGGAAGAAAGCAGGAGTTTTATGTTAAAATGGATACGGTAGGCCGTAACGTAAGTTACAAATGGTCCTTGACAGAAGGCGATACGACTCATTCGATGAAGGGAGACTCTTTGTATGTTGTGTTCCGAACTTCAGGAAAGAAAGAAGTCGGCGTAGAAATAACGGTTACGCTTCCGAGCGGTCTGATATGTAAGAAAGTACTCTCTGCTTCGATTGTTATCAGCGAGAAGTATAACGGCTTCTTTGTCGACCAGCATGTACAGGGTGGCCGTGAAGACGGTTCGTCGTGGGCCAATGCTTACCGTCGCATAGAGCAGGCTCTTGATAAGGCGCGTGCCGGCGACTGCGTATGGGTAGCACGTGGTGTCTATACTCCGCCGACCGGTAAGTCATATGAAATGAAATACGACAGTGTAGAGGTGTACGGCGGTTTCGGCGCGTGGGAAAGCTATCTGCATGAACGGGTGTTCGCCTCGAACCAGACGATTGTTCGACGCAGCGACAACGGTTCTTCGGTGATTGTGATTGAAGGAAGCAAAGGCATGCGCTGGGATGGCTTTACGATTGAACAAGGACAAGCGACACAAGGTGGCGGTATCCTGAACAAGAACGGTCAGGTAACGATAGCCAACTGTATCATCCGGAACAATCGCGCCGATCAGGGCGGTGGAATATATAACGGCAATGGTGGCGATGCAGTCATCTTCAATACGGAGATTAGCGGCAATACGGCTACCGATGGTGCCGGGATGTATAACCATTCCGCTCATCCGCGTTTGACCAATGTAACGATTAGCGGGAACCTCGCATCGAACCAGGGCGGTGGTCTCTACAACGACGGATCGAATCCGGAGGTTCGTAATACGATTCTCTGGGGGAACCGTGCCGCCAAATTCCCGAATGTGTCGAATACGGGAAGTACGCCGATGTTCAGCTTCAGCTTGATCGAAAAAGACCGTGCCGGCTGGGATGTTGCGCTGGGCTCGGATCAAGGCGGTAATATAGACGGCAGCCCCGTATTCAGAAAGAGAGGCTTTGATGAGAGTGGTGCTATGCGTGAAGGCGACTACCGTTTAGGAGCCAATAGCGCTGCAGAAAATCAGGGGTTGAATCGTTATGTCTATGTAGAGAAGACCCGTGATGCACACCTTCCTACGTTAAATGAAAGCGAATATCACAGTGGCTTCCCGTATGATCTGTCAGGGATGAATCGCATCATCGAAGACCGTGTAGATATCGGCGCCTATGAATATGCACCTGATATAACCTTCCCGAAGGTTTCCCGCGAGATTGTGATTCCGACGGTCAAAGGGTTGACCTTCCAACCGACTCCGGGTATCCATTATGTGAATACGGGAGATGACTTTACGTTCAGCGTGAAAGAAGAAGAGTCCGGAAGCGCGCTGAAGGCCGGAGAAAAGAAACGTTTGATAGAACGTCTTAAAATTACGACGGGTGATCCGATTCGCGACAAAGACGGCATTGAGATGACGGAGAACGAAGACGGTTCGGTGACGGTTAAACTGATTAAAGTGACCGAAGGTATCACGTTGACCGTAGACCCGCATGCTAACTCATCGGCGGTCGTTACGGGCGAAAAAGTATGGTCGTACAAAGATCAGGTGCTGTTGAGCGTGAAAGCCTCTACGGACGTTCGCATCTACGATCTCGAAGGCCGGTTGGTCGATGCCCGCAAGGTCAATGCCGGTGAGACATCCATTGCTCTTCCGCAAGGCATCTATCTTGTTCGTATCGCCGATCGAAGCTATAAGGTGATTCTTCGGTAATCCGGAGAGTTGATCCTCTTGGTGAGGCGTAAATTATTCAAAAACGGCTGCCCTTTTCAGTATCGAAAACGGCAGCCGTTTTTGCGTAAAAA
>NZ_JUET01000089.1 GCF_001006485.1 Tannerella forsythia
TTTTAAGTTTGTTGCGCGTATTGACTTTTCCTCCTTTTATTTCTTTGCGTCTTCTTTGTGCAATGTTGTTTTCTTTTTTTTTTTTTTTTTTCACTTCCCTGTCCTCCCCCTTCCCACGACGCTGTTCTATGTTGTTTTCATTTTTCTGCTTCTCTCTGACTGTCTGTTCTTTTGTGTTGATTTTTTTGCGTTTCTTGCCTGTAGTCTTGAGTGCTGTTTTGTTCTTTCTTTCTTTCTTTTCTTTCTTTTTCTCTTTTCTTTTCTTCCTCTCCTCTTTTCTCTTTCCCCCCTTTTTCGCCCTTTTCTTCTCCCGTCTTCCCCTCCCCTTTCCTTCCCTCCCTGTTCTTCTCCTCTCTCTTCCTTTGTTCTCTTTTTTCCTTCCCTCTCTTCCTTCTTTCCCTTCTCCACTTGTTCGTCCTTTGTCTTTCCCCTTTTCTCCTTTTCCTTTTTCTGCCTTATTCCG
>NZ_JUET01000090.1 GCF_001006485.1 Tannerella forsythia
GCCGAGCCCCATCGGCTCCTGCTGGCGGACATAGGCGACCGCGCCCGGCTTGAGCCGGGTCGCGTCGAGGATCTCGAGCGACTTGCCGCGCGCGGACATTGTCGTCTCGAGTTCATAGGCAATGTCGAAATGGTCTTCGATCGCGCTCTTGCCGCGCCCGGTGACGAAGATCATCTGCTCGATGCCGGCCTTCAGTGCCTCGTCGACGGCATACTGGATGAGCGGGCGATCAACGACGGGCAGCATTTCCTTGGGAAGGGCCTTGGTAGCGGGCAGGAATCGCGTACCCAGACCACCGACGGGAAACACGGCCTTGCGCAGCGGCTTGATGGTCATGGCGCGACTTGATCTCCAAAATGCTGGCGCGCTGCTACTCGTCAAATTCGCGCCGCGCAATCGATGTGATGTGCCGGGCAAGCGGCGAGCGCGCTCGTATTGCACTGCAACATATGCCAATGACCCCGCATGCAGTCCATAGC
>NZ_JUET01000091.1 GCF_001006485.1 Tannerella forsythia
GGAACAAACAACTCCTACTTGGTCGCGATATGCCTTAAACTTTTGCTTGCAGCTTTCTTCGTCTGGAAAGTGAGATAAAAAATCGATCAGTGTCATTGCCTTATTTTTTTTGCAAAGATAATTATTTCTGGGTAAATATACGGATATTCATTTTAAATAATTTCAAGATTATGAAAAAGATAGTTTTTATAGTGCTACTTTTCCCTTTATCATTGCTTGCTCAAGAGCACTTTTATTATTATAAGGGAAAGAAACAACCGTTACAGTTAGATACAACACGTGTATTTATTTATACAGTCAATGATGTTGCTTTACAAAAAAGCAATCTGATATCAAAAAGAACTTTAAATTTACATAAGGAACAAATTTTAAAGCAAAAACAAAAGATTTCAACGGATTTTTATTGGACTGAGCTCAAATTATCCACAATGAATGAGGGGAGAAGCTATAAAGAACGAGTGAGCAAATTAAAACAAATTGAGTGAGTACAAACGGTATCCCCTTATTTTATAGGAAGATATGGAATGAAAATAGGTCTTTCTAATTTTTTCTATGTCAAATTGAAGAACCTGTCAGATACAACGCTACTGAATAAATATTGTAAAAAAAATAAGACCATTGTTGTAAGACAGGATAGATTTATGCCACTTTGGTTTGTACTATCATGTACAAAACTGTCAAACGGGAATGCTATGGAGATGGCAAACCGATTTTACGACACTAATTTGTTCCAATATGCCGAACCAGATTTAATGGTTGATGATTTGTTGAACTGTACAAATGACACTTATTTTTCAAATCAATGGGGTCTACGTAATACCGGGCAATATGACGGAACAAACGGTGTAGATATTAAAGCTTGCGATGCATAGACTCTTTCTACAGGGACAGGGATTACAGTTGCCGTTGTTGATCAAGGAATCGAACTAAACCATCCGGACTTAGTAGCCAATATCCATCCATTAAATTTTGATACGGAAACAGGATCTTCTCCCAGTATAGTTCGAGGGAATCATGGCGTAGCTTGTGCAGGTATAATTGGTGCATCAGGGAATAATGCTATCGGAATTAGAGGTGTGGCGCCAAATGCCAGATTGATGTCTATCAGCAATTCATTAGAAGCAGCTCCTATGTCCCGAATAAAAAGAGGAGAAGGTATTAATTGGGCTGTTCAGAATGGAGCTGATATAATTAGTAATTCATGGGGATCAAGTGTTCAATATCAAATTATTGATGATGCTATTACAAATGCGCTTGTTAATGGGCGAAACGGACGAGGATGTATCGTTCTTTTTGCTTCGGGAAATGACAACAGAGCAGTTAATTATCCAGCAAATAGTAATCCAAACATACTAATCGTTGGTGCTATATCTCCTTGTGGGCAAAGAAAGTCTCCAACTTCTTGTGATGGAGAGGGATGGGGAAGTAATTATGGCAGTCAGTTGGATGTAGCTGATTCCAACAACAGACAGACAAGGTAATTTGGGCTATAATCCTACTTTGCGAATTCACACGATGAATGGAGGAAATAAAATAACTTCTGATTATACCAACAGGGATTATACGGTTTGGTTTAATGGTACTTCCGCAGCTTGTCCCCACGTTGCTGGAGTAGCCGCCTTAATCCTCTCCGTTCGTCCAAACCTTACCGGGCAACAAGTGAGAAATATTATTGAACAGACTGCCCAAAAGGTAGGAGGATATTCCTATGCCACTACTTCTGGAAGACCTAACGGTACATGGCATCAAGAAACGGGTTACGGCCTTGTAGATGCTTATGCAGCTGTTCGAAAAGCATTGATGCCCTCTCTCTCCGGCCCTTCAAGTATTTATAATGAAGCGACTTATACAGTAGAGAACTTACCTGTGGGTTCGTCCGTACAATGGTCATCAAGCAGTAACTGTTTACGGTTGATCTCAGGACAAGGAGCAGCAACGGCTACCTTTAAAGCTATATTCAATATATCAGCTGTCATCACGGCAACCATCAGTGGGCCGACTTCGACATCGCTGTCGACTGGTACCATTACTGCTAATGCGTCGTACAACAGCGATATTTCATTCGATGTTTGGAATAATTCGAGTGGCGGATATATAGGAAATACTGCTACGGGTACCAGTGGTCTCTGTCCGAATACGACTTACCACTTCAGTCTGGTAAATAATTCGGGCTGTGCTCTAAGTGATCCGGAATGGACTGTTTCCCCGGCTTGGACAATTTATTATACACAGAACAATATGATCTCCATCAATACAAATCAAGCCGCGGGCGGATGGATTTCATTAAAGGCACGCACCTGCTGTGGCACATCCGGTACGGTATGCTCGGCGACATTGGGATCTTCTTCAGATTGCTCAAACTACCGTTTCACCCTCTCGCCCAACCCGGCAACAGACGAAGTGACCTTGCAGCTGATGGAGACGGATGAAGTCAGCGGATTAAGCGTACTCTCGACCGACAGAAGCGCTTACGAAATCCAAATCTGGAGCGGTATGACGATGCTGCGCTCGTTCCGGACGAATGAGCCGACATTCCAAATCTCGATGGCCGGACTGCCGGCGGGACTGTACTTCGTGCGCGTCGTCAAAGACGGACAGACGTACACACAGAAGTTGATTAAGAAGTGATGCCCTTCGGGCGTTGAGTTGTTTGATTGTTGAATTGTTGAGGTGAATACTAAACAACTAAACATCTAAACAATAAAATCAATCCACCCCTTGCGGACACGAAGGAAAGGAGCAGACAGAGAAGAGCCGGATGTTCCCACTCCGCCTGCCGGAGGCGAAACGACACCGTAAGTCGCACAGATACGTTCGGGACGTATATCCGATACGTGCCGAAGCATAAAGCAGGCTGAGAATTTTAAAGGTATATAAAAGGTCAATTGGATTTGTTTTTAAATAGATCGAGAAAGATATGCTCAGAATCGGACTTCCATCCCCTACTCCATCCGACGAAATCGTATCAATCTTTTGTATCAACAATGATGGTTACAGGACCATCGTTCAACAAATAAACTTTCATATCCGCACCGAAAACACCCGTTTTTACGTCACGACCTAACTGCATTTCTACTTCCTTGCAAAACGACTCGTACAATGGAATCGCAATATCCGGTTTCGCGGCACGAATATACGACGGACGATTTCCTTTTTTTGTCGAAGCATATAAAGTAAACTGGCTGACGATTAAAATTTCTCCACCGATTTCAAGTACAGAGCGATTCATAACACCTTTATCGTCGTCGAAAATTCTCATATTTACGATCTTTTTCGCCATCCGGACAATTTCCTTATCCGTATCCGAATCTTCAAAACCCACCAAAATCAGTAGACCTTTACCAATCTCAGATCGTACCGCTCCATCAATCGCAACCGACGCGTGTTGCACGCGTTGTATGACTGTTCTCATATTACAAAAATTAAATTCTCCTGCTTATATTTATTCCGGTTTTTTCAAACCGTTTATTAAGATATCCGCCTTACTCTCTCCTATCAGTTCAATGAGTTCGTCCATCGGAGCTTCCTTAATCCGTTTTACACTTTTATACTTTTTCAATAACACCTCTTTCGTCTTTTCTCCGATACCTTTAATCTCATCCAATTCCGAAATAATTTGCTTTTTACTTCGCATCTTCCGATGAAATGTAATACCGAACCGATGAGCTTCGTCGCGGAGATGTTGAATAACTTTCAGCGTTTCCGAATTTTTATCGAGTATAAGCGGTATCGGATCGCCCGGATAAAAAATCTCTTCCAACCGTTTTGCCAATCCTACAATCGATATTTTATCTAATAAATTCAATTGCCGAAGCACTTCCGTTGCTGCATTCAACTGTCCCTTTCCTCCATCGATAACAATCAACTGCGGAAGAGGCAGACCTTCTTCCAACAGTCGTGTGTAACGACGCGTAACAACTTCCGTCATCGAAGCGAAATCATCGGGACCTACAACCGTCTTTATATGAAAATGACGATAATCCTTCTTCGACGGTTTCCCTTTTTTAAATACGACGCAGGCCGCAACGGGATTCGTACCTTGTATATTTGAATTATCGAAACATTCTATCTGCATCGGCAGAACAGGTAAATGTAAATCCTTTTGAATCGCAGTTAACAGACGGGTCGATCGCTGTTCGGGATTAAACTTATCCGAACGTTTCAATTTATCAATCTTATATTGCTTTACATTTTGAACAGACAAATCAAGTAATTTCTTCTTATCTCCTCGTTGTGGAACCGTGAAAATAATATGTTTTGAAAATACACCTTCAGGCATAAAAGGAACGATTATTTCGGAAGCATTACTTTGAAATCTCTCTCTCATTTCCACAATACCCAAACCTAAAAGTTCCTCTTTCGGTTCATCAAGTTTTTTCCGATACTCAATCGTATATACCTGCACAATGGCTCCGTTTCCTATATGCATGTAATTAATATAGACGGACTGTTCGCTTTCATCCAACGAAAATACATCTACATTATGCAACATGGGAACAACCGTCGACTTCGACCGAAAATTTTCAATCAAATCATATTGATATTTGATTTCCTGAGCTTCCTCAAAACGCATTTCCTCCGAAAGTTTTCGCATCCGATTTAGAAGGAGCGCGCTTACGCGTGAACTGTTTCCTTTTAATATTTCCTTTATCTCGGAAATATTCCGATTATATTCTTCTCTATTTTGTAGTCCGACACAAGGAGCTTTACATCGTTTAATATGATATTCGAGACAAACTTTATACCTTCCCGAAGCAATGGATTCGGGTGTCAAGGTATGTTTGCATGTCCGGACCGGATACAATTCTTTTATCAGTTGCAGCATGATCTTCGCAGTATAAGCAGACGCATACGGACCGAAATACAAAGAACCATCCCTTACAATATTTCTTGTCTGAAATATACGTGGAAAATATTCGTTTTTGATCACGATGGAAGGATACGTTTTATCGTCCTTCAATAAGACATTGTAACGCGGACGATACTGTTTGATTAAGTTATTTTCGAGTAACAGGGCATCTTCTTCCGAATCTACTACAATATATTTTAAATCATAAATATGTTTGACTAAAACACGAGTTTTATTATTTTCATGCTCTTTCTGAAAATAAGAAGAAACTCGTTTGCGTAAATTCTTCGCTTTCCCTACATAAATAATCGTTCCTTTACGATCGAAATATTGATAACATCCCGGCTTCTCAGGTATAGTAGAAAGAATTTTTAGTATGTAGCTAAGCCTGTCATCCATTCTTCTTTTATAAAAAACCATGTTCCACGTGGAACATTTCTATATTATCTACCCAATAATACCAAAAGAATATTGACGTCGCTCGGAGATATTCCGGGAATACGGTTTGCCTGCGCAATTGTTTCCGGATTTATTTTATGTAATTTTTGGCGAGCCTCCGTCGAAAGAGATTGAATCGATAAATAATCAAACTTATCTTTGATACGAATATTTTCCAATCGAGATACTTTATTTGCAATCTGTTTTTCTCGCTGGATATATCCGCTATATTTTATACTGATCTCAGCCGCTTCTAAAATTTCATCCCGACGAGAAATTGGAATCGTATCTATCAACTGATTAAACTCCGGTATCACTTCTTTGATATCGGAAAATGAAACTTGAGGTCGAGTTAATATATCGACCAGTTTGTAAGCATGAGGAATAGGAGCCGTTCCTAAAGAAGTTAATTTAGCATTAATTTGAACAGGTATAACGGAAAAAGAACGAATAAACTCCGTGATTCGATCAATCATTTCTTTCTTCTTTTTCAATAAACCATAACGATAAGTATCGGCAAGTCCTAATTGATAACCTCGTTCGGTAAGACGCATATCCGCATCGTCCTGACGCAAAAGAATCCGATACTCCGCACGCGAAGTAAACATACGATACGGTTCATCCACTCCTTTTGTCACCAGATCATCTATCAATACTCCAATATATGCCTCATCACGATTTAAAACAAACGTATCATCACCATGACAACGAAGATGTGCATTAATACCTGCCACTATCCCCTGCCCCGCCGCTTCTTCATAACCGGTAGTTCCATTAATCTGACCGGCAAAAAACAGATGTGAAATCTTCTTTGTCTCTAAAGTATGTAATAACTGCGTAGGATCAAAAAAATCATATTCGATCGCATACCCCGGACGATATAATTGAACATCACGAAAAGGCGATATTTTTTGCAAAGCCTTCAACTGAATATCGAAAGGAAGAGATGAAGAAAATCCATTCAGATAATATTCCTGTGTCGATTCACCTTCGGGTTCCAAAAATAATTGATGTTGTATTTTATCGGCAAAAGTGACGATTTTAGTTTCGATACTCGGACAATAACGAGGACCTATACTTTGTATCTGTCCATTATACAGAGGTGATTCCGATAATCCTTTACGTAAGACATTGTGACACTCTTCATTCGTATATAAAGTCCAGCAGCTTAATTGTTTAAGTTCTCTTTTGACATTGTCTAAATAAGAAAATTTACGAAAATCATTTTCGCCCGGTTGTTCGGTAAGTTCTTCAAAATAAATACTTCGAGCATCTATTCGTACAGGAGTACCTGTTTTCATCCGATCTGAAATAAAACCGAGAGAAATCAACTGTTCCGTCAATCCTCTTACAGCCGGTTCCGAAATTCGTCCTCCCGAAAATTGTACACGACCGACATGTATCAATCCATTCAAAAAAGTACCGTTTGTCAAAACAACCGAATTTGCTTGAAATTCGATTCCAAAAGCCGTCTTTACACCACAAACACGATTACCGTCTAAAAGCAATTCACTGACGGTATCTTGCCATATCCACAAATTAGGAAGATTCTCAAGAATCTCACGCCAAGCCTGAATAAATTTTACCCGATCATTCTGTGCACGAGGACTCCACATGGCAGGTCCCTTACTCCGGTTCAACATTCTAAACTGAATAGCCGTACGATCGGTTACAATCCCCATAAAACCTCCCAAAGCATCGATCTCGCGAACAATCTGCCCCTTCGCTATTCCACCTACAGCAGGATTACAGCTCATCTGGGCAATCTTATTCATATCCATAGTAATCAGTAACGTGCGCGAACCTAAATTCGCAGCTGCAGCTGCAGCTTCACAGCCCGCATGACCTGCTCCCACTACTATCACATCATAATCAAACCTCATCTATTACTCAACTTGATAAAAAGAGGCACAAAGATAATCAAAGACATACACAAATAAAAAACTCTCCCAAAAATGCAGTTTCAATCAGTAAATAAACATTTTAAAATAGACAATCGTGTTATACCAGTAAAACAAATTCAAAAAGTAGCTTTTCAAATCTAAACAAATACGCCGAGTCTATTTACGAAAAAATTGATCACCAATTATGTTCTGTGGAATTTCCTCTGACGAATTGACCTTTCATACAGTTAGAATATGAAGCAAAAGAATATTTCAACGGTTTTCTCACAACTATTTATATAATTGGTTTTTATAAAATAATATGATATAGATGATAGGCTGTTTAAAGTGTTGAAATTTTCTTCAATGATTTTTTGTTTTTCATTCTTTCAAATAAACGGACTATTTTTTGAGTAAGATATAAACAGGATATTGACTG